>CAUTRF010000019.1:0-32006 GCA_963540795.1 uncultured Actinomyces sp.
CCGCCAGAACGCCAAGCGCCGCCGGAGTGGAGGGCGCCGGAGAGCCAGGCTGCGGTGCCCGTGGGTGGCGGGACCCGGCCCCACTGGTGTGGAGGGCGCCGGAGGCCACAGGCGGGGGTCCGGTTATCTGAAACCCCTGTCGCCTTTGCTCGCTCGTGCCTGTGTGGGGTTGAAACCGCCGTCG
This sequence comes from uncultured Actinomyces sp., assembly GCA_963540795.1. Classification (GTDB taxonomy): domain Bacteria; phylum Actinomycetota; class Actinomycetes; order Actinomycetales; family Actinomycetaceae; genus Pauljensenia. The sequence goes on from CAUTRF010000019.1 coordinate 185, forward strand.
CCTTTGCGGGTGAGAAATGGGCGATTTTGGTGCGGTTTTCGGGCGTAGAGGTGATGGCGGTTTCAACGGTCCCTTGTTGGGGGTGAGCAGTGGTGTTGTTGGTTTCAGCGTCGCCGTGTTTCTGCGTCCTGTGAGCGAAAAAGTTCGCCCTGCTCGGCCGTGTGTGGGTGCGAGCGCGAAAAAGTTCGCCCCTCAAGCCCAAAATGGGCGAATCGCACCGTTTCCGGGCACGCTGGGCGAGTATTTTTGCGGAAATGCCGGGTTATAGGACATGTCGTGTTGCTGGGGTTAATTCCAGGTGTTGTGGTAGGGGGTGGTGTGGTGGAGTTCGTTCCAGCAGATTGCGTCACCCCCGCCAGGCATATCCGCCTGACGGTGGCGACTGAGCAGCCACGCCAAGAACTCATCCACGTGCTTGGCCGTGGAGTCTATGTCGTTCAGCGTCGTGATGTGGCGGGGTTTACGCCGCCAGCGCAAACGACCCGATGAAGTCCTACCGTGACGGATCATGGGGCAACCACACACAGGCTCGCGATGCAGGATCCACAGCACAGAGGCAAACGCGACCGACTAAAATAGCGACTTTCCCGCGCTACAAAGCCGAAAAATCACGCTTCCAGCAACATGCAGTGTCCTATGACCCGGATGATAGAAACGTCGGAGGGGCGAGCCTGTTGGCTCGCCCCTCCGACGTTACGTCAGTGTCGACTCAGATCGCGCGGGCGACCTTGTCGGACTTCAGGCACTTGGTGCAGACGTTCAGGCGCTTGGGCGTCCCATTGACAAGGGCGCGAACGCGCTGAATGTTCGGATTCCACCGGCGGTTGGTGCGAACGTGCGAGTGCGACACGCTCTTGCCGAAGCCGGGTCCCTTACCGCACACGTCACAAACGGCAGCCACGATGTTCTCCTCGGTATGTCTTCCAGTTCAGTCTTTGTCTCCGCGCTTGCGGAGAGCACATCCTTCGGTGCTTGAACCGAAGGCAACCATGACAGAATAGCGGACGAACCACGCTTTCAACAAGTCGCAGCCGATCTGGGTCGTGTCAGGTCGCACACACCGAGCTGCGCAGGGACAATGGGTGGGGGCTGAAAGGGGAGTCATGGAACTGAATGCATCTGTCATCATCGAGGCGTGTCGCACCGGAGCTGAGGAGGCCGCCAGGCTTGCGCCCTTCCTCGATGACCTGGACGGATGGGACGGGGCGGACTGTGACACGGGCTCGAATGGCGCAGCGACGATGGCTGCGCTCGAGGCCGCGATGGATTCCCTGGACCCGCGTGCTCAGCTGCGCGACGCGCTCGAAGCGGCCGTGGAGACGATTATCCGCCGCGGCCTTGGACATAGCGGCATGGCCCTCGGAGCGCTCTTTGAGGCATGGGCCGGTGCTCTTGGGGACGAGCCCCATGTCACGCCGCTCGCGCTGCGCCGCATGCTCGCCGCATCCTTGACTCCCGTGGCCTCCTCCGTTGAGTGGTCCGATGCCCTCGTGGAAATGCTCGGTGGGGCGGTGCGCGAACTTGAGGACCTGGGGGCGACGCTCCCGGAGGTCGAAGACGTTTTCTCTCGTTTTTCTTCCCAGGCACAGATTGGCCTCGTCGAAGCGACGAATGAGGCGACTGGGCGTATCGACCCCGGTGGTGCCTTCATCGCCCTGGTCCTGGCCTGCATCGATGCCTCGATGCGGGGCGACGCCGGAATCCTGCAGTCGTTTACAGCGATGCTGGCGGATCTCGCCCAGCGCCATTCGCGTGCGCCCGAGGCCGCTTCCCCTCCGCCCGGCCGAGATTTCACCGTCGATATCATTCTGGAGGGGACGCAGGAGGACCTGGATACGCTGCTCGCGCGCCTCGGTGGCCTGGGGGCGCGCCTGTCCTACGTGGGCAGGGTTGATCTCTTTGGCATGGGGGAGTGGAGGCTGCACGTGGACACCTCGGCTCCTCTGGCCGCACACCCCACCTCGGGGCAGGTTATTCGCTTCCAGGTCTGCGACGCCCGCCCGGACGCGCAGATCGGCATCGACGAGCTGGCCGACGAGGGGCTGAGCCACCGCGGTGTGCGCCTGCTGCAGCGCCGCCCGATGCGCCGCGTCGAGCGCGCCCGCGTCATCGCCTGCACGCGAGCCCCCGGCCTCGTCGAAGACCTCGCGCGCGCGGGAGCGGTCGTGTTCTTGGACCTGAGCTCTGGGGACGCCGCGGGCATCGTGTCGGCGGCGACCTCGCGCACGGGCGTGACCCTCGTGGCCACGTGCGACGAGGCCAGCGCCTCCCTGGTCGGAACCGTGGCCTCGGTGCTACCGTCCCCCGCCCCGGGTGTTCCCGCGATTCTGCGCGCGGGTAGCCGTGATGACCTGGACGTCCTCGCGGTCGCGCGCGCCTGCGCCCCGCTGTTCGTCCCCCAGCCGGGCGGTGTTGAAGCCGCTCCGACGCTGGCTCGCATGCTGCGCGACGGCGCGCACGATGCCCTCGCCTCGTGTGCGAGTGCCCCGCTGCCCCCGGGCGGCGACCCGGAGGGCATCGCCGAGGCCTTGGCCGAGGCCTCGCGCGGCGGTAGCAACGCCTGGCGCCTCCTCATTTCGCGCGACGACGACGGCCCCTACACCGTGGCCACCGTTCGCCAGCTGCTCTCCACGCGCGACGCGTCGTCGACGATCGACCTGGAGACCTGGGACGGCGGGCAGAGCGGGCCGAGCCTGGTCGCGGGGTGTGCCTCGTGAGCGCACTCGACGTCCCCCTGTCCCTGCGCCTGCCGAAAAAGACGGCGAAGGCTTTCGAAGGGGCCGGTGTGGCGACGGTCGGCGACCTGCTGATGGTCGCGCCGCGCCGCTACTACCACTGGGGTCGCCTCACGCCGCTGTCCTCCCTGCGGGAAGGCGAGGACGTGACGATCCTCGCCGAGGTCGCCGGCGCGCACCTCGTGGCCAATCGATCGGGCTCGGGCGTGCGCTTGGAAGTCACCCTCACCGACGGCGTTCAGTTCCTGTCGGCGACATTCTTCGCTAAAAACCAGTACAAGCTCGCCCCCATCGAACGTCTCCTCACGCCCGGGCAGTCATTCCTCTTCGCGGGCAAGGTCGGGGCCTACCGCGGCAAGCTGCAACTCACCCACCCCTCCTTCGAGGGTGTGGACGGGGAGGACATCGAGCGCATCGCCTCGCGCCCGATCCCGATCTACCCAGCGACCGGATCACTGGCCTCGTGGGCGATCGCCCGAGCAGTCGGCATGGTGCTGGACCACCTGGACGATTCAGACGTGCCCGACCCGGTCCCCGCCGACGTGCGCGAGCGCGCTGGCTTCGCCTCCCACGCCTCGTGCCTGCGCGCACTGCACCAGCCCGAGACGGACGAGGACTACCAGCAGGCCCGCAAGGCCCTGGCCTTCACGGAAGCCTTCGTCCTCCAGGTGGGGCTGGCCGCGCAGCGCCGGGGCGCGCGGGCCGTGGCGGCGCTGGCCTCGCCGATCGACGCGCCGCTGTGCGAGCGTTTCCGCTCGTCGTTGCCTTTTGAACTAACGGACTCCCAGCGTGAGGCGATCGCCCAGATCGGGGCCGACCTGGCCGGCGAGGTGCCGATGCAGCGGCTCCTGCAAGGAGACGTGGGATCGGGCAAGACCGTCGTCGCGCTCAGCGCGCTGCTCCAGGTGGTTGCCGCCGGTCACCAAGGGGCGTTCGTCGCGCCGACCGAGGTCCTAGCAGAGCAACACGCCGCCTCGCTGCGGGCGCTCCTAGAGCCCCTGGGGATGGACGCCCCGGACGTTCGCCTGCTGACGGGTTCAACGCCGCCCGCCGCCCGACGCGAGATTTCGAGCGCGATGAACGCAGCGCAGCCGCTCATCGTCGTGGGAACCCACGCTCTCTTCCAGGAGAGCGTGCGTTTCGCGGACCTGGCCCTCGTCATCGTCGACGAGCAGCACCGCTTCGGCGTCGAACAGCGAGCCGCGCTGCGCGGGGCGCGCGAGGACGGGCGCGCGGTTCACGAGCTCGTCATGACCGCGACACCGATTCCGCGAACGATCGCCATGACCGTCTTCGGAGACCTCGACGACACGCGTATGAGCGGCATGCCCTCGGGGCGCACCCCCGTGGCCACCTACCTCGCCGACAGTGCCAACGCCGCGTGGGTGGAGCGCACGTGGGCGCGGGCCGCAGAAGAGATCGCCCAGGGGCGTCGCGTCTACGTCGTGTGCCCGCGCATCGACGCCTCCGACGATGTCGCCGACGCTGAGGAGGAAGGCGCACGCCCCCTTGCCTCCGTTGAGGAGGTCGCCGCATACCTGCGCTCCCACCCGGCCCTGTCCGGCATCGCCATCCACGAGCTGACGGGACGCACGCCCTCGCCCGTCAAGGCGCAGATTATGGAGGATTTCTCATCCGGACGTGCGCCCCTCCTCGTCGCCACGACCGTCATCGAGGTCGGCGTCGACGTGTCGGAGGCGACCCTCATGGTCATCCTCGACGCTCAGCAATTCGGCCTCGCTCAGCTTCATCAGCTGCGCGGACGCGTCGGACGTTCGTCCCTGCCCTCGCTGTGCATCGCCATGCATCGACACGAACTCACGGACTCGGGCGCAGCGCGCCTGCAGGCCTTCGCGGACACGACCGACGGTTTCGAGCTCGCCGAGGCCGACCTGCGCCTGCGCAAGGAAGGCGACGTGCTTGGAGCCGGCCAGTCGGGCACGGCCACCCACCTGCGTTTCCTCTCGGTGCGTCGCGACGAGGCGCTCATCCGCCGCGCGAAAGGCGAAGCCGAGACCCTCCTGGAACAGGATCCGATGCTGGAGCACCACCCGGACCTCGCCCGGGCGCTGCGCGCCGCATCGGACGGGCAGATCGAGTGGATGCAACGCTCCTGATGTGTGCCCGGTAGGGTAGGGGTATGACCAGAATCGTCGCCGGCATCGCCAAGGGGTGCACCCTCGCCGTGCCCAAGTCCGGCACTCGTCCCACCTCCGAGCGGGTCCGCGAGGCCCTCTTTTCGCGCCTGGACCACATGAACGTGCTGGACGGCGCGACCGTCCTCGACCTCTACGCCGGAACGGGTGCCCTTGGCCTCGAAGCCCTGTCGCGCGGAGGCACCCACGCCACCCTCGTCGAAAAGGCGCCGGCCGCGGCCCGCGTCGCCTCCACGAACGTTCGCTCGACGGGGCTACCCGCACGCGTCGTCACCGCCGACGCGCGCACGTACCTGAGCGCGCGCAGCGGGGATGCGCTCGCGGGAGACATCGACCTGGTGTTCATCGACCCTCCCTACGACATCGCCGAAGCTGACATGACGACGGTGCTGTCTTCCCTGGGCCCGTGGATTGGCCCCGATGCCCTCGTCGTCGTCGAACGGTCCACGCGCACGCCCGCTCCCACGTGGCCGGACTTCCTCGTCCTCGAGGACCAGCGCACCTGGGGCGAAACTGTCGCCTACTTCGCCGGTCCGCCCCTGCCCAAGGACGAAACCGGCGACGGTGCGCAGGGCCTCGCCGATGCCCCGGCCTCGTCGCACGCGGAGGAGGCAGAACGATGATCGCGCTGTTCCCCGGTTCTTTTGACCCTTTCACGAACGGGCACCTTGACGTCGCGCAGCGCGTGTGCGCTATCGCCGACCGCCTCATCATCGGCGTCGGAGCGAACCCCGCCAAGCGGGGCCTCATCGCCCCCGAGGAGCGCGTCGCGCTCATCCGGGAAGCCACCGCACACATGGGCGGCGTTGAGGTCGTCCTGCTGCAAGGGGCGACGATGGACGAGGCCTCGCGCCTGGGAGCCACCCTCATCGTCAAGGGGGTGCGCTCCTCGATCGACGCGGACTACGAGGCCCCCCAAGCGGTCTTCAACCGTGAGATTGGGGGTGTCGACACCTGGTGGATTCCGACCCGTCCGTCCCTCGCACACGTCTCCTCGAGCGCCGTGCGCGAACTCGTGGGTCTGAAAAAGGATATTTCTCGGTATGTCCCTCCAGCGATTGAGCGATTTTTGACCGACAATAGAAGCTGAATAATGCCCGGTGCAACGCAGGAGGCAGCCATGGCTGACACGACCGACAACCAGACTCAGGACGAGTGGAACGAGGAAACCGTCTACGGTCCCTCCACCGTGATCGCCGCCCTGGACCAGATCGAGGATCTCGTTGAGTCCTCGCGCGCGGTTCCCCTGTCGGCCTCGATCATGGTGAACAAGGCCGAGATCCTCGACCTGCTCGACCAGGCCCGCGAGGCTCTGCCCGAGGACCTCGTGGCCGCCGATGCCGTCGTCGCCGACGCGGACGCCGTCCTGGGGCGCGCCGATTCTGCCGCCGAGACGCGTATCGCCGAGGCCAACTCGCGCGCCTCCTCGACCCTCGATCAGGCCAATGAGCGCGCCGCGCAGATCCTCGCCGACGCCGAGGAAGAAGCCGAGCGCACGCGCTCGCGAGCAAACGACGAGGCCACGGCCCTCGTCTCGCAGGCCCGCTCGGATGCCGAGGCCACGATCGCCGACGCGAACGCTCAGGCCGCGCGCATCGTCTCCACCGAGAACATCGTGCGCATGGCCGAGGATCGCGCCCGCGAGATCGTTTCCGAGGCCAAGCGTTCGGCAGCCTCCCTGCGTGAGGGCGCCGACGACTACGTGGCCTCCTCGCTGGACGAGCTTGCTCACCTCATCTCCGACCTGGCGCGTCGCACCGACGCGGGACGACGCACGATCGCGGAACGTCGCGGGGTCGGCGTCACCGATGTGGATCTGACCAATGAGTGACAATTCCCTGACCCTGTCCCTGGCGCGCCTGCCGCGCGCCCTGGGTTCGACGATGCACCAGGACGTCGTGTGGGTGACCCCCGACGACCTGGGCACCCCCTCCATGTCGGCCGTCCCCGGTATACCCCTGGACGTGTCGGTTGACTTCACCAGCGTCGAGGACGGCGTGCTCGTGCAGCTCGCTACCTCCGTCGACCTCGTCGGGGAGTGCGTGCGTTGCCTCGACGAGGTTCGCGAACATCACGACGTCTTCAGCGCGGAGGTCTACTTCGAGGCTGGTGCGCCCGCTCTGACTCCCTCCGAGGATGACGAGGAGGTCGATGACCTGTTCGTCATCGGCGAGCACGACACGGTCAACATTGAGACGCAGCTGCGCGATGCGATCGTTCCCCTCGTGGATCCGCGCCCGCTGTGCAGCGAGGACTGCGCGGGCCTGTGCGACGTCTGCGGCGAGAAGTGGGCGGATCTGCCTTCCGACCACGAGCACTTCGTCGTCGACCCGCGCTTGGCCTCCCTGGCCTCCCTGCTGGGCGACGACGCCGAGCCGGGGCGATCCTGATGAGTCGTTCCAAGCACCTGCCCGTTCCTCCGCGCACCGATACGGAGGCGCTGGTGGAGGCGTGGGGGACCCACATCGACGCCCCGTTGCTGCAGCTGGCGCTCATGCACCGTTCCTACGCGAACGAGGCCGGGGGCATCGCGAACAACGAGCGCCTCGAGTTCCTGGGTGACTCGGTCCTGTCGATCGTGATCGCGCAGAAGCTCTACGAGCAGTACCCGGACGTGGCCGAGTCGGATCTGTCGCGCATGCGTGCAGCGACCGTCTCCCAGCAGCCTCTGGCTGCCGCCGCCCGCCGGATCGGCCTGGGTGACTTCGTCTTCCTGGGCAAGGGTGAGTCGATGCACGGGGGACGCGACAAGGATTCGATCCTGTCCGACACCTTCGAGGCTCTCATCGGCGCGACCTATCTGACCAGCGGTCTGGAAGAGGCGCGCCGGGTCATCCTCGAGCGACTGAGCTTTCTCCTCGTGGATGCCCCCTCGCGCGGCCAGCACCAGGACTGGAAGACGATCCTCATCGAATACTCGCAGGCTCAGGGCCTGGGCGAGGTCTCCTACGAGGTCGAGGGGGAGGGGCCGGACCACCAGCGTGTGTTCACGGCCCAGGCTTTCGTCTCCGAGCGCCCCGATCCGATCGGCTCTGGGAAGGCCTCGTCGAAGAAGCACGCGGAGAACGCGGCCGCGCAGGACGCGATGAGCCGCCTGTCTCCCGAGAAGTAGTAAGTACACGAGGGCGTTTGCCCTCCCGACGGTTAGAATCAACACGTGAGTGAAAATACGTCTGCGCGTACGCGCGTCATGATCATTGACGACCACGAGATCGTTCGACGCGGCATTGCCGAGATCGTCGACCGCGACGACGCCCTCGAGGTTGTCGCCGAGGCCGGCTCCGTTGCTGACGCCGTGCGCCGCGCCGACCTGGTGCGTCCCGACGTGATCTTGGTGGACCTGCAGCTGCCCGACGGCACCGGCATCGACATCATGAATCGACTGCGTTCCTCCCACCCGCAGATCCTCCCTGTCGTGCTCACCTCCTTCGACGACGACGAGGCCCTGGCTGAGTCACTCGAAGCGGGTGCCCGTGCGTACATCCTCAAGACCGTGCGCGGCGCGGAAATCACCGACGTGATCAAGGCGGTCGCCGACGGTCGTGTGCTGCTCGACGAGCGCACCCTGACGCGTCGCCGCGTCGATCACGAGGATCCGACCGCCGACCTGACGCCGTCGGAGCGCAAGGTCCTGGACCTGATCGGCGATGGCCTGTCGAACCGTGAAATCGGCGAGAAGCTGGGCGTTGCGGAGAAGACCGTGAAGAACCACATCACCTCCCTCCTGTCGAAGATGGGCCTGCAGCGCCGCACGCAGGTGGCCGCGTGGGTGGCCGGGCAGAGGGCGGCGTCCTGGCGTAACTGAGCCAATGCCTCGTCCCGGAAGGGCGAGACGAACGCGAGCGGGTCGGAATCATCCGGCCCGCTCGGCCTGTGTGCGGGCCCGCCGGCTTATTAACCTGCGCGTTAAGTTGTTTGCCAATCAGGGGAATCACTGATTTGTAAGAAAGCTACTGTCAAACTGGTTCATGAAAAAGCCCTGTGGGGTAACGTGCGCCTCACCCTCACCGTTGAGGACGGACACTGTCGTCCACCATTACCCCTTGAAAGGACACCCCGTGAACCTCAAGCGAATGCTTGCCGGTTGTGCGGTCGCTACGGCACTGGTGCTCGCACCCATGAGCGCCCCCAGCTTTGCCGACGCGCCGCCAGCGCCTACCGGCGTTCCCGCAGCGGTACCACTGAGCTCCACCCCCAAGATCGCCAAGTGGCAAGAACTCCAGTACGGCATGTTCATGCACTTCGGCGTTTACTCCGTCTACGGCGGCTACTACAACGGCCACCGTCAGGGCATGGGATACCCCGAGCAGATCAAGGCCTGGGAGAACATTCCCACCGACGACTACCTGCTCAAGGCCAAGGACCTGGCCGCGAACTTCGACGCCTCCGCAATCTGTCAGACAGTCCACGACTCGGGTATGAAGTACCTGATGATCACGTCGAAGCACCACGACGGCTTCGCCATGTGGGACACGAAGACGACCGACTACAACATCGTCAAGCAGTCCAACTACGGCAAGGACCCGATGAAGGAGCTGTCCACCGAGTGCAACAAGCTCGGCGTTAAGCTCGCCTTCTACTTCTCGATCATCGATTGGACCAAGCAGACCCCCGAGCCCTACGGCAACGTCAACCCCATCGATGAAGACATGATGACGACCGTCATCAAGCCTCAGCTGACTGAGCTCCTCACCAACTACGGCCCGATCGCTGAGCTGTGGTTCGACATGGGCGGCCCCACCGCCGAGCAGTCCCAGCGCATGGCACAGTGGGTCCACGAGCTCCAGCCCGAGACGATGGTCAACTCTCGCGTGTGGAATAAGGCCGGCGACTTCGAGGTCGGCGGCGACAACTCGGTGACCACGGACTTCCACATGGGTCCCTGGGAGTCGATTCGGTCGATCTACCCGTCCTGCTGGGGATACTGCTCGTGGGCAAACCGCGACGAGAGCGCGAAGAGCTACAAGGAACGCGAGCTGCTCAACAACCTGATCGGCACGGTCGCCTCGGGTGGCCAGTTCGCCTACAACATCGGCCCCAAGGGTGACGGCACGATCGACGCCTTCGACGCCGGGGTCGTCACCGAGGTCGGCCAGTGGATGCAGCGTCACCCCGACGCCATCACGGGAGCCCGCCCGACGTGGTACCCCGCCCCCGACTGGGGCAAGGTCATGACCAAGGGCAACGACCTGTACTTCTTCCCCGAACTGTGGAGCCCCGGCAAGACCCTGACGCTTCCAAGCGTCGGCGGCCACGTCACCGCCGTCACCGTGGACGGCACCGACCGCTCCCTCGACTTCACCCAGGATGGCACCACCCTCACGGTGACCATGTCGGGAGAGAACCCGGAGCCGAACCTGCGCCCCGTCGTCAAGGTCACCTTCGATGCCGCGCCCACCTACGTGCCCACGCAGACGGTCACCGCCGTCGACGGCGCGACCATCTCCTCGGAGCAGTTCTTCGGACGCGCCTCCGCACTGCGTTACTCCGGAGCACAGGCATACGACGCGTACCTCGTGAACAAGACGGACAAGGCCATCACCGACCTGACCCTGAAGTTCTCCGGCAACTTCGACGCCTCCACGACCTACAAGATCACCCTCGGGACTACCTCCATCGAGGTGACCGGCACCCAGATCGAGGCCGGAGAAGTCGGCGAGGGCCTCACCCTCGAACCCGGCAAGGTCACGCCCCTGCGCCTGGAGCTGGCACATCCGGCCTACTACGCCAACCCGATCGGCCTGCGCTCCGTGAGCGCGACCCTGCACGTCTACGGCGAAAACGCGGCAACCCAGCCTCCCGTCATCGCCACGGACCCCTCCTCCGTCTCCGTGAAGGCGGGGGAGAGCGCCACCTTCACCGTCGTCGCATCGGGCCGCCCGGCCGCCACCATCCAGTGGTTCCGCGTCCCCAAGGGCGCGAGCGAAGGAACAGCGATTCCGGACGCCACGAGCGCCATGTACACCCTGACGACGACGCTCGAGGATGACGGCGCGCAGTTCTACGCCGTCGCCACGAATGCCAACGGATCCACCACCTCGGCGCGCGCGACGTTGACCGTCACCAAGGGCAGCGACAACCTGGCCCTGAACAAGACGGCGTCCATGTCCTCGACCGGCTGGGGCGGTACCGCCTCGCGCGCCGTCGACGGCAACACGGACGGCGTGTGGGACAACGGATCGGTCGCCCACACGGGCAAGCAGGCTAACCCCTGGTGGGAGGTCGACCTCGGCGAGACACACCCCCTCGGTGTCGTGAACGTCTGGAACCGTTCCTCCTCCGACAACTGCCAGGGAATTTCCTGCGACCAGCGCCTGCACGACTTCTGGGTCGTCGCCTCCACGACGCGCCTGTCCGCTAACTTCAATCCCGCCACGGCCGGCGCGGTTGACGGCGTCCACGCGATCAAGGTCGACGGAGTCGGCGGCCGCCCGAGCGCGGTCGACTTCGAGGGCTTCGATGCTCGCTTCATCCGCGTCATCCAGCCCACCGAGTTCGGTGAGTTCGCGCTCGCGGAGGTCGAGGCCTTCGCGGCTGCCGCGCCGACCCCGGATCCCGATGACCAGGAGCCCCCGGTCATTAAGCCACTCACCGTGACCGCCGACCCCGCCGAAGACGCGCAGATCTCCGGCGATGGCGCGTTCCGCACCGTGACGGCGAAGGAAGGCACGCAGGTCACGATCAAGGCCGAGGCGAGCGGAAAGCCCGCCCCGACTCTGTTCTGGCAGATCAAGCGCGAGGGCTCCGATTCGTGGGCCATCGTCGAAGAGGAGAACGGCCCCGAGCTGACCCTCACGATCGACGGCGAGAGCAACGGCTCGGTCATCCGTGTCATGGCCATGAACGAGGCCGGGGTTGCCGAATCGGGTCTCGTGACCCTCGCCCTGGCCGAGGAACCCGCACCCGAGCCCGAGCCGAGCCCCGATCCGACACCGGATCCCGCGCCCACGCCGGACCCGACACCGGATCCCGCGCCCGCTCCCGATCACACGGTGGGCACCTGGATGAATGACGGTGTCGGCTGGTGGTGGAAGATCAGCGCCGGCGGCTACGCCAAGAACGAGACCCTCACGCTTGGTGGCAACGTCTACCGTTTCGATCAGAACGGCTACATGCTGACCGGCTGGGTCTACTGGGACGGCTCGTGGCGCTACCACAACGGCGCTGGAGCGCAGGTGAGTGGATGGGTCAACCTGGGTGGCTCGTGGTTCTACCTGACGCCCGAAACCGGCGCGATGGTCACTGGCTGGCAGATGGTGGGAGACAAGTGGTTCTTCTTCGCCTCCAACGGTGCCATGACCACCGGTTGGCTCCACACGAGCAGTGGGTGGTACTACCTGGATCCCAGCGGCGCGATGCACACCGGCTGGCTTCAGATGGGCTCGCACTGGTACCTGATGAGCGACAGCGGCACCATGACGATCGGATGGAAGCCGCTGGGCAGCACCTGGTACTACTTCGCAGCGTCGGGCCAGATGGCCACCGGCTGGCAGCAGATCGGTGGCACCTGGTACTACTTTGGGACCGGAGGTGACATGTACACGGGCGGCCACTGGATTGGGTGGCGCTGGTACACCTTCGGTAGTGACGGACGCTGGCTGGGCTGATGCTCAGCTGAGAGTCGGGAGATAGCGACTCCCGTCCGCGCGGTGGGGGTGGAGTTCCAATCGGAACGTCCACCCCCACCGTCGTGTTGTGCGTGCGCGTCTGGTTAGCCTTCAAGCGGAGCGATCCACCGGATCTGGGTGCCCACCCCGCCCTCGCCGCTGCCAGCATCGAACGAGCCTCGGTGTCGCCGTGCGCGCTCCGCCATGTTTGCCAAGCCGGAGTTTCGGGTGCGGGACGGATCGATGCCTCGTCCGTCGTCGGTGATTGTGATGCGTACGCGTCCCGACTTTCCCCGGCCCGACACGTCGACGCACACGGCGGCCGCGGTCGCGTGCGCGTGGCGGGCGATATTGGACAAGCCTTCGCGCACGATCGCGACGACATCGTCGGACAGGTCCGGGTCGACGCGACCGTCGAACTCGTCAATGACCACGAGCTCGTTGTCCAGGTCCGTGTTGATGGCATCGCCGTCGAGTGTGATGAGGAGCGAAGGAGCGAAGCCCAGGGCGGAACGGGTGAGCGACGATTCTCGGCGGATTCTCTCCACCAGGCCAACGGCCTTGTCGCGCTCGCGCAGGTTGTGCACGATCGTGCGGATCTGACGCACGGCCTCGTCAATTGACGCGAGCGAGGAATCGATGAGGGACTCGAGGGCAGCCGGGTCCGTCTGGCCCGCAGAGACCTTCTGCTTGGCCGCGTCCAGTGCCATGCCTGTCGCAAACAGCTGCTGGATGGCAAAGTCGTGGAGGTCGCGCCCGATACGGTCGCGCTCGTCCAGCAGCGCGGCCACGTCCTGCGCATGGCGAGCCGACGCGAGCTCGAGGGCGAGAGTGGCCTGAGAAGCGAGGGATTCTGCGAGCGAAAGCTCGGAGCTGTCGAACTCGGGTGCGCCGATCTGGCGGAGCAGAATAAGGACGCCGGAGGACACGCCGCGCGACCGCAGGGGCGCGTAGAGGGCCGATCCGAAGGCCGCCAGCTGGGGGACGCGCATCGTCTGCGCGCGCGACATCGAGTCGACGATCATGCCGGTACCCTCGTGCAACACGCTCATCGCGCGTCCTTCGGGTGGGAAAGTCAGGCCCAGCAGGCCAGAGGCGTTCTTGCCGTCGACGATTTCGGCGGCCCAGGTGTCGCCCACCGACTGCAGGACGATGATGGCGGTGTCCGCGTGGGACACCTCGCGCACGGTCTTGGCAATGAGCTCGAGCGCCTCCTCCTCATCGGCACCCTCCAGCATGGTGGTCGTCAGCGACTGAGAGGCGCTGATCCACCGTTCGGTGCGTTTCGAGTCCGCGTACAGGTGCGCGTTTTCGACGGCGATGCCCGCGGCGGGCGCGAGCGCGCTGAGGACAGCGGCGTCGGCGGATGAATAACCGCCCGCCTTTCCGCACAGGTAGAGGCGTCCGTAGACCTGCTCGTGCACGAGGATGGAGACGCCCAGGAATGGGGGAGTGGTCTCCGGCAGATCGAGGTCGGGTGCGTCCGACGGCGAGTTGACGAGGAGAGGCTCGCTCGCGGGGATCGCCGTCATGAGAGATCCGGGGACCTCGGGGATCGGACCGGGCTCGTGGAACTCGAGTTGCAGGGTGGTGGCCCCCCACGTGTCCAGGACCGAGAGCGTGGCGTGCGGAGAGGACGTCAAGGCGCAGGCTTGGTCTACGAAGTTCTGCAGGCCCGCCTTCAAGTCCAGGGAGCTGGTGAGGTCCAGGGCCGCTTGCAGCAGCGTGAAGTCTGTGGAGTCGGTGCTCATTGTTCCTCCTGGTCGAGGGCCCAGCGGTAGGTGGGAAGGGCCCGCAGGACCTCGTCGTGTGTGCCGCGCGCGGCGATCGTCGCGCACTGGCTGGTCTCGGCGGCTGCCAAGACGATGACGTGGTCGGCCTGGTCCAGGGCGCTCAAGCGGTGGGTGACCACCAGGGTAGCCCGCTCGGGTGAGGGCGTTAGGAGCGTTTCCATGAGGCGGTCGGCCGTCGTTGCATCGAGGTGCTCGGAGGCCTCGTCGAGAGCCATGATCGGAGCGGGCGCGGCGAGAGCCCTGGCCATGAGAAGGCGACGACGCTCGCCGCCGGACACTGTCGTTCCTCCGGAACCGATTACGGTGTCGAGGCCGTCAGGCAGGGACTGGACCCACTGTGCGAGGCCGGCGCGAGTCAGGAGCTCCGAGGCCTCGTCCCGGGTGAGGGAAGCGCGTGCGACCCGCAGGTTTTCGTAGATGGTGGTAGCGAAGACGTGCGCGTCCTCTGCTGTCATCGTGATGCGTGAGGTGAGCTGGTCGCGATTGGCTCCCCATGCGGGAACGCCGTTGATCAGGGCACTGCCCGACTTGGGCGGGATGATACCCGTGAGGGTCGCCAGAAGCGTCGTCTTGCCGATGCCCGAGGGGCCGACGATCGCAAGGGAGGATCCGGGTCGCAGCGTCAGCGAAATACCTGTTGCGAGCGTTGGTCCGCCCGGCCATCCGATGGCGAGATCGCGTGCCTCGATGACGGTGGGCCCTTCCGGGATATCGTGGGGCTGTGCCGGAGCCTCCTCGTCCAGGAGTGAACAGATGCGCGTCGCGGCCTGGGCGCTGCGCACGAGCTGGGCGGCGGCGGGCGTCAGTTCGGCGACTCCCTCGAAGGAAGACAGAGGGACGAGGACGATGACGGCCAGGAGGACCTGCGCGAGGGCCCCCGAGCTTGTCTGCGGGATCCCGATGAGGAGCGCGCCGATCACGGCGACGCCCATCGCGCACACGTCGAGGCCGCGCGCGAACGCGGACAGGCGGGCCGATCGGCCCAGAGCGGCGCTCAGGGCAGCCTCGGACTCGCTGAGTGAGCGGCGTGCGCGCTCCAGCGTGCCCGCCACGGACAGCTCGGTGGCGCCCTCGAGGATCGCGAGCGAGGTCGCCGCGATGTCGGTGCGCGCATCGGCTCCCTGGCTCTCGGCCAGGCGCACCGATCGGGCGATGAGGGCCGGGGCAATAATGCCCGAGACGACAAGGCTGATCGCGAGGATGATGCCGGCCGCCGGCGAGATGATGGTGATGACACCGACCGTCCCCACGCCGACGATCGCCGCGACGAGAGCGGGCAGGAGAGTCTTGACGACGACGTTGCCGACCTCGTCGACGTCGGCTCCGGCGCGGGTCATGAGATCGCCTCTGCGCAGCGTCGAGAGCTTCGTTCCGGGTGCCGCAGCCAATTCGTCGTAGAGGTTGTTACGCAGGTTGTCCATGCCCGTCAGCGCCACCTTGTGGGAGGCGAGGCGCGACAGGTAGCGTGCGAGGGCGCGCGAGACACCAAAGAGGCGGACCGAGGTGGCGGCAACCGTCAGGTAGAGCACCGGCGGTTGCTGGGAGGCGCGTGCGATGAGCCAGGCAGCGGTGCCGCCGAGAGCGATTGCGGCGCCGAGGGCGGTGACGCCGAGAAGCAACGACAGGGCGAAACCCGAGCGCGAGACCTGGAGCATGGAGATGCATCTGCGCAGCGCGGCGGATTCGGAGCGGGTCAAAAAGAGCTTCACGCGCGTGCCTCCTCGTGCGCGGCCGAGCGAACGTCGATGATGGCATCGGCGGCCTCCATCATGGCTGCGCGGTGCGCGATGACGATGACGGTTCGTCCCGCGTTCCGCATCGCATCGATGGCCCGCACGACGGTTTCTTCGCTGACGGCATCGAGGTGCGCCGTGGGCTCGTCAAGGATGACGACCTGGGAGCGGGCGGCCAGGGCGCGCGTGAGGGCTAGGCGCTGACGCTGGCCGACGGACAGGCCGACGCCGCCGGAGCCGATGACGGTATTCCACCCGTCGGGGGAGCTGGCCAAG
The DNA here is from genome assembly GCA_963540795.1 of uncultured Actinomyces sp. Taxonomy (GTDB): domain Bacteria; phylum Actinomycetota; class Actinomycetes; order Actinomycetales; family Actinomycetaceae; genus Pauljensenia. The sequence goes on from CAUTRF010000019.1 coordinate 16,485, forward strand.
ACGTCATCGAAGCCGGTCGCCGCTGCGGCATCGTTCAGGTTCTCAAGCGGCAGATCGCCCATGTTGTCCAGGATCGTTCCCGGAACCAGCGTGGGGGATTGAGGCACCCACGAGATCTCGTGACGCCAGGACGCGGGATCGATATCCGACAGGGCGGATTCCCCGCCCTCGGAGGACGAGGCCGAGGGGCGCAGCAGGACACGGCCTGCGTCCGGTGCCATGTCGGCCAGCAAGCATGCGACAATCGTCGACTTGCCCGCACCGGAGGGGCCAGACAGCGCTGTCACGACGCCGGGTGCGATGACGCCGGTTGTTGGAGCAGGAGCCCACGCGCCGCGCGCACGCACGCCGAGGCCATCGAGAACGATGTCGGTGCGTGCCATGTCGGGGCACTCGTCGGTTCCGGGGGAGGCCACGGCCTCGGCCTCTTCAATGATGTCGAAAGCGGCCTTCGAGGCCGTCACGCCGTTCGCCGACGCGTGGAACTGCGCGCCGACCTGGCGCAGGGGTTCGAAAACCTCGGGCGCGAGCATGATGACGGCGAGGCCATGGAACAGCGAAATGTTACCGAAAACGAGGCGCATGCCGACCTCGACGGCGACGAGGGCCACCGACAGGGTCGTCAAGAACTCGAGCACGCCGCCCGACAGGAATGCGACGCGCAGCGTGGCCATCGTGGCCTTCGTGTTTGCGGTACCCAGAGCGTGCAGGTGCGTGCGCGGTGCCTTTTCGCGGCCGAGGCCGCGCAGCGTGGGAAGGCCCGACATGAGGTCGAGGAGCTGGGCGGTCAGGCGCTTCATCGACGCGAGCTTGTCCTCAGAGGCCGCCTGCGTAAAGCGCCCGATGAGAATCATGAAGATCGGGATCAGAGGGATGACGATGAGGGCGATGAGCGCGGACCAGAAGTCGAGCAGAAGAATGACAGCGAGCGCCGCTGGCGTCACCGTGCACACGAGAACAAGCTGGGGCAGGAAAGAGACGAAGTAGGGGCGCAGATCCTCGAGACCGGTCGACAGCAGCGTCGTCGTCTCCGCGCCTTTGGTAGCCCTCCAGCGAGGCCCCAGCGTGACGCTCGCATCGACGACGCGTCCGCGCAGCTCGCTGACCGCGGCGGCCGCCGCGCGAGTGCTCACCGCCTCACGGGCAGCGACGATGAGCGCGCGGCAGGCAAACACGGCCGCGATTCCCACAATGAAGGGCCAAACGTCGGTGAGCGACGCAGTGCCCGAGACGACGGGAGAGAGGGCTGCGGAAATAAGGAGCGCCTGGGAGAGAACCAACAGCGCAGTGAACGTCCCCAGGAGGGCCGTCACAGCGATGGGGCCACGCGCCGAGCGGGCATAACGCAACAAGCGAGGATCAAAGGGACGCACGTATCTATTGTGCCTTAAATCGGCTCGTTATGGGCCAAAGGTCCCCGCCCTCGTGGCGTGACAACAAACGCGCCCGGTCCCTGCGGGAGGGACCGGGCGCGTCTGAATGCGAAGATCAGTTGGCGAAGAAGTTTTCACCCACGCGGATCTTCTTGAGCAGCAGACCGGTGCGCGTCTCAACGTCCTCGGCACCCACGCGAGCGCGGAACATCCAGTAGGACCAGAAGACGTAGACCAGGACGATCGGCAGCAAGCAGACAGTCACGATGGTCATGACGGTCAGCGTCGACGGGGTCGAGGAAGCCTGATCAATCGTCAGCGAGTATGCGGGGTTGATCGAGGACTTCTGGGCGGCCGGTGCCATCGACGCGAACACCCACGCGACAGTGCCGGCGATAGCGATGGAGGAGGCCACGAAGGACCAGCCCTCGCGACGCAGCGACGCCTGCGACAGAGCCGTCGACACGATGATCGCGAGCGCGGCGACCACGAGCGGAATCCACGCCAGAACGTTCGTCGTGTAGGCGAACTGACCCCACACGAGCCAGGCGGCGGCCAGGACGGTCGCGGCGATCGAGGCGGGGGCGGCAATCGCGTTGGCGCGGTCGCGGACCTCGCCAGTCGTCTTCAGCGCCAGGAACTGCGCGCCGTGAGCCAGGCACACGGCCATGACGGCCAGGCCGCCCAGGATGGTGTAGGGCGTCAGCAGCGAGAAGAAGCCGCCGGTCAGCTGGTGCGTCGCGGTTGCCAGCGACTGGTTGACCAGCGTCGGATCGATGACGGTGCCGGTGGCCACGTCAACGACCTCAATGCGCATGCCCTGAACGAAGTTCGCGAAAGTGACACCCAGCAGGATCGGGACGAGCCACGCGCTGATCGTGTGCGCCCAGTCCCATGTGCGACGCCACTTCTCGGTGGCGATCTTGGAGCGCCACTCGATGGCCATGACGCGGATGATCAGGCAGACGAGCAACAGGAAGAGGGCGAGGTACATGCCCGAGAACATGGTCGCGTACCACTCGGGGAACGCGGCGAAGGTCGCGCCACCAGCGGTGAGCAGCCACACCTCGTTGCCGTCCCAGTGGGGGCCGATCGTGCGCACGGTCTGGGTGCGCTCACGGTCGCCCTTGGCGACGAAGGGGAGGAGCATACCGACGCCGAAATCGAAGCCCTCAAGGATCAGGTAGACCGTCCACAGAACGGCGATGAGAACGAACCACAGGATAGACAGAGTCATGATCGGTGTTCCTCTCAGTATCCGAAGGACAGGTCGGCGGGAGCATCGTCCTGCGCCTTGTCGGCTTTGGACGAGTGGATGCCCTCGACGGCGTAGCGCTTCATGAGGATGAACCACATGACGCCGAGAACGCCGTACAGGAGGGTAAACAGGATGAGCGAGGCGAGCATCTGGCCAGCCGGGACGTTGGGCGAGATGCCCATGTCGGTCATCATGTTGACGGAACCGAGGTCGGAGCCGGCGGCCAGCGCCTGCATGTTCGGGACGACAACCCACGGCTGACGACCCATCTCGGTGAAGATCCAGCCGAAGGAAGCGGCCGCGAACGGCAGGGGGAGGTTGACCAGGGCGAGGACGCTCAGCCACTTATTGGACGAAGTGCGCCCGCCGCGGGTGGCCCACAGGCCCCACGCAGCCAGCAGGAAGGACAGCATGCCCAGGCCGATCATGAAGCGGAACGACCAGAAGGTGACCAGCTGCGGAGGACGGAAGTCGTACTGCGAGGCGTCACCGTACTTGGCGGTGAAGTTCGGATCGGAGTTGAGCAGCTCCACCATGTGCTCCTGGACGTTGGCGACGCCCTCAGAGGTGGCGGTGAAGGAGTTGTGCGACATGAAGGATGCGACGCCGGGAACCTTGATGAACTGGGTCGGCTGCGCGCCGTCATCGCCGAGGGGGCAGGAGCCGAACTCGGCGATCGTGAAGGCTGCGCCCTCGGTGTCCACACAGATGCCTTCGGCAGCGGCCATCTTCATGGGCTGGACCTCAACCATCTCCTGGCCCTGGATGTGGCCGGAGATGGCGGTTCCGAGGCCGCCGATCAGGACGGCGGTCAGGCCGAAGCGGGCGATCGGACGCCAGACGTCGCGCGACTGAGCCATAGCCTCGTCGGAGCCCTCGCGGGCGGTGCGCACCATCCACCAGATGGAGATGCCGGCAACGAAGGAGCCGGCGACCAGCCAAGCGGAGGTGATGACGTGGGCGTACTCGCTCAGGTACACGCCGGAGGTGATGAGCTTCAGGAAGCCGCTGACGCCGTCGAGCTCGGCGCGGCCGGTCTCGGGGTTGAAGCGGGCGCCCACGGGGTGCTGCATCCACGCGTTGGCCGCGAGGATCCATGCCGCGGAGAACATGGTGCCCAGGGCGACGCACCAGATCGTCAGCAGGTGCATGCGCTTGGAGAGGCGGCCCCAGCCGAAAATCCACAGGCCCAGGAAGGTGGACTCGAGGAAGAAGGCGAGGAGGGCCTCAATGGCCAGGGGAGCGCCGAAGATGTCGCCGACGAAGCGGGAGTATTCGGACCAGTTCATGCCGAACTGGAACTCCTGCACGATACCGGTGGCGACACCGAGCGCGAAGTTGATGAGGAGGAGCTTGCCAAAGAAGCGAGTTGCTTGCAGCCAGTATTCCTTGCCGGTGCGGTGCCACGCGGTCTGCATGATGGCAACCAGCAGGGACAGGCCGATCGTCAGCGGCACGAGGACGAAGTGGTAGACGGTGGTAACACCGAACTGCCATCGTCCGACGGTGACCGCGTCAAGCGCTGTCTGCGCGAGGGTCATGATGGGACCTTCTCGTGTTGGGATTGGGGTCGATTGTCCCGTGCCCAAGATCCATGGGACCTTTGTCACGGGTTGATATTAATGTAGCCCAAAATCGTCGGTCGGATTGGTTGAAATGCTGGTTCAGAGGCTGTTTTGTGACATACGCGTCCGAATAATTTTTACGGGTTCTTCCGTGAGATATTGCTCGGCGTTGCGTTGTCCTGATCACCCCGTCGTCGGAACAAGACGCTGTTGTGCGACAATAGACCCGAATGGATGTCGCGGGAGTGCCCCCGCGACGAGAGCCGAGCGATGACGTATTCATATGCCGCCGGCCACTGCGCATCAGCGCTCCACTAGGTTTCCGCCCCACGCGGGCGATGAAAAAGGGTGCGTCCAGGCACGGGGCGCGCACCCGCCATTGGAGAATCGTGACAACCGAATCCACCACGCCCGTGGCCCCTGCCGCGTCGCTGCTGTTCCAGGCACCCGTGTTCCAGGCTGCCCCCGAGGTCGCTCCTCCCGCGATTGTTGAGGAACCGGAACCCAAGCGCCGCCGCAAGTCCGCTGCTGCCGACGAGGAGTCCGCTCCTCGCGAAGAAGCCGCGCCGAAGCGTCGCCGCCGCTCCAAGAAGGCCGCTGACGAGGTCGAGGCTGCCCAAACCCCCGAGGCTCCCGCGCCCGAGTCTGAGTCGGAGGATGCGCCCGCCGAGCCGAAGACCCGCCGTCGCCGTCGTTCCAAGAAGGCGGACGAGGCCTCGGCCCCCGCCCAGGAAGAAGCCGACAAGTCCGACGCGCCCGCGCAGGACTCCGAGTCCTCGGACGAGGAGGAGACCTCCGGTCGTCGCCGTCGTCGCCGCCGCGCGCGCAGCTCTGTCTCCTCCGAGGAAAGCGGCGATCCCGCGGACCAGGTTCAGGCCCTGAAGGGGTCCACGCGCCTGGAGGCGAAGAAGATGCGTCGCCGTGAAGGCCGCCGCGAAGGTCGCCGCCGCCACTCCATCTCCGAGTCCGAGTTCCTCGCGCGCCGCGAGTCGGTCGAGCGCACGATGGTGATCCGCGACCAGGACGGCCTCGACCAGATCGCCATCCTCGAAGACGGCCTGCTCGTCGAGCATTACGTCGCGCGCCGCACGCAGTCCTCGATGGTCGGCAACATCTACCTGGGCCGCGTCCAGAACGTGCTTCCTTCGATGGAGGCGGCATTCGTCGACGTGGGCCGCGGACGCAACGCCGTCCTGTACGCCGGTGAGGTCAACTGGGATGCCGTCGGCATGGAGGGTAAGCCCCGTCGTATCGAGGCGGCGCTGAAGTCCGGTGATCCGGTCCTCGTTCAGGTGACGAAGGACCCGATCGGGCACAAGGGCGCCCGCCTGACCTCTCAGATCACGCTGGCCGGCCGATACCTGGTCCTTATTCCCGGCGGTTCCATGATGGGCATCTCCCGCAAGCTGCCGGACAAGGAACGCGCTCGCCTGAAGAAGATCCTCAAGGCTGTCGTTCCTTCGGGCTCGGGCGTCATCGTGCGCACCGCCGCGGAAGGCGCGACGGAGGAGCAGATCCGCGACGACGTCGCTCGCCTGACCCGCCAGTGGGAGGACATCGAGAAGAAGCGCACCAACACGAAGAGCGCCCCGACGCTGCTGCGCGGCGAGCCCGAGCTTGCCGTGCGCGTCGTGCGCGACATCTTCAACGAGGACTTCTCGAAGCTCGTTATCGAGGGGCGCGACACCTACGCGACCGTCAAGGAATACGTCGATGAGCTCAGCCCCGAGCTTTCCGATCGTGTCGAGCAGTGGGTGGGCACCCAGGATGTCTTCCACGCGCATCGCATCGACGAGCAGCTCGCCAAGGGCATGGATCGCAAGGTGTGGCTGCCCTCGGGCGGCACCCTCATCATCGACCGCACCGAGGCGATGACCGTCATCGACGTCAACACCGGCAAGTTCATCGGTGCCGGCGGCACGCTCGAGGAGACGGTGACCCGTAACAACCTTGAGGCCGCTGAAGAGATCGTCCGTCAGCTGCGCCTGCGCGACATCGGTGGCATCGTCATCATCGACTTCGTTGACATGGTCCTCGAATCCAACCGTGACCTTGTGCTGCGTCGCCTCGTCGAGTGCCTGGGACGCGATCGTACCCGTCACCAGGTCACCGAGATCACGTCCCTGGGCCTCGTGCAGATGACCCGTAAGCGCGTGGGTGAGGGCCTCGTCGAGGCCTTCTCCTCCCCGTGCGAGGCCTGCGAGGGCCGCGGTTTCATCGTTCACCACCACCCGGTGGAGACCTCCGGGTCCGAGCAGTCTTCGAAGGGATCGAAGGGCGCGAAGAAGCAGCAGCAGAAGAAGGCTGAACCACGCCGCATTGAGGATAACGCCGATCATGAGCGCGCCAAGGAGGCCCTGAGCGCGATCGCCGCTGCCTCGACCCGTAAGGAAGAGGAGAACGCAGCCGAGGAGGCCACTCCCGCCAAGAAGCGCCGCGCACGCGCCGCTGTGACCGAGGCCAAGGAACCCGAGGCCTCGAGCACTGAGCAGGTCGCATCGACCGAGGCCAAGGAACCCGAGGCCTCGAACGCTGAGCAGGTCGCATCGAACGAGGATCCCGAGGCACCCGCGTCTCAGGCCGACGCTGAGAAGTCTGAGGAGAGCGCGACCAAGCGTCCTCGTCGTCGCCGTCGCGTCGCCGAGTCTGCTCCGTTGCCCGAGCTGCCCGTGCATATCGACCTGCCTGAGCCGGTCGATCACTCGGACGAGCCGGCGGCCCCCGCCAAGGATGCTTCCGAGATTCTGCTGCCCGAGCGCCGCGAGAAGGTGCCGGAGACCCGCCGCCGCGCATCCCGCAAGGCCGCCACGGCCGCGTCTGGTGAACCGGCCGAGGCCCCCGCCCCGAAGAAGACTCGTCGCCGCGCCACCGCGCAGACATCTGTTCCCGAGGTTCAGGCAGACGAGGTTTCGGTCGCCGCGCCGGTGAGCGCGCCGGTCGTGGAGGAGACTCCCGCCCAGGTGCCCTCCACCCCGCGTAAGACTCGCAAGCGCCGCGCCGCCGTCTCGACCGGCATCGTCGAGCCCGATGCGGCTCCCGCTCCGATCGTCATCGATCTGCCCGCGCGCGCCGAGGTGAGCGCCCCGGCGGTGCCGACCAAGTCGACCGATGACATTGCGCTTCCCGAGGCGAGCGATCAGCCTCGCGTCAAGCGCCGTCGTCGCGCCGTATCGACCGGCATCGTCGACGCCGGTTAAAGCTCCATGCGCCGGGGGAGGGGCGATCATCCCTCCCCCGAGCGCAGGGTGTGGAATCGCACAGCACTTCACACCCGCCCGTGACCGTGCCGGCTTGCAATCCGGCGTGCGAATCGGCTAAATTTGATCGTCGGCGCAACAAGCGCCAACGGAATCATGACAATGAGACAAGTCCTCGGCAGTTTCGAGGCGCGATTCCGGTTACGAATACGAGAAGAGATGAGCTCCAACGTGGTCTACGCGATCGTCAAGGCTGGCGGCCGGCAGGAAAAGGTGTCCGTCGGTGACGTCGTCGTCGTCGACAAGCTGGCAGAAGAAATCGGTTCGAGCATCGAGCTCCAGCCGCTGATGCTGGTGGATGGCGACGCCATCACCGTTGACGCAGCCAAGCTGGGCAAGGTTTCCGTCAAGGCTGAGGTTGTTGACTCGGCCAAGGGCCCCAAGATTTCCATCATTAAGTACAAGAACAAGTCGGGCTACCGCAAGCGCCAGGGACACCGTCAGAAGATGTCGGTCGTCAAGATCACCGAGATCGCCTGAACCCGACGTTCCCACGAGCAGAAAGTAGCAACTGATGGCACATAAGAAGGGCCTTGGTTCCTCCCGTAACGGTCGCGACTCGAACGCGCAGCGCCTCGGCGTGAAGCGCTACGGTGGCCAGCTGGTCAACGCTGGTGAGATCCTCGTTCGTCAGCGCGGCACCCACTTCCACCCTGGCGACGGCGTTGGCCGTGGCAAGGATGACACCCTGTTCGCCCTGCGCGCCGGTGCGGTTGAGTTCGGCCGCAAGCGCGATCGCAAGGTCGTCAGCGTTTCGCCGGTCTCTGCCTGAGACCGCGCGCGTAAAGGGCGTCCGGCGTTGCCGGGCGCCCTTTTCAACATTCATTTTCACTCGTCAGGAGCAACAGTGGCAGACTTCGTGGATCGCGTGACTCTGCACGCGATGGGTGGCAACGGCGGTAACGGCGTTGCCTCGATTAAGCGTGAAAAGTTCAAGCCGCTGGCCGGCCCTGACGGCGGAGACGGCGGCAATGGCGGCTCGGTTATCCTTGAGGTGAGCGAGCAGGAGACGACGCTGCTGAACTATCACCGCAGCCCGCATCGTCGTGCGGATAACGGCACGCCCGGCATGGGCGACTTCCGCCAGGGTAAGACCGGTGCGGACATCATCCTGCCGGTACCCGAGGGAACGGTCGTGAAGTCGATGTCGGGTGAGCTGCTCGCCGACCTGACGGGTGCGGGTGCCCGGTACGTGGTCGCCGAGGGCGGCCGCGGCGGCCTGGGCAACGCGGCGTTGGCGTCGAAGGCTCGCAAGGCCCCCGGCTTCGCGCTGTTGGGAGAACCCGGCGAGGAGCGCGACGTCATCCTTGAGCTGAAGTCCGTCGCGGACGTGGCTCTCGTCGGTTTCCCTTCGGCTGGCAAGTCCTCGCTGATCGCCGCCCTCAGCTCGGCGCGCCCGAAGATCGCCGATTACCCCTTTACGACGCTGGTCCCGAACCTGGGCGTCGTGTCGGCCGGAGACACGCGCTACACGGTCGCCGACGTTCCCGGCCTGATTCCCGGTGCCTCCCAGGGACGAGGCCTCGGCCTCGACTTCCTGCGCCACATCGAACGTTGCGCCGTCATCGTGCACGTGCTCGACACCGCCGCTTTCGAGACCGATCGCGAGCCGGTGGAAGACCTGCGCATCATTGAGGCCGAGCTGGAGGCCTACCAGGGTGACTTGACGCAGGTCGAGGGCTACGTGCCCATCATGGAGCGCCCCCGCGTCATTGTCCTGAACAAGATCGACATTCCGGACGGCCGCGATCTCGCCGAGATCACGCGCCCGGATCTGGAGTTTTTCGGCTGGCCTGTTTTCGAGGTGTCCGCCGTGTCCCACGAGGGCCTCAAGGCGCTGTCCTTTGCTCTGGCCGGCATTGTCGAGGCGGAGCGCGCGAAGCGTCCCTCCCTCGAGGCCGCTCGCCCCGTCATTCGTCCGAAGGCCGTCGGTCGCAGCGTGGAGATCACGGTGCGCAAGACCCGCAAGGACGGCGAAGAGGTCTTCCAGGTGCGCGGCGACAAGCCGGAGCGCTGGGTGCGTCAGACTGACTTCGCCAACGACGAGGCCGTGGGCTACCTTGCGGATCGCCTGAACGCAGCGGGTGTCGAGGACGAGCTGATGAAGGCCGGTGCGGTCGCCGGCGACACCGTCGTGATCGGTGACCTGGATGGAGGCGTGGTCTTCGACTGGGAGCCGACCCTGACGACCGGACCGGAACTGCTGGGCTCGCGCGGCACCGACCTGCGCCTGGATCAGAACGCGCGCCCGAGCCGTAAGGAACGTCGCGAGGTGTACCACCAGGTCATGGACGCCAAGACCGCCGCCCGTGACGAGCTGTGGACAGAGCGTCAGGCCGGGCACTGGACCGACGCGTCGGATCAGTCATGAGCGGAGTGTCCGAGGCTTCTCGCATCGTCGTCAAGATCGGCTCGTCGTCACTCACGCGCGAGGACGGCGGCCTGGATCTGAACCGTATTGACTCGGTCGCGCGTCTCGTGGCGCGCTGGCGCGGGGCGGATCGCGAGGTCGTCATCGTGTCGTCGGGCGCGGTCGCAGCGGGCCTTGATCCGCTCGGCTTCACCTCGAAACCGAAGGACTTGCCGAGCGTGCAGGCTGCCGCCGCGATGGGGCAGGGGCTCCTGATGGCGAGGTGGACGGCCGCCTTCCAGGCGCATCATCTCGATGCCGCCCAGGTGCTGCTGACGACGGACGACGTGATGCGTCGCGACCACTATACGAACGTGCGTGCCTCGCTGACGCGTCTCCTCGGCCTCGGAGTCGTTCCTATTCTCAACGAAAACGACGCGGTGACCACCCGAGAGCTGCGTTTCGGGGATAACGATCGCCTCGCCGCGCTCATCGCGCAGATGATCAAGGCCGACGCCCTCGTGCTGCTGACGGATGTGGACGGCCTCTACACCGCTCCTCCGGACCACCCGGGTTCGCAGCTGATCGAGCGCGTCGAGAGCGCGGACGACCTCATGAGCGTGCTCGTGACGGGTGCGGGCTCGCGCGTGGGCACGGGCGGCATGGCGACGAAGGTGCAGGCCGCCATGCTGGCGACCACCAGCGGTATCGGCGTGCAGCTGGCCTGCGCGGACGCGTTGGAGTCTGTGCTTGCGGGTAAGAGTGTCGGTACGTGGTTCGAGCCCTCGCAGGAGCGTCCGGCCTCGCGCCGCCTGTGGATCGCCCACGTGGCTCCGTCGCGCGGCGAGATCATCGTCGACGAGGGTGCCGTTCAGGCGATTACGGTCGGTAAGAAGTCTCTGCTGGTCGCCGGCGTGCGTACCGTCCTCGGCCACTTCGAGGCCGGTGACGTCGTCGACGTGGCTTCCCCGACGGGTCTGGTCGCCCGCGGCGTGTCGGGATACGACTCCGACACCCTGGCCGAGATCGCCGGCTCGGGCACCGCGGAGCTGCAAGCAGCGGGCCACGAGCACCCCAGGCCGGCAATCCACCGTGACGACCTGGCGGTGTTGGGTGACGCATTTTCTGCGCTGAGCGCTGACTGACGCGGCTTGACAGGCTCTCGTATGCCATGATGGGCCGGTGGATACTACTGCAGATATTTCCCAGGTGACGGATGCCGCTCGCGCCGCGGCTCGAGTGCTCGCGAACGCGACGACCCAGGCCAAGAACCGCGGTCTCGAAGCGATCGCGGCTGCCCTCATTGATCGCAGTGACCAGATCCTGGCCGCTAATGCTGAAGATGTCGCCCGCGGCCGCGCGGAGCAGATGAGCGAGGGCCTGCTGGACCGCCTCGCGCTGACCCCCGATCGTATTCGTGGAATCGCCGAGGCCGTCCGGGAGATCGCGGGTCTGCCTGACCCTATCGGTCAGGTGGTGCGCGGCATGCGTACCGATATCGGTCTGCGCGTGACGCAGGAGCGCGTCCCCCTGGGCGTCATTGGCATCATCTACGAGGCCCGCCCCAACGTGACGATCGATGCTGCCTCGCTCGCCCTGAAGGCAGGAAACGCGGTCGTGCTGCGCGGTGGAAGCGCCGCGCAGTCTTCGAATCGCGTCCTTATCGAGGTGTGCCGCGATGCGCTGACGTCCGTCGGCCTGCCCGCCGATGCGATTACCACGGTGGATCCGTGGGGACGCGCGGGCGCTCGAGCGATGATGCGCGCGCGCGGAGCGATCGACGCGCTGATTCCGCGAGGGGGAGCGGGGCTGATCAACGCTGTCGTCGAAGAGTCGCGTGTGCCGGTCATCGAGACGGGCACGGGCAACTGCCACGTGTACGTGGACGCCTCCGCTGACTTAGAGGCCGCCGAGGCCATCATCATGAACGCGAAGACGCAGCGCGTCGGCGTGTGCAACGCGGCGGAGACGCTGCTCGTGCACGCCGACGTCGCCCAGCGCTTCCTCGTCGCCGCGCTCACCCATCTAACGACGGCGGGCGTGACGATCCACGCGGACGAGGCCACCCGGGCCGTCGTTGATGGCCAGACCTCGATCAATGCTGAGATGATCGTCGACGCGACCGAGGCCGACTGGGAGACCGAGTACCTGTCGATGGACCTGGCTGTGCGCGTCGTCGCCGACGTTGACGAGGCAATCGAGCACATTCGCCGCTATTCCACGGGGCATACTGAAGGCATCGTGGCGTCCGACGTGGCCGTCGTGCACGCGTTCCGATCGGGCATCGATGCCGCTGCTATCGCAGTGAACGCCTCGACGCGCTTCACGGACGGCGGCCAGCTGGGCCTGGGCGCCGAGGTGGGGATCTCGACGCAGAAGCTGCACGCGCGCGGCCCGATGGGCCTGGCGGAGCTGACGACGACCACGTGGATCTACGAGGGAGAAGGAACGATCCGCCCGTGAGCGCGCAGGACAACCATGCGGCGGCCGCCTCAGAGGAGGCGGCGATCGAAAAGACCACCGAGGCCACGGCGGGGGCGACCGCAGCCCCGGCCTCGCCCCAGCATCCCCCGCGCGCGCTGCGTCGTCGTCGCGCGATCGGCATCATGGGCGGCACCTTCGACCCGATCCACCACGGCCACCTTGTTGCGGCCTCCGAGGTCATGGATGTCTTCGGCCTCGACCAGGTCGTCTTCGTGCCGGCCGCCATGCAGCCGTTCAAGGCGGATCGACGCGTCACCTCGGCGGAGCATCGCTACCTGATGACGGTTATCGCAACCGCCTCGAACCCGCGTTTCGCCGTGTCTCGTGTGGACATTGACCGCGGTGGGACGACCTACACGATCGATACGCTGGCGGACCTGTCGCGCGAATACCCGGACTCGGATTTCTACTTCATTACGGGTGCCGACGCGCTCGCGCAGATCGCGCAGTGGAAGGACGCCGATAAGCTCTTCGAGCAGGCGCACTTTATCGGCGTGACGCGCCCCGGTCACAACCTCTCGGATCCTGGTCTGCCGCACGAGTCCGTGTCGCTGCTGGAGGTCCCCGCTATGGCGATCTCGTCGACGGACTGCCGTACGCGCGTCGAAGAGGGCAAGCCGGTGTGGTACCTGGTACCCGACGGCGTCGTCCAATACATCAACAAATACGGCCTGTACCGGTCCTAACCCAAGGAGAAACGTGAGTCTTCCCGACGCTACCGCAGAACTGGCGAGCCTGGTTGCTCGCGCCGCGCACGACCGCGGCGGCATCAACCCGGTGCTTGTCGACGTGACCAGCAAGCTCGCCCTGGCGGACGCCTTCGTGGTTGTTTCGGCGCCGACGGAGCGTCAGGTGCGCGCCATCGCCGAGGACATCATGGATCGTATCTGGGCCGAGCATCATCGCCGTCCCGCCCACATCGAGGGACGCGCGGAGGGCACCTGGGTGCTCCTCGACTACTCGGATCTGCTCGTGCACGTTCTCTCCGAGGAGGAACGCGAGTACTACGCCCTCGAGCGCCTGTGGGGCGACTGCCCGGCCGTGTCGATTGACGTCGACATCGACGAGGCCCGCGCCGCCGCCGCCGAGCGTGCCGCCGCGCACGGTGTGGAGAGCGCGCAGTGAGCGCCTCGCGGATCGTCCTGCTGCGCCACGGTCAGACGGACTTCAACGTCGCGCGGCGCTTTCAGGGGCGCATCGATCAGCCTCTGAATGAGGCCGGACGGTCTCAGGCGGCGGGTGCCGCCGGCGTGCTGGTGAGCCGCCTGTGCGAGCCGAGCGCCGAGGTGGGCATGTTTGCCGCCGAGGATGGGCGCAGCTACGACGATGGGGGAGTGCGTATCGTGAGTTCTCCCCTGGGGCGTGCGGTCGATACCGCGAGGATCATCGCACGAGTCTTTGATATTGCTGGATATCCCTGCGAGGGCCCTGAACTCGACGAGCGGCTCACGGAGCGCTTCTACGGAAGCTTCGAGGGCAAGACCTACGAGGAGATCGCCAGAGAGCAGCCCGAGGCCTACGCGCAGTATCGCGCGCAGGGGGAGTGCGACCTCGCCGAGGTGGAACGGTCCGAGGTCGTGGGCGCGCGCGTTCGCGATGCCGTCCTGGAAGCGGCACGCGCGTGCCGCGGGGACCAGTCTCTGATCGTCGTCTCCCATGGATCCGCGATCGCGCGTGGCATCGTGTCGCTGCTGGGCTTGGATCCGGCGGTGTTCAATGGGCTGCGCGGCGTCGATAACTGCCACTGGTCAGAGCTCGTGCCCGTGGGGATGTCGACCTCCAAGAGCGCTGCGATTAATGGGTGGCGCCTGGCGTCACACAACATCGGCCCTCGTGAGGACATTTTGGGCGCGTGATGACTCTTGGGCCCCTCGTCGCCGCAGGATATCAAGCTCATCAAGCGCTGTGACGAGGGGCACTCGATTGGATTTGCGTCTTTCTTGAAAGGTCCGCTATTATTTATCAGGTCGCCGCGGCGACGAACTAAATAACGGGGCTATGGCGCAGTTGGTAGCGCGCTTCCATGGCATGGAAGAGGTCGGGGGTTCGAATCCCCCTAGCTCCACAGAAAATCTCGACACCCGGTTTCGGGTGTCGATTTTTTTGTTGCATGAGCAGTGGTGACACTGAGGGTTATAGGACACTGCGTGTGGGTTATAGGACACTACGTGTTGCCGGGAGGGTGGCTTTTCAGCGCCGACGGTGCGGCCACCGCACGCAACGAGGGCGGGACCCTTCGGGGTCCCGCCTCCGTCGCATCCCTGGAGATGTGGAAGGCGCTGGGAGGCCTGCGAGCTGTCAGGCCCCCTTCTGTTTCTGTGAACGCATCCTGCGCACGCGGGCCCTTTGATGCGCACGTTAACCCGATAGGTGGTGGCCTGGGCCCTGCGAGTGGATGCCTGGGCCTCTTCATGCGCACGTTAACCCGTGAGGTGGCTACCTGGGCGGGCTGCCCACCATGCCACCAATAGGGTTTAGCTGCGCATTGAAGGGTTAAGGCTGCCAGTAGACGGGCCCAGCTGCCAGGACCTCGCCCACAACCGCCCATTTTCGCCGTTTTTCGCCGAGGTGGTCTGGACTTTGGGCGACACACCATCCCAGGGTTATAGGACAAAACGTGTTGGTTTTGTAGCGACTTTTGGGTTAAAGGACAAAACGTGTTGGTTTTGTAGCGACTTTTCGGCTTGCTGGTGCGGATAAATCGGTATTGAAGTTGGTGGGAGCCAACTTGAAGGATGGACAAAACGTGTTGGTTTTGTAGCGACTTTTCGGCTTGCTGGTGCAGGAAAATCCACATTGAAGTTGGTTGTTTCATCGTGGGGGTATGAATACCCCCAAATGCCCGGCGTGCGGGCGAACGATGACCAGGTATGGACACTCAGCGTCAGGGGCGCAGTGTCAAGTCCCGGGTTTTGTGTAGGGATGGTTAGGCCGCTTTCTTTCGTGTTGTTGTGTGTTGGTTTTCTGCTTGTTGCGGTGTGATTCCGCCCAGGGCGAGGTGTGGGCGGCTTGTGTTGTACCAGTGGACCCAGGCTGAGGTTTCGCGTTCGACTTCGCGTTGGTCGCGCCATGGACCTGTGTAGCCGGGGCGTGCTTTGTTGTAGATGAGTTCGGCTTTGTATAAGGAGTTCAAGGCCTCGGCTAGAGCGTTGTCGTAGGAGTCGCCGGTCGATCCTACTGAGAGCCTGTCAATTTTTCTGTGTATGGGGGTTAGAGGTAGGGGGTGATTCGGTCG
>CAUTRF010000020.1:0-31947 GCA_963540795.1 uncultured Actinomyces sp.
GACGATGTGGATAGGTTATCGGCATCTGGATAGGTTAATAAGCTATCCACATGCCGATAACCTATCCGGATGCGGATAACCTATCCGGATACACCCGCCAACAAGCACATCTGCGGCACGGCAGCTGCCACACCTACCTGCATTCACAGCGCGCTACACCGGTTAGGGAGCATTGCACCAGTTAGGGAGCATTACACCAGCTCGGAAGGAGTGTAATGCTCCCTAACTGGTGTAACACCACAAAGGAACAAGAACTTCCGCGGCAACGCCATAAGAAACTCACACCAAACGGGGGTTTGCACGACACGAGCCACCGACACGCCGACGACATACTCTCCGAACGCCCCAAGTAGTGCAAAACCCCCACTGCTCCCCAGCTGACGAGAACGAATGTGAAGAAAGCGGGCCACGGCGCGCAACGATCTGGATAGGAAACGACAATCTGGATAGGTTATGACGATCTGGATAGGTTAATAACCTATCCAGATGCGCATAACCTATCCGGAACAGAACGTCCTATCCGGAACATGCATCACCGTCGGCGTTCACAAAGAAAACGACTGGGCAAAACAGGGTGTCGCCTGCACTCAGCATCAGGGATAGTACGGCGTCCACGATCAGACGCCTGTCACCACAGGCTCGTAGCGCATACCAAAACGGAGAGACCGAACAAAACGACCTGCGTGCTAGCATGTGGTTACTTCATCACCATATGACTGCGACCCATGTTTGAGGCTCCCAGTCAGACCTGGAGAGCAGATATGAGTGACACGACGCAGGACGTTGAGCAATGGGATCCCAATGAGGATGACACCATCATCGTCCCCCTCGAAGACGATTACGCCCTCGTCGTTGGCCCCAACACCAAGGGCCTCGAAAAGATCGACAGCTCGCTGGTAGGTGACCGTGCGCTCAACGATCTCATCGCATCAATCGGCGAGGGAGCCTCACTGAGCGGAGGCGCCGCCTCGGCGGCCAACGCCATCCAGCATATGTCCGGCCTCTACAAGCTGGATGCCGTCACCAAGGCACAACTAGCCGCCGGCAACGCACTCACGAAGAGCGCTGATGGTCGATTGATCGGCACAGTCAGAAATGCTGGTGGACAAATCACTCGCCAAGCACGCCTCATTCCCGTGTCAGCTCCCCAGATCGCGGGAGCCATCGCAGCCATCGGCCCGGCGGTCGCGATGGTGGCTGTGCAGATGCAGCTCAACAACATTTCCAAGCAGGTGAGCACAGTCCAGCAGACCTCTCTGCAAACGCTTCAGGTACTAACCGACTCGAGGAATGCTGATTACCAGGGCGACTGCCAGACCATCGATGAGATCTATCGGGCTAGCTCTAGCCATGACTACGTGTCAGAGACCGACTGGTCGATTGTCTCCGGACTTGTATCTAGAATTCAATCTCACCGTCACTTCTACAAGAAGCAAGTTGCGAACCACCAGGAAGCCCTCGAGAAAGCTCATGCCGACTCGCACACACAAAGGGACTACATCCAGACGAACAAGGCTCGCATTGTGAACGATTCTTGTGCTGCGTTTGAAACGCTCCGGACATGGGCACGCCTAACTGAGCTGCGCATCGCACGGGCCCAGGCACAAGGCGAACACCCCCACGCCGAACCACTTCAGATCCGCCAGGAAGTTATCGAGGACCTACAGGTCCAACGCGCTCTTTTGCACGCCCTCATGCGCGAGCTTCGTATCATCGCAGAACTTCCCGGCGGTTGGACCGTACCGGCCTCCAGTAAGCGAAAGCAGGCCCACCTATCCCAACAAATGGCACAAGAGATTATCGGAACACTGAATCCCCTCGTTCAGCAGCTGGGAATCCAAGAAAATCCTATTCCCAGCCCGGATGTCACCTGTGCACCCGACGACTACGATGTGTCTCCCTACACCAAGATCCTGCGCTGGTATCTGGACGAGGGCGAAAAACTCGAAGCGCTCACTTTCCCCATTGACAGACTTTCGCATCGCCTTCTAGCCGCAGGAGCCGACCCGTTTACGAAAACAGTCAATACGTCGGCCTGGTCGATGCTCCCTCAAGCCAAAGACGCGACCGACTGGAGTCTAGGCAGGCTTCGTCGTAGATTCGGACAAACGATAGTTACACCCGAGATGGTTGCAGTCACGGACCACCGTATCATCACCGCGGACCCACAGGAGTTCATCCAGAAAGGCTTTGTCACAGATAGGTTCACCGTCGACGACATAGGCCCAACATTCATAGACCCGGACGCTGACAATGCACTCCCGGAGCTACACCTCACGCAAGGCGGGAAAAAATGCCGCGAGTGGTGCTTCCCAAGCGTTGCACGCTCCGAGGCACGCAAAATCGCTGAGTTGCTCGTCGAAGACCCGGCGCAGCTCCTACCGCCCACGAATCCGGAGCTCGACAGCCCTCAGATCAACGAAATAGCGGCCGCAGAAAAAGGCGATCCGAAGTCCGCACAAAACCGCGAACCCGCACCGAACGGCGCATCGCCGGAACCAGGAACGGAAGAAAAAGCCGCGCAACCTACAGCTTGAAGCGCTCCGCGACGACGGGCTTCAGGGACACGGCCCGCTCGCGCGCGCCAGCGTCGCCGCAGGCCGCCAGCCAGTTGGCGAACATGAGGTGCCCGGACTGGGTCATGACGGACTCGGGGTGGAACTGGACGCCCTCGAGGGGCAGGGAGCGGTGGCGCACGCCCATGATGATGCCGGACTCGGTGGTCGCGGAAACCTCGAGCTCGTCGGGCATGGTCGCGGGGTCGATCGTCAGCGAGTGGTAGCGGGTGACGGTCAGCGGCGAGGGCACGCCCTCGAACACGCCGCGCCCGTCATGCGTGATGACGGAGGTCTTGCCGTGCATGAGCTCGGGCGCGTGCCCGACGGTCGCGCCGAAAAGCTCGCCGAGGGCCTGGTGCCCCAGGCACACGCCCAGCATCGGGATGCCACGCTGAGCGCAGTCGGCGATGGTCTGCAGGGACGCGCCGGCGCTCTTGGGGTCGCCGGGGCCGGGGGAGATGAGGACGCCGTCGTAGCCGGCCTCGAACCAGGCGGGATCCACGACGTCGTTGCGCACCACGTCCACAACAGCACCCAGGTGGCGCAGGTAGCCCACGATCGTGAAGACGAACGAGTCGTAGTTGTCGACGCAGAGGATTCGTGCCATCGCGGGTCCTTTCATGTACGAGGCCGTGGCCCCTTCTCCGGCATCCATCGTAGGGCGCTCCCCCAGTGGGCGCGCGGGCGCTGTCCGCTCTCCGGGCGCGCGGACGCTTCCGGCGCAGCCCCACCGACGTCCGTGGATACGGCACGAGGCCGGGTCTCCCCGGCCTCGTCCCATCTGCGAGCGAGCGGCTCAGGCGCCGCCGACGGAGGATTGTCCCAGCTCCAGGTAGGACTGGACCCAGGGGTAGACCCAAGTGAACAGAGCGGCGACGGCCGCGCCGATGAGGACCAGGGATTGAATGACTTTGAACCAGGTGGGGCCGGGCAGGTGGCGGAAGATCCATGCGTACATGTGGGCTCCTTCAGTTCGTGGGTTCGTCGACGAGTTCGGCGGGAACGCCCGTGTCCTTGGGGGTCCAGGATTCGAACTTGAGGTGGACGATGTAGCGCTGCCAGTTGCCGTATTCGGGGTGGCAGGTGGTCATGGTCATCCAACGTTCGGTGGGGGTTTCGGACCAGGAGACATCGCCGATGACGGGTGCGACGACGCGCATCTGCGTGGGGTCGGTCGCGTCGATGATCTCGGAGGAGACCATGGAGTAGACGAGGTAGTAGTCGTCGACTTCCACGACGACCTTGTCGCCCTGGGTGAGGCGGTCGATCCAGCGGAAGTTGTTGCCGTAGGTGCGGCGGTGGCCCGCGATGGAGAAGTTGCCGACACCGCCGGGCTGGGTGGTCATGTCGTAGTGGCCGGCCCATCCCTGGTCGAGGACGTAGGAGGTGGTGCCTTCGGCGAGGGGGATCTTCATCCAGTCCCAGGTGGGCACGTGGACGAGGCCGTAGACCTCGCCGTCGCCGACTTCGCGGTCGAAGGCGGGCGGGTCGTCGGTGCGTACTTCGCCGAGGGTGCGCTTGGCGGGCTGGTGCTCGTCTTCGTACGAGGCGATGGTCTGGGAGACCTGTCCGGAGACTTGGTAGGTCGTCCAGTAGAGCTGCCAGACGGAGAAGAGGCCGACGATGACGGCGAAGGTGATGAGCAGTTCGCCGACGACACCGACAATGTTCCAGAAGATGTTGGAGCGCTTTTTCTGAGCCGGCGTGGTCGGGGCGACGTGTTCACCCATTCGATTCCTCCACGGTTGCGTAGTTGACGGTCAGCGGGGTGGTCGCGGGCGCGAAGCTCAGGGAGTCTTTGGTCTGCATGTCCCACCCGAGGCCGTACTTTGTCACGTAGGCCTGATAATTCACCATACGTGGGTTTGCAGTAACCGTCGCGCGCAGGGTGGCAGGATCACCGATTGCTTGGATCACATAGGGCGGGGAGAAGCTGGTTCCATCCACGAGGATGACGTTGCCGATGCAGCGGATGACGGTGCGCGAGGTGATGCGTACGCCCTGGACGGTCATGGCTTCGGCGCCTCCGCTCCACAGCGCGTTCATCGTGTCTTCGATGTCCTGCTGGTGGATGACGAGGTCGTTGGGGGTTGCGCCTTCGGGAATCTGTCCGGGGGGCGCGTCACTGAGGGTGATTTGGACGCCGGGGCCGGATACAGGGCGGGTGGAGAGAGCGGTGAACGCGTCTTCGTCTGGGGTGCCAGACTGGGGGGCGGCGGCAGCGAAGCCCTGAATCTGAGCGTCGAGCGCGGCGACCTCGTTTTCGAGGGATTTGACCTGTTCCTGGCGGTTGCGCACCAGGGTGGACAGGTCGGAGGTGGCCGCGGGATTTTTGCGTTCGTTGAGCGCGGAGACGGAGAAGAGGAGGCCGGAGGCCACGGTCACGGCGAGCACGCCGGCGATGTGACGGAGTGTGCGTCCGTGCATCTTTCCCCCTCTCGTGGCGCTGCGCTTTGGCACTTTCCATGTCCGAGACTACGCTAGTGTTGCGACTAATTCATCACCGCCGGGCGGTTTTCTTCCCGCGCGGGCCAGCAGAGAGGACCCGACGTGGCCGAATCCAAGAAGCGTAAGAAGAATGGGCACAAGGTTGAGGACGATACCGAGATCCAGAACTGGACTGACGGTATTCCGCTGAGCCCCGCCTGGTGGGCACCCACGTTTGTGACCCTGATGATTCTGGGCCTGCTGTGGGTTGTCGTCTACTACATTTCGTCGGGCACCTACCCGGTTCCGAAGCTGGGCGCGTGGAACATCGCGGTGGGCCTGGGCACGATGATGGTCGGCTTCCTGATGACGCTGCGTTGGCGTTGACGGGGGCGCGGTGGGCGTGCGCCTGCCGTCTCCGTTAAGTGTGAGTGTGGGGCGTTCCGACTGCGGCCGGGACGCCCCACTATTTCTATGGACGAGGCCGTGGCTGGCTAGCGGGTCTCAGCCAAGCGAGCGGGCCACGGCCTCGTCCTCGGGTCACGGCCTGCTGAGCTGGACCCTCATGCCCGCGTCGTACATGCCGAGGAGGGTGCGTCCGGCGAGGCCGTCTTCGAGGCGCGCGGGGTGCGCGCTGGCGAAGGACATGACGGTCGTGGCACCGGCTTGCAGGATCGCGGGGGACGCCGGGGCGGAGGGGCCGAGGACGACGGTGTGGGCGTCGGAAGCGAGCGCGAGGAGGCGCGGCATGGTCTTGTTGACGAACGCGGATCCGGAGATGAAGACGTAGTCCATCTCGGGGAGCAGGTATTCGCATGCGGAGTCGGGGTAGTCGCCCTCGAAGACGTTGCGTTCGAGGATGGTGAGCTCGGCTGCGTCGGGCATGGCGGCGGCCGCGAAGGGGAAGTGTCCGATGACGGCGACTCGTTTGCCGGCGACGAGGGGAGCGTAGGGGTGGAAGGTGCGTGCCCAGTTGTTTTCCTTGCAGGGTCGGAATCCGTGGGCGAGGGCGCGCAGCGGGTGGGAGTGGTAGGCGTTGACGGCTGCCATCCCGATGCCGGCGTCCTCGAAGTTCCAGGACTTGGCGAGGGCGGCGACGTCACGCAGGGGCCGGCCGACGAGGTCGGCGGGGTCCTCGGTGGCGCGCGGGCGGGACTGGACGTTCATGCCGAAGGCCATGCCGACGCCGTCTTCGCTGGAGGCGACGCGGCGCCATTTGCCGTCGGTGTGGATCTGGGTGACGGTGATGTCGGCGGGGATCTCGTCGATGAGCTGGTCGTACAGGTCCCAGGGGCTGGTCATGGTTTCTCCTGTGGGCGCATGAGGAAGGGCCCGGCGTTATTTGCCGGACCCTTCCTATATTAGGTCATCCTTAGATGCCATGCGCCTGTCGGCTGTTGACCGCTCACGCGCCGTAGACCTCGAGCAGGACGCGGAACACGAGGGCGTTGAGCACGAGCATGCCCGCGATCATGCCGAGCGCGACGACCGTTTCACGCCGGTACTGCTGCACCTGCGTGACACCTGCGCGCGGGCGGGCCATGCGCGCGAGGACCCACGTGGCGCCCACGCCGGCGATCGCCCCGCCGATGTGCCCCTGCCAGGAGATGCCGCTGACCATGAAGCCGTAGACGAGGTTGATGCCGAGCAGCGTCAGGATCGCGGTCGTGTCTGACCCGCCGAGGCGCTGGAGGACGAATACGGCGCCAAACAGACCGAAGACGGCGCCCGACGCGCCCACGGTGCTCACGAAGATCTCGGAGGGCTGGATGAGGCACCAGGCGATAATGAAGGCGGAGCCACCCAGCGCGCTCACTAGGTAGAGCGTGAGGAAGCGCCAGCGGCCCAGGACCGGTTCGATCGCACGCCCCACCCAGTACAGGGAGAGCATGTTGAACAGGATGTGCATGATGCCGCCGTGCAGGAACGCGCCTGTGAGGACCGTCCACGGGCGCGACATGAGGGTCGCGGGCACGAGCGCCAGGTCGACCTTCGTCGAGGGCGCGAAGGAGGTCACCGCGTACATGAGGACGCAGATCGCGATCATCGCGTAGGTGACGACCGGCGCTCCGGCCGCGGCCGTGCGCGAGGCGGAGCCCATCCACCGCTTCTTCGAGGACGTGCAGTCCACGCAGATCGAGCGGACCTCGGTGGGGATCGCGCAGTCCGCGCACATGGGCCGGTTGCAGCGCTTGCAGTAGTCGACGCTGCGCACGCCCGGGTGGCGCGGACAGTCGGGGGCGGCGCGCGGGTCAGAGCGCTGGCCGTAGCTCGGCATGCTCATAGCTTCCCTTTCGGCGGGGGTAAGGGACGAGGCCGGGGCGCGCCATCCCGGTCACTGTACGCAGCAGCGGGGGCGGTCCCGGCCTCGTCGATGATGAGGGGAGAGGGTCAGTCGACGATCTCGATGGAGTTGATGACCTGCTCCGTCACGGGGCGATCGTTCGCGCCCGTGGGGGTGGTGGCGATGGCGTCGACGACGCGCTTGGAGTCCTCGTCGACGACCTTGCCGAAGATGGTGTGGTTGCCCAGCAGCCAGGGGGGCGGGGCGACGGTGATGAAGAACTGGGAGCCGTTGGTGCCCTTGCCCATGCGCTTGCCGGCGTTGGCCATGGCGAGCAGGTAGGGGTCGTTGAAGTTCAGCTCGGGGTGGATCTCATCGTTGAACTGGTAGCCGGGGCCGCCGGTGCCGGTGCCGAGGGGGTCGCCGCCCTGGATCATGAAGCCGGGGATGACGCGGTGGAAGATGGTGCCGTCGTAGAGGGGACGGGAGGTCTTCTGGCCGGTCGTGGGGTCGACCCATTCGCGCTCGCCCTTGGCCAGGGTCACAAAGTTGTTGACCGTGTTGGGGGCGTGGTTGGGGAACAGTTCGACGGTGATGTCGCCGGCGGAGGTGTGAAGAATAGCTTTCATGACTGTAATAGTCGCATCTTTTCCTGGGTGTTTCCTGTCCGTCACGCACCTCACGCGAGTCGGTGGGCTGCAGATCACAGCCCGTTGTTGCACAATAGGAGTGAGTGGCGCGTCCGCGCCCCTGTTTATTGTGGACAGAATCGGAGACATCATGGTTACTTCGCCGACTTTCGATGCAGATAAGCTGCGCGCATCGTCCCAGCAGCTTCGCGACGCCGCTGCCATTTACGCCGGCAAGGTTGCCGTGCGGGCCGCCGATCTGGCTGGCCAGGGCGTCGACTGGGCCGCGCCTCGCGCCCAGGCCGCGCTGAATTCCGCGATCGAGCGTGCGACCCCCGCGATCGAGAGCGCCGCCGCTCGTGCGCAGGCTGCCGCCGCGCAGGCCGGCCCGGCGATCGAGAACGCTCGCGAGCACCTCGTGGACGACTACCTGCCGCGCGCTTCCCTCGCCGTCAACCAGGCGGGCGCCGCGCTGTCGGCTCGCGGTTCGCTGTCGGAGCGCGCTCGGCGCGCGTCCGAGGCTTCGGCTCTCGCCCTCACGACCCCCACGCGCAAGCGCCGCAAGTGCCGCGCGCTGCGCGCCTTCGGCCTGACGGCCCTGGTGGGTGCCGTCGCTGGCGCGGGCTACATTCTGTGGAAGCGTTCGCAGCCGATCGAGGATCCGTGGGCCGAGGAGTACTGGGCGGATCTGGACACGGATTCTTTCGTGCCGGACACCGAGGCTGAGAAGGCCACCTTCGAGGCGGGCGAGTGATTTTGACCTTCTGAGAGGTTTTTGCTTCGGGGGCCGCGGCGCGCTGCGTCGCGGCCCCCGGCCATTCCCACTGGCACCTTTGCACTTCTCCGGCTGGGACGGTTAGTTTCTTCAGCCATACGGCTCGCAGTTACCGAGCATTTTTGCGAGCCTTGCCGGTTGGTCATATGATGAGGATCATCTCATTGCCATCAGCAGGCCGCGCCTGCGCTTGTTTCGCCTGGAGGTTTTCGTGAGCGACGTAAGCTTCGACTCAAATAAGCACGATCAGACGCGTCAGGACGCGACGAAGGGCGCGGAGTCTCTCAAGACCGCCGCCGATGGCATCGACACCTTCGCCGACGCACAGGTTGAATCCGTGTAGGGCGAGGAGGCCGGCGTTGACGCTGCGCGCCGCGCACTGCAGGATTCCTACTTCCTACTAGGTGATGGCTTTAAGGAGGAACGAAACTACTTCCTTGAGTTCGGCACGAAGGTTGACCAGTCCGAGGAAGCCTTCCGCCGAATGGAGGAGCAGAACGCGGGCTACTTCTCGCAGGCAGCTGCTGACATGTCTCAAGATCCAGCCGTCGCTGCGGCGGCCGCCGGATCGGGAGCGGGTACCGGAGCAGGTTCATCCGGTTCGGCATACCAGACATCGCCGTCGGAGTCCCAGGACAACACCGACCCGAACGCTGCCGGTAGCTCCGAGTTCTGAACCCACGAAAGGATATTGCCGTGGTTCACAGTCCCATGTACCGCCGCCTCATGCGTTTCGTGGAGGACGCGAAGGCGAACGAATCCCTGGCGGATTACGACAGCAAGCACAAGGCGACGCTGGAGGCGATGAAGGAAGCCGAAGAGTACATCCAGCATTTCCGGGAATACCAGGGATTCCAGGGCCAGACCGGCGACGCCATCGACAAGTGGCTCGAGGACGCGGAGCGCCGCCTCCGGCTCTGGAAGGCTTCGTACCTCGCCACGTCGCAGGTCGAGGTCGAGATGCGCCGCGTCATGAAGCACGCGCGCGAAGAGGCTGAGATGCTGTCTCCCGTCCTCGTCGACGCCAGGCTGGATAAACTGCGCGACGTGGCCGAGGTGACGATCCCAGTCATGGAGCAGTACGGCCTCGTCGGCATGGCTTACAACGCGGTTGCATCGACCGGAGCGGCCGTCTACGACGCGGTCGCAGCCCAGGCCAACGACGAGCGCGAGGCCAGCTCGACGGACATCCTCCAGCGGCTCAACGACTCGATGCAGGGACTCGCAAACCACGCGGCGCGCATCAAGGAGCTGCAGGAGGAGTTGAAGGATAGCAACAAGATTTGGGACCCAGGCGAGCTCCCCCAACCTTCCGATCCGTCCGTCGCCGATCAGCTCGAAAAGGGGTACAAGGACGTATCGAGCCACGTTCCTGGCGTGTATCCGGGCAACAGGGACACCGACTACGGTCGATCAGACCTGCGCGGCCCCAATTCCGGACTCTACCCGAACGGTTTCGACGACCCGACCGCGCAGGACGCGGACGCCGAGAAGCTACGCAAGCTCCAGTCCGGGCGCATCCCCGACAAGTTCAACAAGGACGGCGAGCTGGGCAGCCGTAGCAACCCCATCACCGACCCCGAGGACCTGAAGGACATCGACCTGCTGCACTCTCGCATCGGCGGAGAGCGCTACGCCAACGGCACCGTCGGCGGATACACCCCCGCTCCCCCGAACGATCGCCATCATCCCCTGTGGAACATTAATGGTGGTCCCTCCACTCGCTTCGATGCCTCCGGGCGTACGAGCTTGGCGGGTGCGGGTGCCCTCGGCGCCGGCGTCCTCGGTGCGGGTGCTCTCGGCGCGGCCGCCCTCGCAGCACGCGGTGGGTCGGGCCTGGGCGCCGGTTCGCTGGGCGCGTTGGGTCGCGGCGGCGCAGGTGGTCTTGGAGCCTCCGGTCGTGGCGGGCTGGGCGCAGGCGGCCTCGGCGGGCTGCGCGGAGGCTCGGCCTCCGTTGGCGGCCTTGGCTCCGGTGGTCTACCCGGTAGCGCGAGCGCGTCGGGCGGGACGACCGGACTCAAGGGCACGAGCAGCACAAGCGGCGCGGGCGGAGCTGCCGGAGCCGCTGGAAAGGCGGGTGCCGGTAGCTCCGCTGGCGGTGCCGGCGGGGCCGGGCGGCCCGGCATGGGCGGCTTCATGGGTGCCGGCGCGGGCGCCGGTGGCGGCAAGGACGACAAGAAGGGGGGCGTGGTTGGGGAACAGTTCGACGGTGATGTCGCCGGCGGAGGTGTGAAGAATAGCTTTCATGACTGTAATAGTCGCATCTTTTCCTGGGTGTTTCCTGTCCGTCACGCACCTCACGCGAGTCGGTGGGCTGCAGATCACAGCCCGTTGTTGCACAATAGGAGTGAGTGGCGCGTCCGCGCCCCTGTTTATTGTGGACAGAATCGGAGACATCATGGTTACTTCGCCGACTTTCGATGCAGATAAGCTGCGCGCATCGTCCCAGCAGCTTCGCGACGCCGCTGCCATTTACGCCGGCAAGGTTGCCGTGCGGGCCGCCGATCTGGCTGGCCAGGGCGTCGACTGGGCCGCGCCTCGCGCCCAGGCCGCGCTGAATTCCGCGATCGAGCGTGCGACCCCCGCGATCGAGAGCGCCGCCGCTCGTGCGCAGGCTGCCGCCGCGCAGGCCGGCCCGGCGATCGAGAACGCTCGCGAGCACCTCGTGGACGACTACCTGCCGCGCGCTTCCCTCGCCGTCAACCAGGCGGGCGCCGCGCTGTCGGCTCGCGGTTCGCTGTCGGAGCGCGCTCGGCGCGCGTCCGAGGCTTCGGCTCTCGCCCTCACGACCCCCACGCGCAAGCGCCGCAAGTGCCGCGCGCTGCGCGCCTTCGGCCTGACGGCCCTGGTGGGTGCCGTCGCTGGCGCGGGCTACATTCTGTGGAAGCGTTCGCAGCCGATCGAGGATCCGTGGGCCGAGGAGTACTGGGCGGATCTGGACACGGATTCTTTCGTGCCGGACACCGAGGCTGAGAAGGCCACCTTCGAGGCGGGCGAGTGATTTTGACCTTCTGAGAGGTTTTTGCTTCGGGGGCCGCGGCGCGCTGCGTCGCGGCCCCCGGCCATTCCCACTGGCACCTTTGCACTTCTCCGGCTGGGACGGTTAGTTTCTTCAGCCATACGGCTCGCAGTTACCGAGCATTTTTGCGAGCCTTGCCGGTTGGTCATATGATGAGGATCATCTCATTGCCATCAGCAGGCCGCGCCTGCGCTTGTTTCGCCTGGAGGTTTTCGTGAGCGACGTAAGCTTCGACTCAAATAAGCACGATCAGACGCGTCAGGACGCGACGAAGGGCGCGGAGTCTCTCAAGACCGCCGCCGATGGCATCGACACCTTCGCCGACGCACAGGTTGAATCCGTGTAGGGCGAGGAGGCCGGCGTTGACGCTGCGCGCCGCGCACTGCAGGATTCCTACTTCCTACTAGGTGATGGCTTTAAGGAGGAACGAAACTACTTCCTTGAGTTCGGCACGAAGGTTGACCAGTCCGAGGAAGCCTTCCGCCGAATGGAGGAGCAGAACGCGGGCTACTTCTCGCAGGCAGCTGCTGACATGTCTCAAGATCCAGCCGTCGCTGCGGCGGCCGCCGGATCGGGAGCGGGTACCGGAGCAGGTTCATCCGGTTCGGCATACCAGACATCGCCGTCGGAGTCCCAGGACAACACCGACCCGAACGCTGCCGGTAGCTCCGAGTTCTGAACCCACGAAAGGATATTGCCGTGGTTCACAGTCCCATGTACCGCCGCCTCATGCGTTTCGTGGAGGACGCGAAGGCGAACGAATCCCTGGCGGATTACGACAGCAAGCACAAGGCGACGCTGGAGGCGATGAAGGAAGCCGAAGAGTACATCCAGCATTTCCGGGAATACCAGGGATTCCAGGGCCAGACCGGCGACGCCATCGACAAGTGGCTCGAGGACGCGGAGCGCCGCCTCCGGCTCTGGAAGGCTTCGTACCTCGCCACGTCGCAGGTCGAGGTCGAGATGCGCCGCGTCATGAAGCACGCGCGCGAAGAGGCTGAGATGCTGTCTCCCGTCCTCGTCGACGCCAGGCTGGATAAACTGCGCGACGTGGCCGAGGTGACGATCCCAGTCATGGAGCAGTACGGCCTCGTCGGCATGGCTTACAACGCGGTTGCATCGACCGGAGCGGCCGTCTACGACGCGGTCGCAGCCCAGGCCAACGACGAGCGCGAGGCCAGCTCGACGGACATCCTCCAGCGGCTCAACGACTCGATGCAGGGACTCGCAAACCACGCGGCGCGCATCAAGGAGCTGCAGGAGGAGTTGAAGGATAGCAACAAGATTTGGGACCCAGGCGAGCTCCCCCAACCTTCCGATCCGTCCGTCGCCGATCAGCTCGAAAAGGGGTACAAGGACGTATCGAGCCACGTTCCTGGCGTGTATCCGGGCAACAGGGACACCGACTACGGTCGATCAGACCTGCGCGGCCCCAATTCCGGACTCTACCCGAACGGTTTCGACGACCCGACCGCGCAGGACGCGGACGCCGAGAAGCTACGCAAGCTCCAGTCCGGGCGCATCCCCGACAAGTTCAACAAGGACGGCGAGCTGGGCAGCCGTAGCAACCCCATCACCGACCCCGAGGACCTGAAGGACATCGACCTGCTGCACTCTCGCATCGGCGGAGAGCGCTACGCCAACGGCACCGTCGGCGGATACACCCCCGCTCCCCCGAACGATCGCCATCATCCCCTGTGGAACATTAATGGTGGTCCCTCCACTCGCTTCGATGCCTCCGGGCGTACGAGCTTGGCGGGTGCGGGTGCCCTCGGCGCCGGCGTCCTCGGTGCGGGTGCTCTCGGCGCGGCCGCCCTCGCAGCACGCGGTGGGTCGGGCCTGGGCGCCGGTTCGCTGGGCGCGTTGGGTCGCGGCGGCGCAGGTGGTCTTGGAGCCTCCGGTCGTGGCGGGCTGGGCGCAGGCGGCCTCGGCGGGCTGCGCGGAGGCTCGGCCTCCGTTGGCGGCCTTGGCTCCGGTGGTCTACCCGGTAGCGCGAGCGCGTCGGGCGGGACGACCGGACTCAAGGGCACGAGCAGCACAAGCGGCGCGGGCGGAGCTGCCGGAGCCGCTGGAAAGGCGGGTGCCGGTAGCTCCGCTGGCGGTGCCGGCGGGGCCGGGCGGCCCGGCATGGGCGGCTTCATGGGTGCCGGCGCGGGCGCCGGTGGCGGCAAGGACGACAAGAAGGGCAAGCGGCGCAAGTACACGGCCTTCAAGTTCGAGGACGACGAGGACGACGCGCTGCCCCCCGGCTACGTCAACCCAATGTCGCAGACCTACGGCTCGGATAAGGACCTGAAGCCCGCCTCCCAGAAGGACGACGGATGGGATCCCCGCCAATGGTGACCACGAACCACATGTCCGGCCGCCGACGACTTCGTTTTGCGGGTGCGTGTGCGATGACCCTGGCCCTGGGGGCCGGGGCCATCGCCCTGCCCGCCGCGCCCGCTCACGCCGCCGACCCCATCACGGCGGCCGAACAGCCTCACTTCACGTACTATCATCTCGATCAGGCGCACGCGAAGGGCTACACGGGTAAGGGCGTGACCATCGCGCTCATCGACGGCGAGGTCGACACCAGCGCCCCCGAGCTGGCAGGCGCCACTGTCATCGATAAAACACCGTGCACCGTCACATCGGGTGCCAACTCCAAGAGCCACGGCACGGCCATGGCCTCACTCCTGGTCTCCAAAGAGTACGGAGTTGCCCCCGACGCAACACTCCTGGCCTACCGAACCAGCTTCCCTAAGGATGGAGACAAGGCGGAGTCCGATTGCCGAGGCCACCACGGCAATACGCTCGACGAGCCCGAGTGGCTGATCAACCAGGCGATCACCGACGGCGCCCAAATCATCAGCATCTCCGCGACAAGTGGTGACACGAGTGACGCGGTGAAGTGGGCAATCGCCCGCGCCAACGCCCTGGGCGTCATCGTAGTGAGCGGCGCAGGAAACGACAACGAGGAAGACACTATTCACACCTTTGGCAAGTGGTCCGGTGTGGTCAGCGTCAGCGCCATCGACACTTCCGGCAAGCGCGCCGAATACTCCTCGTGGGGTAAGGGTGTGACAGTCGCTGCTGTGGGAGGCCCCATCGTCGCCCACAACTACGAGACCGGCACCAACATCAGCACGAGAGGCACCTCCAACGCCACACCCCTGGTTGCCGGATTCCTGGCCCTGGCCAAACAGAAGTGGCCCAACGCCACCAGCAACCAACTCCTCCAACTGCTCACGCACACGGCCCGAACCGATCAAAGCGGGTGGAACAAGTACATCGGATACGGCGGAGCTGACCCCGGAGCCATGGTCAATACCGATCCGTCCCAGTACCCCGACGAGAACCCGATCATGGACAAGGGCTACACCGACCTGGGCCCCACCAACGACGAATCCCAGCAGTACCTCGCCGGCCTCGCTGACCCCCGTCGCATCGCTGGAGACTCCACCTACACCTACCGAGGCATCGACGAAAGCATCTTACGGGACACCGACACCGCCGTGCCCATGCACCTGGGCACCAGCCCCCGCTACCACGCCAAGTAGGACAGAAAAGGCCCCACGTCGCCGCCGTTTGGTGGTTCGACGCGGGGTCTTTCGTCTCTCGGGATTAGCTCTTCGACGAAGAGTTCATCACGGCAATCACGATCGCTATGATGACGGAGATCAGGATCAGGATGAGGCCGAGCGGCGTGAGGTAGAACAACATGGCGACTGAGAGCCAGTACAAGCCGTCTCCACCATCACCATGATTGCCGGGAACAAGGTCAATGACACCCCAGGCAATGAAGGGCGAAACCGCAAACAACAAGCCAACTAGGAACAGAATAACCGCCAGCTTGTATGACGTGCGACGACGAACAGGCACCGCAGGCCCGTAGGCCACGGGCCCAGGCCGCGGGAAGCCTGCTTGCATCCCGGCATTCGCGGGCATCTGCCCCCAACTCTGCTGCATTGCGGGCTGCATAGCCTCCTGCGGCGAATACCCCGCCTGCGGGGGGCTGGGCACTTGTTGGCCAATGTATCCCGGGATAGCGTTCGGGTCGGGGACCTGGGGATTCGGTACGGGCACTGGTGTTCCTTGGGAGATTGCTGGTGGAGAAGCGGAGATCGTCGGATCCGGAGGGTCCTAGAACAGCGAGATGAGGTAGAAGAACCCATCGATCACTCCGTTGTTTGTTGCGTCTGAGTACCCACTGGACGGGGTCACCGCGAGCGGCTCCGGGCCGCAAACACCAGGATGAGCCCAGAGACCACCAGCATCAGGCCGAAGGGGACCACGTACAGAAGAAGTGCAACGCCGGCCCAGGCGAGCCCGTCCCCGCTATCCCCGTGGTCTCCGGGGATGAGATCAATCGCGAGACAGCCAGCGATCGACGCCACGATGATGACTGTGCCGAAGACGATCAGAATGATGCCGCCGATGCTCCGCCTCTTCTTCGGGCGAGGCGCGGGTTCCTGGCCCGGATAGCCGGGCTGTGCGGCAGGCACATACCCCTGGCCCATCGCACCGTTCATAGGCTGCGCGCCCCATTGAGCGGGAGCTGCGCACTCCGTAGGACACCCCGGAGCAGGATGCGAGTCCGGGAGGTACGGGTTCGGCGCTGTCACGGTCGGTCCTTCACGTGTTGATCGGTGCGCCCATGCGGGCGACCACGACAATCCTAAACCAGAGGAAGGCGAAGCCTCCCCCGGCCGTGTCGGGCTCTCGATGAGGAAGTCAACGAGGCACGAGACCTCCTCGCGTCACGGGACTACACCATCCACGCCCAGGTACCGACGACCACCCACGGCAACAGATTGAGAAAGAGCGCGAGGCAGTTCTGCATGGCCTCTCTGCGGGTGCGATACCGAAGGAGGTCGATGAAACCGATGAGGGCACCGACAACATTGATGACGAAGAGCAGGAGAAGCGTGAGGGCAATGGCAACGCCGAAACCGTATGCTCGAAGCACAGCCTCGTCTTCGTTCGCGGCCGTATCGGTGTTGACGACACCCAAGACGATCGTACCGGCGATTAAAAGCCAGCCGCCGACCCCGCACACCATGGACAAGATCCACGTGCTGCGCCTACGCACCCGAGGAGCGGCGACGGGCGCACTGCCGTCGGGAGCTTCCATGAATACCCCTCACTCCGAAACGTATTTCAAAACTTGAGATTAATGGAAAGGGGGTGTTAGCACAAGGGGATGAGCGGAAGCGCATCGTTCGCGACGATACTCTTCCGACACGTCAACGACCTACTTGACGAACATCGCAACGATCATGAGGGCCATGAAAACGATGTACGGACTCGCATTAAGGAGGATTCCCAGCCAGTTGAGCTTGCGCCTTTTGGGCTTTTCGACAGCTCCCACGATTCCGATAATACCGCCAGCGAGGTTCACCGAACTGATGAATGGCAAGCCGAGGAAAGGAATAAAGCCGACGATGTCAGCACCGCTCGGGTCAGCATCGGACGGGATAGCTCGAATAGCCAGGTACGTACCCAATACCGTTAGACCGACGAGGACCCACCCGATAATACCCAGGATGATCGAAGGCCTATTCACCTTCTGAACCGCGGGCCCCTGAGGCACGGGCGCATAGCCCGGCGCGACCCCCTGATATGCAGGCTGCGCGGCCTGCGCGGGCACTCCGGGAACTGCGGGCTGCTCCGCAGGCTGCTGTGGATACGGCATACTCATTGACTTCCTCGGTCTCATTTACGTTATTTACATGCAACGGTCATCCGAAGACCAGTGCGGCCCCGACAGTACAGGGAAACTAGGCATTCAGATCCAGACAAGGAGACCAATAGCGATCACCCAGGGAAGAATATTCAGGCCAATACCGAGCAGGCTCCACATCCGCTGTCGGCCCGAAACCGAGGGCCCCACCTTCTGGGAGCCACTAATCAGACCGATAAGATTAATGGGCAGAAGAACGCCCATGTACACGGCGAACGGGATGATCCATACAAAGCCACCGCCTTCGGGATGGTCACTGTGCACAGCACTGTCAACGATATAGGCGCAGTACAGGAGTGACGGAACCAGGACACCCAGTCCGATGATCGCACAAATGAAGGACAGCCTACTGATCTTTTCTGGGACCTGACGCTGGGGCGCCAGCGAATATGGCACTCCCGCCTGGGACACAACCTGCCCCGCAGGCTGCACAGGCTGCACGGGAGCCGCGGGCTGCCCCGCAGGCCGCTGAGGATAAGGCGTGCTCATTAGGTTCCTCCTTTATTGCACCGACATACGGCAACGAGACTGTGAAGAACCCACACATCCCCCGTACCGAAAAGTCTTTCAAGAATTGAGACTAACGACAAGGCAACTCCCACGCAAAACGCGCTCACCCCCCACAAGCGCGCGCAGCGACGGCCTCCTCAGCCGAGCGCAGTCCCGATATTGCAACGAAAAGGCGACACCTCGACCATCGCCAGCAAAGCGCCGGGCAGGTTCAGATGAGAACCAGCAGGGGGAGGAAAAGCACGCACCAGCACAGGGGCACATTCAGGACTATTCCCCACGTGGCGAGTGCCCGCTCAGCCTCGCTGTCAGCGCGCCGACGCGCACGTATTCCCATGATCAAGCCCGCAAGTTGGACGAGGCCCGCCGGGACGGACATGTGGATGCAGACGGCCACGACAATCAACGCGGGTAAGAAGGGTCGCCCCGGCGTCGTAGCTAGTTCGTGGAGCATCGCGAACAGGCCGACAAGCAACGCTCCGGCCATAGCCAGCATGCCCGCGGCCCCCGCGCCCACCGATATCGCGCCCGCGCTGGCACGCATGCCGCGGAATAGGGACACACACGCAGCCAGGACCACAGCGCCGCACACAACGAGGAGGGGCACGAGCGCCCGCGGATCGGGGACCAAGCCAACGACGGGGGTGATGCAGGCGCAGGCAAGGAAGAAGG
Source organism: uncultured Actinomyces sp. (assembly GCA_963540795.1). Lineage (GTDB taxonomy): Bacteria > Actinomycetota > Actinomycetes > Actinomycetales > Actinomycetaceae > Pauljensenia. The sequence continues at coordinate 18,600 of CAUTRF010000020.1, forward strand.
CATTCGCACCCACTCCGAGCGCGCAGCGCGCGAGCTCCCTCCGATCCGCGGCGCGCGTTCGTCCCATCAGCCCGGCGACGACACCCACCAGATGAACGATCCCCGCCACGCCGGCTGCGGGCAGGAGGGAACGGACAAACTCGCCGTCGCTCATGACCGCAAACTCGCCGGGAATGACGAGGTTGGCGCTGGCGCTCATCTCGTCGGCAACCGAAGCTAACCGGACGAGGAAGAACCCGCTCATGACCACGAGTCCCGCGAATACGCAGAACAGGGACAGCCCGTACATCCGTCGCGACGCGCATTCACGAGGCCCACCTGCGGGAACGCTGCAGTCGTTCATAGCATTCTCCTCCCAGTGATCGCAGCGGCGGCCTGGTCAAGAACAAGCACATGCCATCATTGGGCGTGCGCCAACAATCGTCATCGACGCGTGCGACGACTCACAGCTCAGCGATGAAAGAGCACCGCCAGCAAGAACGGGAGGACTGTGAAAATGACGTACGGGCTCGCATTGAGGAGGATTCCCAACCAGTTGAGCTTGAGCGTCTTGGGCTTTCCGACGGCCCCCACGATTCCGAAAATACCACCGGCGAGGTTCACCGGACCGATGAGTATCAGGGCAAAGAGGGGAAAGAAACCGATCACTTCCTTGCCGCTCGGGTCAGGATCAGACGCAGAGGCTTGGATAGCGAGCACCATAACCAGTATCGTCAGACCGATGAGCACCCACCCGACAATACCCAGGATGATCGAAGGCCTATTCACCTTCTGAACCACAGGCCCCTGAGGCACGGGCGCATAGCCCGGCGCAAATCCCTGAGGTGCCGTCGAATACCCCTGCCCCACGGGCTGCGCAGGCACTCCCACCTGGGGAACTGCTTGCGGCGCAGGCTGCACGGGAGCCGCGGGCTGCCCCGCAGGCCGCTGAGGATAAGGCGTGCTCATTAGGTTCCTCCTTTATTGCACCGACATACGGCAACGAGACTGTGAAGAACCCACACATCTCCCGTACCGAAAAGTCTTTCAAGAATTGAGACTATCGACAAGGCAACTCCCACGCAAAATGCGCTCACCCTAGGAGAGTGCGCAGCACCTGGGCGACCCCGGCCTCGTTGTTCGAGGGGGCGATGAAGCGAGCGGCCTCGATGACGTCCCGCGAGGCGTTGGCCATCGCGAAGGACAGGTCCCCCTCGCTCATCATGGACAGGTCGTTACCGGCGTCGCCAAAGACGGCGGTCTGCTCGCGCGTCACCCCCAGGAAGCGCTGCAGGTCGCGCACGGCGCTACCCTTGTCGATGCCTCGGATCTGCAGGTCCGCCCAGTTCGCGCCGGAAATCGCGTACTGGTGGGTGTCGGCGAAGTTGGCCAGGGTGGCCTCCGCGAGCGCCTGGACCGGCCCAATGACGTAGACAGCGAGCTTGACGATCGCGTCGTCGATCTCGCCGGCCTCGATGCCGTCGATGATGGCGATCTGATCATCCACCCGCTTGGTGCGGTGATAGTAGGGCATGACGCCGTCGACGAAGCGGTCGTCGGTGCGCTCGACGTAGGCGAATTGCTTGCCACACATGACCAGGCCGCCGTCGATCCCATCCGGACCCGAGGTAGCTTCGCGGACGAGGCGGATGACCTCGCGCACGGTGGGGGTGTCGACGGGATGGGAGGAGACCTCGACGCCGTCGCGCATGACGATTCCACCGTTTTCCCCGATGACGGTCATGCCGGGTCGCCCGGGGAACATGTCGATGAGGGTCCACACCTGGCGGCCGGACGCGGGCGCGAAGGTGACGCCGCGCGCGTCCATCTGGTCGAGCAGCTCGTCCATGCCGGGCGGGAAGTTCTTGTCGTCGTCCAGGAGGGTGCCGTCCATGTCGACGGCGGCCAGGCGCAGGTCGGCGCCCGCGTAACGCGCGGGGTCAGTGGGGGTCGTCATGGGTCCATTGTGCCCGACGGGGGGCATGGGTGCTCACGACCTGGGACGAGGCCGGGGCAGCCTCACGCGGCCTCGCGCGGTACGCGTACGGCCAGTCTTAGCGCCCCTGATCCCGTTCCGCGCCCTTGACGGCGAGATGCGCAATGAAGGCACACAGGAACGGAAGAAGGCTGAACGGAGCCACGAAGATGAGGCTACCCAGCAACACGATGAGAGCATAAGATCCTGGAGACATACCGCTACCCGAGTCAACAAGGGCTACCAGGAATGCCAAGAGCGGCAAATAAACGACGCTTCCCAGGATAACGAATCCCAAAATATTGCAGTAGCGCACCACCTTCGAACCACGGCGCGGTGTCTGGACAATCTGTGCGCCTCGAGGATCCCAACCAGCTCCGTAGGCGCGTGCATACCAAGCCACCGCATCAGCGGCCTTGCGATCACGACTCCTCGTTGCCGCGACATCAATAGCCAGCGCGATCAGAAAAATAATGAGAATGGGGGCTATAACCAACAGCACACTATCCAACTGAAGCAACCTCCAGATCATGAAGCCGCTTTAACGGCCCTCTATTCCATTCGAAAATACACCATTGGGATGATGACTAACGCCGCCATGACGCAAGGGCCGCGGCGCGCGGTAAAAAACCCTTAGAGCCCCTGCTCCTTCTCATCAAGCTTGTGCACGAGCTTAGCGAGGATCGCGAGCAGGAATGAGATGAGACCGAAGGGGGCAACATAAAACACGACGAAAAACGCGGTCCAACCGCTCGCGACACCGGGCGGATTACTGCCGCTATCCATCGCTTCGGCCAGCAGGGGCAAAACGAACACGCTTGAGAGCAGCACGATCCCCACAATCACGAAGAAGCGCGCCAGACGTGAGCCCCGACGCCGCGCGGGAGGAACAGGTGCAGCAGTGGTTGCCGCGGTCGATCCGCCGGGCGCAACGGGCTGTGCCGCAACGGCGGATGCAACCATAGCCTCGGGAGCGTTCTCGCCGTACATCGCGACGTCGTTACTCTCGTTCATGCTTGGTCCTTTCGCTACCCACCGGGGTTAACTCAGAACCACCACCATAGCGCAACCACAGCGGGGGCCAGCATCGCGGCAACGAGGGCACCGAGCCGCGACAAGCGCCGGGCACCCATGGATGGTGAACATCGGGTCGAGGCCGACAGGGAGAAGATCTCCTCGTCGAGCTCGGCTCGCGCGCGCACGCTCGGGCGCACGGTCGGCGGGTACGAGGGCGGCGCGGGGCGCCGGCGACGCGCGGCTGGCCTGGTGACCTGCGCTCCTCGCGCGGCCCCACCGACCCCCTCCGCGTGCGAGTATTGGGAAGGCGAGCGGTACACGATGTCTCCATCGACTATTACGGTGTGAATGGCGCAATCCTAGCACCCATGAGGCGCGCGTCACATGCGTTTGATTTCTTCAATATCGCTCAATTTAAGCGCGACTCGGCCCCGGCCTCGTCGATAGGGGGGACGAGGCCAGGGCCGCGACAAGCGTCAACGCTAACGAGGGCTACTCCCGTCCCTCGCGCACGCCCGCCAGGATGCGACGGCGCAGCGGGACCGTCGCCTCGGAGGCGACGACGATGAGGACAACGCCCACGATCGCCGAGGCGAGCGCAATGAGGAAGCCCATTGCCCCACCCGCCGCGAGCATCGGCGACATGAACACCATGCCGAGCAGCATCGAGCCGACGATCATCACGAACGCGGGGATCGCGACCTCGAGGCGGCGGCTGCGATCCATGAAGCCGCGCGGGGAGCCCATGTAGGACAGGGCGCGCACCTGGTCGGCGGAGTCGAGGACGCGGATCGACTGATTGACCGCCGTCGACACGGCGCCCAGGGCCAGGGTGATCCCAAAGGTGAGCAGCATTCCCCGGTTGATGTCGCCGATGACGATGCGGGTGACCTCGTCCGAGGTATCCCCGCTTATCGAGATCGCGGAGGCGGCCGGGTACATGATGCCCACGAGGAACCCGACGAGGGCCACCGCCCCGAAGGAGCGCCACACGGCGCGCGGATCGTCGGCCATGCGGCGCCCGGCCACCATCATCTGAGGGGTGCGCGCCACGGAGGCCATGATGCGCCCCATGAGGCTGATCGACCAGACGCCCACCAGGTTGACGACCAGGAAGATCGCGCCCATGAAGCCCAAAAAGACGGCCATGCCGATCGCGGTTCCCAGGTTCATCGCGAGCGTGCCGACGCTGAGCCACACCACGAGGAGGACCAGTCCGATGACGGGGCCGACCGCGCTCACGCGGCTCGCCTGGCTGCGGCGCGCGACGCCCAGGGGCGTGATCGCGACCTTGCGCATGGCCAGCCACGAGGACAGGGCGGCCAGGAGAATCATGGCGAGCCCCTCGACGAGGAGGGCCACGACCCCCACCCACATCTCACCGACCCCCATCGGGCGGCCCTGGAAGGACAGGGCACCCCACGCGGGCAGCGTGACCGCGTACAGGATCGAGCCGACGACGACGCCAACGGCCGCAAACACGCAGGTTTCGAGGATGCAGGCAAGCTTCGTCTTTCCCGGCGCGAGGCCGACGAGGCGCAGGACCGCGAGATCGCGCTCACGCCTACTCATACCCAGGCGCGCGGCCGCTGCACCCATCGAGATGATGGGAACGATGAGCAGGGTCGCCGCGAAGTACGCAAGCATCACATACAAGGACGCCATCCCGTCGAGGCTTGAGGTGTCGTCGGCCGTCGCGGACGTGGCAGCCACGGCTGCACGCGCCCCGAAGGCCATGACGCCTCCCGTCACCGCGAGCAGGAACGCGTGCGGCAGGGCGAAGGCAGCGACCGTCAGGACACTCGTCGCCCGGTCGCGCGACCGCAGGAGCGCTCCGGCGGCTGTACGCACGGCGCTCATCGGGCCACCCCCTGGTCGGGGGTGCCACTGCCTCGGGCCTCGAGGGAGATGCGACCGTCGCGCACGTGGATCGTGTGCGGCAGGCGAGCGGCGACCGCAGGGTCGTGGGTGACGAGGACGAGGGAGGCACCCGTGGAAGCGCAGGCGCTCGTCAGGAGGGACATGACCTCGCCGCCGGTCGCCTGGTCGAGGGCACCCGTGGGCTCATCCGCGAAGATCACCGAGGGGTTGGTGGCGAGCGCGCGGCCGATCGCGACGCGCTGGGCCTGGCCGCCCGAGAGCTGGCCGGGTCGGTAGGGGCCGGCGCCGTCGAGGCCGAGGTTTGTGAGGATCTCGCGTGCGCGAGCGATGGCCTGCGATTTGGGCGTGCCCGCCAGCATGAGGGGCATTGCGATGTTCTCTTGCGTGGGCAGCTCGGGCAGGAGCTGGCCGTCCTGGAACACGAAGCCGAAGCGGCGCAGGCGCAGGTCGGACAGGACGCGCTCCGACATGGTCGTCATCTCTTCGCCGTCCAGGGTGATCGACCCTGAGCTGGGGCGCAGCACGCCCGCCAGGCAGTGCAGGAGCGTGGTCTTACCGGAGCCCGAGGGGCCCATGATCGCCACCTGCGTGCCCTGCGGGAGGGTCAGGTCGACGCCTGCCAGGGCGTGGACGGGCGTGTTCCCACGCATGTATGTCTTCGTCAGTGCTCGGGTCACCAGACCCGCCGTGTTGTGTGTCATGTGTGAACGATAGGCCCGCAGCTCCGCGCGTTTCTATGAGGGTCTGCCCTGGTCGCCCCCTGGCTCATCCCCGACATTGACGCCGCAGTTGCTACGTTTGACGCATGAACCGCGCCCTGGATTCCCTCGCCGCCCAGCTGCTGCTACGCGCCTATGCGCGGGCCACGAACATGCTCATCGCGGGGCGTTCCTTCGCGACGGAGGACCCGACGCTGGCCGCCCTACTGCGCGCATTCGGCGCCCACGTGCGCCCGCTGTCGGACGCCGAGGGAACCCCGGCCTCGACCCCGGTGGTGTTTACGCTCGAAGAAGACGCCACGCCAACCCCCGGGGCGATCACGGTCCTAGCGCCCGGCGGCTTCTTCCACTCCGTCATCTCCCCCGACGGGCGCACCATCACGGGCCCCGGCGACGAGGGGCGCATCGAGTGGGCACGCGCCCACATGCCCGTCACCGAGGCGGCGGCACGCGCCCTGGCCCCCCTGGTGGCTGGCCGACGCGTGGGGCTGTCCCTCGTCCTCGAACCCAAGACCGCAGCCCTGGCCCTCATGCTCGCCGAGGCCGGGGCGCGCGTGAGCGTCTTCGGCTGGGCGTCCGAAACCCGCGAGGACGTGGCGGCCCGCCTGCGCGACGCCGGCATCCCCGTCTTCGCGGACTCGAGTGCCTCCCGCGAGCGCGAGTGGGAGCTCGCGCGCGAGTTTTTGGCCCAGCGCAGCGAATTCCTGCTGGACGACGGCTCCCACCTGATCCGCCTGGCGCACGACACGGACAGCTGCCCGGGCGTCCTGGACGCGCTGGTCGGCGCTGCGGAGGAGACCACCTCGGGGCTGCGTCCCCTGCGCTCTTTCGACCTGCGCATCCCGGTCCTGGCCTCGAACGACGCGCGGTCCAAGACCCTGTTCGACAACGCCTACGGGACGGGTCAGTCGTGCTGGACGACGATCCTCGACCTGATCGACCCGCGCGGCGTGGGCGCGCCCGTGGCGGGGATGGGCGTCGTCGTCATCGGCTACGGCGACGTGGGCCGCGGCTGCGCGCGCTTCGGCGCGGCGCTCGGCGCGACCGTGACCGTCGTGGAGCTGGACCCCGTGCGCGCCCTGCAGGCGTCGATGGACGGGTTCGCCGTGGCCTCGCTGGAAGAGGCCGCGGCGAGCGCCGGCATGCTCATCTCCGCGACGGGCGAGCGAGCAACGATCCCGCTCGGCGCACTGGAAGCGGCACCCGACGGGGCCATCATCACGGTCGCCGGCGGCGTCGACGGGGAGGTCTCCATCGACGAGGCCGTGGCCGCCTCCTGGGTCATGGCCGAGTCGGGCGACCCCCACGTGCAGACCCTGACCAGCCCCTCCGGCAAAACGCTGTGCGTCCTCGAGCGCGGAGAGGGCATCAACTACACGGCGGGCGAGGGAAACCCCATCGAGATCATGGACATGAGCTTCGGCGTGCAGCTCGCGTCCCTGCGCGAGCTTCTGACCCGCGAAGGCGAGCTGGCTCCCGGCCTGCACGACCTGCCGCGCGAGGCCGACGACGCGGTGGCCGCGGCGGCGCTGGCCGCCCTGTCCCTGTCGTAGTCGCAGCTCACGTCCACCGGCGGGCAGGCGCGCCCACCCCACTTCTACACTGTTAGTCAGCGTTCCCCACTGAAAGGCCCCCCATGAGCGACGTGGTCGTCTGGTCCGCCGGCATGGTCATCCCGATCACCGCCCCCTCGATCCTCGACGGCGCTGTCGCCGTGCGCGACGGGCGCATCGAGCACGTAGGGGCGCGCGGCTGGGTCATCGAAACGCTCACGCAGCGCGGCCTTTCCTTCACCGAACGCCACTTCGACGGCGTGGCGCTCCCCGGCCTCGTCAATGCGCACACGCACCTGCAGTACACGGGCATGGCGTCCGTGGGCGCGGGGCAATACCGCGGTTTTGACGACTGGGCGCGCGCCTTTGACGAGGTCTACGACGCGGGCGGCCTGGACTGGGGAGGCGACGCGGCCGCGGGCGCGCGCCTGCTCCTGAAGAGCGGCACGACCGCCGCCGCCGACGTGGTGACGGACGCGGATGCGGCCTCGGCGCTGCACGACGCCGGGCTGCACGGCGTCGCCTACTGGGAGGTCATGAGCTGGTCGAACGAGGAGTGGCGGGCCCGTGGCGAAGACGAGGTCTCCGCGTCCCTGGACGCGATGCCGACCCCTCCGGCCGTGGGCATCTCCCCGCACGCCCCCTACTCCCTCGACGCCGAGCCGCTGCTGGATCTGCCGGACATGGCCAGGCGTCGCGGCATGCGCATCCACATTCACCTGGGCGAGTCCCACTCCGAGGCCGAATGGTCCGAGACGCGCACGACCGCCCTGGCCGACCTGTGGAAGAGCGAGCACTCCTCGTCGTTCACGGCGATGCGCTCGCGCGGGGGCGGCTTCTCCTCGACGCAGTTCGTCGATCAGCTGGGCGTTCTCGGGCCCGACTGCCACGTCGCGCACGGCGTGTACATGCGCGCCGACGACCGCAGGCGACTGCGCGCCCGCCAGACGGCCGTGGCGCTGTGCCCGCGCTCGAACCGGGTGATCGGCCTGGACGCGCCGCCGGTCGCCGCCTATCTCACCGAGGGCAACATGATCGCGGTCGGCACGGACTCCCTGTCCTCCTCCCCCTCCCTCGACCTGCTCGAGGACGTCGCCCTCCTCTTCGACCTGGCGCGCGCCCAGGGCTACGAGGACCAGGACCTGGCGCGCCGCCTCCTGCAGGCAGCGACCTTGGGCGGTGCCACCGCGATGGGCCTGGCGACCGGCCCCGACCGGCTCGGTCAGCTCCAGTCGGGCGCGGTCGCCGACATGTGTGTCGTCGACGTGCCCGTCACCTCGATCGTGGAGACCATCGACACCGTCGCCCGCCACGGCGCCGGTCGCGTCGTCGAAACCATCGTGTCCGGACGCGTGCGCTACTCGGCCCCGCACTGACGCCTTCGTTCCCCTTTCGTTTAGCCTCCCTTTCCCTTCGTTTGGAGCTTCGTATGACCGACGTGTCCCCGCTGATTGACGCCATGGGCCTCGCGCCCCACCCCGAAGGTGGGCACTACCGCCGCACGTGGACCGCGCCCGCCCGCGTGGACACGCCGCGCGGGAGCCGCCACAGCGCCTCCGCGATCATCTTCCTCCTCGACCGCGACGAGGAGGCCCGCTGGCACCTCGTCCACTCCGACGAACTGTGGATCTGGTCGGGGCCCGGAGCCCTCGAGGTGCACCTGGGTGGCAGTGGGGACGCCCCCTCGGCCGACCCGCGCATCGTCACCCTGGGCTCTCCGGTGGGCGCGCAGGCCTCCGATCCGACGAACCCCGTGCAGGTCCTCGTGAAGGCCGGCACCTGGCAGCGCACCTTCGCCCGCGGCAACTACGCCCTGGCCACCTGCGTCGTCTCCCCCGAGTTCACCTTCGACGACTGGAAACTCGCCGAGGGGGTCTAAACACTCCGGTGCACGGGCCCACGGCGCTCAGGGAGTATCGCCACGTTCTGCGACTTGAACGCGCGAGCACCGATGTCCACGCATTAGGGTGAGACCATCCGCTCAACCAATACGAGCGGCTCGTTCCTAGGAGGAAACATGGGTCTGGAAGATCTGAAGAAGCAGGCTGAAGAGGGCCTCGAGAAGGCCAAGGAAACCTTCGGCGAAGAAAACATCGAGAAGGCCGTCGAGGCCGCCAAGGACAAGGCGACCGAGGTCGTCTCCGATCTGAAGGACAAGTTCCAGAAGTGACCTGAGCAGGGCCGGGCCGATGAGGCCCGGCCCTTTCGCATGCCCGCGCGGCACTGTGTCCCATCCCCCAACCCCACAAAACCCCAACGAATCCAACGTTTCCCCAGCCCAGGCCTCGTTCCATTGTTTCGTGCATCGAAACGACGCCAGCGCATTTTTCGGCGCACCGATACTCTCATCGAGTCAGACCCGCCATCGGCGGAATCACCCCACGTCACCGGGAGGCCCAATGCGCCGCTCTGTCCGTTCCCTCGCTGCCGTTGCCGCCGTCGCGGCCCTCGGCCTGGCCGCCTGCACGGGCGGCACGAGCTCTTCTTCTTCCGCTGAGGCCGAGCAGACCTACGGCCCCGGTGCCCTGCCGACCGTGACGGAAGGCAAGCTCACCGTCGCCACCTCCGATCCCGCCTACTCGCCGTGGATCCTGGACAACGACCCGACCTCGGGCGAAGGCTACGAGTCGGCCGTCATCTACGCCCTGGCCGAGGAACTCGGCTACAGCGCCGACAACGTCCAGTGGGTGCGCGCCACCTTCGATTCGTCGATCACCCCCGGTGCCAAGGACTGGGACCTGAACATTCAGCAGTTCTCCATCACCGACGAGCGCAAGAACGCCGTCGACTTCACGTCCCCGTACTACACGACCACCTCGGCGATCATCACCAAGGCCGGCTCCCCTGCCGCCAGTGCGACATCCATCGCGGACCTCAAGGACGTGCTGATCGGCGTCCAGGCCGGCACGACGTCGCAGCAGTTCGCCTCCGAGAACCTGGAACCCGGCCTGAGCCAGAAGCTGCAGATGTTCAACTCCTCCGACGACACGGTCCTGGCCCTGCAGACGGGCCGCGTGGACGCGATCGTCGTCGACCTGCCGACCGCGTTCTACATGGTCTCCGCGCAGATCGATGACGGCGTCATCATCGGCCAGTTCGATGACACGACGGGCGGCGAGGAGTACGGCATCGTCCTGCCCAAGGGTTCCAAGCTCACCCCCACGGTCTCTGCCGCGGTCGATCGCCTGGCCGAGTCCGGCAAGCTCGCTGAGCTGCAGGAAAAGTGGCTGAACGAGGCACAGAACGTGCCCACCCTCAAGTGAGGACCTGAGCTCATGAGTGACTACTCGACTAACGCGGCGGCCACGCTCACCGTTTCGGCGGTGGAGCGTGGCCGCCACGCTTATCGGCGCAAGCAGACGGTCCGGTCGATCCTCATCTCCCTGGCATCCACCGTTGTGGTCGCGGGAGTCCTCATCGCCGTGGTCGTCAACTCCGACGGGTGGGAGGCCACCCGCAATACCTTCTTCAACGGCAAGTACTTCGTTGAGGCCTTCCCCCAGGTCCTGTCCGGCCTGTGGCTCAACATCCGGATCCTGCTGATCGCGGTGCTCGGCGTCGCCGTGTTCGCGACTCTGCTGGCCGCCGCGCGCACCCTGGCCGGTCCCGTGTTCTTCCCGATCCGCTTCCTGGCGGCCGCGTACACGGATATTTTCCGAGGCGTCCCCTTCCTGGTCGTCCTCTACCTGATCGGCTTCGGAATCCCGGCGCTCAACCCGACGACGCGCATCCCGACCGCCTTCCTGGGAACCGTCGCGCTGATCCTCACGTACTCCTCGTACGTTGCCGAGGTGCTGCGCGCCGGCCTGGACTCCGTGCACCCCTCCCAGCGTTACGCGGCGCGCTCGCTGGGCCTATCCCACGGCCAGACGCTACGGATGATCATCGTGCCGCAGGCGATCCGCAAGGTCACGCCCGCCCTCATGAACGACTTCATTTCCATGCAGAAGGACGTCGGCCTCATCTCCGTCCTGGGCGCGGTCGACGCGATCCGCTCGGCCCAGATGGTGCAGGCCAAGACCTACAACATGACGTCCTACGTCGTCGCCGGCCTGCTGTTCATCATCTTGTCGTTCCCCTTCATTCGCCTGTCGGACTGGTACACGGCCCGACTGCGTAAGCGCGAGCAGATGGGAGGTGCCGTCTGATGTCGGTTCCCACGATGAACGAGGCCTCCCCCATCCCGGAGGACACCACCCCGGTCCTGCGCGCCGTCGGCGTCGTCAAGCGCTTCGGCGACAACGTCGTCCTGCGCGGCCTGGACCTGGACGTCGCCGCGCACGAGGTCGTGGTCCTCCTGGGCGCGTCGGGCTCGGGTAAGTCGACGCTGCTGCGCTGCGCGAACCTGCTGGAACGGGTAGACGACGGCCAGATCTTCCTGGCCGGGGAGGACATCACGGACCCGCGCGCGAACGCGGATCAGATCCGCGCTCGCATCGGCGTCGTGTTCCAGCACTACAACCTGTTCCCGCACATGTCTGTGCTGGACAACGTGACGCTCGCGGCCCGCAAGGTGCACGGCTGGGAGAAGGATCGCGCGCGTGAGCGCGGCATGGAGCTGTTGGACCGCATCGGCTTGAAGGACAAGGCGAAGGAGTACCCGGATCGCCTGTCGGGTGGCCAGCAGCAGCGCGTCGCCATCGCACGCGCGCTCGCCACGCACCCGGAGCTGCTCCTCCTGGACGAGATCACGGCGGCGCTGGACCCGGTGCTCGTCGGCGAGGTCCTCGATCTCGTGCGCGAGATCAAGGCTCAGGGCTCGACCATCCTCATGGCGACGCACGAGATCAGCTTCGCCCGCCAGGCGGCCGACCGCGTCGTGTTCCTGCGCGGCGGCCAGATCGTCGAGCAGGGCCCGCCCGAGCAGGTCATCGACAACCCGCGCGAGCAGGCCACCAGAGACTTCCTGGCGCGCATCCTGCACTGAGACGTGGAAAACCCGAAGGGGGTGGCCGACTCATCGTTGGCCACCCCCCATTCTCATTCGCTCGCAGCCTGGTCCAGTCCCCCAGGAATCCTTTCAGGCGAAAGAGGTATCACAATCGCACCGCACATGCTAGACTGCGATCCGTACGGATAATGTCCGTACGAACGAAAGAGGAATTGACATGAGCACTGCAAAAACACAGCGTCTGGAACTGCGCCTCACCGAGGAGCAGAACACTCTCATTCGCAGCGCCGCAGCGCACGAATCTCGCAGCATCAGCGATTTTGTTCTCTCCACCGCCACACTGGAGGCGCAGCGACGTCTCGCCGACCAGCGCTTCTTCATCCTGAACGAAGAGGACCACGCCCGCTTTGAAGAAATCCTTGATGCGCCTCCGGCGGACGACCCCAATCTGCGCAGACTCTTCGAGCGCCCCTCACCCTTCGGTACTCACATCGACCTGAGCGCACCGAACACTTCCGAGAACTGATGTACGTATCAGTCCTGCAAGAGCCTCGCCCCCTTGAACGGCGGGATGACCGGTCACGCTTCCAGTCGGGAAACACAGAGATTGACGACTGGTTCCACCGCTTCGCATGGCAGAACCACAGCGCCGGAAATGCTCGCGTCTTCGTCACAATGCAGGAACCCGAAACGCTCGGTTTCTACGCCCTATCCATGGGGGCAGAGCAACGTAGCAAACTCCCAGATGCTCTCAAACCCAGACGACGCCCGGACCCGTGTCCCATTCTTCTCCTTGCACGCCTTGCCGTCGATCAGCGTGCACAGGGGTACGGCATCGGCGCGGCGCTCCTCAAGGACGCTCTCTTGCGAGCGTACAAGCTCAGCAACAACGTCGGCTTTGCTGCCCTCATGGTCCACTGTGCGGACGACCGGGCACGCGGATTCTACCTCCACCAGTCCTCACAGTTTGTTGTCTGCCCGGGGGCAGACAACCACCTCATGCTGCCGCTGCGCGCACTACGGGAATTCATCGACGCTCTATAAGGCACTCCGATTAGGCGTCAACACGTGAGGGCCCGGGATCGATTCCGATCCCGGGCCCTCACAGGGTCAATATCAACGGTGTCAGGTTAGTTGGCACCCTCGGTGATGGTCACCTTGAAGTCGGTGGTGATGCCGTCCGGATCGGTCAGGGTCACGGTCACCGGGTCATCGTCCTCGCCCAGCGCACGCAGCGGGTGCAGAGTGACGATGTTCTTCTCGGACTTGCCAACCTCGAGGGCGGTCGGGTCAGAGACCTCGATCGTCCACTTGGCGGCCTTGTCGGAGTCGG
>CAUTRF010000021.1:0-31831 GCA_963540795.1 uncultured Actinomyces sp.
CGGCTGGGTCATGGTCGACGGCACCTGGTACTACCTGCACGGCTCCGGCGCGATGCTCACTGGCTGGCAGATGATCCGCGGTTCGTGGTACTACCTTGGCTCGGACGGTGCCATGCGCACCGGTTGGGTCATGGTCGACGGCGTCTGGTACTACCTGAATGCCTCCGGCGCGATGGCCACCGGCTGGCTCAACCTGGGTGGCACGTGGTACTACCTGTCTCCCTCGGGGGCCATGGCGACCGGCACGCAGATGATCAACGGCCGCATGTACACCTTCAACGGCTCGGGTGTGTGGGTCGCGTGATCTGATCGAGGCCTCGCCGCCAGGCAATACGCCGGGCCCGGGAACGCAGCAATGCGCTCCCGGGCCCGGCGCGTTAGACACTTCAGCTGCGCTTCATGCATCGGTAAGCAATACCGTGATTGTCATGGGGGTCGCGTGAGGTATGTTGTGAGGAGACGGCTGGTACACCGACGTACCGGTGCCACTGGCACTCCGTCCCCCAACATATCGGAGAAGGCTTATGTCAACGAAGAAACCGGCTGCCCTCCTCGCTTTCGTCGGCGCGTGTGCGCTCGCGGTGACTGGGCCGGCCACCCTGGCCTCGCCCGTGTCCCCGGGTCCGTCCGGCGTCCGTGATGGCGCAGCGGCCTCCCTGCCCGCGGGCGACATCGACACGGCGCTGACCTCGAAGAACGGGCAGTCCGCGCCCTCCTCGACCGACGCTGAAGTGGACCCGGCGCGCGTCGTCGGAGTCATCGTCCAGCTCGAGGATGGCACGTCCCGCGAGGGTGCGATCAGTGAGATCAACGAGGCCGTGACCTCCCTCTTCCCCGGCGCCTCGGCCCAGGTGGAGCGCGAGTACGACAACGTCATGACGGGCTTCGCCCTCAAGGCCCCCGTCGGTGCGCTCGACGCGATCCGCCGCTCCCCCGGCGTGCAAGCCGCGTTCCTCGAGCGCGAGGGTCGCGTCAGTGATGTGGCCACGCCCGATGCCGAGGGTGGCATCGAGTCCACGCAGACCGGCGGGCAGGACCCCGCCAACCTGAGCGCCCATCTCATGATGCACATCGACCAGGTCGCCCAGAAGGGCGAAGGAAAGGTCATCGCCGTCATCGACACGGGTGTCGACATGTCGCATCCGGCGTTTACGGGCGAACTCGCGGGAACGCCGCCGCTCACCCCGCAGAAGGTCGCCGCGATGACCTCTCAGCTGGGTGAGGGCAAGACCGGCGTCTACGTCTCGCAGAAGTTCCCCTTCGCCTATGACTACGCGGACGGCGACAACGACGCGTCGCCGGCGAAGACCCCGTATGCTTCCCACGGGACGCACGTCGCCGGCATCGCCTCCGGTAACGCGGACAAGATCGTCGGCACCGCCCCGAACGCCCAGGTGATCGTCGCGAAGGTGACGCGCAGCGAGGACGACGCGCTGCTGGATTCGGCGCTGCTCGCCTCCCTCGACGACATGCTCGTCCTGCATCCCGACGTCATCAACCTGTCGCTCGGCTGGACGGCCGGCATGGATAACGAGGCCGACTCGGTCTACGCGACCGTGTACAAGAAGCTGCAGGAAGCGGGCATCACCGTCAACGCGGCCTCGGGCAACGCCTTCTCCACCGGGTACGGAAACAACTCCGGCAAGGGCCTGCCCTATGCTTCGGACCCCGACTCCTCGGTCATGGACGAGCCGGCCACGTATTCCTCGGTGGTCGCCGTCGGCTCGGTCGAAAACGCCCTGCTCCGCAACGCCTTCACCGTCGATGGGAAGGACATCGGATACCAGCGTGCGCGCGGACTGGGCGGTGAGAAGGTCGCCTTCTTCTCCGACCTGCCTGCCGGCACCTACGAGTACGTGGACGCCGGGTTCGCCTCCGAGGAGGATGCTGCCGCGCTCAAGGCCAAGTACCCGGACGGCCTCGCCGGCAAGATCGCGCTCGTCTCTCGCGGCAACATGACCTACCAGAAGAAGGTCGAGAACCTCTACGACCTCAAGCCCGCCGGAATCGTCGTCTACAACAACGTGTCGGTCGGATCCCTCATCGCCATGAACCTGACGACGCAGGACATGCCCGCCGCGTTCATCTCCCAGGCCGACGGCCAGGCCATGCTGGACGCCCCCGAGCACAAGCTCACGATCGCCGAGGGCCAGGTCCTGCCTCAGTCCACCATCTACGAGGCGTCGGAGTTCTCCGCGTGGGGCGTGTCCCCGGACCTGCGCCTCAAGCCCGAGATCGCGGCCCCCGGTGGCGAGGTTTTCTCATCGATTCCGGGCGGCGCGTACGAGCAATCTTCTGGCACGTCGATGGCCACGCCCCAGATGGCTGGCGTCAGCACGATCGTCCTGCAGCGCGTCCAGTCCGACCCGCTGTTCGCGTCGATGAGTGCGCGCCAGAAGGCCGACGTGGTCCAGAACCTCATCATGGGCACGGCCCGTCCGCTCACCGATGCGGCCCAGACGACGGGTGCGCTGTACTCGCCGCGTAAGCAGGGCGCGGGCCTCGTCGATGCGTTGGCGGCCACGACCTCGTCCGTGTACCCGACGGTCGTGGGCGCGCCCGAGCAGTCCCGCCCCAAGGCGGACCTGGGGGATGGCACGAAGGGCTGGCACTTCGACGTCACGCTCCACAACCTCTCCGGTGTTCCGACCACCTACGAGCTGAGCTCGCAGGCCCTCTCCGAGATCGTCGATGGCGGCTTCTTCACGCAGCACTCTTCGGATTGGCGAGGCAAGGGCGTGGAGATCACGTACTCGGGTGCCGCGTCCGCGTCGGCCGAGGGTGCGACGGTGACGGTCCCCGCGAGCGGCGAAGCCACCGTTGGCATCGACATCGCGCCCGGCAGTGAGTTCGCCTCCTACGTCGCTGACAACACGCCCAACGGCACCTTCCTCGACGGCTTCGTGCGCTTCGCGTCAAAGACCGATGGGCAGCCCGACCTCGCCGTGCCCTACCTGGGCTTCTACGGCGACTGGGGGAAGGTCCCCATCTTCGACGCACTCGCCTCGGACGGCGACGCGCACACCCGCGCCTCGGCCATCGTGAACGGCAAGACCGGCGACTCCCTCGGCTACAACCCCCTCGTCAAGGCAGCCGACCGCGCCGGAAACCCCAACCCGCGGCGCTACGTGATCTCGCGATCCGCGGCCTCGGGTGCACCGACGATCCTCGAACCCCGCACGGGCACCCTGCGCAGCGTCCACTCGCTGACCAGCACCTACACGAACGAGGCCGGGGAGACGGTCTCGGCGGTCACCAACCATCGGAACTGGAAGTCCGTCTACCAGACGAGCACCGAGGAGAACACCTGGGTCGAGGCCTACCACGAGTCCACGTCCTTCGATGCGAACGCAGAGAAGTTCGCGCAGCTGCCCGACGGAGAGTACACGCTGCGGATCGCCGCATCCAACGACGGCCCGTCGCGCGCCGAGCAGTCGATCTCCTACGACTTCCGCCTCGACACAACGGCACCGGTCATCTCCGAGCTGTCGTATAGCGGGAAGGATGAGGGCTTCGTCGTTACCTTCGATGTCACCGACGACTCTCCTTTGGCAGCCATCGACCTGCACGATCCCGCCGACGGACTGTGGTTCTACCGTCATGTTTTCACCGAGAGTGAGGGCAGCGTCGGTGCCGACGGCCGCTACACGTACCACGTGGAGATTCCGATGAGCGTGATCCAGCAGGCGTGGACCGACCAGGGCGGCACTGGTGACGTCATCGCCAACCCCTACATCCTCGCGTGGGACTACGGACTCAACCCCTCCGAGGCTGCGACCCTGAACCTGCCGTCCGACAACACTGGCACCGCTGACGCGTGCGCGAGCACCGAGGGCGGTCACTGGGCGAAGGACGGAGCCGGCTGGTGGTACGTCTGCGCCGACGGTACGAGCTACCTGAAGGGCGGCTGGTACACGATCAACGGCTCGGACTACCTGTTTGGCCCGTCGGGCTACATGGCGACCGGTTTCCTCAAGCGCGCCAACGGTGACTGGGTGTATGCCGACCAGGATGGTACCCTCGTGGGCGGCTGGGTGCGTGACGGCGGCTCCTGGTACTACCTGGATCCGGCCACGAAGGTCATGAAGACCGGGTGGGTGAACGATGGTGGTTCCTGGTACTACCTCACCGGCAGTGGCGCGATGGCTATTGGCTGGGTCAACGATGGTGGTACCTGGTACTACCTGAATGCCTCGGGCAAGATGGCCACGGGCTGGCTCAACGTGGGCGGCTCCTGGTACTACCTGTCACCCTCCGGTGCCATGCTGACGGGCACCCAGGTCATCAACGGACGCACCTACGTCTTTGACGATTCGGGAGCCTGGGTGCGATAAGCTCCCCGTCTCTTATCCTGTCAAGCCCATGCTCCGGGCCCGAGAACGTTGCTATGTAAGTGTTCTTGGGCCCGGAGTGCATTACTGGATAAAATAACCGTCATCTGTTTCTCTTCGTGGAACAAAGTTTGTCACAAGACTTGTCTGCGGTATGTTGATACTGGCGGCCAATAGACGTGGTCCCCTCCCCGTTCGAACATGACCGCCCGTCAACACATTGGAGTACGCACATGACAACGAAGAAACCAGCGACGCTCCTCGCGCTGGCCGGCACCGCGGCGCTCGTGGTTGCTGGCCCCGCGACCCTCGCATCCCCGCCCACCGGCGCGGACACCCAGCCAGACGCGGGCGCCACGGCCTCGTCCCTGCCCGTCGGTGACGTCGATACCGCGCTGACCTCGAAGAGCGGACAGACCACCCAGGACGCGCAGGCGCCGACGACCGACGAGGTTGACCCCGCCGCGCTCGTCACGATCGTCGTCCAGCTCGACGATGGCGCGGACCGTGCGGCCTCCCTCGCCTCGATTAACGAGGCCGTGGCCGCGGCATTCCCCGGATCTTCCGCTCAGGTGGAGCGCGAGTACGACAACGCCCTCCAGGGCTTCGCGCTCAGCGCCCCCGCCGGCTCCCTGGACGCAATCAAGGCGGTGAGCGGCGTCAAGGCCGCCTTCCTTGATCGTGAGACTCGCGTCGAAGACGCCGACGACCAGGTCGCCGGAGAGGGCGCGACGAACTCCTCGCGCACCTCCACCCAGGATCCCGCAAACCTCAGTGCGCAGCTGATGATGCACGCCGACCAGATCACCCAAAAGGGTGACGGCAAGGTCGTCGCCGTCATCGACACGGGCGTCGACATGACCCACCCGGCGTTCGCGGGTGCGCTGCACGGGACCCCCGCGCTCTCGGCGGACAAGGTTGAGTCCTTGACTCCCCAGCTGGGCGACGGCAAAACCGGCACCTACGTTTCGGAAAAGTTCCCCTTCGCTTACGACTACGCGGATAACGACCCGGACGCCTCACCGACCGGCGAAGCCGGATCGCACGGCACGCACGTCGCCGGCATCACCGCGGGCAACGCGGGCGAAATCGTGGGCATCGCGCCCGATGCGCAGATCATCGTCGCGAAGGTCGCCCGCAGTAGCAACGGCGGCATCCCGGACTCGGCGCTACTGGCCGCCCTCGACGACATGGTCATCCTGCACCCCGACGTCATTAACCTGTCCCTCGGACAGACCGGCGGCATGGACAACGAGGCCGACTCCATGTACGCGACCGTGTTCAAGAGCCTCCAGAACGCGGGCGTCACCGTGAATGCGGCCGCCGGCAACGAGTACACGGCCGGATACGGCAACCTCTCCGGCAAGAACCTGCCCTACGCCTCGGATCCCGATTCCTCCGTGCTGTGCGAACCGGCGACCTACTCCTCCGTCGTGTCCGTGGCCTCGGTCGACAACTCGCTGGCGCACAGCGCCTTTACCGTCGGTGACCGCGACATCGCCTACCAGCGCGCCGGTGGCGCCGACGGCCAGAAGATGCCCGACCTGTCTGACCTGACCGGCGGTCCCTTCGAGTATGTCGACGGTGGCATCGGTTCGCCCGAGGACGGCGAGGCCCTGAAGGCCAAGTACCCCGAGGGCCTCGCGGGTAAGATCGTTCTGGTCAAGCGCGGCTCCCTCACCTTCCAGGACAAGTTCAACAACATCGCCGGCTCCAAGCCCGCAGGCTTCATCGTCTACAACAACGTGCCCGGTGACTCGCTTGTGGTCATGAGCCTGGCGACGGACGGTGTGCCCGCCGCATTCATCTCGCAGGCTGACGGTGAGGCCATGCTGGCCGCCTCCGACCGCCACCTGAGTGTCACCCCCGGTAAGGTCGTGCCCCCCAGCTCGAAGTACTCCATGTCGAGCTTCTCCTCGTGGGGCGTCACCCCGGACCTGCGCCTCAAGCCCGAGGTCTCCGCCCCCGGCGGCAACATCTACTCGGCCGTGCCCGGCGGCACCTACGAGTTCATGTCCGGCACCTCGATGGCAACCCCGCAGATGGCGGGCGTGAGCGCCGTCGTGCTGCAGCGCGTCCAGAACGATCCGCTGTTCGCCTCCATGAGCGCGAGCGAGAAGATCGACGTCGTCCAGAACCTCATCATGGGCACGGCTGCTCCCATCGTCGACCCGCTCCAGGACACTGGCGCCCCCTACTCCCCGCGCAAGCAGGGCTCTGGTTTGGTGAACGTCCTGGCGGCCACGACCTCGTCCGTGTACCCGACCGTGGTCGGCGCCGCCGAGCAGTCCCGGCCCAAGGCCGACCTGGGTGACGGGACCACCGGATGGCACTTTGACGTGACCCTCCACAACCTCTCCGGTGTCGAAGCCACCTACACCCTGAACACGCAGGCCCTCTCCGAGATCGTTGACGGCGGGTTCTTTACCGGCAGCTCCACCGATTGGCGAGGCAAGGGTGTGGACATCGCCTACTCCGGCGCGGCGTCCGCCTCGGGTGAGGGTGCAACGGTCACCGTGCCTGCTAACGGTGAGGCGACCGTTGGTATCGATGTCACCCCCGGTAGCGAGTTCGCTTCCTACGTCGCGGACAATACGCCCAATGGCACCTTCCTCGACGGTTTCGTGCGCTTTACCTCGAAGACCGAGTCCCAGCCCGACCTGACCGTGCCCTACGCCGGCTTCTACGGCAACTGGGGCAAGCCCGCGATCTTCGACGCCCTCGCCTCCGAGGGCGGTGCCCACACGCTCGCCTCCTGGGTCTACAACGGCACCACGGGCCAGCAGCTGGGATACAACCCCCTGGTCAAGGATGCTGATCGTATCGGTCTGCCCAACTCGAGCAAGAACGTCATTTCTCGCTCGGACGCCTCGGGCGCTCCCACGGTTCTCCAGCCCCGCACGGGCACGCTGCGCAGTGTCCACACGCTCAACGCCGCGTACACGAACGCCGCAGGAGAGACGGTCGCGTCCTTCACGCGTTACATGAACTGGAAGTCCGCTCTCGACTCCTCCACTGGCCAGATGACGTGGGTCGAGCAGGGGCACGAGCCGCTGACCCTGGATGCGCGCGCTGATGCCTACAAGGATTTGCCGGACGGTGCGTACAAGCTGACGCTGTCTGCGCACAATGACGGCCCCTCGCAGACCGAGCAGTCGATCTCTTACGACTTCCGTATTGACACCGCCGCGCCCGTCGTCTCCAACCTGGAGTACAAGGGCGAGGGTGCCGATACGGTCCTGTCCTTCGACGTCGCCGACGCCTCGCCCCTGGCCGCGATCGACCTGCACGACCCGGCCGACGGCCTGTGGTTCTACCGTCACGTCTTCACGGACGCCGAAGGAACGGTCGGGGCCGACGGTACCTACGCCTACCACGTTGAGGTTCCCTTCAAGGACATCGCCCAGGCGTGGACCGATCAGGGTGGCTCCGGCAGCGTCATCGCCCACCCCTACCTGCTGGCCTGGGACTACGGCCTCAACCACTCCGAGGCCGCGACCGTGAACCTGCCCAGCGACAACACTGGCACCGCTGACGCGTGCGCGAGCACCGAGGGTGGTCACTGGGCGAAGGACGCAGTGGGCTGGTGGTACGTCTGCGCTGACGGTACGAGCTACCTCAAGGACGGCTGGTACACGATCAACGGCTCTGACTACCTGTTTGGCCCGTCGGGCTACATGGCGACCGGTTTCCTCAAGCGCGCCAACGGTGACTGGGTGTATGCCGACCAGGATGGTACCCTCGTGGGCGGCTGGGTGCGTGACGGCGGCTCCTGGTACTACCTGGATCCGGCCACGAAGGTCATGAAGACCGGGTGGGTGAACGATGGTGGTTCCTGGTACTACCTCACCGGCAGTGGCGCGATGGCTATTGGCTGGGTCAACGATGGTGGTACCTGGTACTACCTGAATGCCTCGGGCAAGATGGCCACGGGCTGGCTCAACGTGGGCGGCTCCTGGTACTACCTGTCACCCTCCGGTGCCATGCTGACGGGCACCCAGGTCATCAACGGACGCACCTACGTGTTCGACGCCAATGGCATCTGGGTTGGCTGACGGGCGCGTCTCACCTGAATCGCTGATTCGCTGATTCACGAGGCCGGGGCCCGGGAACTCACTTCGAGCGCTCCCGGGCCCCGTCGCATGCGTGCCCACGGGTGTCCGCGTGCGCATGCGAACGCAGCACCATCGGCGGCCGCTGCGGTATGTTGGAAGCAGCGACACGCCTCGATGTCGCTCATATCTGCGTCGAACGTGTGGGGAGTGCAGTCCATGAAGAAACCAGCCGTTTTCCTGGCCGGGGTGGGCACGTGCGCGCTCGCGGTTGCGAGCTGTTCTCCCGCCTCCACGCCGACGCCCGCGCCGCAGTCCGCCCCGGGCAGCGACTCGGCCCAGTCCGCGCCGCGAGCCGCGGCCTCGCCAACGGTTGACCCCGACACGGCCCTGACCTCCAAGAACGGCCAGAGCGGCCCGAGCGCGCAGTCCGGCAGTCAGGACGCAGACACTTCGGTTGTCGTCATCGTTCAGCTTGCGGAAGGTGCGGACGGTGAGGCGACCCTCGCCTCGATCAACGAGGCAGTGTCCAGCGCGTTCCCGGGTGCTTCCGTGTCCGTGGAACGCGAGTATCGCAACGCCCTGCGCGGCTACGCGCTGCGCGTTCCAGACGGGTCGGCGGACACGATTCGCTCGGTGAGCGGCGTCCAAGCGGTCTACCTGGATGGCAACAACCGCCTCCACTGAGACGGAATCCGGCTGCCTCGCGCCGGAGCGAGGCAGGTGGGGTGCGCGCCATTCCTCGAACGTTGGGGCGTGCAGCTCGGGTGGCTGTATTTCCACTTGCTTCAAATTAAGATAAAATTAGAAGTAATTTGATGTTTGTGTGAACGGAGTAGTCATGAAGACTCCTGTCCCTCCGCCCGGTCGGCTTGAGGAGCTGCGCGAACGAGTCATTGCGAGTCTGGCAAACGCGGATGATGAGCGGCATCTCTCTGTTGTCCGTGCCCTCGCTGGCGGACTGGACGATTCGGAGTATCGCCCGTGGGAGTATTACTTCCGTGCTGAGCCGGTGCCAGAGGGGCTGACGCGTGAGGAGTGGTGGTATGTCGTACGTACTACGCGCGCCTCAACGGCCCGGCCCACTCCCTTCATCATGAGGGATGGTGCGCGCCTGACGTTTAATCTTCCAGATCGCTTCTTGCGGTTGAATGAGGAGATTACGGCGCAGGCGCGCGGTCAGGTGGAGTTGCCCGCAGAGGTGGCGACGCAGGGGATGAGGGATAGGTACCTGATCAACTCTCTCTACGAAGAGGCGATCACCTCCTCCCAGATGGAGGGGGCGTCGACGACGCGGCGTGACGCGAAAAAGATGCTCCGAGAAAAGAAGGATCCGCGCACTCGCTCGGAGCGGATGATTCTGAATAATTTCCTTGCCCTTGAATTTGTGCGTGATCACCTGGGTGAGGAGCTCACTCCTGAATTCATCTGCGGGGTTCATCGCATCGTGACGGATGGAACGCTCGACGAGGTGGATGATGCAGGGCGCCTACAGCATCAGGGCGAGGAGCGAATTCGTATCTACGGCAGTGAAGGTGATGAGCAACTGTTGCACGTGCCGCCGCCGGCCGAGGAGCTGCCCGAACGGCTCCAGCGTCTGTGCGACTTCGCCAATGGCGTGGGGGAGTGCGCGTCGCAATATGTGCCGCCCCTCGTGAGGGCGCTCGTCGTTCATTTCATGATGGGCTACGACCATTACTTCGTCGATGGGAATGGGCGCACAGCCCGCGTGATAGCCCAGTGGGTCATGCTTCGTGAGGGCTTCTTTCTGATGGACTTCGTGCCTGTCTCAAGACTTCTGCGCAAAGCGCCCGCACAGTATGCTCGCTCGTTCCTTGAAGTTGAGCAGGATGAAGGGGACCTCACCTACTTCCTCATCTGGCACGCTGAGGTAATTTGCCGAGCAATTCGGGAGCTGCATGAGTATCTGGCGAGAAAGTCCAAGGAGATGGAAGAGGTTAAACATCTCCTGAGGCTCACCGAGCTCAATAATCGACAGATTGGGGTCATGGAGGAGGCGCTTAAGGACTCCGCTATGACCGTCACAGCAGCCGCGCATGCGGACAAATATAGGGTGACGCTGCAGACGGCGCACTCCGACCTGCGTGGCCTTGAGAACGGGGGATACCTGAAGCGTGTCAGGCGCGGTCGGAGTTTCGAGTGGTATCCGGTTCCGGATCTTCAGCGTCGGGTTGATTGTGCCCTTGAAGGGGACGGTGACTGACAAGAGGGGAGGGGTCCGAGGGTTGCCGCAATGCGGTGGCAGTCGTCAGGGTGCGACTGCGGATATGTTCGTCGAGAAGGCATTGCTTCCATCTGCTTCAAATTTAGTCTTAATTTGAAGTAAATGGATAGTGTTACTGATCCGCGCGCGCCTGTCCGCGCCCTAGATCAGGTCCTTCTTCTCCATGTACTTCATGGCCAGCCAGCCGAACGGGATGCGGCCGTAGAAGGTGACGAGACGGTAGAGCAGGGCCGTCGCGATGGCGACCGACGAAGAGATACCCGCGACCGTCAGGCCCGAGGTCAGCGCCGTTTCGACGGTACCGATACCGCCCGGCGAGGGGATGAAGGAGCCAGCCGCGTTCGCCGTCAGGTAGGTGATCGACACCGTGGAGAAGTTCAGCGAACCCCCCATGGCGAGCAGCGCCGTCCAGAACGAGCCCACGTAGCCGATGTTCATCAGCAGGTTGCCGCCCACGACCGCAGCGAGGCGGCGGGGATGGCCGATGATCCACAGGAGGCGCGGGTAGACCTGCTGCCAGGTCGGCTGGATCTTCGACGAGATCCAGCGGCGCACCTTCGGCACGGCGACGATGACGCCGACCGCGACCATGACGAGCGCGACGACACCGAGGACGGTGCCGTAGGGGAGCGACACGGACAGCGATGATCCGGCGATCACCATGACGAGGAGCAGGAGGACGATCGTGATGAGCGCCTGCGAAATCTGCATGAGCGTCACGGTCGTTACCGCCATCGCGGTGGGGACGCGGCGCTTGCGCAGGTAGCGCAGGTTGAGGGCAGCGGGGCCCACCCCGGCGGGTGCCACGATCGTAATGATCGAGGCCGCGACCTGGGCGACGAGCGTCTCCCGCAGGCTCAGCTTCTCGGGCGACAACGCAACAAGCGGGACCGCGGAACCGATCCAGATGAGGCAAGCGAGCACGGCGGAGGCGAGCATCCACCACAGGTTCGCGCTCCTGACCGTGGTCACGATGTCGCTGAAGTTGAGCGTACCGACGACGATGAAGACGGCGATGAACGCCACTGCGATTGTGAAGATGGTGCGCGGGCGGAATCGCTGCAGGTCGGCGGTGGGCGCGGTTTCGGCTTCGGAGTCTCCCACGAGGGCAGCGCGCAGCTCACCCAGCAGGTCGGAACGGCGCAGGCGCTGATTGATCTGTGTGGGAAGGACAGGCTTCTGGATGACGGGGGCACACGCGATCAGCGTCTCCTCGCCTACGCAGCGTCGACCGGCCTCAAGCGCGCGCTCGGGGCCCACGGCCAGCGCGGTCAGGACCAGCATCTGTGCGATATCGATGGACTGGTTCAGCTCGGTGGTCGCGACCTCGCCGGAATCCCAGTCGAGCAGCCACACGTCCGACGATTCGTCGACGACGACCGCCTCGGGGGTGAGTGCACGGTGGGCGATGCCGCGCGAGTGGGCGAAGTGCAGCTGCTCCCACGCGCGGTCCAGGACCTCGTCCGTCGCGTCCTCGCCGAGCTCCGTGAGCGGGGTCGTCGGGGGCAGAGCGGACATGACCAAGATGATCGAGTCCGCAGAGGCGGCAATACCGATCGGCTCCTGCGTGAATACGCCAGCACGCAGCGCCTGCAGCGTCGTGAAGGAGGAACGCTCGGCCTGCGCCTTGAGCGAGGGGGAGACCCATCGGCTGATGCCGCGCAGGCGCAGGTTGTTCCACATCTCGAGGAGCGTGCCGGTCAGCTCCTGGCCGGGGTCCATGGCGATGATCTCGTAGGCGAGGCCCGTGTCGCTCCACGCCTGGTAGTGGCGGTGGTGGTCCTTGTTCGGGCGGCGCGTGACCGTGATGTCCATGTCGCCCAGGTCGGCGGGCATCTGGGTGAGGTGGCCGCGCGAGTCCTCTGCGACGACCCACGTGGCCAGGGGCTCCTCGGTTGTGTCGAGGTCGGTGCGCACGATCCGCGAGGGCGTGATGCCGATGCTGAGAAGGCCCTCGACGAGCTTGGCGCCCTTCGCCCGCTGGTCGTCGTAGCCCATGACCCACCGCGAACCGGAGCCGAATGCGCGACCCAGGAAGACGGAGATGAAGGCGACGGGCAGGGTCATGGAGGAACGCAGCACGCCCAGTACGAGAATGATCCACAGGCCCGTCCAACCCCACTTGATTGCCTTCATCGACTGGATCTCACCGGCGGAGGTGAACAGGGCGCACAGGGTGACGATGACCAGGTTGATGGCGATCACGCTGCCGGTCTGCGAGCCCTGCGTAGCGATCGCGCGGTCCACGCTCAGCGGTGCGGTGAGGTAAGAGGGCAGCAGCCCGGTCAAGACGGCGATGATCCATCCGCCGATCGACGCAACGACGCTTGTAACGAGGGCCTGGATGATCGCCTGGAGGCGCTTGCGCAAGGCGAGGGAGATGATCACGAGGATCGGTGTGATCAGGATGATGAGGCCCTCGACCAGGCTGACGGGCAGGATCAGGATCTTGCGGATGAGCTGGAATTGTAGGACGTCTATGGTGACGGCGTGTGTAGTGGCACTGGCCACCGTGCCGATCGTCCAGATGATGAGGATCGCGATGAGGGAGAGGACGACGTCGACGAGGTCTTCGCGGCGGCGGCGCACGCTGAGGATACGGTCCGCGATGTAGACGGGGCGCGGCAGTCGCATGCGGCGCACGGGCAGGTTCGCGGCGATTTCCCCGGTAGCTGGGGACGGGGAGGATTCAGTGTCCGCGTCCTTGTCGTCGGTGGGGGTCTCTGCGTCGGTCTTCGTGGTGGCCTTTGGCGCGCTGTCCACGGCCTCGTCGGTGGGTTCCTCGGGGCTGGCAGCGGCGTCATCGGCCGTGGGCGCGGGCGGGGGGAGCAGGGGATCCGCCGCGCTCTTGTCATTCGTCGACGAGGCCGGGGCGCCCTGGTCGGCGTCCGCGTGGCTGGGAGGAATGCTGGGCGGCATGGTCACGGGCGCGGTCGTCGCGTCAGGCGTGACGACGGGCTCTATGACCTCGGTTCGCGCCTCCGAGGAGGGGACCTCCGGGGGCGGGGGAGCCTGAGTGGGTGCCCCGGCCTCGTCGATCATCCCCATGAGGGCATCCACCCCGGATGCTGAGGGGTCGGCGGAGGAACTGGGGACGAAGAGGATGTTCGTGTCCCCGACCGGAGAGCCGTCGTGTGAATCCTTGCGCTTCCTCATGTTGCCTATCCTATATTCGCGGTCAACAAAGGTAGGGTTAGGGTGATACATTCCCGGCAGAAAAGGGCCCTATCGTGACCTGGTCTACACTCGTGACCGCATCAGATCCGTCGATGCTGCACACCGTTATCGAGTGGTTTAAAAATCCCGAGACGCTCCTCGTCGCCATGGGGCCGTGGGTGCTGTGGGGAACGATGCTCATCGTCCTCATCGAGTCGGGTGTCCTCTTCCCGGTGCTGCCCGGTGAATCCCTGTTGTTCACTGCAGGCCTGCTCCACGACCGCCTCGGACTGCACCTGCCGACCCTCATCCTCCTCGTCGTCGTCGCTGCCTTCATCGGCGCGCAGATCGGTTACTTCCTGGGCGCCAAGTGGGGGCGCCGCTTCTTCAAGCCTGACGCTCGCATCCTCAAGACTGAGCACCTGGAGAAGGCGGAGCACTACTTCACGAACTACGGCGGCCGCTCGCTCGTCATCGGACGTTTCATCCCCTTCGTGCGTACCTTCATCCCGATCGCCGCAGGCATGGCCCGCTACCCCTACCCGAAGTTCCTGGCCTTTAACACGCTCGGTGCCACCGTGTGGGGCGCGGGCTTCATCCTCGTCGGTGCGCTCCTGGGCAACGTCCCCTTCGTGCACGACAACCTGACGCTCATCCTCGGCGTCATCATCCTCGCGTCGGTCCTGCCCGTCATCATTGAGATCGTGGGCAAGCGCCGCGCCGCTTCCGACAAGGAGTAATTCATGCTGGCCTGGTGGATGCTGCTCCCGACCCTGCTGGCCATGATGGTCGCCCTGGTGCTGCCGGGGTTCATGTGGCTGCGGGCGGGAGGGCGCTCGTCGCTCGTCGCGATCGGTGCGGCACCGGCGTTCACCTTCGGCCTGATCACGATCCTGTCGGTGGCCTACCCGGCGCTCGATATCGAGTGGGAGCCCTCGACGGCGCTGCCGATCCTCGGCATGAGCGCCCTGGGAGGCGCCGGCGCGTGGAGCCTCAGCTTCTTCCGCCGCAGCAACGACGGATTCTCTCTGAGGGGAGTTCCCCTGCGCGAGGCCATCGGCGTGCGCAAGCCGATCGGTGGACGCCAGGCCGCGATCCGCGCGGCCACGTGGGGCGCGATCCTGGTGGGCTTCGTGCTCGCGGCGCTGCCCCTCGTGATGGGTGCGGACCCATCGAACCCCGTCCAGCAGTGGGATCCGACGTTCCACCAGAACGGGGTGCACGCGATCCTGTACGGCAAGAACGCCAGCCCCTTCGGCGGCCTCCGCGAGCTGTACGGCGGCCGCAACGTCTACTATCCGACAGGCTGGCACGCCTTCGTCTCACTGTTCGCGCGCTACGACTCGGTCGTCCAGGCCTCGAACGTGTCCTCGCTGGCGCTCATGGCCGTGTGGGTGATCGGCCTGGCGGCGCTTGTCTCGGTGCTGACCGCCTCGCGCAGCGCGATCATGGCGGCGCCCATCATCGGCGGCATGCTCCTCAATATGCCCGCCGACGCGCTCACCATGTACAACCAGTGGCCCAACTCGACGGGCACCGCTCTGGTTCCGGGGTTGGCAGCCATCGCGATCGTCGCGGGACGCCGATTGGCGGCGGACCTGCGCGCGGGCGATGGGCTTCGTGCTGTTATGCGCCGTATTCCGCAGGCGGTGTTCCTCCTCATCGGCGCCATCGGCCTCGTTGGCGCACACCCGAGCGCAGCCTTCTCGATCCTCGCGTTCCTGATCGTGCCGCTCCTCGCCTCCATCGCGTCCCTCGCTCGATGCGCCTACCGTCGAGGCCCACGAGGCCAGCTCGTCGCCTTGGCGTGGGGCGGCCTCGCGGTTGTCGTTGTCGCGGCACCGCTCCTCGCGCTGTCGTCGTCGAAGATCCGGGCCATGGGTAGTTACAACCGCAAAGGCAGCAACTGGGGCGAAGCCTTCATGCATGCTTTCCTGCCCTATCCGCCCTTCTCGAGCACCTCCGGCAACATTCAGTGGACGATCGTCCAGTTCATTCTCCTGGTCGTCGGCATCGCGGCGACCGCGCGCCTGTACCTGCTGTTCCGTCGCCCGGATCCCCTCGAGCGTGCCGCCGCGCGCGCCGGACTCGCCGATGACGTGGATGTGGACGCGGAGGAGGGGGACCTGGCCTCGACTGACGAGATCGAGGAGTCCGAGGAGGAGGCGCAGCCCCTGCCGTTCTGGCCCCTGCTATCCTACGCGATCCTTGCGGGCCTTACCGCCCTGGCGTACTCGCCCGACTCGGCGCTGCGCAGCTACCTGCTGGCCCCCTGGTACAAGGACGCCCGTCGCATCATGGGCGTCGAAGATATCGCGCTGACCATCCTCATGGCGGTCGGCGTCGCCGCCATCGTTCGCGTCATCCACGCCGCGTGGACAAGGTCCCTGCAGCGGATCCTCGCCGAACGCGGAGCCGACGACAACATCGATGCGCCGCGCTGGCCCATCCAGTTCAGTGTCGGCCTGCTCGTTCTGGTCCTGTCCGGCTTCGGCGCAATCGACGCGCGAAACGCGGCGGTCGCCTACGTGTACGATCCGACTCGCCTCGGGAAGCCGGGTATGGCCACGATGGGCGAGCTCGCCATGCTGCGCCGTATGCCGTACACGACCGCCCCCGACGCGCTCATTCTGGGCGATCCGATCGCGGGTGCGGCCTACTCCGAGATGATCGGCGGACGTAAGGCCGTCTTCCCGCAGCTGAGCACCGCTAATGCGGACGTGGTCTCGCAGAAGCTCCTCACCCAGCGTTTCCACGACATCGCCACTGATCCCGAGGTGTGCGAGGTCGTGCGCAGGCTCGGCATCACGCACTTTTATGAAGAGGAAGACGGCGCGTACTACAACTTCATGCGATCCTCCCGTCACCCGGGCCTCTACAACGTCGACACGTCCACCGGCTTCGAGCTGGTCGACGCGGGCGGCACCGCGAAGCTGTGGAAGATCACCGCGTGCGGCGAGGTGACGCCGGGCGGCGGGCGCGAGGCCTTCGCGACCGGCGTGATCGGCTCCGGCGACTGACGTCCGGGCCCCATCCTGGGGACGTACCCTGCCTCGGGCTGCTCGACACGAGGCCCGCGTGGCACCTGAACCCGCGCGATTGGCCACAATGCGCCTCGCGCCCTGAAACGAGGCCGCGTCGCGCCTGTCCCTCTCGTTACCCTTGACATCATGACGACGAACATTCCCGGCCCCGCGCCCCTCGGTGACAAGCTTCGTATCGCCTTCCTCGGTCCGTTCGGCACGTTTACCGAGCAGGCCGTCCACCAGGTTGCGCCCGCCGGAGCGATCCTCATGCCGATGACGAGCGCCCCGCAGGCGCTCGCGGCCGTGCGCCGCGGCGAGGCCGACCGCGCCGTCGTCCCGATCGAAAACTCCATCGAGGGCGGCGTTAACGCGACGCTCGATTCCCTCTCGCACGGCGAGCCCCTCGTCATCGTCGCCGAGATGCACGTGCACGTTGTCTTCCAGCTGGCCGTCCTGCCGGGTACGCGCCCCGAGGACATCCGCCGTATCGGCACCCACCCGCACGCGTGGGCGCAGTGCCGCGGCTGGGTCGAGGAGACCTTCCCCGGCGCGATCCACGTGCCCGCCACGTCGACTGCGGCCGCCGCCGCGCTCCTTTCAGACGGCGACGCGTCTTTCGACGCCGCCCTGTGCAACGCGGTCTCGGTCAACACCTACGGTCTGGAGGCCCTGTTCACCGATGTTGCCGACAACCCGGGCGCGATCACCCGCTTCGTCCTCGTGGCCCGTCCTGGTGTGGTACCACCGCCGACCGGCGCGGATAAAACGACCATCCAGGTGGCCCTGCCGGTCAACGAGTCGGGTGCCCTGCTGACCCTCCTCGAGCAGTTCTCGGCGCGCGGTGTCGACCTGTCGCGCATCGAGTCGCGCCCGAGCGGCGACGGCCTCGGCAATTACACGTTCAGCATTGACATCGTCGGCCACATCCGCGAGGAGCGCGTCCAGGCGGCCCTCGTCGGCCTGCACCGCTACTCGCCGGACGTGCGCTTCATGGGGTCCTACCCGCGCGTCGATGGCGTGCGCGCCTCGGTCGCCCCGGGTACGACGGACGAGGCCTTCCGCGCGGGTCGCGCGTGGGTCGCCGACCTGCTGCACGGCGGGGACGGCACGGGCGAGGCCGCGGGCAACGCGCCGACCTGGCCGCTGGCCTGACGCGGCAGGTTTCTTGACGCTTCGCGGGCCCACATCGCGGCGCACCGAGATGCCTTGTGCACTATCGGCGGGATTCAACCTGATCGGTAACAAGCGTCGTCGTGGAATTTGTCGCCGACAGTGCCTCCCGCCAGTGTTCTATGGGCGAGACCCTGCAGCACTGCACTAGATTCAGCAGCGATGCACTAGTTGTGAGGGCATTGCACTGCTTCGTATCTAGTGCAACGCTGCGCTAAGTAGTGCACTGCTACTTAGCAACAAGCTCGTCCGCGGCATGCGCCGCTCCTTAGTCGCTCCAGCAAGCTTCTCAACGAGCTCGATTGGGCAGGTCTGCACCAGTTAGGGGGTATTACACCACCTCCGAGCTGGTGTAATACCCCGATAAGTGGTGTTACACCATTTAGCAACAAGCCGACATGCGGGCAATCCTACAGACCGCCGAGAAAACACCTCGGTTTGCTCCTCGTTAGTCCCCGGTTTCTCCGCTTCGTGCGCTTTGCGGGGACGCAGATCAGCCGGGCAGCAGCTCCATCCACGTGGGCTCTGCCGGGACTGCGACGTCGAGGGCGCCCGGCTGCATACGAATATGCATGGTGTGGGCGAGGCCGATCGCGTCGCCGTCCACCTGGCACACCTGGGCTTCTTCCGCCGTGACGGATGCGCCCTTCGCCTGGCGGAATGCGACCTTGCCGGTCGAGACGGGCAGGTTGATCGGGCGTAGGCCGATGAGCTGGCCGAGCATCTTCCAGGTCACCTCCGCCCAGCCGAGTAGGCCGGCGTGCGCGTCGACCGCGATGACATCGATGAGCCCATCGGACAGCTCCGCATCGGGGGCGAGGACCAGCATCTTCAGCTCGCCCGCGTTCGCGAACATGACAGAACGCGCCTCGACGCGGGTGATCTCATCCGCGGGTGAGCGCAGGGAATCCACGTTCGCAGAGGCGGCCTCGTCCAGGGTCTCTCCCGCGATCTGGTCGCCGACGCCCAGGGGGTCCGCCACTCGAGCGGCAGGGGAACGCAGGGTCAGGCGCGCCTTCATGCGCGGAACGCCCATCGCGCCCAGGCCGGCCCACACGTAGGCGATCCAGCCGATCCGTTTCTTCAGTTCGGGATCCGTGTCGGCCATCGTTGCGCCGTCGTAGCCCATACCCGCGATGACGAGGCACGCGTACTCGTCCGTGCGCGGCTCGATCGACGAGGCCGGGGCGCCCTGGTCAGCGGCACCGGCTTTGGGGTGCAGCGCGGTGCATGCGGCGAGGCGGAGCCTGCCTTCGGCGGGCTGAGTGGACTCCTGGGTGACGTCTTCGACGCGCACCCACGCCAGGTCGACGGAGCGGTGATTGCGGTCGAGCGCGACGGCGAGGGCCTCTTCTGGGTCGTCGGGGATGGTGAGGTTTCCGGCCAGGACGTTGCCGGTGCCCACGGGGATGATGCCCATGCGCACGCCGGATCCTGCCATGCCGGCGGAGACGGCGCGCACCGTGCCGTCTCCGCCCGCGGCGATGACGACGGAGGCTCCTTCCTCGAGGGCGCGCACGGCCTGCCCGGTTCCCGGGTCCTCGCGCGTGGTCTCGCGCCAGTGCACGTGGTCGATGCCCAGTTCCTTGGCCTTGCGGTTGATGCGATCCTTGAAGGCTTGGGGGTCCTCGTGCTTGGAGGGGTTCATGATGATCCAGGGGCGCGGCCGTCCACGTGTCGGGTCGTCCACCGATGCGGGGATGTCGAGGGCCTTGCGGCGGCGGTGCCTGCGAGTCAGGGCTGTAGCGAGGCGCGCGACCCCAATCGCTCCAGCGGAGGCTGCGAGTGCCCAGTATATTGCGTCCATACCCACAAGCGTAGCCTGCGGGTGCCCTGTGGATGGGTTGTGAAGTGGCTTTTCGTTGCACTTCGTGTCGTCAGAGACGCGCTGACGTGTACTCGCTGTCATGTTGTCCACACGGTTATGCACCAAAGGTGGATAACTTTCAGGGTTTTGAGGACCTCAGCCATGTAGTTTGTGCATAACCCTGACCCGCTGTATTGAATTCAATCTCGGACCGGTTGGGGACACGGCGCGCCCACCTGGCATAGGATGGGACGCATGATTGATGTGCGTGCCCTGCGTGAAAACCCCGAACCCGCCCGCGCCTCCCAGCGTGCCCGCGGAGCGAACCCCGGCCTCGTCGATGAGATTATCGAGGCCGACGCCGCCCGCCGCGAGGCCCTGCAGGCTTTCGAGACGCTGCGAGCCACCCAGAAGGAGGTCTCCAAGTCGGTGGGCCGCGCCTCCAAGGAGGAGCGTCCGGCGATCCTGGCCAAGGCCAAGGAGCTCGCCGAGCAGGTGAAGGCCGCCGAGGCCGCCGCTAACGCCGCCGACGCCGAGGCCGACCGCCTCGCGCGCCTCCTGCCGAACCTCGTTCTCGACGGCGTGCCCGTCGGCGGCGAGGAGGACTTCGTGGTCCTGCGCCACGAGGGACCCGCCCCCCGCGACTTCGCGGCCGAGGGCTTCGAGCCCCAGGATCACCTCGCGCTCGGCGAGGGACTGGACGCGATCGACACCAAGCGCGGCGCGAAGGTTTCCGGCGCCCGCTTCTACTACCTCAAGGGCGTCGGCGCTCGCCTCGAGCT
Source organism: uncultured Actinomyces sp. (assembly GCA_963540795.1). Lineage (GTDB taxonomy): Bacteria > Actinomycetota > Actinomycetes > Actinomycetales > Actinomycetaceae > Pauljensenia. The sequence goes on from CAUTRF010000021.1 coordinate 20,570, forward strand.
GGCCCTCATGACGATGGCCATGGACCAGGCGCTCGCCAACGGCTTCGTGCCGATGATGACCCCGACCCTTGTGACCCCGCAGGTCATGGGCGGCACCGGCTTCCTCAACGAGCACTCCGACGAGATCTACTACCTGCCCGCCGATGACCTGTACCTGACGGGCACGTCCGAGGTGGCCCTCGCCGGCTACCACGCCGACGAGATCCTCGACCTGTCGGGCGGCCCCAAGCGCTACATGGGCTGGTCCACCTGCTACCGCCGCGAGGCCGGCTCCGCGGGCAAGGACACGCGCGGCATCATCCGCGTCCACCAGTTCAACAAGGCCGAGATGTTCAGCTACTGCCGCCCCGAGGACGCCGCCGAGGAGCACCAGCGCTTCCTCGCGTGGGAGGAGGAGATGCTCGCCAAGGTCGAGCTGCCCTACCGTGTCATCGACACGGCCGCCGGCGACCTGGGCACCTCAGCCGCCCGCAAGTTCGACTGCGAGGCGTGGCTGCCCACCCAGGAGCGCTACATGGAGGTCACCTCGACCTCGAACTGCACGACGTTCCAGTCCCGCCGCCTCGGCATTCGCGAGCGCCGCGAGGACGGCATGGCCGCGGTCGCCACCCTCAACGGCACGCTGGCCACGACCCGCTGGATCGTCGCCTTCCTCGAGAATCACCAGCGCTCGGATGGCTCGATCTACGTGCCCGAGGCTCTGCGCCCCTACCTGGGTGGACTCGAGGTCCTGACCCCGGTCGCTCGATGAACCAAGAGCGCTTCCTGACGGTCCCCTCCAGCGGGGAAGTCGCTCGCCCCTTCGAGGTTCTCCTCGACGAGGCCTCGGCCGCCCTGCCCGCCGGCTTTCCGACGTCGGCGGGCCAGGTCCTTGTTGCGCTCGACATTGACGGTACGATCCTGACTCCGGCGGGGGCGACCCCGCGTGTGCTCGAGGGGATCCACGGCCTCACCGATGCGGGTGCCCACGTGCTCATCGCCTCGGGCCGCGCGCTCGAGGGCGTGACCCCTGTTCTCGACGCCCTGCGGTTCACGGATGGGTGGGCGCTGTGCAATAACGGCGCGACCCTCGTGCGCGTGAGCGGCGGGGCGTGCGAGATCGTCGAGGAGCGTACCTTCGTGCCGGGCCCGATCCTGGAGGAGATCGCCTCGGCCGTGCCCGGCTCGGTGTTCGCGTCGATGCCGCACCCCGGCATCCTGCTGTCCGCTCCCTTCCCGAACAACGAGATCGAGGGGAGCGATCACCGCATCGTGTCGATGGAGGAGCTCGCCTCCACGCCCACGCCGAAGATCGTCGTGCGCGCCGCCGACATGGATCGCGAGGAGCTCGATCGGATCCTGTCGTCCCTTGACGTGTCGCGCACCCACGAGGTGTTCGTCGGCTGGACGTCCTGGGCGGACATCGAGCCGCTCGGTGTCACCAAGGCGAGCGGCCTGGAGTCCCTGCGTCAGCGTCTCGGCCTGCCCGCGTGCGGGACCGTCGCCGTCGGTGATGGCACCAACGACATCGCGATGATCGAGTGGGCGGCCTTCGGCGTCGCCATGGGCGGGGCCTCCGACGAGGTGCGCGCCCACGCCGATCACGTGACGGCCGCCGTCGAAAACGACGGTGCCGCTGCCGTCATGCACGCTCTTCTGCGCCGCTGCGGGGTCGCGGGCCGCTGAGCTAGTTTTTCTGGGGAGGCGTTGTCATCAGGTCGATGAGCCACGGCATGGCGGATGACGGATTGGGACCCTTCTTGTTCGGTGCGAGCTCCGACCACGCTTGTTGTGCCCGCTTCGCGGCTTCGGGGAAGCTGGCAATTGGGAACTTCGTGTTGAGGTCCTTCTCCCCCGTCAGATTGTTGATGTGCGCGAGCCTGACACACTCGCGTGTTTCTGTATACCCTCGTCTATCGATGGTATGCCAGAGCAGCCATAGCTCGAAGCAAGGGTTGGTGACGATTGCGTCAACTGCGGTAGAAGACCTGCACTCCCGCAAAACCGCGTCAAGCTTGTGGTGTTGATCGACGTCAACGACGAGGATCGCTCGGTCGAAATCGCCTCGTCGCTCGGCCTTCCGGTACTCGGTAAATACTCGTGAAGGATCTTTGCCGATTGGCTTGATCGAGAAAGTCGCATGGCGAGGACGCAGGTGCTGGCGCAATAGTTCGAGGTACTGACGTTCAGTGACCATGCCTTCTGTAAAGACCATGTACCGAGTCTTCAGCTTCTTTGCGCCCCGAGATTGACGGGGGATGTGTCGTCCCATGGTCCCTCATTCCTCTTCTTCAGGCTGAGTGCCGAGTAGGTTGTGAATGAGGGAAGGTGCGGTGTAGGGAACGCCGCCAAATCGACCCTCGAGGTACTGCTTAACAATGTTGCTGCCCTTCTGTAGAGGGAAATCTGCAAGATTGAAGAGTTCACTTGCTCCATCGGCCTCCTTCTCGACGAACCATACCTGCTCGCGTTTGGCTCGGTCCCCGCGTCCGCTGTCCAGGAGGGTCATGTCGTGGCTGGTGAAGATGAGCTGTGCCCCCGTGTTGTTGATCGATGGGTCCTCGAACCAGTCGATGATGAGGCGCGAGAGCTGTGGGTGGAGGCTTGAACCAAGTTCGTCGACGACGAGGACCTTTCCTTCTCGCAGAGCATCGACGACCGCTGTGCCCAGTGCCAGCCAGGCCATGGTGCCTGTGGATTCGTCGGTGTCTCTGAGCCTCCCACTTTCGGTTCCGTGTCGGAAGAGGAGGTTACGCGCGATGAAGTTACTCAGGTCCGTGGCCTCATCCGTGGAGTTGTCCGGTGCGTCTTCCTGGGGGTTGTCAGTTGCATCATCGGGCGCAGCCTTTTGCATTTCTGCGAATAGTCGAGCGAGCTGTGGGGGAATCGCCTGTTCTTCGACCTCAATGTGTGTGATGCCTGTATCTGCAATCTGAGCGAGGGTCACCAGGTCATCCAGGCTCAGGCTTCGGTCGCGCAGCTGTCGCGCGATGCGATCAAGGCGTTCGTTCACCTCGCGGTCACCGACGCGATAGATGTCGAATCCACGCATGAGCGCTTCCCATACCGGTGCGGCAGTTGGATGATCAAGTCGGGCTGCTCGGGAGAGCGCTAGTTCGCGCGTGGCAACGCGGGGAACTCCACTCAGGCCAGAGACGAGCCCATCTTCGGAGCGAGTGTAAATCGTCTTCCAACGGGTGCCGACAACGCGGAGCGATTCCTCGACGACTCCCTCGGGCCGCGTGACAAATCGGAGCTCATAGCGCTGACTGTCATGAATGAACTCGAGCTCGTATGTGGCGGGAGCTGTTGCGTACTGCGGCATGAGGGCGAACGGTACTCGAAGGAAGCGAGGGTGCTCGAGCCACGAAGTTGCGGAGGATCCGATGGCGCCAAGAGCGTAGTGGAGGGCATCAAGAACGTTTGTCTTGCCGGACGCATTGGCCCCGTAGATGCCGTCCACGTGGTGGATGTGATCAGCCCAGCTGGTGCCCTCTGGGAGGCGGAGCGTCTTGAGGGTAGAGCGTGTTAGATCGAATGATGCCTCGTCGCGGAACGATCGGTGGTTTGCGAACGTGAAGCGTAGTAGGTGCATGGACATACTCTATCTTATCGCTGCAATAATAATAAAAGTTATCGAAAATTGCGCCTTCATAATCAATATTGTCTCAATGCTCGCGCGCAGAGCCACTACCCGTCAGCCAGCCGCCCATGATCGCGAAGGCGCGGTCCAAGTCCCCAATCTGACAGTGCTGCGCCATGTCCGGATCCTCCTCGTGACGGAATGTGCGCACCTCCAGCGGCTCCGCGCTGCGCAACGCACGGCGCACGTCGCCCAGGCGCTCGAAGGGCACGTACTGGTCGGCGTCCCCGGCCAGGACCAGGCACGGCTGGGTGATGCGCCCCTCGAGAGGTTCCATCGTGTAGTCGCCGAACGCTCGCAGCACCTCGCTCGGCCTACTCAGACCCGTCAGGTGCGAGGCCTGCTGCAGTTTCCACGCCAGGTCCGCGCTGAACCTCGGCGCGACGCGCAGCGCGGCGTCGATGAGCCACGCGGGCCTCGGGTTCCGGGCGATCGCGTCCGCGATGGGGCGCAGGGGACGAGACAGTGGCAGAGTCAGACCGTCGAGAAGCCGATACATGATGTCGAAGGCGATCACGTGGCTGATGCGCGGGCAGCAGGCGGCCGCACGCATCACCAGGTAACCGCCGAAGGACACGCCCAGCGCGGCGGCGCTGTCAACGCCGAAATAGTCCAGCACCGCGTTCGTCGGACGCTCCCATTCTGGTTCAAGGGGCATGCCCTCCAGCACGGTGTGCCCCTGACCCGGCCCGTCGAAAGCGATGATGTCGAAGGGGCGGGCCGGGAAGTGTGACGCGAAGTCGATGATCTCCTCGGCGTACCCGTCGAAGCCGTTCATCATGATGAGCGTGTGCGGGGTGCCCTCGGGGGCCTGGCCGCGGTCCGTCGGATCGGCCTCCCACCGCATCGCGGTGAGTTCCCCGTCGCGATAGGGGACCGCGTGCCGGGTGAGCGCGAGGCCCGCGTGGGCCTCGTCGAAGGAGACCGACATGGCATCGATGAAGCTCCGCTTACGGGGGTCGTCGGCCCCGAGGTAGAAGGCCGCGAGCTCGTAGAGGCGCCACGCGGCATCCGCATCCCCCTCGGACGAGAAGCGCTCGGCGAGGCGCTGCGCGAGCGCCGTGATTTGCTTCGTTGATCGAATGCGGGGGAGCGTGGTGGTCGCGATCGTATCCATGCCGACGCGGTCGAGTATCGCAGAGAAGGTCCGGTTGAGCTGCAGGTCGAATTGGCGGTTGCCGGTATATTCGGTGAACATGCATCGACCGTATCTCCGGTTTACGTGCGGCGGGCCGCACAATAACAAACGGAGTGTTGGATATCGGACGGGGCGACCGCTATGCGTAGGATAAGCCTATCGATAGCGGAAAAATGATCGGAGAGACATGTTCCTGCGTAGCGCGGATAAGCATGGACGCGAGGCCGAGAAAGACCTGGACCTGCGCATTCGTAAGACGCGCCGCGCGATCCGCTCGGGCCTCGTCAAGGCGTGCCAGGCCAAGCCGTATGCGCACGTGAGCGTCACCGACATCTGCTCCGCCTCGATGGTCTCGCGCACGACCTTCTACGACCACTACACCGACAAGGACGCGCTGCTGGCCGAGGTAGTGTCCTTCCTTCTCGAGGAGATCACCCCGGCGCTCGAAGGCCTGTGGTTCGGCGAGGAGGGTGACGCCCGAGCCGTCGCCCGCCACCTCGCCGACGTGTACGCGCGCAACGGCAATGCCCTCAAAACTCTGCTGGCCATCCGCGTGGGCGGAGACGGCGACCTGCACGAACAGCTTTATCGCACGTGCCGTTCGGTATTTACCGATTGGGCGCGTGGCCGCGTAGGTGACGAGGTGCTACCTCTGGCCGCGGATGTCTACGCCTCGGTCGTCCTCACCTTCATCAAGCGCAGTGCCACCAAGCCCCTCACGGACAAGGAACTCGCCGCGATTGATCGCACCCGTGAGCTCTTCATCGAGGGCTTCGGCGCTCGGTAGGTCAGCGGTAGATGCGTGACCGATAATCAGGGATCAGGAAACTAATAGCGAACAGAGTGTCCGATAAGGGCCCAAAGGTCGCTGTCGTTGCGCAAACGAAAGTGTTACCGTTAACGCAACCCCTGCCTCGTCAATGAAGACCCAAGGAGCATTCGTGAGCACCGACCCCCGTGCCGCCATCGCCGCCGCCGACACCGCGCTCGGCATCGAGTTCGGATCGACCCGTATCAAGGCCGTCCTGATCGGCCCCGACCATGAGGTGCTCGCCACCGGTTCCCACGGGTGGGAGAACCACCTCGAGGGCGGCCTGTGGTCCTACACTCTCGACGAGGTCATCGCCGGCCTGCAAGGCGCCTACGCCTCCCTGGCCGCGGACGTGCGCGAGCGCTACGACGTCACGCCTACGTCCTACGGATCGATCGGCATCTCCGCGATGATGCACGGCTACCTCGCCTTCGACGCCGACGATAACCTGCTCGCGCCCTTCCGCACGTGGCGCAACACCAACACGGGACGCGCGGCGGATGAGCTGACCCGCCTTTTCGGCTTCAATATCCCCCTGCGCTGGTCGATTGCGCACCTGCACCAGGCGGTCCTCGACTCCGAAGAGCACGCGCCGCGCGTCGCCCGCCTGACGACCCTGGCCGGCTGGGTCCACCACCAGCTGACGGGCCGGCACGTCCTGGGCGTCGGCGATGCCTCGGGCATGTTCCCGATCGACTCCGAGACCGGCACCTACGTGGAGGCCTACCTCGATCAGTACGAGGCCCTGGTCGCCGACCGGGTCCCGTGGCGTCTGCGCGACGTGCTCCCGACCGTGCTCAGCGCGGGGCAGGACGCGGGCACGCTGACCCCTGAGGGGGCCGCGCTCATCGACCCGACCGGCACGCTCCAGGCCGGGATCACGCTGTGCCCGCCGGAGGGCGACGCGGGCACCGGCATGATCGCGACCAACGCGATCGCCCAGCGCACGGGCAACATCTCGTGCGGCACCTCCGTCTTCCTGATGGCCGTCCTCGAGCGTTCCCTCAACGAGCTGCACACCGAGATCGACATGGTGACCACGCCCGACGGCTCGCCCGTCGCCATGGTTCACTCGAATAACGGCGCGTCCGAGATCGACGCGTGGGTCGGCTGGTTCGCGGACTTCGCGCGCCTGATCGGTGCCGACGCGAGCATCCCCGCGATCTACGACGCCCTCTACATTCACGCGCTCACGGGCGAGGCCGACGCGGGCGGGGTCATGGCTTACAACACCCTGTCGGCAGAGCCCCTCGTCGGACAGGAGGCCGCCCAGCCGGTGTTTACGCACACCGCCGATGCGCGCGTCACTCTGGCGAACGCGGTCCGCGCCCAGCTCATGAGCATCTTCGCGGCCGTGCGCATCGGCGTCGACATCCTCAGTGGTGAGGGCGTGCGTCTCGACTCGCTCTTCGCCCACGGCGGCCTGTTTAAGACCCCGGGCGTCGCCCAGCAGATCCTCGCCGACTCGCTGGGCATCCCCGTGTCCGTCGGCGACACCGCGGGCGAGGGCGGCGCGTGGGGCATCGCGGTCCTCGCGCGCTACCGCGCCGTTCTCGCAGGGGACGAGGCCACGCCCGCGCTGCCGGAGTACCTGTCCGAGCGCGTCTTCGCGGGCACGTCCGTCTCCACCCTCGAGCCCACCCCCGAGGGCGTGGCCGGGTACGGGCGTTTCCTCGGTGCCTACCGTGCGGCCCTGCCCGGCGTGGAGGTCATCGCCCGGGGCCGCGAGGCGTGGGCCGCTAACGAGGCGTGGGGCCGCTGACGAGGCGCGCGCCTGAGATCCCGCGCCTGAGATCCCGCGCCTGAGATCCCGCGCTCGCGCTGCCCAGCCTCTGGCTCACCATATATTTACCCAAAAATGTCGCACGTAATTCCTCTCGAGCTATTTCAAACATTGAAATCAGATCGTTGGAATTGAGCGCAATTCTCGATGCCTAATAAAAGGTAGGGTAACCAAATTACGTGCGAAATATGGGGAGGGCGGAGCGGAGTGCGAGGGCGGGACTAAGTGTGAGGGTGGGACGAAGTGCGAGGGTGGGGCGGAGTGTGGGGAGACCGGGCCTGGGGTCAGGGGCTAGGGTCTGACGAGGCGCTGGGGTGAGTGGACCGGCTCGCCCCTCACCTCGTCGGCGAAACCCGCTACGATTACACCCATGGGTAAAGCTAGCCGCCGTAAGAAGGTCACCGATCCCGCCAAGCTCAAGGCGTATCGCCCGCCGATCCCCTTCGTCGCGCGCCCCTACGAGGGTCTGCCGAAGGAGATCGAGCTGGTCGCCATGCGCGAGCTCATCCCGGCGGCCACGTTGACCGCACGCACCGACGCCGACCACGGCGCCGTCGAATTCGACTTCGTCACTCTCCTGCCCGAGGGCCACCCCGCGATGGTGCGCCCCGACGGCCGTATCCTCGTTGCGCTGCAGACCCGCTCGAACTCCGCGGACCTGAGCCATGACGCGGGCGCCGCGCTGCTCGCGGCCATCGCCGCGAAGGAAGCGGGCGACGAGGGCGTCATCTCGATCGACGTGCGCGAGCCTTCCGAGCGTCTCCAGGACATCGTCGACGCAGACAGCTTCACGGACATGAAGCTCGAGGAGGACTTCTCCTTCTGGTTTGACCCGGCCGAGGAGATCGACGAGTCGACGCGTCGCGCCCTCGAGCAGAACCGCGACGAGATCATCCCGACCGAGCCCGTTCCCGGCGTCCCTGGCGCGTACTGGTGCGAGATGAACCGTAACTTCGTGCGTTTCCTGACGGACAACGACGAGACCAAGCTCTTCGACGCGCTCGCCCGCCTGGCTGCGCGCGGCGAGGCCAACGTCGGTGAGGGGTCGCGCTACGTGGGTTCCTTCCGCGCGTGCGGCCTGATCGTCCCGGTCTTCGAGCTGCCCGAGGGTGCCAGCGCGGCCGACGTCGCGCCCGGCACGCAGGCCCTTGCGAAGGCTCTCGATGAGGCGTTGGCGGTCACCGAGCGCCTGGATGACAAGGAACGCCGCGCACGTCAGGGCCTCGTCTCCCGAGCTGTGACTATCCGCTGAGGATAGTTTTACCTGCCGTTTAGATAGGTTTGTCGCTCACATTACGGGCGGTGGGACGCGAGCGCGCCCCGCCGCCCGTACACTGTTAGTCGTGAACTATCCCGCAGGATCTAGAAGTTCCCAGCCGCAGCGCGTCGCCGCCGTCATCGCTGCGCACAACGTCGGACGCGCCGTCGCGGCCACCGTGCGCGCGTGCCGCGCCATACCCAGCGTTGACCTCCTCATTGTCGTCGACGATGGATCCACGGACGACACCGGGCGTGCCGCGCGAGCCGCCGGCGCCGTCGTCGTGCGCCACTCCGTCGAGCGTGGGCGGGCCTCGGCGATCGAGACCGGCGTGAAGGTCGCCGCCATGCGCGACCGGCCCGACGGTCCGCCCCGCCACATCCTGCTTCTTTCTCCCGACCTTGGCGAATCCGCGGTCGAGGCCACCGCCCTCGTCGAAGCCGTTTTCGCCCGCCAGGCCGACATGGCGATCGCGGTCCCGGCGACGGGGCGCGAGTACTCCGGATACGGGCCGGGCGTCGCCCGCCGGCTCATCCGCCGCAAGACCGGCTGGAACTGCCACTACCCCCTCAGCTACCAGCGTTGCCTGACGCGCGAGGCCATCGACGCCGCCATGCCGTTTGCGGGCCGCTACGTGCTCGAGGCCGCCATGACTATCAGCGTGCTGCGCGCGGGCCTGTCCGTCATGGAGGTCCCCTGCAACTTCACCCACTCGGGCGCGGACCGCTCGCTCGGCTCGCTCAACCGCCCTGCGCGCATGTTCGACGCCGTGCGTGCCACGGTCAGCCAGCTCTTCCACTCCGACGCGCGCTCGAAGCGCCGCGCCGACCACGAACAGGGGATCGGCGTGCCCTACCCGGCCCCGGCCTCGGCGCGCGACGAGGCGGAGGAATCCGACTCGCACTCCGAGCGTCGTTCGGAGATGATCGGGTGAAGGGTGCGGATCGATTAGCCGTCAGTCGCCTGGTGGCGACCTGGTGGCTGCCTACCGTCATTGCGTGCGCCGTCGGCGCGATCTACGTCTGCTACTCGGTGGCGCAGTGGCGCGCCCTCGTCGCCCCCTCGTGGGACCTGGGCATCTTCACCGAGGCCGTCCAAGCTTATTCGCGCTTCGAGGCGCCCATCGTCCCCATCAAGGGGCCCGGCTACAACCTGCTGGGCGATCACTTCCACCCGATCCTGGCGCTCCTCGGTCCGATCTTTCGTCTCTTCCCCTCCGCGCTGACACTCCTCGTCGTCCAGGACGTCCTGATCGCGGCATCGGTCCTGCCGATCGCGCGCCTCGCGCAGCGCCTCCTGGGTCGTGGCGGCGCGCTCCTCGTCGGTCTTGCCTACGGGCTGGGGTGGGGGCTGCAGGGCGCGGTTGGCGCCCAGTTTCACGAGGTCTGCGTGGCCGTCCCGCTGCTGGCGCTCGGTGGCGTCGCCTTCGTCGAACGGCGGTGGGGCGCGTGCATGGCGTGGCTGGCTCCGCTGGTTCTTGTCAAGGAGGATCTCGGGCTGACGGTCTTCGTTGCGGGCCTCGCGATCGCGTGGCGCCGCCGAGGCGAGGGGCGTGCCGCTGTCCTGCGGTCGATAGCGTACGCCCTGTTCGGCATCGTCGCGTTTGTGGTGACAGTGAAGGTGCTGCTTCCGGCGATGAACCCGGCGGGCACGTGGGCATACTCCCTCGATGGCTCCGCTACCGGGGCGGGCACACCGACCGGCGGCACCACGGCCGCGCGCGCAATCCCCTCCCTGTGGGACATCCTGACAACCCCATCTGTCAAACTCGTGACTCTCATCGTCCTGGCCGCCGGCGCGGGCTTCGTGGGCACGGCCTCCCCGTGGTTCGCGCTGGTCGTCCCGACGCTCGCGTGGCGCTTCGCGGGCTCGGTCGAGGCCTACTACGGCTGGAACTCGTGGCACTACAACGCGGTGCTCGTCCCCATCGCAGCTTGTGCCCTGCTCGATGTCATCGATCAGTGGCTCGCGCCCGAGCGCGCTACCGCCAAAACCGACGCGGAGCCTGGCGAGGAGGCCCCGGCCTCGTCGAACTTTGGCTGGCGCGCCGCGGCCTGGGTGGCCGCGTGTGTGCCCGCCGTGTCACTGGCGTTCACGGCCTCGTCGCTGCCGCTGTGGCACCTGCCCGACCTCAAGGAGGACCCCCGCATGGCCGCCGCCCTCGGCGCGCTCGACGCGGTGCCTGAAGGGGTCAGCGTCGAAACGGACACGACGCTACTCGCGCGCCTCGTGCCCGGTCGCGAGGTCTACTGGGTGGGGACGACCGGCACCATGGATACCCCTCCGGAGTACGTCGTCATCGATACGCGCTCCTACGCATGGGGCAACCAGCAGGTCGACGCCGAGTCGTGGGGGAGCGCCGCCCACCCCGGACACTCCTACGAGACCATCTACAGCAAGCAGGGCTTCCGCGTCGCAAGGCGAACCTCGTGAGACGCGAGTGACGCGCAGCCGCGGCGAGTCCGTCGCAAGGCACTGTGAGACGTCGTCGCTGACAAATGTGGGCGTGCAATGCGGCTGAATTCAGAGATCAATAGCGGCTCTCTTGCACTGAAGTAAGCATCATGTGCGCATAGCGCCACGGCATCCTATTTCTCGCATATGATTGACCAGTCTGAAAGTAGGAGAAAAATATGTCCTCTCTCGTGTC
>CAUTRF010000022.1:0-28981 GCA_963540795.1 uncultured Actinomyces sp.
CCGTCCCCACGCGCGAGCAGGTTGAAAACGTGCTCGAAACCGGGGTCGTTACGAACATCCTGCGCTGATCTCGCGCGGCGCGCCTGGCGGAGTGGGGCGGCGGCGGGCGATATGGTGGAAGGATCATGGCACAATCGTCTCCACGCTCTTCGTCCGGCAAGGCTCCCGCGCGCCCGCGCGCCAAGGGAGGTTCGAACAAGTCTGCCCAAGCGACCCAGCCCGAAGTGACGCAGCCAGGCTTCTTGGCTCGCTTCTTTTCTGCGCTCGGCCGCGCCGGTGTCGGTGCCGTACGCGCGTGGAAGGCGACCGATCCGCAGGTCAAGCGTGATGCTGCGGCCTTCGTCACTGTCGCCGCGGCCATCGTGATCGCACTGCGCGAGTGGTTCCAGATCTCCGGCGAGGCCGGGGACGCGATCCATCACGCCTCCGCCGGTCTGTTTGGCATCTTCTCGGTCGTCCTACCCCTCGTCCTGATCGCACTGGCCGTCGAGCTCGTCTCCGCGCGATCCGGACGATCCGCGCTGCCCCACCACGTGGCAGGCGGCATCGGCATCACCGCCGCCCTCACCGGCCTGGTCCACATCTCGCGCGGAAACCCCGCGATGGGCGCCGAACCCGGCATCGAGGCGGCAGGCGGCCTGCTCGGGTGGTTCGTTGCGCGCCCCCTCGCCCTGCTGCTGTCCGGCTGGGGCGCGGGCGCCCTCATGATCCTGCTCCTGGCCTACTCGATCCTGCTCGCCACTCGGACCGCCGTCGCCGACGTTCCTGCGCGTCTGCGCGACCTCGCTGCCCACCTGAGCGGTGAGCGCCCCGAGGGCGACGCCGATACCGCCGATCAGACCGGCGGTGATCCCGCGAAGCAAGCACGCCGCCGCGCGCGCAAGGACCTCGCGGCGGGAGACGACGCCTTCCTCGACGAATACGACGGGGACGAGTCCTTCCGCAAGGCGACCGACACGGAATCCGTGGGGGAGACCCGTCTCCTGGAATCCGGCGCCATCGCGGCCCCCGCGCCGGCCCCGGCTCCTACGCCCCGGCCTCGTGCCACGACGCCCGACGCGCCCACCGAGATGCTCACCCAGATGCGCCCCGCCGTGGCCCCCGTGCAGGTGCCCGCGCACGTACCCGAGCCCGAGGACGAGCCGGCACCCCCGCCGATCACCGACGAGCCCGAGGGGGCCTTCCAGCCCAACCTCGACGACTCGATCAGCTACACGCTGCCGTCGGAGGACCTCCTGGTCTCCGGTCCGCCCCACATGACCCGTTCCGCCGTCAACGACCAGGTCGTCGCGGCCCTGGGACAGGTCTTCGCGGACTTCAACGTCGACGCGCGCGTCACCGGCTTCTCCCGAGGCCCGACAGTCACCCGCTACGAGGTCGTGCTTGGCGCCGGCGTCAAGGTCGACAAGCTCACCAACCTGTCGAAGAACATCGCCTACGCCGTGGCCTCCGCCGACGTGCGTATCCTCGCGCCGATCCCCGGCAAGAGTGCCATCGGTATTGAGATCCCCAACGCCGACCGTGAAAACGTGGCCCTCGGCGACGTCCTGCGCTCGGCTGCCGCCCGCCGCAACCAGCACCCGCTCGTCGTCGGTGTCGGCAAGGACGTCGAAGGCGGTTACGTCGTCACCAACCTGGCCAAGACGCCGCACATGCTGGTGGCCGGCCAGACCGGTTCCGGTAAGTCCTCCTTCGTCAACTCCATGATCACGTCGATCATGATGCGTGCGACGCCCCAGCAGGTGCGCATGATCCTCGTCGACCCCAAGCGCGTGGAACTCACCATCTACGAGGGCATCCCGCACCTCATCTCGCCCATCATCACCGACGCCAAGAAGGCCGCCGAGGCCCTCGAATGGGTCGTCAAGGAGATGGACGCGCGCTACGACGACCTGTCGGACTACGGATTCAAGCACATCGACGACTTCAACAAGGCGGTGGCCGCCGGACAGGTCCAGGCCAAGCCCGGGCTGGAGCGCACGCTGCACCCATACCCGTACCTGCTCGTGGTCGTCGATGAGCTCGCCGACCTCATGATGGTCGCCCCGCGCGATGTCGAGGCGTCTATTCAGCGCATCACGCAGCTCGCACGAGCCGCCGGTATCCACCTGGTCCTGGCCACGCAGCGCCCCTCCGTCGACGTCGTCACCGGCCTCATCAAGGCCAACATCCCCTCGCGCCTCGCGTTCGCGACCTCCTCGCTCACCGACTCGCGCACGATCCTCGACCAGCCCGGTGCCGAAAAGCTCATCGGCCAGGGTGACGCCCTCTACCTGCCCGCGGGTGCCTCCAAACCCATGCGTGTCCAGGGCGCCTGGGTCTCCGAATCCGAGATCCACCAGATCGTCTCCCACGTCAAGAGCCAGATGGAGACGCACTACCGTGACGACGTCGTGCCGGAAAAGAAGGAAGCCAAGGTCGCCGAAGACATCGGAGACGATCTCGAGGACCTGCTGCAGGCAGCCGAACTCGTCGTGTCCACCCAGCTCGGCTCCACCTCGATGCTCCAGCGCAAGCTGCGCGTCGGCTTCGCCCGCGCCGGCCGCCTCATGGACCTGCTCGAGTCGCGCGATATCGTCGGCCCCTCCGAAGGGTCCAAGGCGCGCCAGGTGCTCGTCACCCCCGAACAGCTGCCCGAGGTTCTCGCCATGCTGCGCGGAGAATCCGCCAGCATCGCCGAGCCCGCCTCCACGCCCGCCCCCGCGCCCGCTCCGGCTGCTCCCGAGGGGGCGCCCAGCCCCGTCATTGGCGCGGCTGCGGGTGCCGTGGGGGAGGAGTCGGCCTCGCATTCGGCCGATTTGGGGCCCGCGTCCGGTTACGAATTGGGCACGGCTCGCGCGGGCGATTCGCGCGGCAGTGGGGTTGACCCGTACTCTGGTCATAACTTTGGTGGGTCCTCGCCCGATTGGGTCGACGAGGAGCCCGAGGATGACGAGGACGCTTGGCAGCTCACGGGCCGCTGAGCGGGAAGGACACGGTCATGAGCGAGAACGTGTCGCGCGTGCAGCGTGACAGCAAGGTTTCCGTGGTGAACCTACCCAACGCGCTGACCGTTTTGCGCTTGGTTCTCGTTCCTGCCTTCGTTGTTCTCGGCCTTCAGCAGTCGTGGAGCGCGCTGTGGGCGGCTTTCGTCGTCTTCGCCGTCGCCGCGATCACGGACCGCTTCGATGGGGAGCTCGCGCGCTCGTGGGGGCAGATCACCGACTTCGGCCGCATCGCCGACCCCATCGCCGACAAGGCCCTGACCCTGTGCGGCTTCGGTCTGCTGTCCTACCAGGGCTTCCTGCCCTGGTGGCTGACGATTCTCATCGCCGTGCGCGAGCTGGGCATCACCGCGATGCGCGCATTCTTCCTGCGCCGCGGCGTCGTCGTGTCTGCCAATCAGGCGGGCAAGCAGAAGACCTTCATGCAGATGGTGGCGCTGGGTACCCTGTTGATCCCGTGGGCGTACTTTACGGCGATGAACGACGCCAACGAGGGATGGGTGATCCTTCTTATTCGCCTCGGCCAGATTTTCGCGGGCGTTGCGCTCGCGCTGACGCTCTACTCGGGCGTCATGTACGTCATCGACGGCGTGCGCCTCATGCGTGGGGCGGGTGCCGACGAGGCCGTGGTGGAGTCCCCTGACAACGATGCTTCTCAGGAACCTGCGGTGTCGCGTCGCAGCACTGCGGGGCAGCACGTCCAGAGTTGAGTGTGGGTGACGCAACCCATAGAGTAATCGACTCGTCGGTGGAATATGTACGAAATGGCGCGCGTTGTACGGGTATGAATGCAACGCGAGGTATGAAAGCGGAACGTCACAGCGTTTCGATGCGCGAACTAACAATGCGTCCCTCGAGACGAAACGGCTACAGTAACACTATGGAAAAGACACTGAGCGAAACCCCGCTGCTGCGCAGCGAACTCGGCGATGTCCTGCGCGGCATCCGCCAGCGCCAGGGTCGGACCCTGCGCGAGGTCTCTTCGGAGGCCCAGGTCTCCCTCGGCTACCTGTCCGAGGTCGAGCGCGGCCAGAAGGAGGCCTCGTCGGAGCTGCTCGAGGCGATCACCTCGGCTCTGCGCGTGCCGCTGTGGTTCGTGCTGCGCGAGGTCTCCGAGCGCATGGCGATCATCGATGGTGCTGTTATTCCCGACGCGGTGCCCGATGATATCGTGCCTGTCACGCTGATTTCATGACGCGTGAAGCACTCTGAGTTTTACGAGGCGGTCGAGGCGATCTTCGGGTCAGCCCTCGGCCGCTCGTATGTCTCCGACCTCTATCTCGCCTCGCTGGGGGCGACCGCGCGCGATGCGCTGTCCGCCGGCGTGAATCCGGACGAGGTCTGGGTGACCCTGTGCGAGGAAACTGGGCGCGAGGATGCGCGCTGGATTCATCGCGTGGATCCGCGTGAGCGGGGGCGCTGACCGCCTCGAGCCTCGGTTTGATCGATGTCTGTCTGATTGGTGGGCGGCGTGTCGATCAGCGGTCGAACATGTGTTCCATTTAAGCTTGTGGGCGACGACGCTCCGACGCGTGTCATCCACAGGGGTGACGTGCGCGGGACGCAGATGACGATGGCCGGTCGCATACTCGTCATGTCGCCTCGGAGAGGGGCGGCATTCCAGGCCAGGACACCCGCAGGCCGGAGAGGCCGCAGACGAAAGGATCACCATGGCAGCCCGTAAAGCACCCGCCGCGAAGCCCGCGACCAACGATCGCAATAAGGCTCTCGAAGTCGCCCTGTCGCAGATTGATAAGCAGTTCGGCAAGGGCTCCGTCATGCGCCTGGGCGATGACAATCGCCCGCCCGTTCAGGTGATCCCCACGGGTTCCCTTGCCCTCGACGTTGCCCTCGGTATTGGTGGCCTGCCGCGTGGCCGAGTCATTGAGGTCTACGGCCCCGAGTCTTCCGGTAAGACCACGGTCGCCCTGCACGCCGTCGCCAACGCCCAGAAGGCCGGCGGTAACGCGGCCTTCATCGACGCTGAGCACGCCCTCGACCCCGTCTACGCCCGCGCCCTGGGCGTCGACACGGACTCCCTCCTGGTCTCTCAGCCCGACACGGGTGAGCAGGCTCTCGAGATCGCTGACATGCTGATCCGCTCTGGCGGCATCGACATCATTGTCATCGACTCTGTCGCGGCGCTTGTGCCCAAGGCGGAAATCGAAGGCGAGATGGGCGACTCTCACGTCGGCCTGCAGGCCCGCCTCATGAGCCAGGCGCTGCGTAAGATCACGGGTGCTCTGTCCGCGACCGGTACGACCGCGATCTTTATCAACCAGCTGCGCGAAAAGATCGGTGTCTTCTTCGGCTCCCCGGAGACGACGACGGGCGGTAAGGCCCTGAAGTTCTACGCGTCGGTGCGCATCGACGTTCGCCGCATCGAGACCCTCAAGGAGGCCGGTGCCCCCGTCGGCAACCGCACGCGCGCCAAGGTCGTCAAGAACAAGATGGCCCCGCCCTTTAAGCAGGCTGAGTTCGACATCGTCTACGGCAAGGGCATTTCGCGCGAGGGATCGATCATCGACATGGGCGTCGAGGCCGGAATTGTGCGCAAGTCCGGCTCCTGGTTCACCTACGGGGATGATCAGCTGGGCCAGGGCAAGGAGAACGTGCGCCAGTTCCTCGTGGACAACCCCGAGCTGGCCAACGAGATTGAGCAGAAGATCCTTGTCTCGCTGGGTATCGGCGAGGCCCCGGATCCGGACCAGGCGTCCCAGGACGTGCCCGACATCGATCCCGATGAGGATGCGGGCTTCTGAGTCGTGGTCCGCTACCTGGATCCCGAAGATAATCCCGAGCTTGGGGAGGACCACCGTAGGCGTTCCTCCCCGGGCGAGAGGCTCGCGCGCGCCCGTGAACGCAATGCTGCCCTGACGGGCACGGTGGCGATCGAGGCAGCGCGCGAGGTCGCGCTGCGCAAGCTTGACGCGCGCGCGTGTTCTCGCTCGGAGCTAACCAGCGCGATCGAAGCGCGGGGTTTTAGCGCCGAGATCGCCGTCGAGGTCGTCGACCGTCTTGAGGCCGTTGGTCTTGTCGATGATCAGGCGTATGCGGACGCGCTCGTCCGCTCGCGTTTCTCGGGGACGGGAGCGTCCGGTCGCGCACTGCGCGAGGTCCTCGTGCGCAAGGGGTTGGACTCCTCGACGATCGAACGCGCCCTGTCTCAGATCGATCGGGACGACGAGGCAGAGCGTGCGGCCCAGCTGGTGGCTCGCAAACGACGCTCTCTCGCGGGCGTCCCGCGCGAGGCCGCCTACCGTAGACTGAGTTCCATGCTCGCACGCAAGGGGTACTCGCCGTCCGTCGCCTCTGCCGCCGTGCGCGACGCCCTTGACTCGTGGGGCGACGATGATGGCGGAGCCGAGGAGGCCTGGCAATGGGGACTGTGACCGTAATGAGTGACGATGCCCTCGCAGACCTGATAGCGGATCTGACCCAGCGTGGCCTGACGGTAGCTACGGCGGAATCGTTGACGGGTGGCGGACTCGTTGCGCGCCTCGTGGACGTGCCCGGTGCCTCTCACGTCGTGCGCGGGGGCGCGTGCACCTACGCGGTCGACACGAAGGCCTCGGTGCTGGGCGTTTCGGAGAGTCAGCTGGCGGCGACGGGCCCGGTGGACGAGCAGGTCGCACGCCAGATGGCTCGAGGGGCGCGCGAGCTGTTCCGCGCAGACATCGGCGTATCGACGACCGGGGTCGCCGGTCCGGGCCCCGCTGATGGCTTCCCCGCGGGTACCGTCCACATCGCCTGCGCTCATCCGGCGGGGGAAGAACATCGCCTCTTGCACCTGGAGGGTGGTCGCGCTGCCGTGCGTGCGGGCGCTATTGACGCCGCTCTGGCCCTCGTGCGTGACGTGCTCGACTTCGCCGGCGTGGGGGCGGGCGACTAGACTTCAGTGCGATGAATACGATGACGCAGGACGGCACCGCGCTGCCCCGCACCTACGCGGTGCGTACGCTCGGCTGCCAGATGAACGAACACGACTCCGAACGCATGGCGGGTCTGCTGGAGCAGGCCGGCCTCGTCCCCGTTGAGAAGGTCCCCGAGGCTGCCGCCCGCGCGACCGACGCCGGTGACATGGGTGCCGACGTCATCGTCATCAACACCTGCTCCGTCCGTGAGAACGCAGCGACCCGCCTCTTCGGCAACCTCGGCCAGCTCGCTTCCGTCAAGCGTGCGCGTCCCGGCATGCAGATCGCGGTCGGCGGATGTCTCGCCCAGCAGATGCGCGACGGCATTGTCGAGAAGGCTCCCTGGGTGGACGCTGTCTTCGGCACGCACAACATCGACGTGCTCCCGGCGCTCCTGCGCCGCGCCGAGCATAACCGTGCGGCTGCCGTCGAGATCGAGGAATCACTCAAGGTCTTTCCGTCGACCCTGCCCACTCATCGCGAGAGCGCGTACGCCGCGTGGGTGTCGATCTCCGTGGGCTGCAACAACACCTGCACATTCTGCATCGTCCCGCACCTGCGCGGCAAGGAACGCGACCGCCGCCCCGGCGATATTCTCGCCGAGGTCGAGGCCGTCGCCTCGCAGGGCGCCATCGAGGTGACCCTGCTGGGCCAGAACGTCAACTCCTACGGCGTCGGATTCGGTGAGCGCGGTGCGTTCGCCGACCTGCTGCGCGCCGTGGGGCGCGTCGAGGGGATCGAGCGAGTGCGCTTCACCTCGCCGCACCCTGCAGCCTTCACGGACGACGTGATTGCCGCGATGGCGCAGACCCCCACGGTGATGCCGAGCCTGCACATGCCCCTGCAGTCGGGGTCCGATGCGGTCCTGCGTCAGATGCGCCGCTCCTACCGCCGCGAGCGTTTCATGGGCATCCTGGATCGCGTGCGCGCGGCCATTCCGGAGGCTGCGATTACGACCGACATTATCGTCGGCTTCCCGGGAGAGACCGAAGAGGACTTCCAGGCGACCCTCGACGTCGTCGAGCAGGCTCGTTTCTCCTCCGCCTTCACGTTCCTGTACTCGCCGCGCCCGGGTACCCCCGCCGCGGACCGCGAGGACCAGGTGCCCGACGACGTGGCGCTCGAACGCTACCAGCGCCTCATCAAGCTTCAGGAGCGCATCTGCGCCGAGGATAACGCCGCGCTGGCCGGCACCGAAGTCGAGGTTCTCGTCTCCGAGGGGGATGGCCGCAAGGATGGTGCCACGCACCGTATCTCGGGACGCGCTCGCGACAACCGCCTCGTGCACGTCGCCCTGCCCGAGAACCTGGCGGAGGCCGACCGCCCGCGCCCGGGCGACATGATCCGCGCGACCGTCACCTACGGCGCGCCGCATCACCTGATCGCCGACTCGGGCGCCCAAGGCGGGCTCTTCGAGGTGCGTCGCACGCGCGCCGGTGACGCGTGGGAGGCCCGTCAGGCCAAGGAAGAGCCTGACAACACGGTGTCGCTGGGTATCCCCACGCTGCGCGTGGGCGCCCCGAGCTGACCCTGACCTGCACTGATGTGAGCCTCCCCGGACCATGCGCCCGGGGAGGCTCACGTATGCCGAGGTGTCGCGCGCGATGAGCGCTGCACGTTTGATCGTTTGCAGGTGCGACAAACGAGAAAATGTCTCAACGAAACGCGCCTGTGATGCACGACTCCTGCGTTACTTTTGTGTCGTGGCGATCGTCACGATGATGAGGCGATCGACATGCGGGAGCACTCTCGGTAGTGCGGGTCGATTCGAGCCCCCCTATGCGACCCGTGGCCCCTTCCGCGCACGCGGTACGCGCCGCGCCTTCGCATGTAGTCGGCGCACACTCAACCGAGAGTGCCCCGCTCCTCCCAGACGGAGGAACGGGGCACTATTCGTTGGAAGTGCGGCTGGCGCTACTTGGCGGACTCGGCCAGCAGGCCGGGCAGCTCCTGAGCCGCCGACAGACCAATGATCAGGCCGCGGCGCAACATTGCGTGAATCTGGCGGTCCGACAGGCCCTCGCCGACGAAGAAACGCGACGCCGCCATCAGAGCCCAGCCGTCACCATCTTCGATCGGGAAGACGGTCGGCTGCAGGTGGGCGTTGTTCCACTGGTTCGCCTTTTCCTGCAGGGAGACCTCCGTGTGCCCCTCGCCGGGCACGGCAATGCGCGTCTCAATCTGCGCCCAGGGGGCGTCCGCGGGCTCGCGATGAATCTGGAACTGCACGTCCTCCAGCTGGGTGACGGCGATGAACTCGTTCGAACCGTGCGGCAGCCCGTCGCCTTCGAGGACGTTCTCGATGCGAGCGATGCTCACCTCGGATACCTCGGTGCCCCACTTGGCGGCGTACTCGTCAGCCTCCATCGCGGGGGAGGGGGCAGCGGGTGTGGGCATGGCCTCGGGAACGGCCTCGCCGTCATCGCCGAAGGTGAAACTCTTCCACTCAGGCATTGGAGCCCTCCTTGGTCCACTGGTCGGGGAACATGATGTCGAGCTGGTTCATGATGGCGACGGAGGCCATGATGAACTGGGAGACTTCTGCGTGAACCTGCGCGTCCGTGGCTCCCACGACCCAGTTGAAGGTGTGCTGCAGGTGTAGGGCGATCGTGCCGGTCTCGGTCGTACCGGAGGTGACCTTCGGCAGGTAGGTGGAGGCGTTGAGGCGACGCACCGCGGAGGCGATCTGATCGGCGTGCGAGGGATCGAAGAAACGCGGGTAGTCGGCGACGCCCTGGGCGGGGTGGCCCTCGGGGACGGCGATGCGGACGGTGCGGTTCGGCAGGATGGCTGCGACCTGGCCGGTGTTGGACACGAAGGGGATAAGCCCCACGGCCTCGACCGCTTGGATGATCCGGTCGAGGGTGACCGGGAGAGTGTCAGTTGTGCTCATGGTCTTAAGCCTAGCCGTTGTTGGGTGGTATCTGCGGGAGGCACCCGTACACTGGTGGCCATGGAGACATCGGTGAGGCGCGCGTCAGACGTCGTGTGCGCGGTTGTGGGGCCCACGGCCTCGGGCAAGTCGGACCTGGCCCTGGAGCTGGCCTGCGTGCTTCCGGGTGTGCTGGGTGCGAGCGGCGCGGGCGAGATCGTCTCCGCGGACGCCCTGCAGCTCTACCGCGGCATGGACGTAGGGACGGCTAAGACTCCGGTGGAGGAGCGCCGTGGGATTGTGCACCATCAGATCGATGTGCTTGAGGTTCGGGACGAGGCCTCGGTGGCCGCCTACCAGAAGCATGCGCGAGCCGACGTGGCGGGTATTCACGAGCGCGAGGGCATTGCGGTGGTCGCGGGAGGCTCCGGCCTGTACCAGCGCGCCCTCCTGGACGTCATCGAGTTCCCGGGCACGGACCCGGCCGTGCGCGCTCGCCTCGAAGAAGAAGCCGAGGGGCCGCTCGGCTCGCGAGGCCTGCATGATCGCCTCACCCGGCTGGATCCGGTGTCGGCGCAGCGCATCGACCCGCATAACGCCCGCCGGATCATCCGCGCACTCGAGGTCATCGAGCTGACCGGGCACCCCTATTCTGCGTCCATGCCGCGCCACGAGTTCGTGGCACCCTCGCTCATGGTGGCGCTGCGCCGCCCGATGGAGGAGCTTGACGAGCGTATCGCGGTGCGCACACGCGCCATGATGGACGGTGGACTCATCGAGGAAGTGCGCGCTCTCATCGACGTGGGCCTGCGCGAGGCGAAGACGGCGTCCCGCGCAACGGGATACGCCCAGGCGCTCGCCGTTATCGACGGGCAGATGAGCGAGGATGAGGCCGTGGAATCCATCGCGCTGGCGACACGTCAGCTGGCGCGCCGCCAGGTCAAGTGGCTGCGGCCGGATCCGCGCGTGCACTGGCTGGACGTGGAGAACTTCGACTCGAACGAGGCCATGGTGCGCCACGTCGTCGAGTTGACGCAGCGCGAGGCCGAGTCCGCCCTGGGACGCTCGTAACACGGGCGGGGCTGCGCGCCCGGGAGCCGGGGGCTACGGTGGAGCCATGATGAACACGCAGCTGCCCGCCCATGCCCGCCTCGTCAAGGCCCACGGTGCGGGTAATTCCTTCGTCGTTGCCACGGACCAATACGACGACTACGACCCCAGCGAGGTCGAGGTAGCAACGCTGTGTTCCCCGGCCTTCGGGATTGGTGCGGATGGCTTCATCCGGGCCGTTGAGCGCGACGGCCTGTGGTTCATGGATTACCGCAACGCTGACGGCTCGAAGGCTGAGATGTGTGGCAACGGCGTGCGTGTCTTCGTCGATCACCTGCGCCGCGAGGGCCTCGTGGAGCTGCCGGTTGGGCAGACTCTGGACGTGTCCACGCGCGGCGGCATCAAGCGCGTGACCCCCGAATCCGAGGACGAGGGACAGGGGGCGAGCTACCGCGTCGACATGGGGCCGGCGGCCTCTCCCGCCCGCGAGACGATCGACGTGCGAGTCCCCGGTATCGACGCGGTCCTGGGAGGTATCTGGGTGGACATGCCCAACCCGCACACCGTCGTCGAGCTTGCCGACGAGGAGACCCTGCGCGGCATCTTCCTGCCGACCGTTGATGTCTCCCAGATCCCGCAGGCACAGCGTCCCTCTTACGATCCGGCGCCCCAGGCGGGGACCAACCTCGAGCTGGTCGTCGACCTGACCGAGCCAGGCGAGGAACGCGGGCACATCGCGATGCGCGTGCTCGAACGAGGCGTGGGGGAGACCCAGGCGTGCGGCACCGGGTGCTGCGCGGCGGCCCTCGCCACCGCGCTGCGACGCGGCCCAGGTGCGCCCACCCAGTGGGTCGTTGACATTCCGGGCGGAACGGTCATCGTCGGCCTCGACGGCGTCATCGACTGGACGGGGGAGAGACCGAGCATCACGGACGCCTCGGTCTTCCTTACCGGACCCGCGATCCGAGTCGCCGAGATCCGCCTGTCCTGAGCCCACCTCCCCCAGAAAACGGTGCCGGGGAGCGTGGCGAGGCCCAGGCCTCGTCGATTGAGGAGAGCGCGTCAGGCGGGGCGCACCTCGATGATGCGGAAGCCCTTCTTGGACGCGTACTTCGAGGCCGTCAGGCCCTGGCCGTTCAGCCACGTGATGAGCGAATCCGCGCCCAGGTTGCGCTGGACAACGAGATAGGCGACGCCGGTGGGGGCAAGCCTTCCCAGCCATGCCAGGAGCATCTCGTGCATCGCTTCCTTGCCGATGCGCACGGGCGGGTTGGACCAGATGACATCGAAGCGCGTACCCGACTCCTGCGAGTCGGCCAACGCCTCCTCGGCTTTGAGCGCGCGCACACCGCTCGCGCCATTGGACTGGGCGTTGCGGCGCGTCAGATCCACCGCGCGAGAGTTCACGTCCACCGCCCACACGGTAGCGCTGGGGGACTCCAGAGACATGATCGTCGCGATCGGCCCCCACCCGCAGCCCAGGTCCAGGAAGGTACCGCCCTCGGGCAGGTCCGGGGCGATCTCCAGGAGCTGACGCGTGCCCAGATCGAGCTTAGAACCCGAAAACACGCGCGACGACACGCGCATCGACAGGTCAAAGCCGCGCGCGCTCACCTCGATCGTGCGGGTCTCCTCCGCGCTCGCAGGGGAAGAGTCGGTGAAATACTGTTCGTCCACGGAAGAAAGCCTATCGCGCCCGCGCGCGCAGGCGCAGATGGGGGCGGCGCGTGCGACACTAGAAGCCCCCACGAAAAGGATGGTTATGGACACGACCCATACAGGTGCGGACTCCTCGAAAGAAGAGCGCGACCAGCGCGTCAACGACGTTGTCGCGCGCATCCTCGCGCGCTCGGGAACGGCACTCGCATCGACGACGGGTCAGGACACCTCCCAGGACGCTGGCGCCCTCGAGCGCGAGGCTCGCGCGGGCACGCGCCGCGTCGACACGGGGGCCTCCGACCGCGAGGACATCTCCGAGGTCGAGTACCGCCAGGTGCGACTCGAAAAGGTCGTGCTCGTGGGCCTGCGCACCACGCAGAGTGAGGAAGAGGCGGAGAACTCGCTGCGCGAGCTGGCCGCGCTCGCGGAAACCGCCGGTTCACGCGTGCTCGACGGCATCATCCAGCGCCGCATGAAGCCCGACCCCGCGACCTACCTGGGGTCCGGCAAGGCCCGCGAGCTGGCCGACATCGTGCGAAGCGTCGAGGCCGACACCGTCATCGTCGACGAGGAGCTGGCCCCCTCCCAGCGCCGTGGGCTGGAGGACGTCGTCGATGCCAAGGTCGTCGACCGCACGGCCCTCATTCTCGATATTTTCGCCCAGCACGCCAAGTCCCGTGAGGGCAAGGCCCAGGTCGAGCTCGCGCAGCTCGAGTACCTGCTGCCGCGTCTGCGCGGCTGGGGTGAGTCGATGTCCCGTCAGGCGGGTGGCCGCGTCGCGGGCGGCGCGGGTATCGGCTCCAGGGGCCCTGGTGAGACCAAGATCGAGCTGGATCGTCGTCGCATCCGCACGCGCATGGCGAAGCTGCGCGCGGACATCGCGCGCATGGAACCCGCCCGTCGCACCCAGCGCAATTCGCGCCGCCGCGGGGCAGTGCCGTCGGTGGCTATCGCCGGGTATACGAACGCGGGTAAGTCGACGCTGCTCAATCGCCTGACGGACGCGGGCGTCCTCGTCCAGGACGCGCTGTTCGCGACGCTGGACCCGACGGTGCGCCGTGCGCGCGCCGCGGACGGTCGCGAGTACACGCTCACCGACACGGTTGGCTTCGTGCGCAACCTGCCCACCCAGCTGGTCGAGGCCTTCCGTTCGACCCTGGAGGAGGTCGGCCAGGCCGACGTCATCTTGCACGTCGTGGACGCCGCTCACCCCGATCCGGTCTCCCAGGTGCAGGCCGTGCGCTCGGTTATCGACACGATCGAGGGTGCCTCTCAGATCCCGGAGCTGATCGCGCTGAACAAGGCCGACCTGGCCTCGCCCGAGCAGATCGCCCTGCTGCGTACAGTCTTCCCCAATGCTGTGCCGCTCAGCGCCCACACGGGCTGGGGCGTGGAGGCGCTGAGGGCCGCCCTCGAAGACATGCTGCCACGGCCTCGCGTGGCCGTCGACGCGATCCTGCCGTACTCGGCCGGTTCCCTCGTGCATCGGATCCACGAGGAGGGCGACGTCGAGCGTGAGGAATACGTCGAGACGGGCACGCGGATCGTCGCGCGCGTCGACGAGGCACTGGCCGCCGTCATCGCCCGCGAGGCGGTGGGCGGCACCGTGGGTGACGCGGCGGTGAGCGGAGCGTGAGTGCGGACCTGGTCGAGGCCTCGGGCCGCGTCCTCGACGCGGTCGTCGCCCAGATGGGCGGGGCCCCGCGCGAGGGGCAGGCCTCAATGGTCGCCGAGGGCGCAGCGGCCCTGGAGGACCGCCAGCACCTCCTCGTGCAGGCGGGCACGGGCACGGGTAAGTCTGTGGGCTACCTGGTCCCGCTGCTGACGCACTGCGCGACGAACGGCGTGCGCGGGGTCGTCTCGACGGCGACGCTCGCGCTCCAGCGCCAGATCCTCGTCAAGGACGCGCCGGTGGTCGTCGACGCGGTCGCCTCACAGATGGGCGTGCGCCTGAAGGTCGCTGTGCTCAAGGGCTGGTCGAACTACGCGTGCCTGCACAAGCTGGACGGCGGTTACCCCACTGAGGGCACGCTGTTTGAGGACCTGGACATGAGCGTCGGCCCGACTGGCGAGCTAGGCAAGGAGATCCTGCGCATCCGCGAGTGGATCGGCGAGACCATGACGGGGGATCGCGACGACCTTGTTCCGGGCGTCTCCGATCGCGCCTGGCATCACGCATCGGTCGCCAAACCCGAGTGCCTGGGCAAGCATTGCCCGCTCATCGACGAGTGCTTCGCGCAGGCGGCACGCATGGAGGCGGCGGGCGCGGACGTCGTCGTGACGAACCATTCGCTCTTCGGCATTAACGCGTGCGGCGAGGGCGAGCTCTTCGGCGAGTACGACGCCGTCGTCATCGATGAAGCCCAAGAACTAGCAGACCGCGTGCGCTCTCAGGCGGCCGCCGACCTGACGGTCGCCCGCGTGAGTCGCGTCGCCCGCTCCCTGCGCTCGAATCTCTCGATCGACTCCACCGATTTGGACGAGGCCGGGGCCGGGCTGGGAGCGGCCATGGCTCCCCTGGAGGCGGGGCTTCTCGAGTACCGGCCGAGCGCTCTCGTCGACGCGATGATTGTGCTGGACGGCGCGGCCAGGCGCGCCAGCCACGAGGTGTCCGAGGCTCAGGGGGAACCCGCCGCCAAGCTCTTGGCTCGCGCGGCCATTGACGAGCTGATCGGCGCTCTCGACGCGTGGGGGAAAGACCCCGACCAGTCGATCGCCTACATCACGAAGGATGAATCGGACAATGCGCGACTGACGGTGGGTCCCCTCGACGTATCGGCGGCGATCGGTGGAACCGGCATTGGTGAGCGGCCCGCGATTCTCACCTCTGCGACCCTCGCGCTCGGCGGAAACTTCGATTTCATGGCCGCACAGGCTGGCATGGCTGTCGCCGGCGTGCCCTGGCACGGCATCGACGTTGGATCTCCCTTCGACCACGGTCGCCAGGGCATCCGCTACGTGGCGACACACCTGCCCCTGCCGGGGCGAGACGGCCCCTCCGAGGAGCTGCTGGACGAGCTCGTGGAACTGGCGCAGGCCTCGGGCGGCGGGATGCTCGCTCTGTTTGCGTCGCGACGCGGGGCGATGGCGGGAGCACGCGCCCTGCGCGAGCGCACGGACCTGACCGTCTACCTGCAGGGCGAAGAGACCCTGGCGCAGTTGATCCAGCGATTCCGCCAGGAGCGCGACTCGTGCCTGGTGGGCACGATGTCCCTGTGGCAGGGTGTCGACGTTGCGGGGGATGCGTGCCGCCTCGTCGTGATCGACAAGATCCCGTTCCCGCGCCCGGACGATCCCGTCTCGCGCGCCCGCTCGATGGATGTCGAGCGCCGGGGAGGCAATGGCTTCGTGTCGGTCTCCCTCACGCACGCGGCGCTCATGATGGCCCAGGGAGTCGGACGCCTCCTGCGCTCGACCGACGACCGCGGCGTCGTGGCGATCCTCGACCCGCGAGTGGTGACCAAGCGCTACGGCGGCTTCATTATGCGTTCCCTGCCAGCCATGTGGCCGACGACGGATCCTCAGGTTGTTCGTGGCGCGCTGCGACGCCTCGCGCAAGGGGCTGAGCAATAGGATCGAGTGCTCCCTGAGCGTAAAACGTCGTGCATATTACGGGCACGGACAGGCTCCTATCTGAGACAATGGAGGTGCCCGCAGACTCTAGGAGACACTCGTGGAAAACCAAGCGCAGACCCTGTACCCGTCAAAGTCCTCTGGACGTCCCTCCAAGATCGCCATCATCGGTGCCGGTGCCGTTGGCACGGCCGTCGCTTACGCCTGTGCGATGCGCGGTGACGCCCGTTCGATCGTTCTTCAGGACATCAACAAAGCCAAGGTGGAGGCCGAGGCCCTCGATATGGCTCACGGCATCCAGTTCACGCCCGCCGGCTCGATCGAGGGCTCGGATGACGTTGAGATTGTTCGTGGTGCCGACCTGATCATCGTCACGGCTGGCGCGAAGCAGAAGCCCGGGCAGTCCCGCCTGGAGCTGGCCGGTTCGACCGTCAACCTCATGAAGAAGATCGTGCCGAACCTGCAGAACGTTGCTCCGGATGCACGCTTCATGTTCGTGACGAACCCCGTCGATGTTGTCACCTATGTGGCGCTGAAGCTGACGGGCCTGCCCCGCAACCAGGTCTTCGGCTCGGGCACGGTGCTCGACACATCCCGTCTGCGCTACCTGGTCTCGCGCGAGACCGGTGTGGCCACTCAGAACATCCACGTCTACGTGGCTGGCGAGCACGGCGACTCCGAGGTCGCCCTGTGGTCCAGCGCCGAGATCGGTAACGTCCCGCTGTCGCAGTGGGGTCCGACCCTGTCCGGCGGTGTCTTCGACTCGGCTCTGCGTAACTCCATTGCGCAGGAGGTCGTCCAGTCCGCTTACAAGATCATTGAGGGCAAGGGGGCGACGAACTACGCGATCGGCCTGTCTGCCGCGAACATCGCGGGTGCGGTGCTGCGCGACGAGCAGCGCGTCCTGACCATCGCGAGCCTGCTCGAGGACTGGCACGGCATCTCGGACGTCGTCATGGCCGCCCCGACCATCGTGGGCCGAAACGGCGCCGGGCGTGTCCTGCAGCCGCCGCTCACGCTCAACGAACGCGACGGCCTGACCGCCTCGGCTGAGCGCCTGCGTCAGGTTGCCCGCGATCTGGGCTTCTGAGTCTCTTTCGCATAAGCGAGTGGCGCCACCCCACGGGGTGGCGCCACTCGCTTATGCGGTGCGTCAGAGTGAACGGATCACGGTCACGACCTTGCCAAGGATGGTGGCCTCGTCGCCGGGAATGGGGGAGTAGTCCTGGTTGTGGGGCAGGAGCCAGACGTGGCCGCCTGTGATGGACAGTTCCTTCACCGTCGCCTCGCCGTCGATCATGGCTGCCACAAACTCGCCATTGCGGGCCTCATTCTGAGAGCGGATGACAACGTAGTCACCGTCGAAAATACCCGCATCGACCATCGACTCGCCGCTCACCTCGAGCATGAACAGATCGCCGTGTCCGGTCATGGATGTGGGAAGACGGAAGACGTCTTCCACGTGCTGCTCAGCCGTGATGGGGGCACCGGCAGCGATGCGTCCAACGAGCGGAATTGCGGTGCCTTCCTCCTCCACGTGGGAGACGGGGACCTCGATGCGAACGACCTTCTCAGAGGGCTGTGACGAGGGGGTGATACCGAGCTCGGCGCGCGCACGATCGGTGAGGTCGAGGGCGCGGGGAAGGCCGGGCTCGCGGACCAGGTATCCGTCGGCCTCCAGTGCGTCAAGGTGATGCTTCACCGTCGACGGTGATGCCAAGCCGACTGCAGATGCGATCTCGCGCACAGACGGAGGGAAGCCGCTGGATGCCAGCTTTTCGTTGATAACTCGCAAGATCGCGCGGTGTCGATCGCTGATCGAACGCTCGGTCATGGCGTCTCCTTCGCATCGGGGTGGACGCAAATGTGCATGGGTGGGCGTCCACTAGATACGTCAAGGATAAGCCGATTTCACGCACAATGAAACATATGTTCGAGCGGGTCTCGACATTGCTCGCGGGGCGTGCTATCGTACAAGTGTTCGACGAACAGATGTTCGATGAAAGTGCTCTGGAGGTTCTCATGAGTGTCCCCTTCGTAACGAAGGCTGCCGTCTCGTTCCCCGCACGCCGCTCGCCGCTTCGTGCAGTGGAGGATGTGTCGCTGGCGACCGTTCGTGACATCTCCACCGCTCCGTCCGCGCGTCGACGCGTCGAGGCTCAGCGTTTTGACGATCCTTCCTTCCTACGCGCTCCTGCGGCCCCGCGTCGCCGTACCCGCTCCTCTCGTCGCGGCATTATCGCCGGCGCGCTCGCGACGGTCGTTCTCTCTGTCGGGGCCGGTGCTCTCGGTCTCGCTATCCAGCCCGCCGCCTACGATGGTCCGACGGTGACGAAGGCGGTCGTTAGCGGTGACTCCGTGTGGTCGCTGGCTCAAAGCGTCAAGACGGATCGTCCGCTCGAGCAGGTTGTTGCTGACATTGAGCGCATGAATGACGTGCAGGGGGCGCTGCAACCCGGTCAGCGTGTGGTCGTTCCTGTCCGATGACAGTGACGCGTGGGACTCCTGTGACAGATGGGGGTCTGAGCGTGTACCGTTGAGGGGTGCACTGCCCTTTTTGTCATAACCCGGATTCGCGCGTCGTTGATACGCGCATCGCGGACGACGGCGCCTCGATTCGGCGTCGGCGTGAGTGCACGCACTGCAAGAAGCGTTTCACGACTCTCGAAACGTCCTCGTTCCAGGTCGTCAAGCGATCCGGCGTTGTCGAGTCTTTCTCCCGTAACAAGGTTGTGTCGGGCGTCAAGAAAGCCTGTCAGGGACGGCCGGTCTCGGATGATCAGCTCGCGATTCTCGCTCAGCAGGTCGAGGAGCAGCTGCGCTCCACCGGCGTCTCCAACGTGTCGACGAACGAAGTTGGCAAAGCCATCCTCCCGTTCCTGCGTGACCTTGACGTGATCGCCTACCTGCGCTTCGCCTCCGTCTATCGTCAGTTCGACACTCTTGATGATTTCGAACAGGCGATTCAGGCGCTGCGTGAGCGCGGGCAGAGCGGTGATGCGGCACCCGAGGCCGGTGGCACCCACGCGGACGTCGAACCCGCGGCGCCCGCGCCCGCGAAGAAGCCTCGCAAGGCGCGTTCTGCGCGCAAGCGCCCCGTTTCCAACGCTCCCATGTTGCTGGGAGACGAATAATCAACGTGCATGAATGATGCCCGGCCCCACGAAGGGCCGGGCATCATCGCTTCGACGGCGACGGGGTGACTACTCCTCGTTCGTCTCCTTGTGGCGCTGTGCCGGCCCGGCAGATGTGTTGGTGGACGTGGAAGCCTGTTCGGAGGAGGAACCGCGAACGCCGGCGATGGCCTCGGCGACAGAGTCGCGTGCTCCGGCCATCGCCTCGGAAGCGCTTTCTCGAGCGCCTGCCACCCTCTCCGACATGGACTCGCGCGCCTCGGCCACGGCCTCGGAGACCGCGCCGCGCGCACCCGCGACAGCCTCGCGCGCTTCAGCCACCCTCTCCGACATGGACTCGCGCGCCTCGGCCACGGCCTCGGAGACCGCGCCGCGCGCACCCGCGACAGCCTCGCGCGCACCGGCAACTGCGTCGGTTGCGGCGGCCTGAGCACCCATGATCTGCTCGCGCACCTTCTTGCGCATAACCTTGCCCAGCTGAGAGCGAGGCAACTCCGTCATGACGACGATCTGACGGGGAAGCGCGTAGTGGGCCAGGGACTTCTCCGCCCACTTGCGCAGGTCTGCGAGCGTGACGGAGGCACCGGCTTCGAGGACGACGGCGGCAACGACGTCCTCACCGGACTCGCCGGCCGGCACGCCGACTGCTGCGACGTCGAGAACACCCGGCATTGAACGGACGGCGTTTTCCACCTGCGTGGGGTAGACGTTGAAGCCGGAGGAATTGATCATCTCCTTGCGGCGATCCGCCATGTAGATGAAGCCTTCGCGCACCTGGACGAGGTCGCCCGTGCGCAGCCAGCCATCCTCGGTGAAGACTTCAGCGGTCTCGTCGTCCTGGTTCCAATAGCCTGAGAACACCTGGGGGCCGCGGGCAATGAGCTCGCCGACCTCACCATCGGCAACCTCGCGGGAGGGGTTTTCCGGATCGACGATGCGCACCTGGGTGGAGGGGAAGGGGATGCCGAGCGCCCCGCGTGCGCGTGAGGAGGCGAGCGGTGATCCCAGAATGATCGGGGAGGCCTCCGTCATGCCGTAGCCTTCGATCATGAGGCCGCCGGTTGCCTGCTCCCACTGGTCGGCCAGCGACGCCGAGAGAGGCATCGCGCCCGAGAGTGAGAAGTGGATTGAGGACAGGTCCGCGTTCGTGCCCTCCGCCGCCGCGAGCAGGCGCTCGTACATGGGCGGAACGCCCAGGAAGAACGTGCACGGCAGTCGGCGCTGAGCGGCCAGCACCAGCGCGGTGTCGAACTTGGGGAACATGGCGATCGTCGCCCCCAGGCGCAGGCCCGCCAGGAAGCCAATCGTGAACCCGAAGGCGTGGAAGAGGGGCAGGATGCAGTAGAAGACCTCAGCGCCCTCGTGGAGGACGGGGACCCACGCGATGGATTCCTCGACGTTCGCCATGAGATTAGCGTGCGTGAGAGCGGCGGCCTTTGGCACGCCGGTCGTGCCGCCCGTGTGAATGAGGAGGGCGACGTCGTCCATGGCGGAGGGGCAGGTGCCTCGCCAGGGGGTGGCTGTGCGCATAGCTCGCGTCCAGGAGCGTGCCCAAGCGGGGCGCGGACTCGAGAGCTGTTCGCGCTTCTCGCGGGCGGCCTTGACGGGAAGCTTGAGCGCCATGCGAGAGGCGGCGGGAAGGGCGGTCGTCAGGTCCATGCAGAAGGTGGTGTGGCCGCGCCCGAGGAAGGTGAGTTTCTCCAGGGACTTCGACCATGCGATGGTGACGCGAGCGCCGTGACGCTCGTACTCGCCCTCCAGCTCGCCAGCGGGCGCGAGGGGATTGTGTTCGACGACGATGGCACCGAGGAGCATCGTGCCCAGGACGGCGACGGCATGCTGCGGGCAGTTCGGCATGACGAGGGCGACGCGGTCGCCGGGGCGTACGCCCGCCTGATGGAGGGCACCCGCGGCCAGGCGCATCTCCTGAGCGAGTTCCTCGTACGTGAGCTGGCGTGCGAAAAAGTCGATCGCGGCGCGCCTCGGGTAGCGAGAGGCGACTTCCAAGACCATGTCCGGGATCGGACGGTCGGGAATGGCGATGTTGTAGGCGACTCCCGGCGCGTATAGCTCGCGCAGCTTCGTCGTGAGATCCATCTGTCCTCCTTTGCGAACGATGCCCCTACGATACCGTAAGTTATGCCTCGTTTGACCAGCTGGGAACGCGATGAATGCGACAGTTTTATAGCGGCGTGGCGATCAGCCGGACGGTTTCGGGCAGGTGGCTCAGTTCCTCGAGCGCCTCGCGCCCCAGGCCCGCTGAAATGTCGGTGAGCACGTAGCCGACCTCGTCGACGGTGGCCAGGATCTGGGCGTCGACGTTTGCTTCGGAGGAGGCAAAAATCTGGTTGACGCGCGCCATGACGCCGGGCACGTTGCGGTGGATGAGGCGTACGCGGTAGCGCGAGCGCTTGCCGATGTTCATCGTCAGGTTCGGCAGGTTCACGCTCATGTCGGTCGAGCCGCTGGCCTGGTATTCGCCGATCTTGGCGGCCACGAAGCGACCGATGTCGTACTGCGCTTCCTCCGTCGAACCCCCGATGTGGGGCGTGAGGATGACGTTGTCGAGGGTCGCCAGGGGCGAGTCGAACGGGTCACCGTTGGCGCGCGGTTCCTCCGGGAACACGTCGATGGCCGCGCCACCCAGGTGGCCCGAGACGAGCGCAGCGTGCAGAGCGTCAACGTCGACGACGTGACCGCGAGACAGGTTGATGAACAGGGCACCTGGCTTCATCAGCTCGAACTCGACTCGTCCGATGAGGTTCGTGTTGGATTCCTGGCCGTCCACGTGCACGGAGATGATGTCGGCTTCGCGCAGGACGGCCTCCATGGTGGGCATCTGCGTCGCGTTGCCCAAGGCGAGGCGCTCGGCAGCGTCGTAAAAGATGACGTTGAGGCCCATGGCCTCGGCGAGGACGGAGAGCTGGGTGCCGATATTGCCGTAGCCGATGATGCCCAGGGTGTGCCCGCGCACCTCGTGGGCACCGTCCGCGCTCTTATCCCACACGCCGCGGTGCAGACGCGAGTTCTTGACGGTGACGCGGCGCGAGAGGTCGATGATCTCGCCGATCGCGAGCTCGACGACGGAGCGCGTGTTGGAGTACGGAGCGTTGAACACGGCGACGCCCATCTCGGTGGCGGTGGCCAAGTCGATCTGGTTTGTGCCGATGCAGAAGGCTCCGATGGCCTTGAGGTCGGGGCGCGCACGCAGCACTCGTTCGGTGACCTCGGTCTTGGAACGCAGGCCCAGGTAGTCCACGCCCTCGAGTGCGTCGATCAGGTCGTCCTCGGACAGGGCACCCGTCACGCGGGTCACCTCGATGCCGAACTTGGCGAAAATATCGTCGGCGACGTCGTGCGGGTTTTCCAGGAGCAATGCGCGTGTCATGCACCCATCATGGCAGACGGGAGCCGAAAGGGACGCGCGGTGTCAGGGTGTGGTCGCTCCTACCACTCTTCCATGCCGACGGGCAGGGGAGCGCAGTGGACGACGTGCACGTCGTGGGTGGCGCGGGTGAGGGCGACGAAAAGGTCGCCGACGCCGTCGCTGAGGATCTCCGCGGGCTCGACGAGGATGACGGAGTCAAACTCGAGGCCCTTGGAGGCAACGGCCGACAGGAGGCTGACGCGCTCGGAGAGGGCCGTCTCGCCGTCCACGTCGGCTCCCCACGCACGGGCGCGCTGCGCCCCGACAATGATGGCGATGCGGCCGCGGGAGGTCCCCGCCTCGCGATCGAGGCGCTCCTCCGCCTCACGCTGGGCCTGGGCGACGGCGCGCCACAGGGGGCTGTTGTCCTTCGACGAGGCCGGGGCCTCCTCGGGCGCGTCCACGTGGGTGACGCGGTAGCAGCCCTCGACGTCGCGCACGGCTGTCATCGGGTAGAGGACGGGGACGCCGGCGCGCGCGACGACGCCTTCGGCGAGGGTCGTGAGGGTGGCGGGCGTGCGGTAGGAGACCGTTAGCGCGTACTCGGCCGCCAGGGCGCGGGCGGCAGGGCCGAGGGCCTTTTCCCACGTGACCGGGCGCTTGGAGCCTCGACGCTGGTCGAGGTCGCCCACGACCGTGAATGAACGGGAGGGGCAGCGGCGCAGCAGCGCGCGCCAGGCCATGGGGGAGAGTTCCTGGGCCTCGTCGACGACGATGTGGCCGTACGCCCACGTGCGGTCCTTGGCGGCGCGCTCGGACAGCGGCGTCCAGGTGTCTTGTCCGGCCACCTGCTCGGCGAGCATCTGGGCGGTCACGATGCCGCCACCCAGGTTCTGGGCCTCGATCGCCTCGCGGGCGCGCTCGATCGCACCCTCGTCAGCTTCGCGCGACGAGGAGGAAGACGACGGCATAGGGCCGAGCAGCTCCTCGCACTCGTCCAGGATCGGCACGTCCGACACCGTCCACGGCGCTAAGCGGGGGCGCACGAGGGCAGCGAGCTCGTCGGAACGCAGGGGGGAGCCGGCCTTGCGGTTCGCTGCCGCCAGCACCTCGGGACGAGCGTAGAGGCGGCGCAGCAGCGTCTGTGCGCTCGTCGGCATCCACGCCGTGTTGATCGCGCGCCGACAGTCCACCGAATCGCGGATTTCGATGAGCCAGGAGCGCTTGACTTCGGGATCGACGCCGCCCTCGGAGTCCGCGTCCCCGGCCTCGCGCGCCAGGCGCAGGGCCAAAACATCCATGAGTTCGCGTGCGAAGGACTCTCTCGCCACGTTATGCGCGCGGCCCGAGCGCTTCGCCCGTCGCCTCGCGCTCTCCACGTCGGCGCGCGTGAGCGTCACCTCGCGGTTCCACACGCGCAGCACCTGGTCGCCCTCGGGGAGCTTGGCCAGCGCCCGCACGGCTTCCTTGATGATCTTCGCCCACGCGGGCAGCCCCTTGATCCGCGCCACGGCCTCGTCCTCGCTGCTGCGAGCGTTCACGCCGGGCACCAGGTCACCCAGCGTCACCGAGACGACGCCCGTCTCGCCGAGCGAGGGCAGGACCTGCTCGATGTAGCGCAGGAACAGGCGCGAGGGGCCGACGAGGAGGACACCCGAGCGTTCGAGGCGCTCGCGGTGGGCGTAGAGCAGATACGCGATGCGGTGCAGGGCGACGGCCGTCTTGCCGGTGCCGGGGCCGCCCTGGACGACCAGGAGCCCCTTGTCGGACGCGCGAATGATGCGATCCTGCTCGGACTGGATGGTGGCGACGATGTCGCCCATGCGGCCGTCGCGGGCCTCGCTGAGGGCGTGCATGAGGGCCCCCTCGCCCTGGAGTTCGAGTCCGGACGCGCGAGAGGCGTCCAGCAGCTCGTCTTCGAGGCCGGTGACGCGCCGGTCACGGGTGGAAATGTGGCGGCGACGCACGACGCCGTCCGGCTCGGCGGAGGTAGCCTGGTAGAAGGGGCGCGCGGCGGGCGCACGCCAGTCAACGAGCAGGGGAGTGCCGTCCTCGTGGGACAGGGAGAGACGACCCACGTGGCGGGTCGAGCGATCAGCCATGTCAAGTCGCCCGAACACGAGGCGCTCCTCGACGCCTTCGAGGCGCGCGGCCATTTCACCGAGGTGCGCCGACAGGGCCTCGCGCTCGGTCCATCCCTGAGCGTTGCCGACGCCGTGGGTCGAGTGGACGCGCCCCTGACGCTGGCGATACGAGGCGCGCAGAGCGTCCAGGCGCTCGTAGGCGCTGTCCACGAAATCCTGTTCGGGCAACCGAAGGTCGGTCGACGACTCGCGGTGCTCGTTCGTGGCCATGGGTCCTCCTCGTTTATGGGCCTTCCATTCTTCCTTACTTTCGTCTCGCGTGCTCTCCTATGCGCGGTGTGTGCGCGACTTCGCCGCAAGCTCAAAACCGTCCCTCACGTGACGAGGTGGGCGCCGCCCGGGTACGTTAGACACGAGGTAGAAGAATCAGCATGAGGAGGAGACGTGAGTATCAACGCCACTGACCTGTATGCCGACGGCCCCGCCGTCGGCGCGAAGGCGAAGATTCTCCTCATCCACTTTGATGGGGCGCTTGACGCCGGCGCGGCAGGGCGCATAGCGATCGGCCAGCTGCTGCGTTCCCTGCACAATGAGCGAGTCGCCACCTTCGATGCGGACACGCTGATCGACTACCGTTCGCACCGTCCGATCGTGACCGTGGACAACTGGGTGTCCTCCCCGGAAATGGTGGTGCCGCAGACTGTCCTCGACCTCGTCGAAGACGACATGGGCAACCCGATCCTGGTCCTGCACGGCGCGGAGCCCGACGCTCACTGGGAGTCGTTCACGAACGCGATCAACGAGCTGTGCGAGCGCGCCGGCGTCGAGATCACGTTCTCGCTGCACGGGGTGCCCTCGGGCGTGCCGCATACGCGCCCGACGCCCGTGCACGTGCAGGCCACCGACGCGTCGCTGCTGCCCCCGGGGTCCGGCGCGATCTCGAATCACATGCAGTTCCCCTCGCCGCTGTCCACCTTCATGCAGATCCGCATGGGGCAACGAGGCATTGGCGGGCTGGCGCTGCTCGGCGCGGTCCCGTACTACATGGCGGACACCGGTTACCCGGCGGCCTCCTCGGCGCTGCTCACCTCCTTTGCGAAGTTCGCTGACCTGTCCCTGCCCGTTGGCGATCTCGAACAGGGGGCCGCGCAGGACCAGGAGAACATCGCCAAGCTCGTGGAGGGAAACCCCGACATCTCTCACACGGTCTCCAAGCTCGAGGAGCACTTCGACGCGTGGACCGGTGGGGAGGGAGCAATCCCGCTGGCCGGACTCGGTCAGCGTCCGCCGGCGGGCGGAGAGGAGAAGGTCCCGAAGGATATCGGCGACGTGATCGAGGCTTATCTGGCGCAGGTCTCGCGCGCCCAGGACGAGGAGATCGAGTCCGTTCAGCGCGCCCCGCGCACCGAAGAATCCGTGGAACCCTCCAAGCCAGACACGATCGAGGACGTGCTCGCACGTATCGAGGCGCGCCGCAACGGGCACGGCCCCGGGCCCTCGGCTCCGCGTCACCGCGCCTGAGAGAGCAGCGCCACCCGTGCGCGTGAGTCAGTCGGCCTGCGGGTAGCCCACCCGCGAGTCTGTCAGCGCCGGCGTGCCCGCGACCCAGCGCGCCAGGTCGGCCGGCCTCGTAATGCGGGCCGGGAGGGCGAGCATTCGCAGGGCTCGATCGATCTGATCAACGTCGACGACGTCGGCGGCGCTCGCCAGGGCGACGACGTTGCCGCGCCGTCCCCCTCGCCCGACCTTCGGGTCTTGGATGGATGCTACGAAGGGAAAGACTTCCTGCAGGGCGGCCACGTCCTGGCGTGCGTTGGCTGGGCCTCCGTGCGCGCAATTGACCAGGTACACGCCCGAGGCCGTGAGGGCGCGGCGTGCCCGATCGGCGCACTCCACCGTGCGCAGATGATCGGGAGTCACGCCCGACGCGAAGGCGTCGCGCACGATCACGTCGAAAGATCCCTCGCGCGCCCCGTCGAGGACCGCTCGTCCATCGCCCACGCGGATCTTGACCTGCGGGGCCGTGGGGATGGGGAAGTGCTCTCGCACCTGCTCGGCGAGAAGACGGTCGACCTCGACGGCGACGTGGCGCGACTGAGGGTGAGACGACGACCAGGCGCACGCGAGCGCGCAGGCGGCACCGCCCACGTGGAGCGCGCGAAAGCGATCCTGGGGTCCCCACAGCGAAGACACGACGGCGTCCATGTGCTGCATGTACTCGAACTCCAAGTACGTGGGGTCCGACGTGTCGACGGCGGACGATTCGACCTCGCCCAGGAACAGCGTCGCGCGCGGACCATCCCAGCGGATGTGGGCCGGACCGAAATCCGTGTCGAAGGAGATGTCGCGTGACGAAGATGAGCGTGCCATGGTGGACACTGTAACCATGGACGACGCCCACGGGCACAGGAGGTGACATGTCAAACGCTCCCAGGGACGCGCGTGCCAAACGTGACTGGGGATCGGACGATAGTGCCACGCCGATCCTGCACGTCGATATGGACTCGTTTTTCGCGCAGGTTGAAATGCGCGAGGACCCGAGCCTCATCGGTCGCCCCATCATCGTGGGCGGCACGTCCGGGCGTGGAGTCGTCACCTCCGCCACCTACGAGGCTCGTGCCCTGGGCGTGCGTGCAGGCATGCCCACGTCGCGCGCCCGCGCCCTGTGCCCGAGCGCCGCATTTATCCCCGGCAACCATGGCCTCTATCAGCGTTACTCCCGCCAGGTGATGTCGATTCTCGCCACCGTTACCCCCGATCTCGAGCAGGTTTCCATCGACGAGGCCTTCCTCGACGTCTCCGGGGCCCGCCGCAGGCTCGGGTCGCCCACCCAGATCGCGCGCCTCATCCGCGCGCAAATCCGACAGGCCGTCGGCCTGCCCGCATCCGTCGGAATCGCAGCCACCAAATCGGTCGCCAAGATCGCCTCCTCGCACGCCAAGCCCGACGGCCTGCTCCTCATCCCGCAGGCGGCCACGGTCGACTTCCTCCACGGACTGCCCGTTGGAGCACTGTGGGGAGTCGGAGGGAAGACCGCAGCGATCCTCGACCGGGAGGGGATTGACACGATTGGCGACCTCGCCAACGCCCCGCTCACGCGCCTCACCAAGCTCCTCGGCGTGGCCTCCGCCCACCACCTCCACGACCTGTCGTGGGGTATTGACCCGCGTCCCGTCGCCCCCACGCGCGCCGAGAAATCGGTCGGCATGGAACGAACGTTCGAGGAGGACGTGCGCTCGCGGGCGGACATCGAAGAGTTCATCCTGGCGGCCTCGCACGACTGCGCCCGTAGGCTGCGCGCCGGAGGCGTTGTGGGGTGGACCGTGGGTATCAAGATGCGCGGCACCGATTTTCATACGATCACGCGCAGCGTGAGCCTCGTGGCGCCCACCGACACTGGGCGTGATATCGCGCAGGCGGCGCAGGGTCTGTTTGCCCGCGAGGACATGCCGATCGGGGGAGTGCGGCTCTTTGGCGTGCGCGTGGAGGGGCTGCAGGCTCGCTCGGGCGGCGTCGCCGTCACGCTCGACCGTGACGAGAGGCCCGCGGCCTCCGAGCGGGCAATGGACCGGATTCGTGACAAGTTTGGCGCGGGTGCCCTCGCCCCAGCCACGCTCCTGGGCAAGAAGGTGCCGAGCAGGCGTTCCTTCGACGCGGATGGCAACGAGGCCGGGGCTCCGACCGCCGGAGCCAGTACTCAGGTGCACGGGCAGGGGAGCGAATCCCGCGACGAAGAATCCACGCAGGGGACGCTCCTGTAAGGCCGGTTCGTCTCCGGCATGTCACACGCGCTAAGCTGAGGACACCACCGTCCGAAAGGGGCACCCAATGGCTCTCACCGAGTATGAGAAGAAGATCCTCGAGCAGATGGAAGCATCCCTGCGCGAGGAGGACCCGGCGTTGGCCTCCCAGATGTCCGCCCCCGCGGCCGAGGAGGAAGACGAGTCGGCTCGCGGACCGCGCGCGCCGCGTCGCATCGCGCTGGGGCTGACCGGAGCGGTCCTGGGCATGGTCGTCCTGGTTGCCGCCGTGTCCCTGGGCTACTCGATCCTCTCGATTCTCCTGGGGGTCGCCGGTTTTGCTCTGATGGTCGCCGGTATCCTCTACGCCCTGTCGCGGCCGGGAGCGTCGTCGTCACAGTCGGCCGAGCGCGGCGCAGACAAGAGCAGCGGATGGAACTCCTTCATTCAGGATCAGGAGCGCCGCTGGGATGACCGTCGAGGCGACGACTAGGCGTTCCATACGACTGATGAAGCGGGGCGAGCCGGACTAACCGGCTCGCCCCGCTTCACTGCGCTCCCCACTGCGCTCCCCACTGCGCTCCC
Organism: uncultured Actinomyces sp.; assembly: GCA_963540795.1. Taxonomy (GTDB): domain Bacteria; phylum Actinomycetota; class Actinomycetes; order Actinomycetales; family Actinomycetaceae; genus Pauljensenia. The sequence goes on from CAUTRF010000022.1 coordinate 28,963, forward strand.
CACTGCGCTCCCCACTGCG
>CAUTRF010000023.1:0-26020 GCA_963540795.1 uncultured Actinomyces sp.
CCGCTCACCGCGGTCGTCGTCAGGCTGTTGCGGCGCATCGTCTCGGCCACAACGGCCTCGCCCGGGCGGGTAAGCACGTACTTGAACTCCAGCGATCCGGGCTGGTACTGGCCCTGCTCGGGCACCTCCCAGCCCCAGCGGATCTCATTGCCGTTCGGGGTGGCCGTCAACCCGGTCACGGCCTCGGGCGGGACGGCACCCGCGTCGCCCTGATCGGAATTGTTCGCTGTCCCTGCGCTCGAGGAGGGGGTCGGCGTGGATCCGCCGCCACCGCCTCCGCTCAGGCGGATGCTGTGCCCGCCTCCGGTGAGCATCGCGACCACCAGGCCGGCCGTCGCCAGCACCATCACGAGCGCGAGGACAGGCACCACCCACGCGGGACGCTTCGACTGTCCCTCAACCAACCCGGTTCGGTTCGTCGTCGAATTGCCGGCCCACGCCTCGTTCGACAAGGCCTGGGGACCATCCGCGAAGCTCCCGCGGCGGGTGCGCGTGCGCTCCGCGTCCAGGGCCGCCGAAGACGGGGCAGACAGGGCCGAGGAGGGCGCGCTCGAGGAGGCCACCACGCTCAGCTTCATCTCCGTGACCGGGCGGTGCATCTCGCGCTCAACCGTCTGCAGCGCGTAGCCGAGTGCTGCCGCCGACCCGAAGCGCTGCTCCGGATCCAGGCTCATCGCGCGGCGCACGATGGCCGTCACAGCGTCGGGCACGCCCGGGCGGTCGATGCGCGACACTCGGCCGCGGGCGACGCGCTGGGCGACCGCGTGAGCCGAGTTGTCCCCATCCTCCACCTCGAAGGGCGAGCGGCCCATCAGGAGCGTCCACAGGGTCGCGCCCAGGGCCCACACGTCCTGCGTCGGGTGAGCGCGCGCCGTGCCCGCGATCTGCTCGGGCGGCGCCCACATCACCGAGAAGCCATCGCGGCCGCCGCGCGGGTCAGCACCCACCGGCTCGGCCACGCCGAAGTCCGTCAGCACCGGCGATCCGTAGGCGTTGATCATGATGTTGCTGGGCTTAATGTCGCGGTGCACGTAGCCCGCGCGGTGCAGCATCTCAGCGCCGCCGCACATGCGGATCACCATCGACAGCGCGCGGTCCGTCGACATCGGGGCCTGGCGCACCTGATCGAGGATGTTCGCGACCGGGCAGTACTCCATCACCAGGTACGGGCGGCCATCCGGCGTGCGCCCCGCGCCGTAGAGCTGGGCCACCGCCGGGTGACCCGACACGAGAGCCATCACGTCGGCCTCACGGGCGATACCGGCCTCACCGTCCGCCCCGCGATCCCTGCGAGCCACCTTGACGGCCACCTCACGGCTGGGCAGCTCCTGACGGCACAGGAACACGTCCGCGAAACCACCCGACCCGAGCGGACGAATCCACTCGTAGCCCGGCAGCGACGGCACCATTCCGACGCGAGCGTCGCTATCCATCAACGTTTCCCTTTCCTACGGCCCATGCGCTTGGCCAGCGAGCGGCCGCCGTTGCGAGCAGCGTCAGCCTGGCGGCGGGCGCGACGGCGCCAGCGCAGCGACTTCAGCGACAGCGCGTAACGCAGTCGTGCGAACGGCGACACCGAGGCCGCCCACTCGCGACGCAGCTCGTCCACGTCGCTCCACGCCTGCTCCGCGTCCTCGGGGCGGGCACCGCCGGCGGCGAAGTCCGCGACGTCCGCGCGGCGCGCCACGGTCACGGCCCGGGGAACCGCGCCCGAGAAGAGCGACCAGCCGGGCACGCGCACGTCCGCAGCCGAGCGCCTGCGAGCCTTGCGGGCCTTGGCGGCCCCCTCCTCGTCACTCTCGGACGTCTTGGGCGTCCACTGCGAGGCCAGCGCCCACGCGACCTCCTGGCGCGTCAGGTGCGGCTCAACGACGAGGCCGGAGTCGATCGCGGTATCCACGAGCTCATCCCACGAGCCGCGCACCGACTCGGCGGCCTGGGCGCGGCGACGGCCCTTGCGGCGGCGAGACTTCGCCAGGAGCACCGCCAGGACCGGGCCCAGCAGCACCAGGAGCGACAACGACACCGCGCTGATCGCCATCCACGGGATACGGACGCCGTTCGGGTCGTGCGGGTCCGTCGCCTGGTCGCGGGTCGCGGGCGGCAGCTCGACCGGCTGCTCGGGCGGCTCCGGGGGCTGCAGGACCTGTGGCTTGGGCACAGACTTAGGCTTGTTAACCTGCGTCGTCGGCTGCTGATCGCGCGGCGGAGTCGGGTCGAACGTCGCCCATCCCACGCCGGGGAACTCCACCTCGACCCACGCGTGCATGTCCGAACCCGTCAGGTCGACGCTGCCGGACGTGCCCTCGCGGTAGGCACCCATGACGACGCGGGCGTTGATGCCCTGCGAGTGCAGCATGAGGGCCATGAGGGTCGCGTACTGCTCATCGTCGCCCACCAGCGCCTCGGCGCTGATCATGCGCTCGATACGGTCCTGGGAGGAGCCGGGACGGGAGTTGATCGTGTCGTCGTTGGAGTAGTAGCCATCCGTGTGCAGGAACTGCTCGATCGCGCGGGCCTTCTCCAGGTCCGAGCGCGCGCTCGACGTGTGATCCGCGGCCAGGGAGTCCACGTCCTTCGGGACGTTCGTGTCTCCCCCGGCGTAGCGCGCCGCGTCCACGCTGGCGAACTCCGAGTCCGCGTGTTCGCGGGGCATCGTCGTGCTCAGCGAGTAGCTCAGCTGGCCGGTCGGTCCCGTCGTCAGGGCGGTTTCCGCCCACAGGTCGTAGTTCAGGCCGTCCTGCTGCTCGGCCGCATTGGGGGCCGAGGGCTCAAAACGCAGGACCGAGACCTGGCCGATCGTGGGCACCCACGGCCCCAGCAGCTGCGAGGTCGACACCGAGGTCTGCACGCCCGCCTCCTCGGCGCTGCGCCCCGGGATCGTGGATCCCACGCGGCGGTATCCGGCCGTGCCGTCCGCCGTGTTGCTAACGCCCATGCCGAAGGTCGTCCCGTCGTACACGTCCATCGCACCCAGGCGCACGCGCGCCTCCTTGGGCAGGTTGGACACGCGGATCAGGGATTCGTCCTCGAGGTCCTTGTTGTAGTGGCGGTAGCTGGACAGCGGCGAGGGGTACTGGCGCGCGTCCACAGGCGGCTCGACGACGTCGCGTCCGACGACGCGGTCCGAGGCAGTGGGGCCCAGCAGGGACGCCGCGGGGATCGCCGCAGCGACCATCACGCCCACCATGAGGGCGCCCATGCCCACGCGCCACCACACGTGCACGATCTGGCGCGAGGAACCGCCCATCGTCGTCGACGCGGAGGTCGTCGCGGAGGCCATGCCAATGACGATGTCGGCACCCAATCGGGCGCGTCCAATCGCAGAGGCCCACGCCCACCACACGATGAGTCCCACCCACCACGCGATGACCAGGAGGGAGGACGGCGAATGGTTCGACGGGCCCCACACGATCGCGATCACGCCGGCGAGGATCAGCGGCACGGATCCCCACATCGGGCGCCCGTAGCGCACCGTGACGACGCCCGCAGCGACCGAACACACGAGGCAGGCCATCCACGGCACCATCGCGGGCCCCACGTAGGAGCCGGCCGGCGGCGTCAGCGTCAGGAGGTCCTTCCAGGCCTCGACCGAACCGACGACGAGCGTCTGGATGGTCCGCGACGTCGGGACCACGCCCCAGCGGGTCGTCTCGCGCAGCGCGGCGACGCCGCCGAAGAGGAAGTGCGAGGCCACGACCGCCGCGACGATCGAGAGCAGGTCCCAGCGCCACTTGGCGGCCGCCCACGCGACCACGAGGCCGACCACGACGCCCGCGAGCGCCGCGATCGCGCCCTGGCCGCCGCCGAAGACGGACTCGAACATGAGGATCGGACCGGAAAAGAGGACTGCAAGGACGAGCAGGGACCACGCGGGCATGGCGGCGCGGTGGATAGACCCGCCCATGGTGGTTTCCTGGGCGACGGGGCGGCGGGAGCGACGCGGCGGAGGAGCCGGACGCGAGGCGTTGCGAGCGGGAGTACTCACGCGTTCACCCCCCGCGACACCAGCATCGGCAGATCTTCGAGGGAGGGGCAGTCGATGATGACGCCGCGCGTAATCTTGCGGCGGCGACGCGCCCTGCCCGGGACCACGCGGATCACCGACACGATAACGTCGACGGGGGCGATGTTCGCCAGGCGAGCCGCCTCCTCGTCGTCCACGCCGGCACCGACGACGATGGAGAGCACCGAGATCCCGCCGCGCTCCATGATGCAGCGGCGCACGATGCCCGCGAACTCCGAGCGCGTCGACGTCTCCATCTCGGACAGCGCATCCAGCATCGCCATGGGCGAGCCCGTGGGGATCCACTCGTCCGCGGTGTGCATCGACACCGTGCGGGCCTCGCCCGAGCCGGCGAGCGCCAGCGAGGCGGCAACCGATACGGCCGTCTCGAAGGAGCGCCGATCCCACGCGTCCACGCGCGTATCCAACAGCACCATGTGGTGCGAACGGTGCGTCTCCTCGAACTGGCGCACGATCAGGCGGCCAAAGCGCGCCGTCGACGGCCAGTGCACCGAACGGCGGTCATCGCCCGGCTCGTAGTCGCGCAGCGCGTGGAAGGACACGTCGGAACTCGTCAGCTTCTCGCTGGCCACGCCCTCGACGTCCATCTGCGTACCCGTCGCATCAAAGGAGAAACGCACCGTCGGCGGGTGCACATGCACGAGGATCGGCTCATCCCACGAACGCACGCGACGCAGCAAACCTAGGCCGTCCATACGCACGGTGCGCGCGGGACCCACATTGATGACGCCGCGGCGCTTCGTCATAACCGAGAAAGACTCGTTCCACGTGCCGTTTCCGCTAATCGGAGGCACGAGGAACTCGCCACTGCCTCGTCCGATCGTCACCTCCACGAGAGTCGAACCCGAGCGGCGCCCGGACTCGTTGACCACGCGGACGCGGCCCACCGCCACCTGGCCGGCGACGATGCGATCGTTCTTCATGCGCAGAGACACGGACAGCGGAGACGGGGACGCCACCGAGGCGACCGCGACCACGAGGGCCACCAGGCCCATGACGGCCACGATGAAGCCCTCCAGCCAGCCGAAAGCGAGGGCCGCGACGGTGCCCGCGAGCGTCGCCGCGATCACCGCCCACCCCACCGGGGTCAGCGCGCCCAGCCAGCGGGCGACACCCTCGTAGCCGGGCAGCGCCTGCACGCGGGCGCTCAGGGCGCGCCACGCAGTCCTCACAAGTCGACGTAGTTTCTTCACGCGCTCATCACTCCGGTCGGCATTCGCCCGTGAGGTAGGAACCGCGCTTGAAGGCGTCCTCACTGTCCGCGAGGGTGACCGCGCGCGTCCAGATCGGACCCGCACCATCCACACGCACCCACTCCGTAGCGTTCGTGCGGTCATTGCGGACCTGGCACACGTGCGTGACCGACGAGGCCGACCAACCCGGAGCGCTCAGCGTGAACGTATGGCACGAGGCCGGGGAGAATCCGTGCTCGTCACCGCGGCAAGTCTCCACCCACTGGGCGCTCACGTCCAGCTTCGTCACGTCCTCGGGGTGCGCGCCCATCGTCCTGGGCCCCACCGAGTTCACGGCCGTGACCGTCGCCTGGTAGCGCGTCCCCTGCGCCAGATCCGAGAAGGTCACCTCGGTGGCATTGCCGGGCACGGTCTTCGTCTGTCCGCCCAGGGACACGCGAATCTCGCTCACCGCCGGGTTCGCACCCACCGGGTCCCACTGCACCGTCATGCTGGTCGAGTTGACGCCCACGATCCGCACGCCCACGTCCGAGGGGACGCCCGTCGCCGTACCCGTGGCGGGCACGACCTGGGAGACCGCCGTCTCGTTCCTGAGGCCGATGCCCGTCTGGCAGAAGTAGTACGTCGTCGGCTGCCAGCCGTTAGCGGGCAGGATGGTGCCGTCAGAGATCGGCGTCCCGCTCGCACACCCACGCTCGCTGTCCGAGTAGCGCAGCGTCAGGTCGGAGGCCTCGAATCCACGGCCCGTCGCAATCGACAGCCCGCTCACCCTCAGCTCGCCCGCAGTGTTCGTTCCCGACAGGGTCGGGGCGGCAATCGGCGCGGGGGTCGTCGCAATCGAGACCTGCGCATACCCGGCGGCGGCCTGGTCGCCGTCCGAGTTCGTCAGCACGACCGACACCGGTACCCCGCGGCCGGTCTGCACGTCCCGCAACGTCACAGAGGTCTGGCCCGGTCCCACCGTTTCGGTCACGCCGCCGGCTGTGACCGTCGTGGAACCCCAGCCTCGACCATTGGAATTGCCCAGCGACCACGAGACCTCAACCGTCGCACGGTTCGGATCCGAGCCTGCTCCCACCGGCACTGCCGACACGTTTCCCGCCGGATCGGGGGCACCGTGCGGGCTGCCCTCGGTCGGTGAGGACGGCGGCGACGGCGTTTCCGCATTATTCAACGCCTGAACGGACACCGAGTACAGCTCACCGTTCTTCAATCCACCGATCTGAGTCGAATACTGAGAGCCCGACACCGACTGCGAGATCGGCTGGCCACCCGACGGTCGATTAACGAACACCATGTACGTGTGGATCGCAGACCCCGAGTTGCTGGGCTTCACCCACGAAACCTCGAGGGCACCATCCTCACCCACGACCGTGGGTGCCGCCATCTGCGCGGGCGCCGCGTCGATCAGTACCTCGGCCGATGCCGTCGACGGGTCCGAATCCCCGGCCTCGTTGTGCGCGACGACCGTGAACGAGTGCTTCACCCCATTTTCCAGGTCCGTGACTTGGACGCCCGGATCACGCGTGGTGAAGGTTCGACCGCTAGTCTTATCGGTGATCGTGTAGCCCGAAATCGTACCGCCGTTCGCGGCACCGGGCTGGAACGTCACAAACGCCGTGCCCGCACCCATCGGGGTCACCGACACGTTCTCCGGCGGTTCGGGGCGGTCCAGGACCTTGACGATGACGCGGCCCTGCACCACGCGATCGGGGTCGTTCGTCGCGTCCATGACGCGGTAGACGACGATCATGTCGCCGTGGAAGCCCGCCTTGGGGGTCACCGACACGACGTTGCCGTTGCCCGAGGCGGTTCCCTGGCCCACGTGCACCGACGCATCCAGGACCACGAGCGGATCCGGGAACGGGTTCGTCGTGTACTCCGACAGGTTCACGTCCACCGTCTGGCCGGCCTTCGCCTTGACGCGAGCCTCCGTCGTCGTCACGAGGGGCTTAGAGGACTTCACGATCGTCACCGGAATGTCGGCGTTGACCGCGCCTGAGCCGTCGTCGACGCTGACAGTAATCGCGCCGACCGGGCCCTTGGGCTGGTCCTTCTTGCCGGACACGGTCAGGTTGTAGCCGTCCAGGGACACGTCCACGCCGCCGGGGGCCTTCACCACGGCGTAGGAGAAGCTGTTCTTGGCCTGATCGTCCGGGTCGTCCACCATCTGCGTGAGGTCGACCGTCACGGACTCACCCTGGCCCACGAGGATCGGGGTCGGGGTCAGGCGCGGCGGCAGGTTCCTGGCTGGCTGGATCCTGATCGGGATCGTCAGGGTCGAGGACAGGGCCGAGGCGTCGTCCGAGGCACCGTCACGCACCGTGAATGACACCGAAGCCTTGCCCGAGGCCGTGTCGGGCGCGCTCAGCGTGATGTGCGTGGAGTCCTGGAGCGAGGCCGAATCCAGGCCGCCGCTGAACTTCACGGACGAGGCGTCCGTGATGATCGGGGAGCGCGAGTTGTCACGCACCAGCACGTAGTCGTGCATGTCGAGAGTGAGGGTGGAACCCGCTCGCATCGCCACCGGGATACGCGTCGTGTCCAGGCGCGGAGCCAGCAGGTCGGTGCCCGGAACGGTTACGACCGCGCTCGCGCTCAGACCGTCGGGATCCGTCACCTTGTACACGACGAGGCGACGGCGCGCGTCCGGGGAAATCAACAGATTCTGCCCGGACACGCTCACGCCCGAGGCATCCGAGGACACCGTCAGTGCAGCCGTGGTGCCGTCCGGATCCTCGTCGTTGACGAGGACGGCAACGCTCACGGGCTTGGAGTCCGAGGGCAGGTCGGAGACCGGAACGACGTCGTCGCGAGCAATTGGCGCGCGCAGCGGCACCTCAGCGTCCACCGTCACGGTCAGCTGGCCCTGGGCGCGACCGCCTCGGCCATCCTCAATCTGGTAGGCAACGACGAACACGCCGTTCGTGGCGGGGGCCTTCACCGTCACCATGTCCTCGGCCATCGTCACGGTCGCCGCCGGATCCGACACCGATACCGTCGACGGATCCGTGTCCACGAACAGGGAATCGCCGTCCGCGTCCAGATCGTTGCTCAGGACGTTGACGCTCACCTCGCGCCCCGGACGCACCGTCACCGAGTCGGGAACGGCCGTCGGGTTGTGGTTCTGCGAACCCGGAGGGGCGATGCCGACGCGCACGCGGGCGCGTCCCTGCACGCCGAGGCGGTCCTCGACGATGTAGGAGAAGGTGTCCGTGCCGGTCGCATCGTCGGAGGGCGTGTACTCCAGCCACTCCGTGCCCAGCACGACGCTGCCCTTCGAGGGCGGCTGGTCGATGCCCACCAGGGCGACCGAGTCGCCGTCGGGGTCGATGCCCGTCAGGGGCACCGGGATGCGCGTCATCTGGCCCTGCACGGCCCACGCGCTCAGCGCCTTGGGTACGGGAGCGCTGTTGGCCGCGGAGGAAGCGATGACCTCAAACGTGACGGTCGACGTCGAACGGTTGCCCACCGAATCGACGGCCGTGTAGGCCACGCGCACCACGCCGGCCTCGGAGCCGGCGGCCAGGCGCACCTGGTTGCCGGTCACGAAGACCGTGCCCAGCTCGGCACCGGTCATGACCTGCACGTCCGGGTCCAGGCTCAGCGACAGGCCAATCGGCGAGCGGTCGTTCGACAGGACGTTCACCGAGCCGATGTCGTCGGCGCGCACCTTCGCGGTGTCCGGCGTGGTCTCAGGCGGGGTCTCCTCGCTCTGGGCGTCCGTCGGGATGACGCTCACCTGAGCGGTCGCGGAACCCGCGCCGTTGGAGACCGTGTAGGTAAAGGTCGTCACGTCGGAGAGGCCGCTCGGCGACGTGATGCGCAGCAGGTGGCGCTCAATGAGCGTGACTTCAAGGCCCGAGTTCGCGGGAACGTCGATCGACTGGACGACGAGGACGCCGCCCGACGGATCCGTGTCATTAGCCAGCGGCGCGATCAGCGAGGCACCGCCCGAGGGCAGAACCGCCAGGTCGTCCTCGGCGATCGGAAGAGCGTTCGTGTCGTCGTCAACCACGTCGACGCGGATAACGCCCACGGTCGTCGACGGGCCGTCGGAGACCGTGTAGGTGAACTGGAAGGATCCCGGCACCGAGCCCGTGAACGTCAGCGTGCCGCGCGAAAGGTCAGCGGAGATCGTAGTGCCCGCCGGGGCCGTGCCCGCCGCCACGAGAGACAGGGCATCGCCGTTGGGATCCGTGTCGTTGGCGATCGGGTCGATCGTCAGCGGCTCAGCGACGCGAGCCACGTAGAAGTCGGCGCGCGCCACCGGCGGCACGTTGCCCGCCTCCTGGACGCTCACCTTCAGCTCGCCGGTGGTCTCGGCGTGGCCATCCGACAGGGTCACGGCGATCGCCTTGACACCAGCGCCCGAGCCCAGGTCACGGATCTGGACCGTGCCGTCCTCGGAGAACTGCACGGACATGCCCTCGGGGGCCGTCGCCGACTTCAGGTAGAACTGGTCGCCGTCCGGGTCAATCCAGTCCGACAGGAGGTTGTACTCGACCTGCGCGTTCGCACCCACCTTGATAACCGGGTGCTTGAGCTGGCGGGGACCCTCGTTCTGGCTCCACGGGTGGATCGTCAGCGTCACGGTTGCCGTCGCGCCCGCGAGGCCGTCCGAGGCCTCGTACGTGAAGGACGTCGACCCGCTCGTCATGCCCTCGGGGACGTCCGTGATCTGCAGGGCGCGGCCGCCCCTCGTGCGCACGATCGAACCGAACTCGGGGTTGGTGACCGCGCGCGCAGTCAGCACGTCGCCATCGTCGTCAGAGTCGTTGTCGAGGACGGGCAGCAGAGTCGAGCGGCCCGGGCGGATGCCGAACTCGTCATCCACGGCCTCGGGCGGCGTGTTCTTATCCTTGTGCTCCGGCTCGGAGACCTGCTCGCGATCATCGGGGGTCGGAGTGTCCTCTTCCTCCTGCTCCTCGGTGGGGATCTGGTCCCAGTCGCTGACCACGACCATGTTCTTGTCGGGCAGCCACAGCGTGCCCGTCGAGACGTCGTTGAGGACGATGCGCGTGCGGTTCGTGCGGAACACGGCGGAGGAGGCCTCGGCCAGGCTCGAGACCGTCTGCGCCTGGTTGCGCGTGGAATCCGTGCACGTACGCACAAACGCGCCCGAGCCCGCCCAGGCGCCGTAGGAGCAGCCGCGGTGGAAGACGGGGGGCGCGGGGGTGCCCTTCTGGCCGCTCTCCGAGGCCTCCTGGCGCTCGATCGCCTTGCCGTTCAGGGGCACGGACACCAGCTCGTCGTCGGTCGCGAGGAGGACCGACGCGGCCTCGTCGCCCGGGGCCTGCAGGACCGCGCCGCTCACGTGTTCCTCGGACAGGTCGCGCACCTTGCCGCCGGGCAGCACGAGCTTGTTACCGGTCTGGTCGTAGACGACCGGCTTGTCGCCGACCGCGGTAATCGTCGGGGTCCCGGCGGGCGTAAAGTCTTTGATCTCCGTGGTCTTGGAACGCCAGGCCTGGCCCTCGCGCGTCAGGGTCACGAGCTTGGAGGACCCGGGAGAGTACGCGAAGACAGTGCCCGAATTCGACACCGTCACAATGCCGTCGCTCAGGTCGTTGGCGACCGCATCCTCGCGCTGGAGCGACATGGCGGCAGGCTCGTCGGCACTGCCGGCCCACAGGAGGCCCTCGTTGGGGTCAAGGACCGCCAGGACGGAGCCGCCCTGGACCTGGACCGCGTTGTCGGGCAGGGTGACGGACTGGCCGAGGGAGAAGGAGGTCGGACGCACCGGGGTGACCGTGTGGCCCGCGGTCTCACCCAGCGTCACGTCACCGCCCTCCTGGCCAATGTCGAAAGACGCGGACTTCACCGAGACTGTGCCGTCCAACATGAGGGCGTCGTAGTTGAGGTGTCCGAGGAGCTTGCGATCCTGGTTCGTCACCCAAATGCCGCCGTCGTCGACGCTCACCTGGGTGACCTCGACGCCCCGATACACGACCGCGAGCGCGCACAGCATCGCGGACACCAATAGGACGGCGAGCGCCGGTATCCGCTTTGACCAGGTGTTTCGCGATCGACTCGCCTTGTTCATGTGGCTTTCCTCAGTCTCAATGTGCGCACTGGTGTGGGGCGTTGTCTGTATCCGCACAGGGTATGGGCTTTCCATCCCAAGGATACACACCGACCAACCCTATGGATAAACCTCGAAGAGAACAACAGGTACCGAGAAATCTGCGATCTGTTGAACGGGGTTCTCGCGGCGGTGTAGGGCCATTCGGCACACACGAGAACCTGACCACAGTCGCACATTTGGGCTATCCCGCCTCGTCGACGAGGCCGTGGCGGGGAGCAACGTCCGCTCTCCCGACGCTGCGCTCACGACGCCCGCCCGGGCGCGGGAACCGCAGATGAGGGCGGGTCGGGTTACGGTGAGTGCATGGCGAAAGAGAAGATCACCTACCGCTGCTCCGAGTGCGGGTGGACCTCCCCCAAGTGGGTGGGTCAGTGCCGCGAGTGCGGGGCGTGGGGCACCGTCGACCAGGCCGGCGAGGCCTCGGGCGGGCCGCGCGCGGCCGCGACTCCCCCGCGCCGCCCCGCCCTGCCGATCGGCGAGGTAGACGGCGAGCGGGCCTCGTCGCGCTCGACGGGCGTGGGCGAGCTGGACCGGGTCCTCGGCGGCGGCATCGTCCCCGGCGCGGTGATCCTCCTGGCGGGCGAACCCGGCGTGGGCAAGTCGACGCTGCTGCTGGACGTGGCCGCCAAGGCCGCGCGCACGGCGGCGGCGAGCGGGCACGGCCCCGTCCTCTACGTGACGGGCGAGGAGTCGGCGGCACAGGTGCGCGGGCGCGCGGAACGCATCGGCGCACTCGAACCGAATCTCTTGATCGCGGATGAGACGGAGCTCGGAGTCGTCCTCGGGCACGTCGAGGCCGCTCGCCCCTCCCTGCTCATCGTTGACTCCGTGCAGACCATCTCCTCCGCCCAGGTCGAGGGCGGGGCGGGCGGCGTCGCGCAGGTGCGCGCGGTGGCGGCCTCGCTGATCCGGGTCGCCAAGGAGTCCGACCTGCCCACTCTGCTCGTCGGCCACGTGACGAAGGACGGCGGCATCGCCGGTCCGCGCGTCCTCGAGCACCTCGTGGACGTCGTCTGCCAGTTCGAGGGCGACCGTCATTCGCGTCTGCGCCTGCTGCGCGCGGTGAAGAACCGCTACGGCCCCACCGATGAGGTGGGCTGCTTCGAGCTGACGGACTCGGGCATCTACGGCCTCGCCGATCCGTCGGGCCTGTTTCTGTCGCGTACGACGCGCGGCGTGCCCGGCACGTGCGCGGCCGTGTCTCTGGAAGGGCGCCGCCCGCTGCCCACGGAAATTCAGTCCCTCGTCGCCCCTTCGTCGGGCGGCTCGCCGCGGCGCACCACGTCGGGCGTGGACCACGCGCGCGTCGCCATGATCCTCGCGGTCCTGCAGGCCCGCATCGGCGCGGACACGTCGGGGGCGGACGTCTACGTCTCCACGGTCGGCGGCGCGCGCACGGTCGAACCCGCCATCGACCTGGCGATGGCCATCTCCATCGTGTCCTCGCTCAAGGGCACTCCCCCGCGCCCCGACCTCGTCGCGGTCGGCGAAATCTCGCTGACGGGCGAGGTGCGCGCCTGCACGGGCACCCAGCGCCGCCTCGCCGAGGCCGCGCGCCTGGGTTTCTCCTCGGCGATCGTGCCCGCCCAGGGCAGCGAGGACCTGTCGGGAGTCGACGGCATCACCGTCTTTACTGTGTCGGATCTGGCGACGGCTATTCGTGTCGCTTTCCCCGCGGACTCGCAATAATAGGAATCACACCGACTGTTCTGGGAGGGAATCACATTGACGTCCGATGCAGCGATCCTTCGTGACGCAGTGCGCGCAGTCGCGCCCGGCACGCCTCTGCGAGAGGGACTGGAACGAATCCAGCGTTCCCACACGGGTGCTCTCATCGTCCTGGGGTACACCCCGGAGGTACAGGCCATGTGCTCGGGCGGCTTCGACCTCGACGTCGCTTTCACGGCCGCGCGCCTGCGCGAGCTGTGCAAGATGGACGGCGCGGTCATCATCGATCCCGACCAGTGGCGCATCCGCAAGGCGAACGTGCAGCTTTTCCCGGACCCGACGATCCCCACGGACGAGTCGGGTATGCGCCACCGCACCGCGCAGCGCACCGCGCGACAGACCCACCTGCCGGTCCTGTCCCTGTCCGCGTCCATGCGCATGATCTCCATCTACGTGGGCTCCGAGCACCGCCTGGTGGAGGAGCCCGAGGCCCTGCTCTCGCGCGCGAACCTGGCCGTCGACACCCTCGACCGCTACAGCCAGCGCCTCGACGAGGTCCTGCAGACCCTGACGATCCTGGAAATGCGCGACAGCACGACCGTGCGCGACGTCGCCACAGTCATGCAGCGCATGGAGATGATCCGACGCATCACGTCCGAGATCACGGAGTACCTTGAGGAGCTGGGTTCGGAGGGGCGCCTGCTGGCCCTGCAGGTCGAGGACCTCGTGCGCGGATCCGCCTCCGAGCGCGCCCTCGTCATGCGCGACTACATCGCGAACCCGGACGACCTGGCCCGCGTCGAGGCCGAGCTGTCCTCGCTCGGCTCGGAGCGGATCGTGGACCTGACCGCGATTTCGAACATCCTGGGCCTGGAGGTGTACGAGGTCGCGGACCTGGATCGAGAGATCACGCCGCGCGGCGTGCGCGCCCTGTCCCTGGTGCCGCACCTGTCGTGGAGCGCCATCAAGGTCGTATCCGCGCACTTCAACTCGCTGCCGCAGCTGCGCGCGGCCACCGTTGCGGAGCTGGAGGAGCTCGAGGGAATCGGCCCCTACCGGGCGAAGCTCATCACGGAAAATCTAGCCCATCAGGCTCAGGCCGTGAGCGCCGGCCTCGTCGGCTGGTAGCCGCCCGCCGCCTGCTAGCCCCTAGCGGCCCGACTGCGCGCCGGACTGGGTGCCCGACTGCGCTCCCGATTGGGGCGCGGGCGTGGGCGCAGGCGTCACGTCGACGACCGTCGAGCCAACTTCGCGCGTCCCCATCGTGACGGCCACCTTATAGGTGCCGGCCGCAGCCGCGCTCGCGCCGCCCGCGGGAGCCGTGCAACCGTTCGTGTACACGTATCCATCCCAGCGCAGCGCGCCGGACCAGGTGCCGCCCGGGCGCAGCAGCAGCGTCGTGGAGGACTGCTGGCGCTCGGCGCAGCGCGAGGAGTCGTAGACCAGGTGATCACCGGTCGTCACCGCCAGGTTGAAGCGCGTCAGCGACGTCGAGCAGGCGACCGATCCGCGGTTTTCCAGCGTGAGCGTCACGGGCATCGCGGAACCGGAAGCCACGGGGCTCGCCTTCACGGTGGCGGTGATGTCGCGGTCCAGGCAGGCGGGAATGTCGATCGTGGTGCCGTCGGTGAGCAGGCCGTCGGCGGTGGCCTCCTGGCCTCCCTTGAGTGTGTATCCGGAGGCGTCGAGGGCCCCGGACTGGACGACGGACTGCGGAGCAGACTGGGGCGCGGGATCGGCGCTCAAGGCTCCCGCGATGGCGCGCACGGCGGCGACGACGCCCCACACGATGAGCGCGACGATGAGGATCAGTCCCAGGCCGGTGACGATGCGCCGGGGCCACAGGTTCACGGGCGGACGTCCACCGCCCGACGAGGCTTTCTTGGGCCGACGCGCGCCTGCCCCGCTCCCCCGCTGAGCCGTCGAGGCTCCGGCGGAAGACGCCGCGCGCGTCGAAGCTCCCCGACCGCCCGCTGCGGCTCGGGAGGCGCGGTCGCCTGCGCGTCCGGATGCGGACGCGGAGCGACGGGTCGAGGGTCGCCTGGGGGAATTCTTACGCTGGTCAGCCACGCGTCCACGATACCGGCCCGCGGCATCGGGGCGCGCCTAACGCTCGGGGAGCGCTCACTTTCGCGCGAGAGGACTCCCACACGAGGCGTTTAAGCGGCGGCGCTGCGCCTGTGCGAACTCGACGATCCATCGTCGTCGGGGTCGATCACGCACCAGCGTTCCACGGCGAGCGCGACGATGACCCAGACGAGGCCCACCAGGCCGCTGATGCCCGACGCGATCGCGTTGGCGACCATCGCCGAGGCCTCGAGCTGCGTGAGGGACACGATCATGTCGCCGATGAGGACGCCGGTGAGCACACTTCCGACGATCGCGCTGGCCCTGGCGAACACGGCGACGCGCATCGCGCCGATCGCGTCAATCCACGTGTCTTTGTTCGCGCGCAGTCGGCGCACTGCCAGGCCGGACCAGATGAGGAGCGCGGTCGCGACCGCGAAGACGACGGCCGGGCCGGGCGTGACGATCAGCGGGGTGCCTCCCGCGCGCATGTGCGCGAAGAAGCCGAGGAAGCTGAGGAGGGCACAGACGAAGCCGACCAGCGTCACCCAGGTGATCGACAGGGGTTTCATTTAACGCCTCTTGACGATGGGGATCGCGCCCGTCATCGTGGGCCGCACGACGACGCGGCGCAGAATGCCGGTCTGAGTGGCCTCGTCCTCGGGGATGGGGCCGACGGGGGTGTCGTCGGGCAGCCCGGGGGCGAGGATGGTGGAGCGTCCGTCGGCGTGCACGGTGGCCTTGGGGGCCTCGTCGTCGCGCCCCAGGCCGGAGCGGTCGTCGACGACGCGCACGTCGTGGGAGGCGCCCACGGAGAAATTCCAGTCGGGCAGCGCGATCTTGGAGCGGGACTCCTCACGCTTGGACTCGAACACGGGGACCCAGCGGGGCTTTTCGGTCCCGCTCGGCTTGTAGGTGCCGGTGCCGATCTTGCGGGTCATGCGACCGGCCGCAGAGTCGGCGGGCACGGAGGACACGGGATGCCAGGACGGGCGCGACGAGGCCCTGGCCTCGTCCGCGCGGCGGCGCCGCTGACGGTGGGGCGGGCCGGGCACCGCCGGGGCGGTCGCGGCCTCGTCCGCGGGGGTCTCGCCCTGCGGCGCTGCGGCCTGCGGGTCTGCGTCGGGTTCGTCAGCCTGGGAGGCGGCCTGCGCGACCGGTGCTACGGCCTCGGGCACGTCGACGTCGTGCTGCGTGGGCTCGCTGGCCTCGGGCACGTCGACGTCGTGCGACGCGAGCTCGCTGACCGCGGGTTCCTCGGCCTGCTCGGAGGCTGCGGCCTCCTGGACGTCGTCGCCGGAGTCCTCGAGGACCGTGTGGGCGGCGGGAATCTCCACCGGCTCGGCGGGCTCGCCCGAGCGGGTGACGAGGTCGCTGACTTGACTGATCTCGCCGGTCAGGGTCTCGATAAGCTCGCGCATGTCGGCGCTGGCCTGCTCGGCGCGCTGGGCGAGGAGCTGGTCGGAGTCGGGCATGACGGCCGCGGGGTCCTCCAGCCAGTCGTCAACGGCGTCGATGATGCCCTCGCGGTCGGGGGTATGAGCCAGCAGGTCGGACACGCGGCCCACGCCCTCGAGGACGGCGTCGGGGTCGCACAGGAGCCAGGGTGCCAGGACGAAAGCGCGTTCCTTGGCGCGCGGGTGCGGCAGGGTGAGGACCGGATCGGAGGAGGCCAGGCCCTCGATCTGGATGATGTCGATATCGACGGTGCGAGCGCCCCAGCGTTCGTGGCGCTCACGACCGAGCTCGCGCTCGATGCGGCTGGTCTGGGCGAACAGCTCGTCGGGGGTCGTGATCGCGGAGCCGATGACGACGGCGTTCCAGTAGTCGGGCTGGGGGGCTTGGCCGGGGGCCAGCACGGGCTTGGTGCGCATGATCGGCGAGACGTCGTCGATCTGGAAGCCCTCCATGTAGGACAGGGCCTCGACCGTGTGCATGAGGGTGACGGGCACGTCCCCGAGGTTGCCGCCGATCGCCAGGACGACTCGACGCGAGCGCAGGCGCTCGGGGCGCGTCGCGTCGTGGGCGGGCGTCGCGTGGGCGGCCTGCACGTCGCGGCGCGTCGGCAGGGCACCACTCTGCTCCTGCTCGGCCGGGCTGGGGGCCTGAGCGCGGCCGTAAGCCTCGATTTCGCCGGTGAGGACGGAGCCGTCCTCGGCCTCGTAAATTCCCTTGAGGGAGAGCGACAGGGGCATCGCGTCGGTCTGGCCCGCTCGCACGGTCACGGACACGTCCGCGAAGGGGTGGTCGATGGGGGCGTCGGGCTTGTGGACGGTGACCTCGGTGCCGACGACACCCTCGTGGCTCATGACGCGCGAGGCGATGGTTTCGGCGAGGGTCTCGATGAGGTCGACGGCGGTGCCGGTGAGGACGGCCATGGCCTCGTCGGCAATGTCCGCGTAGGAGACGGTGGCTGCGATGTCGTCGGCGGTGCCGGCGGTCTCGACCCACATGACGATGTCGGCGCTGAAGCGCTGGTTGCGGTCGCGCTCGAAGTCGTAGACGCCGTGGTTGGCCATCGCCCCGAGTCCTTTCAGGGCGATGATGACGCGTCGGTTAGTCAACGTCGTTCTCCTTTCGGGCGATGGCCGCTACGGTGGCTGCTACGTCGTGGACCCGCACGGCCCACGCACCAGCTGCCGCGCAGTAGGCGGCGATGTCCGCGCTGTTCGCGTCCACGTCGCCCTTGAGGGCCTTGACGAAACGCTTGCGAGAAGCGCCGACGAGGACGGGGTATCCGCCCTGTAGGAAGCGCGGCAGTTCGCGCAGGATCTGCCAGCACTGGTCGCCCGTCAGCGAGAAGCCGAGGCCCGGGTCTACCACAATTTTATCAGGTGCCACACCAGCATCAATAGCGTCTTGAACCTGGGATCCCACGCGCTCGATGAGCGTGCCCACGAGGTCGTCCCCGTAGTCGAAGCGCTCCCCCGGCATGCCCGGCAGTGCGCGGTAATGCTGGACGACGTACGCGCAGCCCGACTGCGCGACCGCCGCGTTCATCTCGGGGTCCCAGCGCCCGCCGCTCACATCGTTGATAATCGCCGCACCCGCGCGCGCAGCCTCGCGGGCCGTCGACGCGTGCAGCGTATCGACCGACACGATGACGCCGTCGGCTGCCAGGGAATCGACGATGGCGTGGATGCGCGCCCACTCCTCGTCCGCGCTGATACGCGTCGAGTTCGGGCGGGTCGACTCCCCGCCCACGTCGATGAGGTCCGCCCCGGCGGCCACCATCTCGCGCGCGTGGCGCAGCGCCGCCGCGACGTCCGTGTAACGTCCCCCGTCCGAGAAAGAATCGGGGGTCACGTTGAGGATACCCATGATCGCCGTCCGACCGGCAGGCAGGCTCAAGCCGCCGGGCAGCGCCAGGGGCGGGACCGGGGACAAGGCCGGGGCGGCGGGCAGGGGCAGGGCACTCACGTCATCGGCTCCCGGACAGGACGAGGGCCATCATTTCGGCGCGGGTCGCGCCGTCGCTCATGATGCCGCGCAGCGCGCTGGTCACCGTGGAGGAGCCCGGCTTGGAGATGCCGCGCATCGACATGCACATGTGCTCCGCCTCGATGACGACGATGACGCCCTGGGGATTCAGGATCTCGTCGATCGCGTCGGCAACCTCGGCGGTCAGGCGCTCCTGGACCTGGGGGCGACGCGCGTAGCCCTCGACCACGCGGGCCAGCTTAGACAGGCCCGTCACGACGCCGCCGCGCGGAATGTAACCCACGTGGGCGCGACCGTAGAAGGGCAGCAGGTGGTGCTCGCACACCGAGAAGAAGGTGATGTCGCGGACCAGGACCAGCTCGTCGGTACCCGCGTGGAACTGCGTGCGCAGGTGCTCGCGCGGATCCTCGGTCAGGCCCTTGCACATCTCGCGCCACGCGCGCGCCATGCGGCCGGGGGTGCCGACCAGGCCCTCGCGCTCGGGGTCCTCACCGATTGCGACGAGCAGGTCGCGCGACGCCTTCTCGACGCCAGCGGGATCGTAGGTCACACCTGCTCCTCTTCCACGCCCGAGGCATCGATGACGTCGGTCGGCGAGACCTCGATGCTCCCCTCCGCGGCGGGCTTGAACTCGTCCTCGGGCTTGATACCCACGGGGTTGCCCAGGAGGGCACCCGGAACCGCAGCGTCGGACTGGTAGTTCCATACCGGGCGCTCGGGTGCCTTCACGACGTCCTTGAAGATTTCCGCGAGCTGCGCCTCGTCGAGGGTCTCCTCCTCGAGCAGGCGGGAGGCCAGGGTGTCCAGAACCGCGCGGTTTTCCGAGAGAATCCGCCACGCCTCGCGCATCGCGTTGTCGAGGAGGCGACGCACCTCCTCGTCGATGATCGCGGCCGTCTCGTCGGAGAAGGAACGCGGGCCCTCACCACTGCCGTGCCCGAAGGCCTCGGTGTCGGCGTCGCCCAGCTTCACCATGCCAATGCGGTCGCTCATGCCGTAGTCGGTGACCATCGCGCGGGCCGTCTTCGTGGCCTGCTGAATGTCGTTGGCGGGGCCGGTCGACGGGTCGCGGAACACGATCTCCTCGGCGACGCGCCCGCCCATGCCGTAGACTAGATCGTCGAGGAGCTGGTTGCGGGTCTTGTTGAAGCGGTCCTCGGTGGGCATGACCATCGTGTAGCCCAGGGCGCGCCCGCGCGGCAGGATCGTCACCTTCGTGACCGGGTCCGTGTAGTTCAGGGCGGCGGCGGCCAGGGCGTGGCCGGCCTCGTGGTAGGCGGTCACGGCCTTGTCGTGGTCGTTCATGACGCGGGTGCGCTTCTGCGGGCCCGCGATCACGCGGTCGATGGCCTCGTCGATGGCGCGCTCATCGATGAACTGCATGTCGGAACGCGCGGTGAGCAGCGCGGCCTCGTTGAGGACGTTCGCCAGGTCGGCACCCGTGAAGCCGGGCGTGCGCTTGGCGATCTGGCGCAGGTCGACCTGCTGGGTGAGGGGCTTGCCCTGCGCGTGGACCTTGAGGATGGCCTCGCGGCCCTTCAGGTCGGGTGCCTCGACGGCGATCTGGCGGTCGAAACGGCCCGGGCGCAGCAGCGCCGGGTCGAGGATGTCGGGGCGGTTGGTCGCCGCGATCAGGATGATGTTGGCGCGCTCGTCGAAGCCGTCCATCTCGACGAGGAGCTGGTTGAGCGTCTGCTCGCGCTCGTCATTGCCGCCGCCGATGCCGCTGCCGCGGTGGCGACCCACGGCGTCGATCTCGTCGACGAAAATGATGGCCGGCGCGTTCTTCTTGGCGCGCTCGAAGAGCTCACGCACGCGGGAGGCGCCCACGCCGACGTACAGCTCCATGAACTCCGAACCGGAGATCGAGAAGAAGGGGGCGTTGGCCTCGCCGGCAACCGCCTTGGCGAGGAGGGTCTTACCCGTTCCGGGAGGACCGTAGAGCAGGACGCCGCGCGGGATGCGCGCACCCACCTTGTGGAACTTGTCCGGGGAGGCCAGGAACTCGCGGATCTCCTCGAGCTCCTCCACGGCCTCGTCCTCACCGGCGACGTCCGCGAAGGTGACGTCCGGGCGCTCCTGGTTGAATTCCTTGGCGCGAGACTGCGTAAATCCGCCCATCATCCGCGATCCCGACATGGAACGCATGATGAAGTAGAACGCGCCACCCAGGATCACCAGCGAGATGAGCAGCTGGAGGACGCCGCCCAGGATGCCGGACTGGGGACGCACCGCGTTCCAGCCCTTCGCGGGAGCCTTTGCGGCCACCGTGTCGAGGATGTCCTTGGTCTGCACGTAGGAGTACGTGAAGTAGACGTTCTTGCCCAGATTAACGGTCTTATCGTCGCCGCCGGTGCTCTGGTGGACGTAGTCTTCCGTCAGCGTCAGATTCACCTGCTGGGTGCCCTCGTTGAGGACCACCTGTTCGACCGTGTCACCCGAGATGAGCGCAAGGCCCTCCGAGGTCGTCACGGCGCGAGGGCTGAACAAGCCCCACATGAACCAGCCGCCGGCAAGCAGCATGATGAGCGGAACCATCACCCAGCCCAAGCTGGGGCGTTTGTTCTTGATCTTCTCGTTCACGTGGGTCCCCTATAGGTAAGCGTTCTCAGTTGTTGTAGACGTGCGGCTGCAGCGTGCCGACGAAAGGCAAATTACGGTACTTTTCCGCGTAATCCAGGCCGTAGCCGACGACGAACTCGTCGGGAATGTCGAAGCCCACGTAGGCAACGTCTACGTCGACCTTGGCGGCCTCCGGCTTGCGCAGGGCGGTCGCGATCTTGACGGAGGCGGCGCCTCGTCCGAGCAGGTTCGCCTGCAGCCAGGACAGGGTCAGGCCGGAGTCGATGATGTCCTCGATGATGAGCACGTGGCGTCCGGCCACATCCTGGTCGAGGTCCTTCAGGATGCGCACGACGCCCGAGGTCTTGGTGCCGGATCCGTAGGAGGACACGGCCATCCAGTCCATCTCGAGGGGGGTGTGCAGCTTGCGGGACAGGTCCGCCATGACCATGATGGCACCACGCAGGACACCGACGATCAGCAGCTCTTCGCCCGCGTAGTCGCGGTCGATCTGCTCGGCCATTTCGCCGAGCCGACGGTCCATATCCTCGGCGGTGACCAGGATTTCTTTCAGGTCGTTACCCATATCGGTGGCGTCCACCGTGTCCTCTTTTCGTATCGATGCTACGCGAGCGATTCCACTATAAGCGTGCCACACAAACGCTCGCCTGTTCCAGGAAGGACGGGATTCTCACTGTCAGCGCAACATCCTGTGATCGCGCAGTCAGCGCCGGGCGGCTCCGGTGGGTTCTGTTGCGGCGCGTTTCCGCCGTTTAGGCGGGGTCTGGTGCCGTCGGGTCGCCTCCCTCGCGAGCGACGAAAGCGATGCGCGCGTTCGCCCCGCGTCCGGTGCGCGAGGCGGTGCCTCCGGGCAGGTCGATGGGCCCCTGGCCTCGCCAGGCGACCACGAGGTCGTCGAGAGCGTCCACGTGGGCGCTGGACAACGCGCGGATTCCAGCGCCTCGGGCGGCCTCGCGCAGCGCCCGGGTGCGCACCGCGCGGGGAGCGCCCAGCAGGTCGGACACCGCCAGGGACGGGCGCACCTTCTCGGAGTCATGCCCCTCCTCCGGCGTCGCCGAGTCCGCGAGCGCGCGCGCCCACTGGGCGAGGGCGTCGTCGTCGGCCGCACACAGGGCGGCCGTGCGGGCCAGCGCGGGCACCGGGTCCACCCCCAGGGCCGAGGCCAGGGCGGGGATCGCGCGGTGGCGCAGCGCCGAGCGGCGCAGGGGACTGCCGTCTGCGGCCCGCCACGGCCCGTCGATGTCGTTGGTCGGGTCCTCGACCGGGGTAAGGCCCGCCTGGGCGCACGCCTGCTCCGTGTCCGTTCGCCGCAGCGTCAGGAGGGGGCGCAGCCACGTCACCCCGTCATCGTCGCGCGAGATGGGGGCAATGGCACGCAGGGACGAGGGGCCCGAGCCGCGCGCCAGGCGCAGGAGGACCGTCTCGGCCTGGTCGTCCATCGTGTGGCCGAGGAGGATCGGGCCGCCTTCACGCCGGGCGAGGGCTCTCAGGGCCGCTCGGCGGGCGTCGCGCGCCGCTCCTTCGGGCCCTCCCGGGCCATCCACCGCGACGGTCTCAACGACGGCGCGCGCTCCCAGGGACTCTGCCAGATCCGCGACTCGGCGAGCCTCCTCGCCGCTGCCCGCGCGCAGCCCATGGTCGACGGTCACCGTCACAACGGGGATTCCCGCGCGCGCGGCCACATCGATCGTCGTCAGCGCCAGCGCCAGCGAATCCGCGCCGCCCGACAGGCCGACGATGAGAGCGGGAGGAACCCCCGCCTCGTCAATGAAGGAGGTCAGATGAGCGCGCACCGCCAGGGAGCAGGCGCGCAGGGGGCCGCGGGGGTTCGCGCCCACGAGGCTCGAGGCGTCAGCGCACACGCGCCAGCCACGCTGTCGGCTCCGCGTACTCGCTCGCGGTCGGCAGCGCCTCGATGCTCGACAGAAGCTGCGCGATCGCGCCCTCGCGCACGACGGTGCGCGCGAATCCTTCGGTCTGCGCCTGCAGGGCCTCGACCCCGGCCAACGGCATGCCGGCGGCCGCGCATGCGCGCACGAGAGCGACGCCACCGGCGTGGGCGCGGTGCGTGCGCAGCCACTGGATCGAGGGCAGGTCGCGGGGCGTGAGAACCTCCATCTCCGCAGTGGGCAGGGCGTCCAGGAGCAGGACGATGCGCACGAGTTCGTCGCTGCGTTCGGGCAGCGAGCGCATCAGGTCCGCGACGTAGGGGACGAGGTGGGGGGCGTGGGTGAGGTGGACGCCGCGCAGTCCCGTGCACAGGGACACCCAGCGGCACCAGTCCGTCTGATCCAGGGCGTAGCGCTGCGCGTCCGCGAGCACGTTGGGGGCCACGAGGATCCGGCGGCCCGTGCGCACGTCCCAGATGCCCGTCGCGTCCTTGGCCATGGCGCGCAGGATGACGGCCTCGGCGGCCAGTACCTTGGGCGTACGCGCATCCTCGAAGCTCTCCAGGAGCGATCCGACCGACCGGATCAGGCCTCGTCGGTCGACGACGAGGGTCGGGGAGCCGGCCACCTTCTCGGAGGCCTCGGGCAGGGTCGACAGCTCGGCAAGCCGGCGATCCGACCAGGCGACCGAGCGACGCAGGCGCGCCACGACGGCGGAGGCACCCACGCGAGAGGCCGAGGGGCCCGCGTAGGACAACGAGGCGAGAACTCCCGCGACGTTGCGCGGGCCAAACGGCATATCCATGGCCTCAGTCTAGCCCGGCGAGGCCTTCCTCGAAGGCGTCCAACTGGCCGCGCGTGGCGTAGGCACCCTCGGTGACGTTGTCGTGGCCGATCGACACGAGGAGGACGCGTCCGCTCTTCGTCTGAACGGACCCGGACAGGGCGGTGACCTCCTGGAGGGCACCCGTCTTGGCCTGCACATTTCCGACCGCGGGCTCCTCGGTCATGCGCTGGGAGAGCGTGCCGACCAGGCCCGCCCACGGCAGGAGGCGCATCGTGTTCGCCTCGGTGCCCGTGCCCTCGTACGAGGCCTTGAGGACGCCGACGAGGGTGTTCGCGCTGATCTTGTCGTTACTCGACAGGCCCGAGCAGTCCTCGAGGGTCAGGCCCTCCGTGGGAACGCCAGCCTCAGTCAGTGTCTTGCGCACCGTCTCGGTCGCGCCCTCGTAGGTGGCGGGGGCACCCGCCGCACGCGCGGCGAAACGGCAGTACTGGTCGGCGAGAGTGTTATCCGAATGCGCTAGCATCCAGCGCAGCTGCTCCCCCATCGTCGCCGAGCTCACCTGCGCGACGGCTCCCGCTCCCGCGGGGGCATCCCCGGCCTCGCCGAGGGTCGCGGAGATCCCCTCCGCGCCGAGGGCCTGGGAGAAGACCTCGGCGACGCGGCCGGGCGCATCCGCATAGAAGGCGTTGGCCCCTTCGTAGGTGCGTCCGGCGTCAATCGCCATGGGACCGACGTGGCCCTCGTAGGAACCGACCTCCTGCGCATCCCAGGAGGACAGGTGCGAGTCCCCCTCGAAGAGAGTGCCGCGCCAGTTCAAGGTCACAGAGGTGATGCCGCGCTGCGTCAGGGCCGCGGCCGTGTCCTTCGCGAGGGTCTGCAGGCCCGCACGGCCCGAGACCTCGACCTCGTCAGAGGTGCCGATACCCAGGAGCAGGTCGCCCTCCGAATCCAGGAAGAGGGTCTGGTTGTCGGCGCCCAGGAGCGCGCTGGTGGTCAGCGTCGCCGTCGGATCCAGGTGGTGCAGGGCTGAGAAAGCCGCGAGGGTCTTCGTCGTCGAGGCGGGCGTGTGAGGGGTGGCGGCGGCCGCGTCCAGGAGGACCTCGCCCGTCTGCGCGTCCACGACCGTCCCCCACGCCGTGTACCCGCCCTCAGCCGCGGCTGCCGCGACCGGCGCCCACAGCGCCTGGACATCCTCGGCGGAAACCGGGTTCCCGGGACCCTTCGCATCACCGGAAATCGCTGCGCCTTCAAGCGTCGAGGCCGTGGGAGGATCCGTCGGAGTGGCCGTTTGCGTCGAACAACCGCCACCCACTAGCGCCGCCGTCGCCACGAGTGCGGCGCTAACGCTTACAATGGCCCCCATAGACGTGCGATGCATGGATTTCCCTTCGTGGTTACTTCGGTACCTACAGTACCCGTCCATGCGCCGACACAACCAACTGGACCCCCGAGTTTCGGGGCTGAAGCGGAAGGCGCGGCCATGGAATTTGACGTGACCATCGAGATTCCCAAGGGGAACCGAAACAAGTACGAGATCGACCACGAGACGGGTCGCATCCGCCTGGATCGCATGCTCTTCACGTCCACTCGTTACCCGGATGACTACGGCTTCATCGACGACACCCTGGGCGAGGACGGCGACCCGCTTGACGCACTGGTGCTCCTCGAAGAGCCCACCTTCCCCGGCTGTGTGATCCGCTGCCGCGCGCTCGGCATGTTCCGCATGCGCGACGAGAAGGGCGGCGACGACAAGGTCCTGTGCGTTCCCGCCTCGGACCAGCGCGCCTCCTGGCGTACCGAGATCGACGACGTGTCGGAGTTCCACCGCCTCGAAATCCAGCACTTCTTCGAGGTCTACAAGGACCTCGAACCCGGCAAGAGCGTCGAGGGCGCCCACTGGGTGGGTCGCGAAGAGGCCGAGGCCGAGATTCGCCGCTCCTACGAGCGCCTGAAGGAGCACGAGGGCCAGCACTGAGCTCATAGCTTTCGACAAGGGGCCGCGCGGACGAGTGTCTGCGCGGCCCCTTTAATTCGCGCGTTAACCCGATAGGTGGTGGCGCAGGCCCACTAACGCGCACGTTAACCCACCTAGTGGAGCGTGGGCGGCGGCGCCCAGCTTTCACTAGGTGGGTTTAGCTGCGCATGAGCGGGTTCAGGCTGCCAGTAGAAGGGCTCGGCTGCCAGGCACACGGCACAACAAACTCGCCCGGCGGAATCCCACGACTGCTGGTCCGCGAAAAAACTCGCCCAGCGCGGCCGCTCCAGCCGCATTTCCGC
>CAUTRF010000024.1:0-25640 GCA_963540795.1 uncultured Actinomyces sp.
TCCTCGATCCCATCACCAAGTTCCTCCCGTCGAAGGAACGGTCATGATCCCCGGTTTCTCACTGCGCCGCCTCGTCTTCCGTCGCAGGTACCTGCACGCGCTCGTCGCAACCGATCCGCACGAGGCGGCCACTCGCTGCATCAACTACTGGGCGTCGAGGTGGAGAAGCACTGTGGTGGAGACGCCGGGGATGCGCGAGCAGCTCGCCCTGAATGGGTGGGTTGGGACCGAGATCGCAGACGGCCTCGATACGATGGGTGGTCTCTTTTCCACCGTAACTGACGCGATTGCGCGCAGCGACCTGTTCCCCCATTCTGCCTCTCAGCCAGCGGCACCCTCACGCCTTCAGACGTCGCGACTCCTGGTCGCAGCACGGCCCTACCCCGCCGAAGGGCATCTTGCGAGCGAGCTATGGTGCTTCGATACTCGGGTGAGCCAGCGCAACACCCCCACCACCAGGGAAGACGTCAGCCAATATCTGCAGGACCTCGCCGTCACGTTGCAGCTCGACGAGCTGTTGCTCGCGCCGCCCGATCTCCTCTTTGAAGGCGACCTGCCGAAAGACCACCTCTTCACGGGGCAGAACGTGATCGCAATGCGCCAGGCCGCCAAAAAAGAGTATGGCCGAAAACCTCGCCGTTTCTCAGAAAACTGAGACTCGCCAACTCCCGCAGAAAATACCTCTTCACGCTCCAGGCTATCCTCGGGCAACGGAAGTCCCCTGACATGAACAAACGAGAGCAGAACCGCACATGAAGATGACAACGACTCCCCCAACCTCGTGGACCGGGAAGCTCTTTCGTCGCCCACCTCTGGGTGTCTACACGGTCACCGGCTCCCCCGAAGAAGCGGTTAGGCGGTTTCTCGACCTGTGGGTGACGATTGGCGTGCGCGAGCAAACACACGGCATGCCCCAGCAGTTTGCACACCGCGGCTGGGTCGGCACGGAGATCACGGTCGATGCCTCGAGCACAGCAACGAAGATGCCGTCACTTGACCTCCCTGACGTAATGGCCGCCGTGAGCGGCGCTGGGACGCTTCTCCACATTGCCTACAAGGAAACCGCACCCGAGGGTCTGCGCGCGGTGACCGACACGGTCGGCGAGGTCGCCGGTTTCGTCGGTAGCGCCGCGCGAGAAGCCGCCGGCGGGGTCATGGACACAGTCGGCGAGGTTGCCGGCGGGGTCGTGGACACAGTCGTCGAAGCAACCGGGACAGTCGGCGAGGTCGTCAGCCTCGTCGGCAGCGCCGCGTACGAGGGTGCTGCCAGCGCCGCAAACAAGGTCGGTGGATTCGTGTCAGGCTTCGCCTCCAAAACCTGGCGCAAGGAACGCCTGCCAAAACCCGGCAAATGCCGCATCGTGGTCGCGGCCCGCGCGCTCCCCGATCAGGAGAAGGAGGCTGCGCAGCTGTGGTGTTTCCTCAGCGATGATTCACCGAAGCGATCCTTGGGTTCTGACGACCAGATCGACGAAGCGTTCCGATGGGTCGAACGCAAGCTTACCGAACAGGGTGCCCTGCTCGATGTTCCGCACTACGTCAACCAGAAGGACCTTCCCGCTGACAGCGCCCTCACGGCGAACTGTCTCACCGTCATGCGCCAGGCGGCTACCACATAGCCCGATTCGTGACGAATTAAGTGCCAAAAAGAGTCTCGCCGCAGGCGCTAACGCGCGCCCACGGCGAGATGACAGACAGTCGTCCGGAAGACTCAGTCCTGCGCGCGCAGGGAGGCGACCTCGTACAGGGCGATGCCCGTGGCAACGGCCGCGTTGAGGGATTCGACGGTCGACGCGATCGGGATCGACACGATCTGGTCGCAGGTCTCGCGCACGAGGCGGGACAGGCCTGCGCCCTCGGCACCGGTCACGATCACGAGGGGGCCGTCCGCCAGCGACAGGCCACGCAGGGGCGCGTCGCCGCCGCCGTCCAGGCCGACCACGAAGTAACCGGCCTGCTTGGCCTCCTCGAGGGCACGCACGAGGTTCGTCGCACGAGCCACGGGCACGCGAGCCGCCGCACCGGCCGACACCTTCCACGCGGTCGTGTTGACGCCCGCGCTGCGACGCTCGGGGATGATGACGCCGTCCGCGCCGAACGCGCCGGCGCTACGCAGGACCGCACCCAGGTTGTGGGGGTCCGTCACCTGGTCGAGGGCGACGAGGAGCGGGTGGCCCAGCTGCTGCAGGGAGCCCGCGATCAGGTCCGAGGCGTCCGCGTACTCGTAGCCGCGCACCTCGATGGCGACGCCCTGGTGGACGGCGCCGTCGGTCGCGACATCCAGGTCGCGGCGGGTGACCTCGTACACGGGCGCACCCATGGTCGAGGCGAGGCGCACGACCTCCTCCACGCGGTCGTCCTTCACATTGTCGAGGACGAAGACGCGCTCAATCGGGACCGAGGCACGGGCGGCCTCGGCGACAGGGTTGCGACCGGCGATCAGCTCGTGGCCGGGCTTGATGCGGATCGAGGACTTCGCGCGGGCGCGAGCGATCGCGGCCTCCTGAGCCTCGCGAGCCTCGCGCTTCACCTTGCGCTTGTGGGCGGGATGGTAGGTGCGGTCCTCGGCCTTGGGGGTCGGGCCCTTGCCTTCGAGGCGGCGGCGCGAGTGGCCGCCGGTGCCAACCTGCGCGCCCTTCTTGGTGCCCTTCTTACGGATGGCGCCGGGGCGCCCGCTGTGTGAGGCCATGGTGTCTCCTCGTTTTCTCGTGAACTGACACAAGCGTACGGGTTTTAGGCTGTATCGGGGCCGCAGGGGCGCGCGCGGGGGCCAAAATCACGATTGGGCTGGGTGCGCCTCAGTCGCGGGACAGCATGGACGCGATCTTCTCGACCGTCGAACCGGAGCGGATCGTCACCTGGCGGTAGAAGTCCTCGCGCAGCAGACGCTTGTGATACGCGGTCTTGAGGAAGCTCTTCTCGTCGAACTTACCCCAGAAAACGGCGTGCTCACCGAAGTGAACGGCCTCGTCACCCAGCTCCATCACCTCGATGCGCTCGCGCACATGGTCGCGGTCCAGGCCTCGCGTGTAGAAGAGCGCGTCGCGGCGGGCGACCTCGCCGTGCCACCAGTCGGGCAGTTCATCGAGCTGGGCGAGGTAGTCCTGCGCCGTCAGGAGCGCCACTCGGATCGGGAAGTCGTAGTGGCGTGCCAGGATGTCCTCGACGGTCTGGGCGACGTCCTCGCGCGAGGCGTCGGCCGCGGTCTCGAAAAGGAGGTTGCCGCTGTTGATGTAGGTGCGCACGTGCCCGAAGCCTGCGGCAGCGATCTGTTCGCGCAGCTCGCTCATGAAGACCTTGTTGTTGCCGCCGACGTTGATGCCGCGCAGCAGCGCCACGTACTCCATGCGTTCCTCCCTGTCTGCGGCGACGCGTCGCGGCGTCGCCTGGTTATCAGCGTAGGGCTTCGGCTCGCATCGGGATTGGTCCCGCACGCGGGCCCGATAACCCGCACGCGGGACCTCTCATCCGCACATTAACCCGATAGGTGGCTACCTGGGCCGTACAACCCGCACGTTAACCCGATAGGTGGCTACCTGGGCGGGCTGCCCACCATGCCACCAAAAGGGTTTAGCTGCGCATTGAGGGGTTAACGCTGCCAGTAGAAAGGCCCAGCTGCCAGGCACACGGTGATTGACACCGTTGTGCCCAAAACGCAGACCACTTCGCACACAACACCCCGTTTTCAGCGTTTATCGCCGAGGTGGTCTGCACTTTGGGCACCATACCACCGCACGTCGGGGGCTCGCCGTCACCGAACGGGGGAAATGGCGTCATTAGAGATCCGACACGTCGGGGCTCGCCGTCACCGAACGGGGGAAATGGCGTCATTAGAGATCCGACACGCCAGCGACACGCCGCCAGCCGGTTCCTAATGCTGCAAACCCCCCACCACCACAGGTGCGGAGGGTGCCGGAGGGACCGGAGGGCCAGGCTGCCGGCCCGCGGGCGGTGGCAGGACCATCGCCAGCCAAATTTCGCACGTAATTTAACGCGGTCAATTTTCGAGATAGGCCACAAACGTTGCAATTCCAACAACCACATTTCAATGTCTGAAATATGGGCACGGGAATTACGTGCGGAATTGCTGGTTGGCAACCGCAGATGGGCTCCAAGACAACGCGCCAAACCGCCAATCAGCAACCCAACCCCACAGGTGCGAAGGGCACCGAAGGGACCGGAGGGCCAGGCTGCCGGCCCGCGGGCGGTGGCAGGACCATCGCCAGCCAAATTTCGCACGTAATTTAACGCGGTCAATTTTCGAGATAGGCCACAAACGTTGCAATTCCAACAACCACATTTCAATGTCTGAAATATGGGCACGGGAATTACGTGCGGAATTGCTGGTTGGCAACCGCAGATGGGCTCCAAGACAACGCGCCAAACCGCCAATCAGCGACCAGGCCCCACTGGTGTGGAGGGCGCCGGAGGGTCCGGAGGACACAAGAGGGCCAGGCTGCGGTGCCCGTGGGCGGCGGCGGGGCCTGGCCGGGCTTCGAGCCGACGCGCCGAGCGAAGCTCGCAGCGCGGACGGCGAGCGGGCGGGCCGCCGCCCACGGGCGCATCAAGCAGCCCGGCCCTCAGCCGGCAGCCCCTCCACAGTCAGCAATCAGCGATCAGCCAACGCTCCAGGTGGCGCCGTCGCGGCCGTCGGCGACGGTGACGCCGGCGGCGGCCAGGCGATCGCGCAGCTCGTCGGCGCGCGCCCAATCCTTGGCAGCCCGCGCGGCGGCCCGCTCCTCCAGCACGGCGCGAACCAGCGCGTCCAGCGCCGAGTGCTCGGCCGCAGCCGCGCCGGAGGCGCCAGCGCCGATACCGGCCTGGCCACGCCACTGCTCGGAAGCAGGATCGAGGCCCAGCACGTCCAGCATGGAACGAACCAGGACCTGCTCGCGGTAGACACCGGAAAGATCACCAGCAGCAAGCGCGGCGTTGCCGGCCTTCAGGTGCTCGTGCAGGACCGCGAGCGCGCCGGCGACGTTGAGGTCGTCGTCCATGGCGGCGACGAAGGCCTCGGGCAGGTCGGCGGGTGCCAGGGCGATCTCGGAGACCGGAGCTTCCCCGGCGGCCTCGATTGCGCGGGCCACAAAGGTGGAGAACTTCTCCCAGGCGGCGTGCGCGGCGGGAAGCGTCTCGTCGCCCCATTCGATGGCCGAGCGGTGGTGGACCGTGGACAGGGCCCAGCGCACGGCGACGGCCGGATACTCCTCGGTGAGCGCGCCGATGGAGAGGACGTTGCCCAGGGACTTGGACATTTTCTCGCCCTTGGTGGTCACCCACGCGTTGTGGACCCACAGGCGCGCGAAGGGCCAGCCGGCGCCGTGGGACTGGGCCTGCTCGTTCTCGTGGTGCGGGAAGCGCAGGTCGATGCCGCCGCCGTGGATGTCGAATTCGTCGCCGAGGTAGCGCCGCGACATGGCGGAGCATTCGAGGTGCCAGCCGGGGCGGCCGCGTCCCCAGGGGCTGTCCCACGAGGCCGTGGCCGGCTCGGACGGCTTACTGGCCTTCCAGAGGGCGAAGTCGCGGAGGTCACGCTTGCCGGCCTCCACGGCCTCGTCGATCTGGGCGTCATCCTCGGTGGTGCGCATGTCGGCGAGGCGCTGGCGCGTGAGGGAGCCGTAGTCGTCCTGGGAGTGGACGTCGAAGTAGACGTTGCCGCGCCCGTCCGAATAGGCGTGTCCCGCGTCGATGAGGCGCTGGACGAGGTCGAGCTGCTCGGGGATGTGGCCGGTGGCGCGCGGCTCGTAGGTGGGGGCCTCGACCCCGAGGGTCTCATACGCCTGCGTGAACTCGCGCTCGAACCGGTACGCCCAGGCCCACCAGTCCCAGCCGGCTTCGGCCGACTTGTTCAGGATCTTGTCGTCGATGTCGGTGACGTTGCGGACGTAGGTGACCTCGTAGCCGCTGCGGCGCAGCCAGCGGATCAGGGTGTCGAAGGAGACGGCGGCGCGCAGGTGGCCGACGTGCGGGGATCCCTGGACGGTGGCGCCGCACAGGTAGATGCCGACCTTGCCGGGGGTGACCGGGTTGAGGGGCTGGATGCGGGCGCTCTTGGAGTCGTACAGGTGCAGCATGGCACCAATCCTACCTGGCGCGGCGCGGCAGGGAGCGACGCGGGCGCTCCCCGGGAGTATGTAACGAGGCCCGGGCCCCGTCCCCGAAAACCGCGCGGGTTCGCAGGTGGGTCCCAGGCCTCGTCAAGTCAGGGAAAACTCAAGCGCCGGGGCGCACGCGCTCTCGGATGAGCGCCTTGAGGTCCTCGACCGAATTGGCCAGCTCGGTGACGCGCTCTTCGCGGCCTTCGATGCCTTCGAAGCGCTCGGGCACGGGCGGGAGGTGGCCGGTGGCCTCAAGGATCGTGTCGGCGAACTTGACGGGCAGCGCGGTCTCCATGACGACGAGCGGGCCCTCGATCTGCGGGCGCACCGCGCGGGCGACGTGCACGCCGTCGGCCGTGTGCGGGTCGAGGAGGTAGCCGCTTTCCTTTTCTGTGCGCGCGATCTCGGCGAGGCGGTCGGCGTGCGTGGAGGTGCCGGAGATGAAGCCGTAGGTGTCGCGCAGGGCGGCGAACTCGGGCGTGCCGGCCAGGTCGAAGTAGCCGTCGCGGGCCAGGGCCTCATCGAAGAGGGCGCGGGTGGCGTCCCCGTCGCGGCCCAGCAGGTCGAAGATGAAGCGCTCGAAGTTCGAGGCCTTGGAGATGTCCATGGACGGGCTGGAGGTGGCCAGCGTGTCCGCGGAGGAGCGGGGGCGGTAGACGCCGGTGCGGAAGAACTCGTCGAGGACGTCGTTCTCGTTCGTGGCGACGACGAGGGTGCCGAGCGGCACGCCCATCTGGCGGGCGATGTGGGCGGCGCACACGTTTCCGAAGTTGCCCGAGGGCACGACGACGCTCACCTTCGACGAGGCGTCGGCCCCCTCCTCGGTGACGCGCAGCCAGGTGGCCACGTAGTAGCAGACCTGGGCGAGCAGGCGCGCCCAGTTGATGGAGTTGACGGCACCCACGTGCCAGGTGGCTTTGAAGTCGGCGTCCATGTTGACGGCCTTGACGAGGTCCTGGCAGTCGTCGAAGACGCCGTCGACGGCGACGTTGACGATGTTCTCGTCCAGGAGGGAGAACATTTGGGCGCGTTGGAACGCGGTCATGCGGCCGACGGGGGTGAGCATGACGACGGAGAGGCCGCGTCGGCCGCGCAGGGCGTACTCGGCGGAGGAGCCGGTGTCGCCGGAGGTAGCGCCGACGATGGTGAGCCAGTCGCCGCGGCGGGTGAGTTCGTATTCGAAGAGTTCGCCGAGGAGCTGCATCGCCATGTCCTTGAAGGCGGCGGTGGGGCCGTTCGACAGGTGGGCGAGGTGCAGGTCGGTGCCCTCCAGGGCGCTCACGGGGACGATCTGGGGGTCGGAGAAGGCGGGGGTGCGGTAGGCGCGGGCGGTGATCGCGCTCAGGTCGTCGGCGGGGATGTCGTCAACGAAGAGGGAGATGATGCCGGCGGCCATGGCTGCGTACCCGTCCTCGCGCAGGACGATGCGCAGCTCGTCCAGGTCGGAGCGAGACAGCGTCGGGTATTCCTCGGGCAGGTAGAGGCCGCCGTCGGGGGCGAGGCCTTCCAGGAGGATGTCACTGAAGGAACGGGTGGGCGTGTTGGGGCCGCGTCGGGTCGAAATGTAGCGCACGGGTCGATCCTATCGGAGAGGGGGCGTGGCCTGCGAGGGCGCCCGTTCCTCGTCACATGCATGGACGAGGCCGGGGCGCAGGATCGGGGGAGGCACCCCGGGGCGTGTGGTACAAACGTGGTGTGAGCAACGACTTTTCCCGCTGGGCTCCCCCGGAGGCGGATTCCACCCCCGCACACGAAGCCGAGCCGACGACGCAGAGGACCGCCGAGCAATCGCAAGGCAGCGCGGCGGGCGGCTCGGGCGTCGCCTCGTCGTTGAAGCCGGTCCTGGGTTCGCTCGTCACGGGCGCGACGCGAACCACGGCGACACCCCGCTCGTCGGCTTCTCGCGGCGAGGCCTCGTCCCCCGCGAGCGCACCCCGGAAGGGTTCTCGTCCTCCGCGCAGGACGCGCGATCCGCAGCGCCTCACTCGCAATGCCTTGTACGAGCGGCTGCTGGATAAAAAGGTCATCATCGGCGCGGTCCTCGCGGTCGTCGCCCTTGTTCTCGCACTGCCCAGGCTCATGGCGCTCGCACCCTCCTTCAGCAGTGTCACGAAGCGCCCATCGCCGTTCAGGGGTATCAGGGTTCGGCCACCAACACGAACGTTCTTTCGTCGGACTGGGCCGCTGGCGTAAGCCCCGCATGGGTTCTTACCGATCCTCGCAGCGACGTGGAGCAGGAAAACAGAACGAGGACCCAGCTGTTTGCCGATGGAACGACGCTGTACATGGTGTCTGCGTCCGATACGAAGAGATCGTTATCGATCGCGGCCATCGATGTCGCTTCATCCACACCTACCGTGCTGTGGACGTCGTCGGATGCTTCTGTGCGGGTGACACCTCAGGCGCCGAATGTCAACATCGTTTCCGCCGGCCAGTGGCTTGTCGTCGGCAACATCCTCGTCTCGAAGTCGACGGGCATTCAGGCGGAGGGACCGTGGGAGGACGACCAGCCGATGGCATTGGTCGACGACGTCCTGGTGACCTGTTCGGGCTACGAGACCTGCTCGGGGTGGACGTATTCCTCAGGCTCGTGGGAGCGCCTGTGGCAGGCCATCACGGGGCGTCAAGCGGATCACTCCAAAGCCCGGCAGCTGGCGGTGCCACCCACAATCGGATCAGGTGAGGATGCCTCCGTGATCGTGCCCGTCGATGACTACAGGAATCTGCAGATCGTCAACGCCCGCACGGGCGTCGTGACGACGCTTGGGGCTGAGGGCCGTTTCAAACAGCCCTCAAACCTCATCTCGCTGTATCCGACAGCGGATGGCCTGATCGTGGAAAAAAAGACCAACATGCTCGAAAAGTATGATGCCACTGGCACGTTCATCTCTGCTTTTGACCGCAATACCAAGAACAAGGTCTACACGGATGACGGCGACGTGCCGACGCTGAGTGACCTGGAGGCATTCTTCACCTCGGGTAAGACCCCCTGGACGACTGGGATGATGGAGGCGAGCGGAGACAGGTGCGAGGTCCTCACCCTGCAGTCGACGGCGGGCGCCAGGACCTACTCTGCGGAGGGTATGAAGGGGGTTGCAGACAGCTTCGGATCCTTCTGCCAGTTCGCGCCCACGCACGCTCGTGCGAGCGCCGACGGAACGGCCGCTTTCGTTCAGAAGACCGGATACAAGGAGCAGGCCGTCTATTTCTTCGACATGGTGAACAACAAGGCGTACACCTCGACCGAGTTGACGGCGGCGCAGAACCTCACGTGGGTCTTTGACGACCTGCTGGTCGGGGTGACGGACGAGGGCCTCATCGCCTTCACGCCGACTTCCTCGTGACGCTACCCTGGTTCCATGACTGATCTGCCTTTCCGCATCGGCCAAGCGGTCGACGTCCACGCGTTCGCCGCACCCGACTCGCCGCGTCCCCTGATGGTCGCGTGCCTGGAGTGGCCGGGCGAGCGTCCTCTCGAGGGCCATTCGGACGCGGACGTGGCCGCGCACGCACTGTGCGACGCGATGCTGCTGGCGACGGGGCTCGGCGAGCTCGGCACGGTCTTCGGCGTGGACCGCCCGGAGTGGGCGGGCGCTTCGGGGCGCGCGCTCCTTCAGGAGGTCCGCCGCATGACCGCCGAGGCCGGCTGGGTGCTCGGCAACGCGACCGTGCAGGTCGTGGGGAATCGGCCTCGTATGGCCGCCCGACTGCCCGAGGCCTGCGCGGTCATGAGCGAGATCGCCGGGGGCACGGTCACCGTGTCGGCGACGACCTCGGATCATCTGGGTTTCACGGGACGAGGCGAGGGCGTGGCCGCGCTGGCAAGCGCCCTCATGGTGCGCGCCGAGGGGTAGCCCGCGAGCGCCTCCGAGCGCGCAGCGTGATAGAAACGTGTCATGAACGACGACGACCTCCGCCACACGCCCGACGACGCGCGTGCTAACCCTTCCGACGCGTGGGACGACTTGTCACAGGTCGATATTCCCGACCTCCCGGACTTTGAGGATCTTCCGGGGTTCGCGGATCTGCCCGAACTTCCGCCGCTGCCGGAGTTGGAAGCGGTGGAGGAGCTGGCAATTCCAGAGGTGGCGATGCCGGACCTCGACCAGTTCCTCGCCGTCACGCCGCCCGCTCCGGCCGACGTTCCCGGGCCGGATGCACTCCCGTCGGCGGAGGCTGCCCCCGCCCCGACGCGCCCCGCTTCCCGCACCGCCACCAAGGCCTCGCCGCGCAAACGGTCCGCGGGCGCGCAGGCACCGAGGCCGACCGTCGCCGTCGAGCCCACGCCCGTGAGGACCGTACCCACCTCGGTACCCGCGAAGCAGAAGAAGCCCAACATACTGATCGCGTTCGTCGGCATCATCGCGATCGGCTTCGGCGTGTCGTTTCTGTCGTCCACTCGCGACGGCTCATCATCGGCGCCATGGTCCCCGAAGACCTCGTCGAGTGCGAGCACGCAGGCGAACACGGAGGTGCGCGAGCAAGCGGAGGATCTGCCGGTCCGCGCGCCCGGGTACCGCGGGAGCGCCACGAACACGCATTCCATCTCTGCGCAGTGGGCCTCGGGCGTGGCCACCGCATGGACGCTCGAGCTGCCGCCTGAGATGACTCAGTTCGAACCGCAGATGTTCGTCGAGGGCCAGGTCCTCTACATCGCCGCCACAGAGAGGAGCACGGGCCAGAGCGGCTCCACCCGCAGAGTCGTGGCCTACGACTTGTCCGGTGAGGAGCCCGCCCTCCTGTGGGACACGGTCGGACCCACGGAAAATTCAGCGATCGTCACGTACGAGCCCGCCTTCCTGTCGAACGAAACCCAGCTCTTTTTCCACGACGTGGTCATCGACAAGGCGACCGGCGAGCAGACCCAGGCCCCGTGGGGCATAGAGATTCCCCTCGCGCAGGCCGACGGCATCGTGGTGACCTGCACACCACCGTCCACCTGCAACGGCTGGACGCAGACATCCGGCGAGTGGACGAACCTGTGGACGACGACCACTATTGCCCAGGAGTCCTACGCGTTACGTTACCGCGGTTTGGGCTACGCACCCAGGGGCACCACCGTCTCCAGCGGGGGCGCTTTCACGTCCTTCCTGGTCCCCTCCCCCCTTCAGGCATCACCACAGATCATCAACATCCATACCGGCGAAACATCGATGCTGCCCATTCCCGATCAATCAGGCCTCGGCCAATACGTCGAGGTGGCAACCGACGGTTTCATCGTCCTTGACTTCAGCCGCAGGCAGGGAATGGTCCTCGACAGCAGGGGAACCGTCCAATCCAGCTTCGCGGTTGACGGGTACTGGCTTCTGCCCGCAGTCAGCAGTGACGGCACATCTCCGAGCGCCACGGACGTGGAAACCTTCCTGACGGACAAGCGGGCGAACTGGGCGACGGGAACGGTCGACCTCGTGGGCAAGGACGAGTGTTCCATCGAGGTCACCCTCAGCTCCGACGGGTCGACGCGCACGACCCCGGTCCCCGGCGCGCTGAGCCAGTACATGACCAGCTCGTGCTACTTCAGCCCGAAGGAGGTCCGTGTGAGCGCGGACGCTTCGGTTCTCTACGCCGATACGTTCACCTACCAGGACAAGAGTCGATACTTCATCGATACCGCCAACGGCCTCATCTACACGTCTCCCGAACTCAACGCTCCGAAACAGATCATGTGGGTCTTCGACGACATGGCCATCGGCATGACCGAGGACGGCATCAAGGCGTTCGTTCCGGCGTCGTCGTAAAACCGTAGACAGGCGCGTCCCCGATGCCCGAGACTCACTCGGTTGCGTCGGGGACGTGTCGTGTGCGGCGCAGGACCCTCGGGGACGAGGCCGGGGCGCGCCTGGACGGCCTCGTGCCCCGAGGTGCTCAGTCCTCCATGTGGGCCAGGGTCGCGCGGTCCGCCTTCACGGGGATCGTGAGGGCCAGGCCGACGCCGAGGATCAGCATGATGCCGAGGATGCCCCAGTAGGTGTAGTCCTCGCCGGCGGGCGTCATACGCTTGCCAAGCATGAGGAAGAGGCTGTACATAGCGGGTGCCATGAAGGACACGGCGCGGCCGGTCGTCGCGTAGAGGCCGAAGACCTCGCCCTCGCGGCCTGCGGGGATGATGCGCGACAGGAAGGAACGCGCCGCGGACTGCGTGGGGCCGACGAAGACGCAGAGGACCAGGCCGAGGCTCCAGAACACGGCGGGTCCGCGGGCGTGCAGGAAGAAGACGCCGAAGCCGGCGACGACCATCGCGCTCAGCGACAGGATGATGACCTTCTTCGGGCCGATCTTGTCGTCGACCCATCCGAATGCGACGGTCGCGAGGCCGGCGACGATGTTCGCGGCGATCGCGAAGATCATGACCTGGCCGGCGGTGAAGCCGAAGGCGGTCCTGGCCAGGACGGCGCCGAAGGTGAAGACGCCGGCGAGGCCGTCGCGGAAGACGGCGGAGGCGATGAGGAAGAAGAGGGTGTGCGGGGCCTCGTTCTTGAGGGTGCGCACGGTGCGCCACAGGAGCTTATAGGAGTCGATGATCGACTCGTCGTCGCCGCCGGTATGGACCTTCTTGGGCATCGGCGGGTGGAGGATGACGGGGATCGCGAAGCCGCCGAACCACAGGGCGGCGATCACCATGGAAATACGGATCGGCAGGTACTCGTCCGTGGGCACGCCCAGCAGGTTCACGCCGATGAGGCCGACGTAGAGGATGAGCAGCAGGACGATGCCGCCGATGTAACCGGACGCCCAGCCGAAGCCGGAGATCTTGCCGCGGTCCTCCTTCTCGCCCAGGTGGTTGAGCATCGCGTTGTAGTTGACGGATGCGAACTCGAAGAACACGTTACCCAGGCCGAGCAGCGCGATACCCAGCATGAGGGCACCGCGGGGACCGAGGACCGACTCGGGGTGGACGAAGTACATGGCGAGCATGCAGGCGACGACCGCGCCCGTGAACCATCCGAGCCAGACTCCGCCCCGGCCTCGTCGATCGGCACGCTGGCCGGTGATGGGGGCGAGCAGGGCGATGAATAGGCCCGCGATCGTCATGCCGTTGCTGAGCCAGGTCGAGGCCGTGCCCGAGTCGGTGAAGACGCCGTCGCTGGTCAGGTAGGTCGTGAACACGAAGGTCGTGGCAACCGCGTTGAAGGCGGCGCTACCCCAGTCCCAGGCCGCCCATTCGACGACTTGGCGCGTGATCACGCGGTGGCGGGCGGCGGGCGTTGTGCTCATGGGATCGGGTTCCTTCGATGGGGAGTGCTCGGCGACGCGTGTGCGTCCAGGGTGAAACTACCACGTTTCGCGTTTCACGCTCTCCTCGGGCCGCCCCAGGAACGAGGCCGGGGAACCGCCCGCGCGACCTGACCACATGTCATATGCTGGGATGTCCCCCAGGAAGGAGCAGACGATGGAGCAAAGCCCAATGATGAGCGTTCCCGTTGCAGGCGGTCGTCAAATGGAACCCCTCAACTGGTATTTCATTGCAGCAGCTTGTCCCGTCGCTGTGGCCGCCTTGTTTTTCTTAGGCGGGTTGCTGCCGCCCAGCTTGATCGTCTTGTTGTTTATCTACTGCCTTCTGATATGCCCCGCGTCGCTCGTGATCGGCATTGTGGAGTCCGTTCGCCGACGCAGGGGACCGGTCGTGCACGCGGAGCGGAAAGGAATGGCACTCTATCCATCCCTCATTCAGGTTCGTGTGCGTCAGTACTCCTACGCTTTCGGAATTACCGCCGGACCGATCTCACTCATCGTCGAGCTAGCACTTGGAGTCCCGATCCTGCACGCGATCATCCATATTCTCTGCGGATTCCTTCTGTCGGCAATATCTTTCATGCTGTGCGTCAGCAATCCGTGGCGCTCCTTGTCTATTCACCGCGGCCCATTCATCGTGTTCTCGCCCGATCATTTCGAGATTCACCCCCTCACGGACAGCGCTCCGACACCTGTCCCGTGGGACATGCACCCCCGCATTGAGGGTTTCACCGCAGACGACTCCGCCTTCTTCCCTCGCATGTTGATGCACGTCTCCGTTGACGGACTCGACGAAGACCTGGTCTTTGATATGACGGGAGCCCCCATGCGCTTCGTTCTTCTTCGGCGCCTCATCGACTACTTCGTCGACAAGCCGGAGGAACGCGCGAAGCTCGGCCAGCCGGAGGGTGCGCGGCTCGTGCGTTCGCTCCTGACGGCTCCCTGACGCGTCCCCCGCTCAGTCCACGCGAGCCGGGCAGGCCGTTCAGGCGCTGGTTTCCTCGGCGACCAGGAGCTGCGCGAGTGCCAGGTCGAGGGGGCGCGTGACCTTCATGGATCGTTCGTCGCCCGCGACCGTGTGCACGGTGCCGCCGATCGTCTCGACGAGGCCGGCGTCGTCCGTGGCCGCCCGGGCCTCGTCCGCACCCAGGGACGCACCCTCCTCGTGCGCGCGAATGAGAACGTCCCAGCGGAAGCCCTGCGGGGTCTGCACGGCGACCATGTCGGAGCGCCGAGGCGTGCCGACGACCACGCCGGAGGCATCCACGGTCTTAAGAGTGTCGGTGACGGGCAGGACCGGGATGACCGCGCCCGCGCCGCCGGCAACCGCGTCGATGACGCGAGTCGTGACCTGCGGGGGCGTCAGGGGCCGCGCCGCGTCGTGGACGAGGACGACCGTGTCCGCTGCGCGGTCCCCGAGGGCGGCCAAGCCCAGTGCGACGGAGGCCTGCCGCGAGCGATCGGAGCCTGCGACGACGGTCAGATCGTCGATATCGGACAGGGCGCTGCGAAATTCCTCGATCGACGAGGCCGGGGCCGTCACGACGATCGCGCCCACTCCCCCGGCGCGTAGGCCGCGGGCCGCCCACCAGACAAGGGGGCGACCCGAGAGTTCAACGAGGGCTTTCGGCCCCTCGCAGCCGAGGCGAGAACCGGAGCCGGCGGCCGTCAGGACCGCGCGGGCCTCACTCTTCGACGGCATCTTCTTCGATCTCGATGCGACCCTCAGCCAGGACGGCGTCGAGGCGCTCGGCGGCAGCGGACTTTTCGATGTTGCGAGCCAGGGCCAGCTCGGAGGTGAGGATTCCGCGGGCCTTCGTCAGCATGCGCTTCTCGCCCGTGGACAGCTTCTTCAGGTCGTCACGGCGGGTCAGGTCACGCACGACCTCGGCGACCTTCACGATGTCGCCGGTAGCGATCTTCTCCTGGTTCGCCTTGAAACGGCGCGACCAGTTGGTGGGTTCCTCGATGTAGGGGGCGCGCAGGACGGAGAGGACCTCTTCGAGACCGTCCTCGTCGACGATGTCACGGACGCCGACCATGTCGACGTTTTCGGCGGGGACCTGAATCTCAAGATCGCCCTGGTTCACACGCAGCTTCAGGTACGTCCGCTCTTCACCACGAATGGTGCGCGTCATGACCTCTTCGATCGTGGCTGCGCCGTGGTGCGGGTAGACGACCGTCTGACCGATTTCAAACGACATGGATGGGCTCCTGGATGCTTGCGTGGATAGCACAACTATTCTACCAGCTGGCGAGCAAAACCGACCCATACAGTGTGAAAGCTCAAGGTTACACGCATACAAGGATCGACACAAACCAACTTCAAGCACGACCGCAATTCGTCCCAGTATGCGACCCCGCTCACGGTTAAACGTGCGACATAAGGACGGGCATCACACCCCAAAAAGCGCGGTTTTCCGGGCATGACGAAGCCCCGGCCTCGTCCATAGAGACGATGCCGAGGCTCCGCTCAGCTCACTTGCCCTGGTTGGCGACCGCGGCGATCTTCGCCTCGGCCTCGGGATCCAGGTAGGTGCCGCCCTTCTTGATGGGCTTGAGGGTTTCCTCGTCGAGCTCGTACACCAGCGGAATGCCGGTGGGGATGTTGACGCCGGCGATGTCCGCGTCGGAGATCTCATCCAGGTGCTTGACGATGGCGCGCAGGGAGTTGCCGTGCGCGGCGATCATGACGGTCTTGCCGGTCTTAATCGCAGGAACGATGGCCTCATCCCAGTAGGGCAGCAGACGCGCGATGACATCCTTGAGGCACTCGCTCATGGGGACGGGCTCGCCGGCGTAGCGCGGGTCGGTGTCCTGCGAGAACTCCGAGCCAGCCTCGATGGCGGGCGGAGCCACGTCGAAGGAACGGCGCCACAGCATGAACTGCTCCTCGCCGTACTCGTCGCGGATTTCCTTCTTGTTCTTGCCCTGGAGCGCACCGTAGTGGCGCTCGTTGAGGCGCCAGTTGCGCTCAACGGGGATCCAGTGACGATCGGCAGCGTCAAGTGCCAGGTTCGCGGTCATAATCGCGCGACGCAGCATCGACGTGAACAGGAGATCCGGCAGAACACCGGATTCCTTAAGGAGCTCACCACCGTGGGTTGCTTCCGCGCGGCCCTTGTCCGACAGCGGAACATCCACCCAACCGGTGAAGAGGTTCTTTGCATTCCATTCGCTCTCGCCGTGGCGGAGCAGCACCAGTTTGTAGCTCATGTCTTCATTGTCCCACAGGTTCCAACCCTCCTCATACACCCCGTGGGGTTGATCACGCCACAGCTTGGACACAGGACCATGTGAGGACGAGGCCCCGACCCGAACACCGGGCAACGAAGCCCCCTTATCGTGTGCGAACACAGACCCCGGCCATACCCTGATTACCCCCTGAGTCCCCCTCGGAATACCCCTGAATTCCTTGAGATTCCGCGGTTTTACATGATTACCGGGACAGTGTGCACCCCTCGTATTTTCCCGTACGGTTAGGTCCATGATCATCACACGACGCACCCTGACAGCCTCCGCTCTCGTCGCTGCAACCACGCTCGCCCTGGGCGCCTGCGGCTCCTCGAAGCCCCAGACTCCCGCGGCTGCGCCCACCGCCGAGGCCACTACGGCTGCCCCCACCCAGTCCGCAACCCCCGCCTCGGTTCCGACCGTCCCGGGCTACCGCCCCGGCGAGATCCCCCCGATCCCGCTCTTCTCGGTTCCCGCAATCGACGTGTTCGCCTCGAACGCGGATAAGGCCGTCGTCCAGGCAGCTTCCTCCTCCCTCGCCTCCGTTCCGGGCGTGACGGTCTCCCCCGCCAAGTGCGTCGGCACGTCCCTGGTGTCCGGCTCGACGGTCCTGGGCGGCGACGGCTCCGCCGTCTCTTCCAGCGATAAGGGCACGGTCGTCAACGACGGCACCGGCTCCGGCGTCATCACCGAGGGCCCCATCTCCATCATCTACGGCGGCGACGGTTCGGGCACCTACTCCAACGCCGACACCATGGTGACCATCAACGTCGAGGCCGACGGTTCGGGCACCTACTCCACGACGACGACCAGCATCATCCTGGACGGCACGGGCGGCGGCAACTACTCCAATACGACCTCCATGGAGACGATCATCAACAACGGTGACGGCTCCGGCCAGTTCTCCAAGGGCACCGTCACGATCATCAACAACGGCGACGGCACGGGCAGCTACTCGGACGAGAAGCTGACGATCCAGAACAACGGCGACGGCACCGCGACCGTCAACGGCGCGACCGTCAAGGACGCCCCGAAGGTCGAGAAGGTCGGCAAGCTCGGCAAGTTCCCGCCCGTCGATTCCCTCAAGCCCGTCGAGTCCTGCGGCACTGTCATCACCCTGGAGGACGGCGTCCTCTTCGACTTCGGCAAGTCCGACATTCGCCCCGACGCCGCCCAGACCCTGAAGAGCCTTGCGGGCGTGCTCAACAACGCGAAGGTTCCCACCGCCCACATCTACGGCCACACCGATTCCATCTCGGACGAGGCCTTCAACCTCCAGCTCTCCCAGGAGCGCGCGGACGCCGTGTCCGCGGAGCTGAAGAAGGACGGCGTGAGCGCGATCCTGGATGCGACCGGCTACGGCGAGTCGAAGCCCGTCGCGCCCAACGAGAACGCCGACGGCTCGGACAACCCGGCCGGCCGCGCGCTCAACCGCCGCGTCGAGATCTTCATCCCCGCCTTCTAGTACCCTGCTTATCGTTTGACCAACTGATCAACATACGAAAGGGAGACACCATGTCCCTGAAGTCCCTCCTTCCCGCCGCGGCCGCCTGGCCGACGCCACCGTGGCCCTGACCGGCTGCTCCCAGACCGCCAACGTCTCCGGCGGCGACTCCTCCGCCCCCGCGGCTTCATCCGCCCCCGAGGCCTCGAGCAACCCGCGCACGGACACCACGACCGGCGCGTCCACTAACTCCGGCAAGTCCGACGCTCCGAAGGATTCCGGCAAGTCCGACGCTTCCGGCACCTTCACGATCGATGAGTCCAACGCGCACGTCGAGAGCCCCGCGGGCACGAAGACCGTCGTCATCAACGGCTCGA
This sequence comes from uncultured Actinomyces sp., assembly GCA_963540795.1. Taxonomy (GTDB): domain Bacteria; phylum Actinomycetota; class Actinomycetes; order Actinomycetales; family Actinomycetaceae; genus Pauljensenia. The sequence continues at coordinate 18,387 of CAUTRF010000024.1, forward strand.
ACAACCACATCGTGGGCGAGGCCGTCTCCGAGATCACGATCAACGGCGCCGCGAATGCCGTCGAGGTGAAGTCCGCCAGCAAGGTCTCCTTCACCGGCTCCAATAACTCCGTCCAGTACGAGGACGGAAACGCTCCTCAGGTTGGCAGCGACTTGGGCGCGAACAACGTCGTCTCCAAGGACAACTGACATCCGACGCACCTGAGGGGCGGCGCGCATAACGCGCGCCGCCCCTCAGGCGTATGAATAAAGAGAATTGTGGGCGCACCTTACGGCGCGCCCACAATTGCTTCGTGAATCAGGCGTGGGCCTTGCGGTAGGCCTCAACGATCGGAGCGGGAATACGACCACGATCGGACAGGTCACGCCCCTCTTCCTTCGCCCAGGCGCGAATCTTCGCATTCTCCAGGCGCTGCGTGGGGTTGCCGGCGTTGCCACGGCGGCGGGTTGAGCCCACCTTGCGACCAGCCTTAATGTAGGGCTGAATGGCCTCGGCGAATTCCTCGAAATGCTCGCGGCTCAGATCAATTTCGTACGACGCGCCATTAAAGGCGAAGCGAACGGTCTGATCGGCGGGGGTGCCATCGAAGTCGTCGACAACTTCGACAATCTTCTTTGTCTTTTTCATGTATTCATTCCTCTCGAAGTATTTGGATTCTCTGACGAGTTCAGATGCCTATTGCACTGCAATTAGAGTAACGCAATTCAAACAATTCGGATCATTCAATCATTCATTCTGAGAACGTGACGTGCGCTGCACCGATTTATACCTGGGTCTAATTGAAAGTTATACTGGTAGGCAGCCCGAGGCCGTTTGGGCCTCACCCACACGCATCGAAAGAGGAGACCCAGTGAGCCGAGCACACCACCCCCGAGCGGCGGCCTGGGAGCTCTACTTCACGACGACAGCTCGCCTCACCGAGCGCATCGAAACCGCCCTCAAGTGCCAGGCCGGGCTGTCAATGCCCGAATATTCCGTGCTCCTCATGACCGACCGCGCCGGCGAGGAAGGCATCCGCCCCTCCCGCCTGGCCCACCAGGTCGTCTTCTCGCGCTCGCGCCTCACCCACACAATGAAGCGCCTCGAATCCCGCGGCCTCATCGAGCGCCGCCCGTGCGAAGGCGACGGCCGCGGAGGCCTCGTCTTCCTGACGCAGGCCGGCAAGACCCTCTTCGACGAGGCCGCCCTGGTCCAGCGCGACGTCATCCGCCGCCTGTTCCTTGACGACATCACGCCCGAGGAGATCGACATGCTCACCGGCCTGTTCACGCGGGTGAGCGAGCGCCTCGACTCCGACACGCCATGTCCGTGAGCACGCGCCGCTTCGCGGTCGCAACACTCCTCACCGGGGTAATCGCCGGCCTCGTTGGCCTGGCGTGCATCCATCTACTCCACTGGATTCAGGGGATCGCCTGGGACATGCACGGCGGCACCCTCCTGGAGGCCGTCAGCGCTGTTTCTCCCGCCCGGCGCGTCGGGGTCTTGACGCTCGCGGGAGTCGTCGGCGCCCTGTCCTGGTTCCTACTGTTCCGCCGCAATAAGGCCGTCACGTCGGTCTCCGGCGCGGTGGCCGGGACCCCCATGCCTCCCCTGCGCGCCACCTGGCACGCCCTGACCCAGGTTCTCATCGTCGGCCTCGGCGCCTCCGTGGGCCGCGAGGTCGCCCCGCGCGAGATGGCCGCCGCGTTTAGCGCGGCCGCCGCCGACCGCCTGGGACTCACCCCCGAGGACCGGCGCATCATCGTCGCGTGCGGCGCGGGGGCGGGCCTGGCCGCCGTCTACTCGATCCCCCTGTCGGGCGCGATCTACACCCTCGAGATCCTCCTCGTATCCCTGTCCGCACGCGCCGTCGCACCCGCGCTCATCACCTCGGGGATCGCGGTCCTCATCTCCACGGGATTCACGAGGCCGGCCTTCTTCTACACGGTCCCAACCCTCACGCCGTCGCTGTCCTTGACGGTCTTCGGCGCGCTCATGGGGCCGGTGCTCGGTGCCGCAGGATGGATTTTCAAAGAGGCCGTGGCGCGCACCGGGGCGATCCGACCGCGCGACTGGCGCATCCTCATCACCCTGCCGCTCGCATTCGTCGTCGTCGGCCTCGTGTCCACCCGCATTCCGTCGGTGCTCGGCAACGGGCAGGCCAGCGCGCAGACACAGTTCGACGCGACGTGGGCGGCCGGCGCGGGACTCGCGTTCGCGCTCCTGGTCCTCCTCGCCAAGACGGCCACCACGTTCCTGACGATCGGTGCGGGAGGCTGGGGCGGCGTCCTTACCCCCGCAGTCGCGCTCGGCGCCGGACTGGGGGCCGTCATCGGCTTGCCGTGGGCCGCCGCCTGGCCCGGCTCGGAAGTAGCCGCCTTCGCGTTCATCGGCGCGGCGGCGTTCCTCGGCACCTCCATGAAGGCGCCCTTCACGGGCCTCATCCTGGTCATCGAGTTCACCGGCCAGGGCGCGACGATCCTCGTGCCCGCGGTCCTCGCCGTCGGCGGCGCCACGGCGGCAGCGACCTGGCTGAGCCGCCACGCTTTAGCGAGCCGCCGACCGTAGCCGCTGAGCCGCCGGACCCACCACTAACCGCGCATCACCGCCCGGGGAACCCCGGCCTCGTCCCCCAAAAGTCGCACGTAATTCGTCGACCAATGCTTCAACTTCTGAAATTGTATGCCCGGAATTGCAACGTTTTTGGGCGCAGCTAAAAACTGACCCAATTAAATTACGTGCGAGATTTGTGGGTACGCCGAGGCACGCAGCCACCCGGCAGGGCTGGCGTCAGATCTGCGCGAGCGCCTGATCCAAGTCCGCAATCAGATCCTGCGCATCCTCCAGGCCGACCGCGAGACGCAGGAGCGTGCCGGGCACTCCGCCCACGCCGCCGACGCGCGTCGAGTGGGTCATGATCGCCGGGTGCTCGATGAGGGACTCGGGCGCACCCAGGGACGCGGCCAGAGCGAAGACGCGCGTGCGCGTCGTCAGCTCGGTCGCCGCCTCCTCGGTGGCGACCTGGAAGGAGAGCACACCGCCCACGCCGGCCGGGTTCTGCGTGCGCGCCAGCTCATACCCCGGGTCCGAGGCCAGCCCCGGATAGTGAACCGCCGTGACCTTGGGGTGGGCGGCCAGGAACTCGGCGACCTTGCGCGCGTTGGCGCAGTGGCGCTCCACGCGCAGGGCCAGCGTTTTCAGGCCGCGATGCGCCAGGTACGTGTCGCGCGGAGAGGGCACGTGCCCGAGGGCCATCTGCAGCTTCACGGCCTCGGCGGCCGCGTCACGCTCACCGAAGAAGGGCTCGACGTGCGCGGGCAGCTCCAGGCCATCGCGCAGGATGAACGCGCCGCCGATCACATCGGAGTGGCCGCCCACGTACTTGGTTGTCGAATGCACGACAACGTCCGCCCCCAGCTCGAGGGGGCGCTGCAAAACCGGCGTCGCGAAGGTATTGTCCACGACCAGCAGGCCTCCCACCTCGTGCGTGAGGGCCGCGATCGCAGCGATGTCCGTGACCAGCAGGAACGGGTTCGAGGGAGTCTCCACCCACACGATCTGCGGGCGCTGGCTTCGGATCACGCGCTCGGCCTCGGCCAGGTCGGTGAGGTCCACGGCCTCGGAGGTGATACCCTCGGCGGGCTTGATGACGCTCAGGAGCTTGTGGGTGCCCCCGTACACGTCTGTCGAATGCACGATGTGGTCGCCGGGGCGCGCCAGCAGGCGGATCACCGTGTCCTCGGCGCTCATGCCCGAGGGGAACGCGAAGCCGTGCGTCGCCCCCTCCAGTGCCGCGAGCGCGCCCGCGAACGCGTTGGTCGTCGGGTTGCCGCAGCGCCCGTACTCGTAACCTTCTCGCAGCTCGCCGGGCCGATCCTGCACGAACGTCGATGCGACGTGAATCGGAGGCACCACGTCACCCGTGATGGGGTCGGGGTCAAACCCGGCGTGGATGGCCAGCGTGGAGAAGGTCGTACAGTCAGGCGTGCTCATGCCTCCACGCTACGAGGCCGGGGCCGCTTCCGCCGGAGGGTTTCGTCCGCCGGTCGATTGTGACAGCGCGATTGTGACAGCGCGATTGCGACAGCGCACCTAAACCCAGCCGACCAGAGCGATACACGCCTGCTCCTCCAGGGAAGCGACAGCGCCCTCCGAGTCATTGCCCCACGGCACGTAATGGAAGTCCCCTCCCCCGGCCTCGACGAAGGTCTCGCGGTTGAGCTGGTCGATCTCCTCGAGCGTCTCCAGGCAATCCGCCATGAACCCCGGACAGATCACGTCCACGCGCGGGCACTTCGCCGCGCCCAGCTCAGCCATTTCCTCGATCGTCTGCGGGCCCAGCCACTCGGATCGGCCAAACACGGACTGGAAGGTTACCGTCAAGGACCCCATCGCCAAGCCCAGGCGAGACTCGAGGGCGGCGACCGTGTGACGGCACTCGGCGCGGTAGGGGTCCCCGGCCTCGTCCATGGCGACCGGGATCGAGTGGAAGGACACGACGACGCGGTCCCCCGTCAGGAAGTTCGGGCGGCCCACGCGCTCCCAATGCCGTTCGAGGGCGGTCGCGAGCGCCTCGATGTACGCGGGGGCGGCGGGGAAGGACCGGTGCAGTCGCAGCTCGAAGCCGTCACGGTTGCGGCCGATCCAGCTCGCGACCGCGTCGTTGATCGTCGCCACCGTCGAGGCCGCGTATTGCGGGTAGGCGGGCAGGATCGCGACGCGGCGCACACCCTGCGCGTGCAGGCGATCCAGGACCGAGCCGATCGAGGGCTGCCCGTAGCGCATCGCGACCTCGACGCGCACGCCCGGCAGGCGCTCGCCGAGGAGATGGGCCTGCTCGCGGGTGTAGTGCATGAGCGGCGAGCCCTCATCCATCCAGATGCTGCGGTACTTGCCGGCGACCTCGCGCGGGCGGACTCGCAGGATGATGCCCTCCAGGATGGGCTTCCACAGGAGCGGGCTCATCTCGATGACGCGGCGGTCGGAGAGAAACTCTCGCAGAAAGGCGCGTACCGGGCCGGGCTCGGGGGCGGTCGGCGTCCCCAGGTTGACGAGGACCAGGGTAGGCTGCGCCTCACCCTGCTGCGCGCGGTTCGACGTCGACGTGGTGGCTGCTGCGTCCTGGGAGTTCGTCACGCCACCAGCCTAATGTTCGCCCTCCCCCGTGTCGCTGACGCGGTGTCACCTCCCCGGGCGGGTGTTCGCCCAGCTCGATCTCCCGTGCTGTTTCCCCCGACACCGACGAGGCCTCGACAAGTTTCCGGGATCGGCGCGCCCGCACGCACAACGCGCATTCCCATCTTCGGGATACAAGAGTGCCCCGCCTGTGACAGGCGGGGCACTCCGACGTTATTCAAGCGAGCCCGCTTGGCTCACTTCCTCCCGACGGAGGTTTGCGGCTCAGGCCTGGCCGTTCTGCGAACGGATGAACCACGCCTGCTGCTCGAAGCGGCGGATGTAGTCGTTGAGGATGTCGGCGGAGGCGGAGTCCTCGGAGTCGACCTTCTCGTGCACGTCGCGCATGGTGCCGACGGTCGCGTTGATGGCGGCGACGGCGAGTTCCTCAGCGTCAGAGGTCTTGATGATCGTCTCGGGGACGGTCGGCAGGGTGTTGCGCTGGGCGACGACCTCGGGCAGGCCGTTGGGGACGACCTGGAGGGCGCGCATGCGCTCGGCGATCTCGTCGGAGGCCTCGCGGGCGATGTCCACGACCTCGTCAAGGTAGAGGTGCAGCGAGCGGAAGCCCTCGCCGGTAATGTTCCAGTGCAGCTGCTTGCCCACGAGGGACAGAGCGGTCACGTCGGTGAGGACCTTCTGCAGGTTGCCTGCGAGAACGTCGGAAGCCTTGAAGCCGGTGGACTCAACGGTCATGTTGTTTCTCCTGTGCATGTGTATTCGGTACCGGGCTCACCCTTGTGGGGCTGCGCCCTTCAGACACATCCATCTTGGTCCTTTAGTCCTGGGATTTCTAGTGCTAACAGCCCTTTAGTCAAATGTTTCACTATCTCTTAGCTGCAAGGGAATAATCCTCGGATTTCAGCGTTTTAAGGTCATTGACGCTTTTATTTTTCGACCCAGGTTCGCCTAACCAATCTTGCGCGAGGGCATGGTGCCTTGCCTGATGCGGTTGGGGGTCGGCATTCGGGCCGCGACACTTGCAGGAGCACGACGGAGCGACGCGTCGACATGCAAGCGATGCTTACTCGAGCAGCTCTCACCCGCACGTTAACCCGATGACACCAGCCCGAAGTGCGCCGCGCTATATCCAAGACCGGCACAGGGCCAATTGGCGCGAAAAAGCTCGCCCAGTCCGCCCCCCTCATCGACCCACATCGCGAAAAAACTCGCCCAGCAAGCGCAAAAGCGCCGAATTTGGGGTGTTATGAGCGAGCAGGGCAAACTGTTTCGCGAGTAGGACCCCGTGGCGACTTTGCAACCAACGACACCTCTGCAGCCACTGATGCAGGCAAGCATGAAACCACCATCACCACTGCACGCCCCCAACAAGGGACCGCTGAAACCGACATCGCCACTGCACCCGAAAAACACACGAAAAACACCCATTTCTCACCCGCAAAGGCGATGACGGTTTCAATCGAAGCTCGACCCGCCCGAGCAAAGGCGACGCCGGTTTCAACCCCACACGGGCACGAGCGAGCAAAGGCGACAAGAGTTGCACATCACCGGGCCACCTGGTTGACGGGGCCAGGCTGCGGTGCACGTGGGCGGCACCGACACCACCGCCAGCCAAATTTCGCACGTAATTTATCGCGGTCATTTTTCGAGATACCCCAAAAACGTTGCAATTCCAACGATGTAAATTCAATGTTTGAACTAGTCGAAGGCGAATTACGTGCGAAATTGCTGGTTGACAGCCATAGCTGGGTTTCAGGGCGACGTATCGAGCCACCGATCAGCGCCCAGGCCCCACTGGTGTGGAGGGCACCGGAGGGAACGGAGGGCCTGGCTGTGTGCCCGTGGGCGGCGGGGCCTGGCCGGGCAACACACAGCACCAAGGCACTACCGGTGTGAAGGGCGCCGGCGGGGCCTGGCCGGACAACGAGCCGACGCGCCGAGCGAAGCTCGCTGCGCGGACGGCTCGCGGGCGGGCCGCCGCCCACGAGCACACCAAGCAGCCCGGCCCACAGGAGAGAACGTGCGGTGCCCGGAACACCCGTGAGGCCGCAAGCAAGGGTTATAGGACAAAACGTGTTGGTTGAGGGGTTAGTCCCAGGTGTTGTGGTAGGGGGTGGTGTGGTGGAGTTCGTTCCAGCA
>CAUTRF010000025.1:0-25184 GCA_963540795.1 uncultured Actinomyces sp.
CGGCCTGCGGTGCCGTGTAGCCCGGCTGAGCGCCGTATCCCTGGGTGGCCTGCGGGGCCGTGTATCCCTGCTGTGCTCCGTAGCCCTGCTGGGGCGTCGGTGCGCCGGACTCGGGCTGCGGCGTCCATCCCTGGTAGGGGGCGGACGGATCGGGAGAGGTCCAGGGGGAGCTCATTGATGCCTCCGTGTTGATGGTGTTTCTACAGCGTCCATCCTGCCACATGCGCAACTTACGCGAAACCTTATCTCGGGGAGAAATTGAGGAACGGCTGCGCGAGTCTCCTGCGTTCGTGACGATTTCGTGACACTATCGTGATATGAGTTCGCGCATCCTCGTCGTCGACGACGACGTCGCCCTGGCTGAGATGATCGGCATTGTCCTCCAAAACGAGGGCTATGACGTCGTCTTCTGTGCCGACGGATCCGCTGCGTTGGCTCAATTTCAAGAACACAATCCGGACCTGGTCCTCCTGGACGTCATGCTGCCCGGCATGGACGGCTTTGACGTGTGTCGCGCGATCCGCCGGGTCTCGGACGCTCCGATCGTTATGTTGACCGCCCGTTCCGACACCTCTGATGTCGTGACGGGGCTCGAGGCCGGTGCCGACGATTATGTTCCCAAGCCCTTCAAGCCCAAGGAACTCGTGGCTCGCGTGCGCGCGCGCCTACGCGGCCGCGAGGATACGCAGGCGGATGAGGGCTTGACCCTCCAGGACCTGTCGATCGACGTTGCCGGCCACATCGTCAAGCGTGAGGGGCGCGTCATCGCACTGACCCCTCTTGAGTTCGATTTGCTGGCGACCCTGGCGCGCTCGCCGTGGAAGGTGTTCTCGCGCGAGGAGCTCCTCGAGCAGGTGTGGGGTTACCGTCATGCCGCCGACACCAGGCTCGTCAACGTTCACGTGCAGCGCCTTCGCTCCAAGATTGAACGCGACCCGGAGCGTCCCGAGCTGGTCGTGACAGTCCGTGGGGTTGGGTACCGTGCCGGCGCAGGGGCGTAGGAACGCCCTCAAGGATCTGGCGCGTGCCGTCGCATCGTCGAGGCCGTGGTCCCTTCTCGCCTCCTCGCACCTCGCCAGGCGCATCCGGCATTCCCTGTCCGCCCGCATCGCCCTGGTGATCACGGTTGCCGCGCTCGTGATTCTCCTCGTTTTTGGGGTGATCATCGCCTCCCAGCTGCGCACCTCCATGTTTGAGACGCGCAAGGACGCGATCCTGGCTGACGCCTCCCTGCGCTTTTCATCCGCGCAATCCGTGTTCTCCTCCTCCACGGCCTCGTCGCCCGCGCAGGTTCAGGAGTCCGCGCGCGGCGCGCTGGCCTCCCTCAAGGCCTCGGCGGCCGGTGCGGGTGCAACGAACGTGGCGCTACTGCGCTCGGAGGGAGCCACGGCCTCGCTGCGCATCAACCAGATTGAGGATGAGCAGATGCGTGCGCTCATCACCCCGCAGATGCGCACCGCGGTCTCGGGCGGGGGCGCGCAGTGGCAGTCGGTTGGCATCCGCTCAAGCGACTCCGACAAGGTGGTCCCCGGAATTCTCGTTGGCACCCAGGTGCAGCTGCCCCGCGCGGGCACGCACGAGCTCTACATTCTCTACTCGCTGTCCGCCGATCAGGCGCAGGTCGACGTTGTCCTGCGGGTCCTCGTCCTTTCCGTGCTTCCGATCATCGTGGCCCTGCCGATCGGTGTGTTTGCGCTGCTGCATCGCCTCTTACTGCCCGTGCGCGTCACCGCCCAAGCTGCGACGAAGGCATCGAAGGGCGACCTCGACGTGCGCGTGGACGTGCGCGGTGACGACGAGATGGCCGACCTGGGGCACGCCTTCAATGCGATGACCTCCTCGCTCCAGGACACGATCTCGCGCTACGACGAGCTGGCCAAGCTCCAGCAGCGCTTCGTTTCCGACGTCTCCCATGAGCTGCGCACGCCGCTGACGACGATCCGCATGGCGGAGGACATCGTGTGGGACAATCGCGACGAACTGCCAGCCCACGCGCGTCGATCCGCGGAGCTCCTGCACGATCAGACCGAACGCATGGAGCAGATGCTCGCGGACCTGCTGGAGATTTCCCGCTACGACGCTGCCAGCGCCCTGCTGGACGCCGAGGACCGCGACCTGCGCCCCATTGTCACTCGCGTCGTCGAGGCATGCGCCGATCTCGCCGAGCGCCAGGGCGTGACGGTTGACATCGTCGCTCCCATGAGCGTCGCGGCCGAGATCGACGAACGCCGGATTGAGCGCGTCATTCGTAACCTCGTCGTCAACGCGATCGAGCACGCTGATGGCACGCCCGTGACGATCACGCTCGCCGCGACCGAGACCGACGTTGCATGCCGCGTGCGCGACCGCGGCGTGGGCATGACCCAGGAGGTCGCCGACCACGTCTTTGACCGCTTCTACCGTGCCGACACCGCCCGCGCCCGCACGACCGGCGGCACCGGCCTCGGCCTCGCGATCGCAACTGAGGACGTCGCCATCCACGGGGGACGCCTGCAGGCGTACGGAGAACCCGGGCGCGGCGCGTCCTTCCTCATGACCCTGCCCAAGCGCGCCGGCGAGGAGATCGCCAGCCGCCCCCTGGCCCTGTGGGAGAACGAATGAGACGCCGCCTGATGCCACTCGCCGTTGCCGCCTGCCTGGCCCTCGCGGGATGCACCTCCCTGCCCACCTCCTCGGCCCCCGCGCCCTTCGACGTGTCAGCTCGGGACGGCAGCGGCATCCAGTTATCCGCGGAGGGTCCCTCCGATGGAGCGGACGCCGCGACCCTGGTGAGCGACTTCCTGCTGGCATGCGCGGCCGGCCCCCAGGATGACTACGCGACCGCGCGCCTGTTCCTGAGCGCGGCATCGGCGCGTTCGTGGCAGCCGGAGACGGAAATCCTCGTCTACGACACAGACACGGCCCCCGCGGTCACCGCCGGATCCGAGAACGGCTCCGAGGTGGACGTAACGGTCTCCGTGCTCGGCGTGGCCAGTGTCGACGCGTCGGGCGTGCTGACCCGCGTGGCCGCCTCAACCGTGACGCGCACCTTCAGCCTCGTGCGCGAAGAGGGACAGTGGCGCATCAACAGCCCCGAGAACATGGTCCTCATGAGTCGGGCCTCCTTCACGGCCTCGTTCTCCCTCGCCAATCTCTACTTCCCGACGACCCAGGGCGGGGACCTGGTAGCCGATCCTCGCTGGTACCCGTCGCGACGCCTGGCTTCCCACCTGCTCGCGGGCCTCGTCGAAGGACCGCGTCAGTCCCTCGCGTCGGTCACGGCGAACGCGATCCCGGCGGGCACGACCGTGCCCTCCCAGGGACTTGACGTCGTTGACGGGGTGGCGCGCGTGGAACTGAACGCGGTGGTGCCCGCGACCGAGGGGGCGCGTGCGAACCTCGCGTGGGAGCTCACCCGCACCCTCACCCAGGTGGCGGACGTGTCGCAGGTGAGCATCTCGCTGTCCGGTGACGTCCTGGATGCGCAGAGGATCCCGGTGCCCCCGACCTACTCCCTCGACACTCTCGTCGGGGCGGGCCCTGACGGGGTTGGAATCGTGTCGTCGTCAGGGGTAACGATCCTGAGCGCCGTCACTGATGCCTCCAACCCGACAGTCTCGCCCGTGGATTCCTCCCTGGTCGCCTGGAGCGGCACCGATGGGGTGTACGCGCAGCGCGGTGGAACGTCGGTTGCATTCCTGCCCGGACAGGCGCCTCTCGGCCCGTCGGTGGACCGCTTCGGATGGGTGTGGGGGCCTGCCACGGCCTCGTCGGTGAGCGTCGGTGGGGGAGTCGATGGTGCGTTCAGCGTGAGCGTGGAGTCCGAGAGCGCCGGCGAGATTCACGCGGTGCGCATTTCCCCCGATGGCACGCGCGCGCTCGTCCTGCGCGGCAGTGATGCGAGCGCATGGGTGGGGGTCGTCGAACGCGGTGCCTCCGGTCGTCCGCTGGCGATCCGCTCCCTCGAACAGATCCCGCTCGAACACGGCTTCGTCGTCGACGCGTCATGGACGACGTCGACGGGCCTTGCGCTCGTCGTGCGTGAGACCGGCGAGGACGACCAGCTGGTCACGCTGCCCCTGGGAGGTTTGCCCTCCAACGTGTCCCTCCCGATCCGCGTGACATCGATGAGCGCCGGTGGGTCCTCCTCCGCGGTGGTCATTTCGGGCACCGATGCCGCCGGCAAGGCGCAGGTGCTCATCCGCTCGGGCGCGCTGTGGCAAAACGCCCCCGAGCCCCTCACCTCCGCCCGATACGCGGGGTAAGAGCCGTGGCGGGCGGGAGCAGAGTCCGGAGGCTGACGCGCGGGCTGATCGGCGCGCTCCTTCCCGTGCAATGCGCCGGGTGCCGCGCCTGGGACGAGGTGCTGTGCCCGTCGTGCCGATCCTTGGTCGGCGGCCCCGCGCACGTGGCCTCGATTGACGGTGCCCGAGGCCCTCTGCCCTTGGTGGCCATGGGGGACTACGACGGGCCGCTGCGCCGAATCATCCTTGCTGCCAAGCACTCCGCGCGTACGGACGTCACCGATTTTCTCGACGAGGCCGGGGCCCGCCTCGGCACCGCGCTGGGTGGGGTGCTGGGCTTGGCGGGGTCGCCCGCCGCCGCTGTGGGTGTCCCGGCGGGGAGGGTTTCGGCCGCCGGGAGGGCGGTGGAGGTGTGGGTGGTGCCCGCGCCCTCGTCGTGGAAGAGGCGCCTGCGGGGCAGGCAGGTGGCGCTGCCGTTGGCGCGCGCTGTTGCCCGTGCGATGGCTGCAGGTGCGCGGCCGGGTGTGCGCGTGCGTGTGGTGGACGCGGCGCGGCTGCGCGTGGGCGCGACCTCTCAGTCCGGTAAGGCTGGGTCGCAGCGTACGGTAGGGCGCATGGGGTCGATGCGTGCGCTCGCGGTTCCGGGGCCTGGCGTGCGTGTTGTTGCGGTGGATGACGTGGTGACGACGGGTGCGACGGTTCGGGAAATGGAGCGCGTGCTGGGTGGGCTCGACGCAGTTGCGACTCTGTGCCGACCCGGGCTTATCTCATGACGCACGTCACCGGCTGGGGTATGATGTAGGTACAGACTTTCGATAGCGTGAGCAGCAGGGACGCGCCTCACGTCAGTGCGGGAGGTGATAGCTCAGACCACGGTTCGGGCAGTGAGCACCGAACAATCCCCACCTGCGGGCAACGATGCCCGCCGCACACCATGGAGGAAACACATGGACATCACCGTCGTCGCACGTAATGCCGAGATTCACCCGAATTTCCGGGAATACGTGGAGGAGAAGGTTTCGAAGATCACTCAGTTCTACCCCCGCGCTCAGCGCGTCGACGTGGAGCTGACTCACGAACGTAACCCCCGCCAGGCCGACACCGCCGAGCGCATCGAGCTGACCGTTTACGGTAAGGGCCCGATCATCCGCGCTGAGGCTCAGTCCGCCGATCGCTACGCGGCCGTCGACATCGCCGCCGGTAAGCTCTACGAGCGCCTGCGCCGCCTGCGTGATCGCGTGAAGGATCACCGCCGTCGGTACCCGCGCGACCTGGTCGAAGCCGAAATCCTCGAAGCTCCCGTCGTCGAAGAGGCGGTTGCACCCGAACCCGAGGCTCCCAAGCCGCTGCGCAGCGCTGAGGATCTGAAGGTCGGAGAGGCCCGTGAGGAGCAGTGGGGTGATACCCCGATCATCGTCCGTCAGAAGGTGCACGAGGCTCCGCCGATGAGCGTGGATGAGGCCCTGGATCAGATGATGATGGTTGGTCACCCCTTCTTCCTCTTCGTCGACAAGGACACGAACCAGCCGTGCGTCGTCTACCACCGCCATGGGTGGACGTACGGTGTGCTTCGCTTGAACACGACAATCTGACGGTTGAAGGACCGAGGCGCCCCGGGCACTATGCCCGGGGTGCCTCCGTGTGCGCTGTCAGCGTTAAATGCGTCCATGTTTGCGCGGGCGTTTCCACTTTGGGCAGTTAGTTCGTAAACTAATGGGTGGATTTGACTGTCCGCTCTACAAGGGGGCGGGCGATTAACGTCAGGAGCTATTCGTGTCGATTATTGACAAGATCCTTCGCGCTGGCGAAGGGCGTATGCTGCGCAAGCTGGATCGGCTTGCGTCGCAGGTTGATGCCTTGCAGGAGGATTTTGAGGCTCTGACGGACGAGGAGCTGCAGGCCAAGACCCAGGAGTTCAAGGACCGCCTCGAGGACGGCGAGACCCTGGACGACATCCTGGTTGAGGCGTTTGCGACGGTCCGTGAGGCCTCGTGGCGAATCCTGCGCATGCGTCCGTTCCACGTGCAGGTCATGGGTGGCATCGCCCTGCACCAGGGCAAGATCGCGGAAATGAAGACCGGTGAAGGTAAGACCCTGGTCGCCACCATGCCGTCGTATCTGCGTGCGCTGACCGGCAAGGGCGTGCACGTCGTGACGGTGAACGACTACCTGGCGAAGTACCAGTCGGACATCATGAGCCGCGTCTACAACTTCCTGGGCATGACGTGCGGCTGTATCCTCGTGGGGCAGACGCCCGCCGAGCGCCGCGAGATGTACGCCTGCGACATCACCTACGGTACGAACAACGAGTTCGGCTTCGACTATCTGCGCGACAACATGGCGCAGGTCCCCGAGGATATGGTCCAGCGCGGCCACGCCTTCGTCATCGTCGATGAGGTTGACTCGATCCTTATCGACGAGGCCCGTACCCCCCTCATCATTTCGGGTCCCGCTGACGGCGACCTGAACCGCTGGTACGTGGAGTTCGCCCGCATCGCGCGCCTGCTCAAGCGCGACGAGGATTATGAGGTCGACGAGAAGAAGAAGACCGTTGGCATCCTGGAGCCGGGTATTGACAAGGTCGAAGACCAGCTGGGTGTCGAGAACCTCTACGAGGCGGCGAACACTCCGCTGATCGGCTTCCTCAACAACGCGATCCGCGCCAAGGAGCTGTTCTTCAAGGACCGCGACTACATCGTGGACGGCGGCGAGGTCCTCATCGTCGACGAGCACACGGGTCGTGTCCTGCCGGGCCGCCGCTACAACGACGGCATGCACCAGGCGATCGAGGCAAAGGAAGGCGTGGAGATCAAGGCTGAGAACCAGACGCTCGCCACGATCACGCTGCAGAACTACTTCCGTCTGTACCCCGAGGGTTCGCGTTCCGGCATGACCGGCACGGCCGAGACCGAGGCTGCGGAGTTCGCGTCGACCTACAAGATCGACGTTATCCCGATCCCCACGAACAAGCCGATGATCCGCAAGGATCAGCCCGACCTCGTCTACCCGACGGAGAAGGGCAAGCTGAACGCGATCATCGAGGATGTCGTGGAGCGTCACGAGGCCGGCCAGCCGGTCCTCATCGGTACTGCATCGGTGGAAAAGTCCGAGCTGCTCTCCCAGATGCTCAAGGAGAAGCACATCCCGCACCAGGTGCTCAACGCCAAGCAGCACGCGCGCGAAGCCGCCATCGTCGCGATGGCCGGCCGCAAGGGCGCGGTCACGGTGGCCACGAACATGGCCGGCCGTGGTACCGACATCATGCTGGGCGGTAACTCGGAGTTCCTCGCCCAGGCGAACCTGGCCGCCGAGGGCCTCGACCCGAAGGAGAACCCGGAGGAGTATCGCGAGGCGTGGCCCAAGGCCCTCGAGGCCGCGGAAGAGGCCGTCGAGGCCGAGCGCGAGGAGGTGCGCGAGCTGGGCGGCCTGTACGTGCTTGGTTCGGAGCGCCACGAGTCGCGTCGTATCGACAACCAGCTGCGCGGACGAAGCGGCCGTCAGGGTGACCCGGGTGAGTCCCGCTTCTACCTGTCGATGGAAGACGACCTGATGCGCCTATTCAACTCGGGCATGGCGCAGCGCATCATGGCCTCGGGTGCATACCCGGAGGACATGCCCCTGGAAAACCGCATGGTGTCGCGTTCGATCGCGTCGGCTCAGCATCAGGTGGAGGCCCGCAACTTCGAGATCCGTAAGAACGTCCTGAAGTACGACGACGTCATGACGGGTCAGCGCGAGACCATCTACGGTGAGCGCCGTAAGGTGCTTGAAGGCGAGGACATGGGCCCGCAGATGCGCGCGTTCATGGAGTCCCTCGTGACCGGCCTGGTCGACGAGGCAATCGCCGACAAGCCCGTGGACGAGTGGGATCTGCCCACCCTGTGGGAGCACCTGCGCGCTTACTACCCGCCGTCCGTCACGATCGAAGAGGTTGCGGAGGAGCACGGTGGTGCCGCGTCCCTCGTGCGCGACGATCTGGTGACCGAGCTGGTCGGCGACATTCACGCCGTGTACGCGGATACTGAGGATCGCCTGAACGCCAACCCGCTGGCGCAGGCGCAGCTGGGTGATGAGCCCATTCGTACCCTCGAGCGTCGCGTCGTCATCTCCGTGGTGGACCGCCTGTGGCGTGAGCACCTCTACGAGATGGACTACCTGAAGGAAGGCATCGGCCTGCGCGCGATGGGCCAGCGCGATCCGCTCGTCGAGTACAAGGATGAGGGCGCTCAGATGTTCCAGGCGATGGTCGAGCGCATCCGCGAGGAGTCCGTCCAGCAGGTGTTCTCCTACGCCAAGCAGTTCGAGCGTGCCCTGGCTGCCGCCGAGAAGGAGGCTGGCGGTTCGATTGCCGCCGCGAGCGTCGCTCCCGCGCAGGAGGAGGCCTCGTCGACCTCCTCTGAGCCCCGCGTCGAGGATGTTGCCGCCGCCGAGTCCGCGGCCTCCGCGGCCGCGCGCGAGGCCGTTGCTCATGCCCGGTCGGTGATGGGCAACGTGGGCCGCGCGAAGGCACCGAGCCGGGTGAACTACAGCTCAGCCGAGGGCACGGAGTCGCCCGCGTCCTCGCCGAGCGGTGGTAACCGTGCGGAGCGTCGCGCTGCCGCTAAGAAGCGTCGCCGCCGCTGATCGCTGCACGTCACGGGTGAGGGGGTTCCTGCGGGAGCCCCCTCACCCGTGACGCGTATCCGTCGATCCGCACGGCTGGCCCCTCAGGCGAGTTCGAGGGCGGTCGTGATCCAGCGTCCGTGATACTCCTCGAGACGCAGAGCAAGAGCGTAGGTGCGCGAGACGGTGGAGACGATGACGGCGGCCTCTGTCGTGCGCTCGTCGAGGGGACATGTGCGCACGTGGATGGGCCTCGTTCCCCGCGCGCACGGGGTCATGTGGACGCACACGAGGGCCCCGTAGAGGTCGGGCAGGAGCCAACGGCGTAGCTGGGGTGCCTGACGAACGCCCGTGACGACCTCGACGATGGCGCGTGCGAGGTTCGCCGCCCACGGTCCCGGATCCGGAAGATTCTCCCGCGGGAGAGTGACGTAGTGGGTCGGTGTCGGCGACGTGGCGGCCCTGTAGATCAGCTCGGGATCCTGGCTCCATCGGAACGGTGCGGGCTGGATTGGACGGGTCGGGGTGGGCCTCGTGCTGGTCCGTCGTCTGGGGGCCTCGGAGGCACGAGGCCGGGGCGCGATTTGGGTGCTCATGGCAGGTCCTGGGGGATGGCAAGTGTCTGTCCGGGATAGATGAGAGCGGGGTCGTGAACCGACTCGGAGTTGGCTGCGTGGATTGCCCGCCACGTTGCGTCGATGCGCGCCTCGTCCGCATCCGGGCGCAGGGAGGCAGCGATCGACCAGAGAGAATCGCCCGGTGCGACCGTGACTGAGGAGGGGTGCGCGGGCGCATCCGTGGCAGGTGCATCCTGCGCGGGCGCGGGTAGCGCGGCCGGAGCCGTCTGTGTTGCCTCCTGGTCGGGGGAAGAGTCTCCGGGGGTATCCGCCCACGTCAGTGAAATGGCGGGGGCGGCCTGTTCCTGCGGCGCCGCCAGGGAAGCAGCGGCGGGCGCTCCAGTGACGAGTGCCGAGCCGATCAATGCGCTGGCTCCGGCACGCGCCAGAAGCGACCGCGCCAGACTGGTGCCGCAACGGGAGACGAACAAGCGTGCGGCTGTGCGCGCTGCGGGCGGAGCAACGCGTAGAAGCGCGAGGTGAGCGCACGCTGAGCATAGGAGGCTCCACGCCAGGAGCGCGAGTGCAGCAATGCCGAGAACCCAGATGACGAGCGTCTCGGGGCGGTCAGCGCTCAGTGGCGGCGCGAGGTGGGAGAGATAGAGTGCATCGAGGAGACCCAGTGGGGCACCGACGAGCCAGAGGAACGCGTCGGTGAGGTGTGATTGGCCTGCGGCGGCCAGTGAATCATCAGTCATGGTGAACTCTTCATTGAGTGGACGGATTCGATAGGTTAACTATCCGCTTCCTATTGGATGATGTCAATAGATGTCAGTCTATTATATCTAAATGTGATGTGTGGCGCATAAGTGTGGCATCGTAGGGGCATGGATATGTCAGCGTTCATTGCCGAGCTGGAAGCGCGCTTCGATGATGAGCGTGGTCGCGATCTTGATGCGCTCATCGACGAGCTCACCGATGCTGAGCGCGCCTCGGTCACCCTGTCTGCCCGCCTGGCCGGTGCAGACGGCGACATCACGCTGGCGCTGCGAGGGGGAGCGACGATCACCGGATCGGTGCTCGATTCGACCCGCTCGTGGGTGCTCCTGCGCGGAAGTCGTGACGACAGCCTGATCATGCTCTCCGCAATCGTCGCGGCCTGGCCTCTCGGGCGTAGTGTCGCGCGAGAGTCCTCCATACGAGGAGGTGTCGGTGTTGGCCATGTCCTGCGTGAACTAGGCGCGCGAGGTGTCGGAGTCGTCGTCGAATCCGACGGGGGTGACCACCGGGGGATCATCGACGCGGTCTACGCGGACCACGTCGATGTCGCCCTGGATGGAGAGGCCTTCACCTATGACGGCCGAGATGAAAGAGGCGGCATGACCGTGTCGCTGGCGCTCGCGGGGCTTCGTCGACTCCGTGTGCTCGGCCAGCGATGGTCGGCCGACTACTGAGCGTTTTCCGCCTTCTGACGCTCGCGCGTTGCGGCGTATTGATCCTGGATGAACTGCTCCAGGACGGACTCTTCGATCCGCCAGACGTGCTTGCCGCCCACCTGGATGGCGGGCAGTTCGCCGGAGGAAACGAGGGCGCGGGTGGCTGACATCGTGAGATTCAGGGTCTCGGCGACGTCAGCGAGAGTGAGGAATCGTGTTGCCATGGCAACATGCTATCAGTTGGGGTTGCTTCGTTTGATTGGTTTGAGTCGGCAATTTTTTACGCGTCATTTCACCAATCGGATCGGTTGGTTGTGATGAATAGTCGGCAACCTACCGTTTTTTCGGTCGAACGTGCATCATAGAAGAGTGAAACGCGTCTCAGCTTCAGTGTCGATCCCGACGCGCGCCCCCCGCAAGATGGACCGTCGATTCATTATCGGCCTGGTCCTCATCATCGCGTCCGTGATCGCATTCAGTGCCCTCAGCGGCCTCCTGCGGGGAGGAAGCCGCGTCTACACCGCGACGACGACCATCGCCCCGGGTGAAGCCCTCACCGCCGACAACGTCCGCGAGGTCGTCTTGCAGGTTGACACCTCCGTCTACGTGCCCACGTCCGAGGCACCCATGGGCTCCGTCGCGAACCGCCAGATCACCCCGGGCCAGATCGTCATGCGCACGGATCTGTCGCTAGGAGAAAACGGCGCAGCTCCGGGTGACATGATGCGTGTAGCCGTCACCGTCAGCGCCGGGCTGCCCGACGGCGTCGCTGATGGAACACGGATCCGGCTGTGGACGATCCCCGCGCGCACGCAGGGGCAGGCGGATAATCAGGCGCGCGAGATCGAGGGGACGTTCACCTTCGTGCGCCGGATTGAGGCCTCGTCCCAGACGCGCGGTGGCCAGCGGATCGAGATCCTCGCGAACGCCCAGTCCATGCCGGTCCTCCTCGCCGCGCAGTCCTCGACCGACGAGTTAGCCGCCGTCCCCGTGGGGGCACCGTGAGCTCCGTCCACGGGGTCGTCATCCTCGCCGATCAGCGCTACGAGGCACCCCTCATCCAGGCGATTCAGGGCCGATCGGACGTCCTCGCCATCGTCCGGCGCTGCGCCGACCTGGCAGAGGTCGTCGCCGCAGCCCGCGCCGGCCTCGCCGACCTCGCGGTCATCGACGGGTCCGATCCCGACCTGACGATCGAGACCGTCGAATCGCTGCGCACTTGCGGCATGGTTGTCGTCGCCCTCGCGCCGCATCACGAGCGCTCACGCCTCATCGCCCTGGGGGTCGCCTCGGTCGCCGCGCCCGGCAGCCCGGACCAGGTCGTGAACTCTCTCATCGCGGCGACACGCACGCGCCGCTCGACCCCGGCCACGGCCTCGTCCGCGCCCCCACCGCCCCCGCCTCCCTCCGCTCCGGGCAGCGTTCTGGCCGTGTGGGGGACATCCGGCGCGCCCGGGCGCACGACCCTCGCCGTCGGCATCGCGACCGCGCTGTCCGCCCACGCTTCCACCCTCCTCGTCGATGCGGACACCGCCAACCCGACGATCGCGCACCTACTGGGACTTCCCGTCCACGCGTCGGGTCTGTCCACGCTCGCGCGGACGGCCTCGCGAGGCCCCATCACCCCCGCGGACACGCTCGGGGCATCGGTTATGCGCTCCCAGAACCTCCACGTCATCACGGGCCTCGTGACGCCACACCGCTGGCGCGAAGTGAGCAAACCCGGCATCGAATCCATCGTCGGGGCCCTGCGCCTGAGCGCCCGCTACTCGGTCATCGATATTGCGTCGACGTCGCTGGAAAAAGCATCGCGCGGGGCCAACCGTGACGACGCTGCCCTCGGGGTGCTTGAACGCGCCGATCGGCTCGTCATCGTCGCGCGCGGCGACATCGTCGGCATCAACCGGCTCTCCTTCCTGGCACGATGGTGGCAGGAGCAAGAGCGCGACATTCCGGTCGAAGTGATCGTCAACCGCGTGAGCACCGCGGCGATCGGCCCGCACCCGGTGCCCTCCCTGCAGGCGGCGATCGGCGCCTTCATGCCCGAGTGCATCTTCCACGTCGTCCCCGAGGACGAGGGCGTTGGGCGGGCATCCCTGCGAGGCAAGGCTCTGGGAGAAAACGGCGCGCGTTGCTCCGCCTCCGACGCGTTGGAAGCGATTGTCGCGCAGTGGGTGCCTACACTGTGACCATGCGCGTCTACGTTCCCGCCGTCCTGTCCGACCTGTCCGTCCCGCTGCCGCCCGTGCGCAGCGGCGTCCTGTGCGTGCCCGAGACCGGCATGAGCGGCGAGGACGTCGAGGTCCTCGAGGACGACGCCATCACCGAGGCGGCGCTGTCCTCACTCGATCTGGCACGCGAGACGGAGGGCGCGGGTGCCGCTCGCGTCGTCCTGGCCGTCGACACTCCCACCTCGACGACGCTGACCCCCGGTGGTCAGATTGAGCCCCACATCTTCGAGGCCGCGGCCTTCGAATACACATGGTCGGACGTGGCCGCCATCCTCGCGGACCTGCCCGACGCGGCGCCCGCAGTGCAGGCTGTGCTGAGCGCCGAAACGCAGGAGAGCGCCGACGAGGCCGTGGCCGCCCTGTGGGAGTCCTCCCTGGCCTGGTTCGACCGCTCCGAGCGCCCCGACGTCCTGGCCCTGCACAAGGGCTGACAGCTACGCGCGCACGCGCAGGGTCGAACCGCCGTCGGGCAGGGGCCGAACCTGGATCTGATCCGCGATCTGGGTCGCCATCTCCTCCACGTGCGAGATGACGCCAACCGTGCGTCCCGCGCGGCGCAGCGCCTGGAGCTGCGCCATCACCAGGCTCAGCGTGTGCGAATCCAGCGATCCGAAGCCCTCGTCGATGAACATCGTGCGCAGTTCGACACCCCCGGCCTCGGCTGAGACGACGTCCGCGAGGCCGAGCGCCAGCGCGAGGGACGTGTAGAACGTTTCCCCGCCCGACAGCGTGCGCGGGCTGCGCAGCGCGTCCGTGTCGTGATCGATGATCGCCAGGCCCAGACCGGACTTGCGCGAGGCGGTGCCGTCGTCGGGGACGGACACGAGTTCGTAGCGCCCCGACGAGATCGCCGCCAGGCGCGGGTTTGCCGCCGCCAACACCTCCTCCAGGCGCGCGATGAGCACCCACGCCGACAGGGGTGTGGACGCCAGGTTCTCCGGGCCCGACGCGGCGGCGATGTCAGCCAGGCGGCGGATGGGGCCGGCCTGCTCCCTGGCGCGGGCGAGCGCTTCCAACGCCTGCTCAAGGGAGGCGCGGGCGGCGTCCAGCTGCGCGCAGTGCTGCTCGAGGATGCCCGAGGCCCGGGAAGCCGCAGCCGCGTCCTCCTCTGCCTTGCGGGCGGTCTCGGTGAGAGCCTCGAGATTCGGCGTGGGCGCCGATGCTGCGAGGGTCAGGCGCTCCGAAGCAAGCGCCTCGCGCGCCGCGAAGAGTGCCTTCTCGTGAGCGGCCACGCGCGCCTCGAGGGCCTCGACCCGGGGGAGTGGAAGCAGGAGCGTGCGCCACGAGTCGGCCTGAAGGCCCTGTTCCGCCAGAGCATCCGCGAGGGAGGCTCGCGCCTGCGCGAGAGCAGCGCGCGCGTTGTCCCAATCGGCGCATGCCCCAGCCAGGGCCGACGCCCGGTGTGCTCGCTCATCCAGGTGCGCCGCGCGCTCATCGAGGGAGGCGAAGTCGGCGCGTTCAGCCTCCACGCGAGCCACAGCCGCAGTCAGAGCGGATTCGCGCTCCTCAAGGGTGGATGCGAGGGATGCGGCGGCCTCGCGGGCACTCGCGAGGGAATCAGTGAGGCCGTCGAGGCGGGTGCGCTCCTGCGCGAGGGCCGCCTCGATCTCGGTGATCTGGGGGCTAAGAGCCTCGAGCTTCGCAACGAGCTCGGCGGCCTGATCGCGCTCGGTCTCCAGAGTCGGGGTGGGGGCGCCGGCCACCTCGTTGAGCTGGGCGATACGGCGCACGAGGTCCTGGTGGCGCGCCTGCGCGTCGCGCAGCGCGGCCTCCGCGCGGTCGCGCGCCTGGTCCAGCTCGGCGACCTGCTCGCGCGTGATCTCCCCGTCCGCGGCTGGTGCCGGATTAGGGTGCTCAGTGGAGCCGCACACGGGACAGGGCATGTCCTCCTCGAGCTCGCGCGCGAGGGCCGAGGCGCTCTGCGCGATCCACAGATCGTGGCCATCCGCCGCCGCGGCGTTCGCGAGCTTCGCGGCGACCGTGGCCTCGCGCAGCTCGTCCGATGCTCCGAGGAGAGCCGAACGCAACAGGTCCGCCTGCATGGAGGCGTCCAGGCGCTCGTTGATGGCGCGCAACGCGGACGCGGCCTCGGGTAGGGTGTCGGCGTCTGCGCGCATGAGGCGCAGGGCCTCGGTGGCCTGCTCGATGCGCAGGGGCAAGGCCTCGCGCTCGGCCTCGATCGACGTGATGCGCGCCAACGCCTGCTCGCGGCCCTCGCGCAGCGAGTCGATCCGGGCGCGCGCCTCGGGCAGCGAGCGCTCGAGCGCCAGGGCCTCGTCGAGAGAGCCGCGCGTGCGCGTCGCCTCGTCGCGCAGGTCCTGCGCCCGCTCGCGCAGAGCGGCCACGGTCTCGGGGGCTAGGGACGCAGGATCGATGGAATCTGCGTCCCCGAGTGCGGGGGACAGAGCCGCGACCTGGTCTCCTGCGGCCTGAAGTCGAGCGAGTGCCGAGGCCTCGGCCGCGTCGAGTGGTGCCACGGCCAGGGCACGGCGGGCCTGAGCCGCGAGATCCCGGTCCGATGCGATCGATTCATCCGATGCGGCCAGCTCGGCGAGCGTCGCGCTCACGCGCGCGTGCTCCGCCTGAGCCTCAGCCAGGGCGCGTCCCTCGGCGAGGGCGCGGGAGGCCTCGCGTGCCGCCGTCGTCGCCGCCTCGGCGATGCGAAGGGTCTGTGCGTGCGCCTCCTGCGCGCGCTCGCACGCTTGGTCGGCCCAGCGCGTCACGGCGCTGGGGTCCTGCGCGCCCGCGTCCAGCGGAGCATCCTCCTCGGCCTCGGCTGCGCGCTCGTCCGCGCCGGGCGCATCCGTGTGCACGTCCTCGCTCAGGGCGTCATCCAGCGCCCGCATGCGCTCGAAAGCGCCGACCGCGGCGAGGCTGCGCTCCTCGATGCCGCGCTTTGAGGAGGCCGCCGCATCGACGAGGGCCTTCGTGAAGTCCACGTAGATCTGCGTGTCGAAAATATCGCGCAGGATCTGCTCGCGGGCATCCGACGTGGCGTTGAGGAACTGAGAGAACTTGCCCTGCGGAAGGACGATCGTCTGCAGGAACTGATCCTTGTCCAGGCCCACGATTGCCGGAATCTCGGAGCCCACGTCGCGCGGGCCAGACGCGATTGGCTCGACCGTGCGCCACCCGTCCGGAGCGTCCGGATCCTCCACGACGCGCGTGAGCGTCGACTTCGAATTACGTTGCGACTTCTTGCCCGCCGGCGTGTACGCGGGCGTGCGCGTCACCCGGTAGATGCCCGTCGCCACCTCGAAGACCAGGTCCGCCTCTGACGGATCCGAATCCGAGATGTGGTTGGAGCGCAGGCGGTCCTTCGACGCGTCCTTCGTGCGCGCCACGTCCCCGTACAGGGCGAAGGTGATCGCGTCGATGAGCGTGGACTTTCCCGCTCCCGTCGGCCCGTCCAGCAGGAACAGGCCCGAGTCCTCGAAGGCCGAAAAGTCGACCGTGTGCTCGCCCGCGAAAGGGCCGATGCCCACAATACGCAGCCACCGGATCTTCACTGCATGTCCTTTCCTCGAAGCTGCGCCCACACATCCAGGGCGAGCTCGCGCTCCTGAGCGCTCAGCGCACGCCCGCCCACGGCCTCGTAAAACTCCTCCGTGACCTCGCGCGGATCTCGGGACGCTCGCACGGTCATCGCAGGAGCCAGCGAGGGGGCCTGGGAGGGGCGGTGAACGACGACCAAGGCGTGGGGGTAGACCTCGCGGATGCGCGGAACCATGCGCTCGGGGCGTGCATCGTCCGTGACCGTGATCGACACGTACGAGGCCGTGGTGGCCTCGTCGGGATCGGTGAGCAGCTCATCCATGGTTCCCTCGAGCACCGCGACGGCGCGCAGCGTCGGGATGGGAACCACCTCAATGTCGGTCACCGAGGTGGCGTCCGTGGTCACGAGGGTGATCGACTTGGTGGCCCCGGCCTCGGAGAAGGAATACGCGATGGGGGAGCCCGCGTAGCGGATCGGCACCGACGCCCCCGAGATGTCCTGTGGGCGGTGCAGGTGGCCGGCAGCCACGTAGTCCAGGCCGTGGGGCAGGGGATCTGCACCCCCGAGGGTGTCGAACAGGTCCGCCGACACGGAAGGCACGCCGCCCACCTGAATGTCGCGCTCGGAATCCGAGGTCTGGGCGCCCGTCACGAAGGCGTGCGGCATTGCAATGGCCGGGCGCTCGTCGCCCGCCTCGCGACGAGACGCCAGGTCCGCGCGCACCCGGCGCAGCGCGGCCGCCAGAACCGCCTGATGGGAGCGGGGCAGGGGAGCGGGCAGGTCGGCCTCACCCTGCACAGGCAGGTCCGAGAGGCTTTGACGCACGAGGTCGGGCTCCAGGTAGGGCATGGGGTACACGAGAGCGCCCCCGGCCTCGACGGGCGTGCCGATCGCCTCGGGGTCCGTCACCACGTGCAGCGAGGGGGTCAGCATGTCGGCGAAAAGCCCCAGGCGGGCCGCACCGTCGTGGTTTCCCGACGTCAGGATGACCGTCGTGATCTCCGTCAGCTCGCGCAGGGCGCGGCGCATCCGCGCCAGCGCGTCAACGGGCGGAACCGCGCGGTCGAACACGTCGCCCGAGATGAGCACGGCGTCCACGCTGCGCTCACGCACCAGGGCAACCAGCCACTCGATAAACGCGTCCGCGCTGTCGCCCAAAGACGCGCCGTGCAGCGTGCGCCCCAGGTGCCAGTCGGAGGTGTGCAGAATCAACATGCTTCCAGTGTGGCAGAGGCCGCCCACATCTGCGTCCGTCACACACGCTTGGAGAGCGGACACGAGCTGCACGGCCGCGCTCACCCGATAGCATGGTGGGCATGACCAAGCCCTTCCTCATGCTGACCTCGCGCGACGACGGCCCCGTCCTGGCCGCGGAGAGCGCCGACCTGCCTCGTTTCTCGGGACTCACCCCCGACCAGGTCCGCCAGGTACGCATAGAGAGGGAGCTGCCCGACCTCGACCTGTCCGAGTACTCGGGTGCCTTCGTGTGCGGATCCCCGTGGGACGCGAACGCCGACGACCATCTCAAGGAAGAGCGCCAGGTGCGCGCCGAGGCGTGGCTGCGCTCCTTCTACGACCGGGCGCTGGGCGAATCCTTCCCGATCCTGGGCCTGTGCTACGGGTTGGGCACCCTCACCCTGCACCTGGGGGGCGTCATCGACACCCACCACGGCGAGGAAATCAGCGGCATCGCCCTGACAAAGACCGACGCGGGGCGCGACGACCCGCTCCTGGAGGGCACTCCCGACCGCTTCCACTCCTACGTCGGCCACCACGAGGCCGTGCGCGAGCTGGCCCCCGGCATGCATGTCCTCCTGGCAGGCGATGACACCCCGATCCAGATGGTGCGCGTGGGCGAGGCCGCGTGGGCGACCCAGTTCCATCCCGAGATGGATCTTGAGGGCGTCAACGTGCGCATCGACCAGTACGCGGGCCGCTACTACCCGGCCGAGAAGGCCGAGGCCATCCGCGCACAGGTCGCGACCGTGGACACGGACCCCTCGCGTCTCATCCTGCGCAACTTCGTGCGCCGCTTCCAGCGCTGAGCGACCGTGCGCCTGACGCGCGGGCGACCGGCCCATGCCCCGGCTTTAGCTGGCCGGGGGAATCAGCCCGCGGCGGCGTGCCCGCTCCTTGGAGACCAGGAGAATCGTAAAGAAGCAGATGGAGGCAAGCGCAGCGCTCATGGCAACGTTCCATGGTGTGTTGTAGGGTTCGGGGTCGATGCCCCCGTCCGTGACATCACCGATGATGACAGCGGCGGTGCATACGAGGCAACAACCCATCACCGCCCACTCGCAGGCTCGAAGGACAGGATGAACGCCGGGAATCGTGCGCGAATATCCTGGCGCCTGAGAAGCGAGGAACGCCAAGGCAATGACGAGCCCGTAGTCATTCAGGCGGTTGTCCCTCCCGACAAAGGTGCCGCCAATCGAATAGACGACGGTGCCGATCAACAGCGCGAAGAAGAAGTAGCGAAGGACCTTGTTGACCCGCGAAAGCCCTGCGGTATTGCCGATAAGGTTTTGCCTGATGGTGGACATAGCGATCACGACCTCTTGAATCAAAATAGCGACCATCGCTATGCCCTCATTGTCCACGCAGGGGGGGCGCTGTCAAGGGCTTTCGGCGCGCACTTTTCTTTACCGAGCCGCCTTGCTGGCGGCCTCCGCCGTCGCCACCGCCTCCAGCAGCCTGCGCACCGACGCCACGCGGGAAGCGCGCTCAGACCTCACCCGATCCGCATCCTCGTCCCCGGCCTCGTCGAGGCTGAAGGGGCCGGTGGCGCGCGCGTAAGCGTCAAGCGCGCACGAGGGCTCCTCCTCGTCGTGCGAGCATAGCGGCAGGCACCAGGCGGCCGCCTCCGCGACGTCCGGGAAGACGCCGAGCACGTCGGCGACGCTCACGTGCCCCAAGCCGAAGGACCGCACGCCGGGCGTATCCACGATCCAGCCGCCCTCGGCCAGCTCGAAGGCCTCCGAGGACGTGGAGGTGTGGCGCCCGCGCCCCGTCACCTCGTTGACGTGGCCCGTCGCGCGGCCCGCACCCGGGACCAGGAGGTTGATGAGCGTGGACTTTCCGACCCCCGAATGCCCGACTAGCACCGACCAGTGGCCGGCCAGGAGGGTCCGCAGCTCGGCGACGCCCGGGTCGGCCTCCCCGGCCTCGGCGCTCGTGAGAACGACGCGCACGTCGAAGTCCTCGTAGGCGGCGATCAGCTCGTCGGCGCTGGCCAGGTCCGCCTTCGTCAGCACGAGGACGGGGGACAGGCCCGCCTCGTAGGCGGCGACCAGGCAGCGGTCGATCATGCCGGTGCGCGGCGGCGGATCCGCCAGCGCCACGACGATGCACATCGTGTCCGCGTTCGCGACGATCGCCTTCTCGCCGCGCTGATCCGGCGCGTCCTCGAGGGAGCGGCGCAGCACCGAGGAGCGTTCCTCGACGGCGACGATGCGCGCGAGCGTGTCGGGGCGCCCGGACAGGTCGCCGGTCAGGCGTACGCGGTCGCCCATGATGACGGAGCCGCGGCCCAGCTCGCGGGCGCGTACGGCGACCACGCGGGTCCCGTCCGCCTCCAGGCTCACCTGGTAGCGGCCGCGGTCGATACCGATGACGCGGCCCAGCGGCTTGGAGGACCAGTCCGGCCGGTCCTTCGTGCGCGGGCGTGAGCCCTTGCCGGCGCGCACGCGCACGCGCGGGTCGTCGGTTCCGGTGTCGCGGCGCGCCATCACTGTTCCTCCTCGATCGGCGAGGCCGGGGCGGCCGGGGTGCTTCCCTGACCGTGAGCACTCACCAAGGAGGCCCACATGGCCTCGAAGCCAGGCAGTGTCTTGGACGTGCAGGCGATGTCGTCGACCGTGATGCCCGGCGTCACCAGGCCGAGGATCGCGCCGAAGGTCGCCATGCGATGATCCGCGTAGGAGCGGATTTGTGCGGCGTGGAGCGGGCGCGGCGTGATGATCAGGCCGTCCTCGGTCTCTTCGGCCTGCCCGCCCGCGCGGTTGATCTCGGCGACCAGGGCCGCCAGGCGATCGGTCTCGTGTCCGCGCAGGTGCGCGATACCGCTCAGGTGCGAGGGCGTCGAGGCGTAGGCGCAGATCGCGGCCAGGGTGGGGGTCAGCTCGCCGACCTCGGCGAGGGTCGCCTTGATGCCCGGGTAGTTGCCGGCGCCCGGACCCGTCAAGGTCAGGCCCTCCTCGTCCAGGGTGATGGCCGCACCCATGTGGCCCAGCAGCGCGCGCCAGGCGTCGCCCGCCTGCGTCGTCGCCCCCGGCCACGCCGGGATGCGTACGCGACCGCCTGTCACCATCGCGGCGGCCAGGAAGGGGCCGGCATTGGACAGGTCGGGTTCGACGGTGATGTCGCCGCCGCGCGGGCGCGACGGGAAGATGTGCCAGGTGGACAGGCTCGCGCGGCCCTCGTCCACGACCTCCAGGTCTATGCCCGCGCCCGCCAGGGAGGCCAGCGTCATCTCCACGTGCGGCATCGACGGGATGACGCCTGGAGCCGATACGAACAGGGGATCGCCCACGAGGGGAGAGACGAGCAGCAGGGCGGAGAGGAACTGCGAGGAGGACGAGGAATCCACCCACGTCTGCGCGCCGAGCGGCGTGTGGATCGGGCCTCGGATCGTGAAGGGCAGGTGCCCGCGCTCCCCGTGATACGTGACGGTCGCCCCCATGCGCACCAGGGCGTCCAGGAGCGGGCCGAGCGGGCGCGCGTAGGCCTGCTCGTCCCCGTCGAAGAGGGTCTCTTCGGGGGACAGTGCCGCCAGGGGCGGCAGGAAACGCATGACGGTGCCGGCTAGGCCGCACTCGATGCGCCCGCCGCGCGGCGGAAGCTCCATCGGGGTGACGCGCAGGATGCCCGCGCCCTCATCCTCGACGCGCGCGCCCATCACCTCCAGGGCGGCTGCGAACAGTCGCGTATCGCGCGCATCCAGGGCACCGCGAATGACGGAGGGGGAATCGGCGACGGCCGCCAGGTACAGGGCGCGCGCCGTAATCGACTTCGAACCCGGCACCTCGACCGTGGCGTCCACGGGGGAGGTGGCCAGGGGAGCGGGCCAGGGCGCGCTCACGAAGCGGTGCCGGTCAGGCGTTCCACGACGGCAGCCTCGGCCGCGGCGATCGCGCGGCGCTGATCGCGGCGCATCGCGTGGGCGACGAGGGCCGAGGGCTGACCGACGCGATCCGTCGACGCGAGGAGGACGCCGGCGGCCAGGCCCGCCTTGTTCAGCGTGCGGTAGCGACGACGCTTGATCTGCTCCTTGGACAGGCCGCGCGTCGTGCCCGGCAGGGGAGCGTTCACGAGGGCGATCGGCGCGCCGATCACGGCCAGTGTCAGGGCGGCCACGCGGGGCTTGCGGCCCAGCGCGAAACGCAGGCCCGCGACGACCGTCACCGCGCCCGTCACGCGGGTCGCGACGGCCAGCTGCTGATCCGTCAGCGGCTCCAGGCCGACCGCGTCGGTCGCCTTGTCGATGAGCGGACGAACGCCCGCGGCGCGCTCCACGTGGAAACGCGGATGCATGAGGGCATCAACACCGTCGGCGATGAACGGGGCGGCGAGCAGGGGACGGGCAACAACGCGCAGCAGATTCATACCCCTATTGTTCGACACCTTTGGCCCCGGGGGAAGCCGAACGGCCCGACCACTCCAAAACAACGGGGCGAAAGTGGTGCAACGCACAATTGTTGGGGTTGTGGAATAAAGATGCGCGTGAGGCGTTGCCCTCAGTATGACTACCCATCGACCACTCCCATTCGCGCCGCACGCCCGCGCGACTACGCTGGGAGCCGATGGATACGACAGCCCCCTCACTGACGCCGCAGGCGACCGAACCCGCCCCGACCTCGTCCGTCCCGGACGCAGCCGCGCTCGAGGCACGCTTCATGGACGAAGCGATGCCCCTCATGAACCAACTATTCGGCGCGGCACTGGGCATGACCCGCAACCGAGCCGACGCGGAGGACCTGGTTCAGGAGACCTACCTCAAGGCCTTCCAGAAATTCCACCAGTACCAGCCCGGCACCAACATCAAGGCCTGGCTCTACCGGATCCTCACCAACACCTACATCACCAGCTACCGCAAGGCGCAGCGCTCGCCCAAGCGCACCTCCAGCGACACCGTCGAGGACTGGCAGCTCGCCGACGCCGCCTCCCACTCGGAGGTCGGCCTCAAATCCGCGGAAGTCGAGGCCCTCGAGGCGCTGCCCTCCTCGCAGCTGCGCGACGCCCTCGATTCGCTCTCGGAGGAACACCGGATGGTTGTCCTCATGGCTGACGTTGAGGGTATGAGCTACAAGGAAATCGCCGAAGAACTAGGAGTTCC
Organism: uncultured Actinomyces sp.; assembly: GCA_963540795.1. GTDB lineage: Bacteria > Actinomycetota > Actinomycetes > Actinomycetales > Actinomycetaceae > Pauljensenia. The sequence continues at coordinate 22,880 of CAUTRF010000025.1, forward strand.
CATGGGGACCGTCATGAGCCGACTGAACCGGGCGCGCAAGAACCTGCGCTCGGCGCTGGCCGACGTCGCCGCGGAATACGGGATCGGAGGAGCCAAGTGACCACACACATCACCTGCCAGGACGTGCTGGACGCCCTGTACGAACTGATCGACTGCGAGGAGTGCGACCGCCGCAGCGGCCTCATCGACGCCGGATCCGTGCCCGGCCCCGATGCTCACGCCCGCGCCCTCATGATTAAGCACGTCGCCACCTGCGCGCACTGCGCCGACGCCCTGGACGCCGAGCGTCACGTGCGCGCCCTCATGCGGGGCTGCTACGAGTCCGAACAGGCCTCGGATGCGCTACGCGCCCGCGTCGTCGCCTCGATCACCAGCGTGTCCGTCGCATGGCGCTGAGGCCCTTGGGGGCGCGTTGCGCGGGCTGACGAGGCTGGGGTTGCCGACCGTTTTTCGGTGACCTTCGTCGCCGCGAACGGCCTGTGCCTTGGTGGTTTGGGCCAATGTATGCAAAAATGCTTCAGTCTAGACAACAAACCCAAGGAGAATGACATGTCGAAGCGGGGTCGTAAGCGTCGCGATCGTCGTAAGCACGGCGCGAACCACGGCAAGCGTCCTAACGCCTGAGCCGAATACGTTGCGCGCCCGGACCGGTTGGTCCGGGCGCGTGTTGTATGCGCGGGTGGGCGCGCGGGTGGGCGCGCGGGTGGGCGCGCGGGTGGGCGCGCGGGCGGGTGCGCGCCGGGTGCGGTTGCGCGAGGCACGCGTGACGTGCGGGGTGTGCGTCGCTTGGTTTGCGCTCCTGCACGACGGTAAGCGACGTGCGGCGGGCTCATCCGCGGCCGATCGTGAGTGCTCCCGCGTATGCGGATAGGTTGTCCGTGTGCTGGGCTGATGCCGAGGGAGCGCGGTGGCGTGAGCAACCCGTCTATGGGTGGTGTCAATCCACCGGCCGTCCTTCTGGATAGGAACCGCACATCTGGATAGGAACGGCACATCGGGATAGGTTATTAAGCTATCCCGATGTTCGTAACCTATCCGGATGTTTGTTACCTATCCACGTGATTGCGTCCCATGCGTGGGGTTCGTGAATAGAAGCGCCGCAACGGCCCATCGCAACGTTGTGTCGGTAGTTTCCACAGGAAACGACAGTCGGGAGCAGGATTGATCGGACCTAGGACTCGGCTCAACCTGATCCGTAGCTGTTCCCAGTCGTCGTAGTCTGGCCAACTCACTCGGATGACCTGCCACCCGGCATCTCGAAGGTTCTGATCGCGCAACACCCACTCGCGCTTGGCTTGTTCGAACTCGACGCGGCTTTCCCCAAGTTTCGCTACCCCATCAAATTCGATGATGAGGTGTAAGTCTTCAATCAGGATGTCAATGTAGTAGTGGCGGCCGCTTACCCCAATATGCACCTGTGTTTTAACCGTGAAGGGACAGGTGGACCGTACCAGCCACAGAAGCGCAGCTTCAGCGGGATTGGCGCAGCCCGGATCGATAGTCATGAGGACCGCGTGAGCGCGTCGGTAGCCGCGCACGTGGCCAGCGCGATCAAGCCGAGTGAGCAGTTCAGTTCGAATCTCTTCGGCTCTCCGGCGGCACTCATCCTGATGAAACATCGAGAACTGGCTCCATACGTTGAGTGCCATGCACCCGAGGACGAAGGACTCTAACGGCTCATCATGAAGCGCGCATCTGACGAGCGCATCGTAGGGATGTTCTACGACCAAGCCGTCGATCCTGCTACGTTCTTCCGAAAGAGGTGGAAATCGAGAGCATGACACCGGTGTTGCTGGAACCGTCGTGGAGCCGACGTGACACGAAGGGAGAGAAGAAGTGCATCTTCGGTTTTCCCGGTAGATGGTAACGGGAGGGTTTTGGGACCAGCCGCGAACCCCCATCAGCCGTAAGCAGCTCTGTCCGACAAAGACGGGAGAGTCCTTGTGGGAGGTATCGACGGCATGCATGCGTGCGAGAGCGACGGCATCCCACACATCCCAAGGGGTGGAATTTATGGAATCGATAGGTAGGACTGCACAGATGCCACGCATAATGCGGACCGTCGTTGATGGTGGTTGTTCACGAGATGAGTCTGCTGGAGGGGGGATGATGATGGAAGCCTGCGTCATAGACGAAGTCTCGTACCATCATCAGCGGTGAGGAAAGCGCTAGATGGTGGCCTGTGGATACAACCGGTAGGGGATAGACGCCCTGTGGATAACCTTGCGGACGTATCCGGATAGGAACGGCGTATCTGGATAGGAACGGCGCATCTGGATAGGAACCGCGTATCTGGATAGGAACC
>CAUTRF010000026.1:0-25025 GCA_963540795.1 uncultured Actinomyces sp.
GTCTGGGTGTCGCAGGCGAGCTGGCCCGGTGGTTTGAAACCGTCATCGCCTTTGCGGGTGGGAAATGGGCGTTTTTGGTGCAGTTTTTGGGTGCAGAGGTGTTGTCGGTTTCATCGGCCCCGTGTTGGGGGCGAGCAGTGGTGTTGTTGGTTTCAACGCCGCTAATGTTTCTGCGTCCTGTGCGCGAAATTTGTCGCCCTGCTCGGCCTGATGCGGGTGCGAGCGTGAAAAAGTTCACCCTGCGCCGGTCTTGGATGCCGCGCGGCGTACGAGGTTGGCTGCCGTGGGGGTTTTGCACTACATGAAGCTCTCCGGCCGCGCGTCGTCGGCGTGTCGGACCCTCGTGTAGTGCAATTCCCCCCGTTTGGTGGCGGAAAGGCCGCGGCTTGAGGCGGTGTAGTCATCAAACTGCAGACCTGTTGAGTGAAAACACCCAAAAATCGGCCATCTTGGCTGAATCAGGCTGCGTATGCGGATAGGTTATGAGCATCCGGATAGGTTATGAGCATCTGGATAGCTTATTAACCTATCCGGATCGTCGTAACCTATCCGGATCGTCAGCTGCCAGGGCAGCAACATCCACGTGCTCGATCCGCGAAGCTGCTGCGCTTCGCGAGTCAGTCCACGATCGTGCTTGTTCTCAACTGATGTAACACCACTGAGGTGGGTATGACATCAGCGCGGAGGTGGCACCACGCCCTCTAACTGGTGTTCCAGTGCCTCTTCGCTGTCGCAGACCTGTCTGACTCAAGTGGACGCTTGGTCGGGGAGTGTGCTGCCTATGACGCTGCGTGGCTCTGGCTTGCCGATGCGATTGAGGCGGCTGCGAGGCAGCAGGAGGTGGACATCGAGAGTCCCACATGGGAGTGAGCACACCAGACAAGGAAGTCGCATATCCGTGATGCGCAGCATAGCTCCAGGCTCGTATCTGGCTTGCCAGTTCCGAATAGTCTCTGCTACTATCTTCTCTTGTCGTAATCCTGCGTAGCTCAACGGCAGAGCATCCGACTGTTAATCGGACGGTTACTGGTTCGAATCCAGTCGCAGGAGCAGATGCCCCGAGTTCTCACGGACTCGGGGCTTTTCGTTGATCGGAGAAGGGGGCTGCATTGGAAGCGATCGCAGGGCATCCCTATATCGCGTTGCTTATCGCCATCGTCGCTTTCTACGTCGTCTCTGGGATCGTTGAGGCTGTACGCGCGCCTCGCAAGCCGAAGTCTCGCCCGCGTGCCCCCAGAGAGAGCGCTGTCGAGCGTGAGAAGCGCATGCGAGAGCGCTACGCCGCTTTCGGAGAGCGTTGGCGCGAGTGGCTGGACCAGCCGCGGGGGAGCGGCGATGCTGGCCGTCTCGTGAGGGCCTCGAGCATCTGGGGAAGCCCGGAACGGGGAGCTTCCTTCCCTCGGCGCTTCCATGACGCTCAGCTGGGAAAGGTGATGCTCGACAAGCGCGCCTACCTGGCGATGCTGGACGCGCCTGCGGACGCGGTGCAGCCGAGGCGCGAGCTTGCCCCGACCTCGTGGGCGCGGCTGCGCTTGGACGTGTGGGCCCTGCATTCGAAGGCCGCGCAGAAGCCTCGTCTCATGCGCGTGTGGCTCAGTAGGGATCGTGCGCTCGTGGAGCTGCATCGCACGCGCGTCGTCAAGGTTGACGAGATTCTCCCCAGCGAGGTCGTCGGGTTCGTCCGAGGCTTCACGCGCCTCGGCCCGCGCAGGGGCAAAGTGGACGGCCTGCGGTGGCTGCCCGCCGAGACGATGGAGCTCGGGGACAAGCCCCTGTGGAACACGTTCCGCGTGATGCGGGACATCTCCCATGTCGCTCCGAAGGGGTCGGCCGTCGCCGATGCCCTGAATGCCGCGGACTTCCATGCCCTCGCCTTCATGGCCTTCCGTGCCGAGAGTGCTTGGAAAGAGCCGTACGCACACCTGCGCGTCCTGGATTGTTCCGGCGTGACCTACCAGGTGGGCGACGCATTCGAGCAGGAATCCTCCGATGAGCGGTGGGTGCCCCCTGGGGAAGGGGGCGTGTCCTCGCCGCGGGCAGGTGATGGGCGTGAAGCTGGGGCCTCTCGACGAGGCCGGGGCCGGCCGATGAGGCGTCGCAGCCTGAGGAGGCGGCATAGTGCGGAGGAGGAGACGGTTGTTCCTGGCTGCGATGATCAACAGGTTGTCGAACCGGCGCTGCCTGAGTCGCCCGACCGTGAACCTGAGCCGCTGGCGGACACGGACCTCGCCGTGGTTCCGATCGATCCGCGTGAGGTCCTGTGGGCTGTGGAGAAGATGATCGAGCTGTGAGGGAAGAACTCGTCGAGGCCGTCCTGCGGGTTGTGGAGGCAATTCCCGAAGGGCGAGTGGCCACCTATGGGATGATCGCCCGTGCAGTCGGTACCGGTCCGCGCGTCGTGGGGCGGATTATGCATGACTGGGGCGGTGGGGTTCCGTGGTGGCGCGTCGTGAACGTTCACGGAACTTTTCCGACAACTATACGAGGCGAGGGGATTTCTGAGTGGAAGCGGGAGGGCATTCCTCACGATCTGACGCGCGGAAAAGTGCTGGTCGCGGCGTGTGTGGTCGATCAGGACTGGTTGGATACTGTCGCGTGTTCTGTCATTGAAAACCTGCGAGATTCTGCGGAAATGTCAGACTGAATCATCCTGACATTCGGTTACGATTTGATTACATGCAAAGATATTTGGGTCGCGCGGGCCACTGTGATGCTCTACTCTAAAGGGGACGCCGAAGAGGGCGATTCTCCGGATCAGTGACCGTTAGCGTTAACGAAGCCGGGGGAGCAAACTCCAGAAACAGAGAAGTTACTGGTACCCAAGGGGTGAGAAGTGACGAACTTACTAGAGCTAAAGGGGATCTCAAAGACGTTCCCCGGCGTGAAGGCGCTGTCCGACGTGGACCTCGACCTTCGACCCGGTGAAGTCTTGGGTCTCTGCGGTGAGAACGGAGCGGGCAAGTCCACGCTCATGAAGGTGCTCACCGGTATCCACAAGTCCGACCCGGGCGGCGAGATCTGGCTGCAGGGGGAGAAAGTCGACATTCAGTCGCCGGAGCACGCGCGTGACCTCGGCCTGTCGATCATCCACCAGGAACTCAACATCGTTCCTGACCTGACCGTCGCCCAGAACCTGTACATTGGTCGACCCGGCACGTCCAAGTTTGGCTACGTCGACGACCGCAAGATGGTCCGTGACGCGCGCGAGCTTTTCGAGCGCCTCAACATGAACATCGATCCCACCGCCTACTGCCGCGACCTGCCGGTTGCGCGCCTGCAGATGGTGGAGATCGCGCGCGCACTGTCCTTCGATTCGAAGATCCTGGTCATGGATGAGCCCACGGCTCCGCTGACCACCACCGAGACCGAGTCCCTGTTCGAGCTGGTGCGCGACTTCGTGTGCCCGACGACCGGCCTGATCTTCATCACGCACCGCATGCCTGAGCTCACCGAGCTCACTAACCGCATCTCTGTCCTGCGCGATGGCAAGTACATCGGTACGGTGGACACGGCCTCGACCCCCATGAGCGAGGTCGTCAAGATGATGGTCGGCCGCGAGGTCCCCGCCGACGCGCGTCCCACCACCAAGCCGCTCTCCGACGAGGCCGTCCTGCGCGTCGAGCACCTCTCGACCGTCAGGGCCGTCCACGACGTCTCCTTCGAGGTCAAGAAGGGCGAGATCTTCGGCTTTGCGGGCCTGGTCGGCGCCGGGCGCACCGAGGTCGCCCGAGCCCTGTTCGGCGCTGACCCCCACACCGCGGGCGACATCTACGTCCACGGCAAGAAGGTCACCATCAAGGGCGCGAACGACGCCGTGAAGAACGGCATCGGCTACCTGTCCGAGGACCGCAAGCAGTACGGCCTGCTCCTCGACAAGGACATCTCTTTCAACACGGGTATGGCTGCGATGGACCACTTCAGCACAGCGACTGTCGTCGCGACGAAGAAGCTGCGCGAGGTCGCCAAGGATTACGTGGCGAAGCTGCGTACCCGCACCCCCTCAGTGGACGTCGAGGTCCGCAGCCTCTCCGGTGGCAATCAGCAGAAGGTCGTCGTGGCCAAGTGGCTTGAGCGCGACTCGGACATCCTGATCTTCGACGAGCCGACGCGCGGCATCGACGTGGGCGCGAAGGATGAGATCTACACGCTGCTCGAGGACCTGGCGAAGCAGGGCAAGGCCATCATCGTGATCTCCTCGGAGTTGCCCGAGGTCCTGCGCCTGGCGAACCGCATCGCCGTCATGGCCCACGGCCGCATCATCGGCACCCTCAACAACGAGGACGCCACCCAAGAAAACATCATGGAACTGGCCACCGTCGGCCAGGAAGAAGCGAACGGAGAAGTCGCGTGAGCACCGTCGTCGACAACAAGGGCCTGGAGGCGCCGTCGCCTTTCAAGACCTTCATGAAGAACAACATGCAGCTGCTGCTCGTCACGGTTGCGCTGTTCGTCATCCTGCTGTTCTTTAGCATCGCAGCCAACGGCTTCGCGAAGCCCGGCATCTACCTCGACATCGTCCTGCAGTCCGCCTACACGGGCGTCATGGCCCTGGGCGCGACGTTCGTCATCGCGACCTCCGGCATTGACCTGTCCGTCGGTACGGGCATGAGCCTCGTGGCCGTCATGGCCGGTATCTTCCTGGCGGGCGACAAGATGAACCTCCCGCTCGGCCTCGGCCTCCTTCTGACGCTGCTGGTCGGCATGGCGATCGGCCTCGTCAACGGACTGAACGTCTCGATCCTGGGCCTGCCGCCCTTCATCGCAACACTCGCGATGATGATGGTCGCCCGAGGCCTGGCGCTGATCATCTCGGACAAGGCCTCGATCACGATCGCGAACACCGGCTACAAGGCCATCGCGCGTGGCGAGATCATCCCCGGCGTCGCAAACGCTGTCCTGATCTTCGTGGTCCTCACGGCCCTGGCCACCTTCCTCATGAACAAGACGCTGCTCGGCCGCTACTCCCTCGCGATCGGCTCCAACGAGGAGGCGACCCGCCTGTCCGGCGTCAACGTTCGCCTGTGGAAGATCATCATCTACGTCGTCGCCGGTGCCTTCATGGCCATCGGTGCTGTCCTCTACTCCTCGCGCGGCGGCCTCGTCCAGCCCGCTGAGGGTGTGGGCATGGAGCTCAACGTCATCGCCGCAGCCGTCATCGGCGGCACCTCCCTCTCGGGCGGCCGCGCCTCGATCCCCGGCGCGCTGGTCGGCGCGATCATCATGGAGACCCTCAAGAAGGGCTTGACGATGATGGGCATCGCAGCCGAATGGCAGTTCGTCGTCACCGGTATCGTCCTGCTCCTGGCCGTCGTCATCGACAACATCCGCCGCGTTCGCGAGAACGCCGCCTGATTCTTACCCATTCAATTCACCCATCGTGGACCGACGTCGGTTCACACACACCAAGGGCGGGAATGACCCCGCCACCCCACGAAAGGAAAACCAATGCGCCCCATCGGACGTATCTTTGCCGCCGCCGCCGTCGGCTCCATGGCCCTGGGCCTGGCTGCCTGCACGACCTCGACGGACTCCTCCGCTTCCTCCTCTGACGCCAAGCCCAGCGCGTCCTCCGGCTCCGCCAAGGTTGACACCTCCGGCGACACCCAGGATTGGGAGAAGGCTGCGGTCAAGGGCGACGGCACCAAGACCATCTACCTGGTCTCCAAGGGCTTCCAGCACCGCTTCTGGCAGGCCGTGAAGGAAGGTGCCGAGCAGGCTGGCGAAGAGCTGAACTACCAGGTCAAGTTCGTCGGCCCGCAGGACGAGACCAAGGTGACCGAGCAGACCGACCAGCTGAAGTCCGCCCTGGACTCCGGCCCGGCCGCCATTGGCTTCGCCGCCCTCGACTCGAAGGCTGCCGCCGACCTGCTCACCGAGATCGATAGCAAGGGTATCCCGGTCGTCGCCTTCGACTCCGGTGTTGAGTCGGATGTCCCCGTCACCACCGTCCAGACTGACAACAAGGCCGCCGCCGCCGAGGCCGCCAAGCACATGATCGAGCTGCTCGATGGCAAGTCGGGCTCCGTCGGCATGGTCTGCCACGACGCGACCTCCACCACGGGCAAGCAGCGCTGCGAGGGCTTCAAGGAGTACTTCACGGCCAACGCTCCGTCTAACCTGAAGCTCCTCGACGAGCAGATTGCCGGTGAGGTCACCAAGGCTGCCGACACCTCCAAGGCCATCATCCAGGCCAACGACGACATCGTCGGCATGTACGGCTCCAACGAGGCCGCTGCCTCCGGCATTGTCCAGGGCGCGCAGGAGACCGGCAAGGACGTCACCATTGTCGGCTTCGACTCGGGCAAGACCCAGATCGACGCTATCAGGGCCGGCACCCAGGCAGGTGCCGTGACCCAGGCGCCCGTCAAGATCGGCTACTACACGGTCAAGGCTGCGGTCGCAGCGCTCAACGGCGCTGAGCTGCCCACGGTCATCGACTCGGGCTTCGCCTGGTACGACAAGACCAACATCGACAGTGCTGAGATCAAGGCGAACCTCTACGAGTGAGCCGTTAGCTCCATCGGGCACGAGGCCGGGGCTGGGGAAGTGACAAACTGAACCGGTGGCCCGCCGCGGGTCCCGCACCACTTCGGTGGGGCGGGACCCGCGGACCCGGCACTTTTTTGTTCACAGGATCCGAGGGGGCGAGCGCCCCCGCGCTCCGACATCGACGTCATCATGAGGGATGAAGGAATAATGACAAACCACCCCCGTATCGGAATCCGCCCCACTATTGACGGCCGCCGCAAGGGCGTTCGTGAGTCGCTCGAAGAGCAGACCATGAACATGGCGAAGTCCGTCGCCGAGCTTTTCACCTCCAACCTGCGCTACCCGGACGGCAGCCCCGTCGAGGTCGTCATCGCTGACACCACGATCGGCCGCGTCCACGAGGCCCAGGCTTGCGCCGCGAAGTTCCGCGCGAACAACGTCGGCCTGACCCTGACGGTTACCCCCTGCTGGTGCTACGGCACTGAGACCACCGACATGGACCCCGCGATGCCGCACGCCATCTGGGGCTTCAACGGTACTGAGCGCCCCGGTGCCGTGTATCTCGCTGCCGCCCTGGCCGGCCACGCCCAGATCGGCATCCCCGCCTTCGGCATCTACGGCGAGCACGTTCAGGACGCTGACGACACCTCCATCCCCGAGGACGTGCGCACCCGCCTCCTCGACTATGCGACCGCCGGCCTGGCCGTCGCTCAGATGAAGGGCGAGGCCTACCTGTCCATGGGCTCCGTCTCCATGGGTATCGCCGGCTCCGTCGTCAACCCCGACTTCTTCGGCTCCTACCTCGGCATGCGCAACGAGTACATCGACATGACCGAGTTCACCCGCCGCATCGAAGAGGGCATCTACGACCCCGAAGAGTACGAGCAGGCCTACCAGTGGATCCGCGAGAACTTCAAGCAGGGTAAGGACTGGAACCCGCCGGAGTGGCAGTACCCCGACAAGCACGAGGACTGGTGGAAGTTCGTCACCAAGATGACGATCATCGCCCGCGACCTCATGCATGGCAACCCGCGTCTGGCCGAGCTGGGCTTTGAGGAAGAGGCTGGCGGCCACGGCGCCATCGCGGCAGGCTTCCAGGGCCAGCGCCAGTGGACGGACCACTTCCCCAACGGCGACGTTCTGGAGACCATCCTCAACACGAACTTCGACTGGACCGGCATCCGCCAGCCCTCCGTCGTGGCCACCGAGAACGACTCGCTTAACGGTGCCTCGATGCTGTTCGGCTACCTGCTGACGAACACGCCGCAGATCTTCTCCGACGTGCGTACCTACTGGAGCCCCGAGTCCATCGAGAAGGCCACCGGTTGGAAGCCCGAGGGCCGCGCGGCCGCGGGTCTGCTCGACCTGCGTAACTCCGGCTCGACCACGCTGGACGGTGCCGGCAAGGCTGTGCGCGACGGCAAGAACGTCATCAAGCCCTGGTACGAGTTCACCGAGGAGGACCGCGAGGCCACGCTCGAGGCCACGACCTTCCACCCGGCCTCGACCGGCTACTTCCGTGGCGGCGGCTTCTCGACTCACTTCCGTACCTCCGGTGAGATGCCCGTGACGATGTGCCGCATCAACCTGGTGCGCGGCCTCGGACCGGTCATGCAGATCGCCGAGGGCTACACGGTCGAGCTGCCCGACGAGGTCGCCTTCACCATCGAAGAGCGCACCAACATCGAATGGCCCACCACCTGGTTCGTGCCGAACCTGACTGGTGAGGGCGCCTTCAAGAGCGTCTACGACGTCATGAACGCGTGGGGCGCTAACCACGGTGCGATCTCCTACGGCCACATCGGCGGCCAGCTCATCACGCTGGCGTCGATGCTGCGCATCCCGGTCAACATGCACAACGTCCCCGAGGAGCGCGTGTTCCGCCCCAAGGCGTGGTCGCTGTTCGGCACTGAGTCCCTCGAAGCCGCGGACTTCCGCGCCTGCGAGACCTTCGGTCCGATGTACCGCTGATGCAACCACCGGTCGGGCTCGGGTGTCCTCTCTCCCCGAGCCCGGCCGGGCTCGCCCCCACGAGGGGCACCAACACCGGGATCGAAGCCCCGGCCTCGCCGATGAGGAAAGCCGCACGAGAACCCAACGACGGGACGCGCCGCGCGAGGGCGTTTTGAGCAGGAGACCTTCAATGACCACCGTACTTGCTGTTGACCTTGGATCCGCATCCGGACGAGTCCTCGCCGGAACGCTGCATGACGGACGCCTCGACGTCACCGACATTCACCGCTTTAAGCACGAGGCCCGCCGCCGTGAAGACGGCACCCTGACGTGGGACGTGGCCACGATGGAGGCCGAGACGATCACCGGCCTGAAGAAGGCCCTCGAGCAGTTCCCGGATGCCCGCGCGGTCTCCATTGACACATGGGGCGTGGACTGGGCTCCTCTTGATGATAACGGCGAGCTCGTCGGCGACGTCATCGCCTACCGCGACGAGCGCACCTCCCGCACCCTCGACGCTTTCCGTGATCGCATCGGCGACCGCGAGTTCTTCGACCTGACCGGCAACCAGCCGGCCACCATCAACACGGCGAACCAGCTCTTCGCCTACCTGCAGGAAAACCCAGCGGACGCGCAGCGCGTCGCTGCCGCCCTCTTCCTGCCCGACTACTTCGCGTACCGCCTCACCGGCGTTGTCGGTTGGTCGCGCACGATTGCTTCGACCTCCGGCCTGCTCGCCCCGGGCGGCGGAGACTTCAACGACGAGGTCTTCGATCGCCTCGGCATCCCGCGCGGCTGGTTCGGTGAACTCGACGCCGACCGCACCGTCGTCGGCCCCTGCACTGTCCCCGGCCTCGAAACCCTCACCGTCGTGCGCGGCGGTGCTCACGACTCCGCCTGCGCCGTCCACGGCCTGCCCATCGAGGAAGGCAAGCGCGCCTACTTCCTGTCCTGCGGCTCTTGGTCCGTCCTCGGTGCCATCGAGGACCAGCCCCTCATGAGCGACGCAGCCTTCGACCTCGGCATTACGAACGAGGGCCGCACCGATGGGGGAGTGCGTCCCCTCTTCAACATCACGGGCATGTGGATCCTCCAGGAGATTCAGCGTCAGTGGGAGCGCGAGGGCACGCCCACCGATACCGACGAGCTGGTCGCCCAGGCGCGCGAACTGCCCGCCGCCTCCGGCGTTTTCGACCCCGACGAGGAGGCCTTCGCCACCCCCGGCGACATGCAGCGTAAGATCGATGAGGCTCTGGACGCCCAGGGCGCGGCGCGCCCCGAATCCATGGCAGGCTACGTGCGCGTCATCATCGAGTCCTTCGCCCGCCGCTACGCCCGTGCGATTGGCGAGCTGACCGAGGCCACTGGAAAGGCTCCCGACCAGCTCAACCTCGTGGGAGGCGGCGCGCGCAACCGCCTCCTGTGCGACCTGACTGCCCAGATCTCGGGAGTCACCGTCGTGCGCGGCCCCATCGAGGCCTCGACCTTCGGATCCCTCCTCGCCCAGCTCGAAACCATCGGTGCCCTCGCGCAGGAAGATCGCGCCTCCGTCATCTCAGCCAGTGCAGCAACCCATGTCCACGTGCCGACCCGCAGCTAAGAAAGTCTCCCTCGCTGACATCGCGCGGCGCGCAGGCGTTTCGACGAACACGGTCTCGCGCGTCGTGCGCGGGGACCCCGAGGTGTCGGAAAAGACCAGGACCCGCATCGCCAAGCTCGTCGAAGAGCTCGGCTACGTGCCCAACTACGCCGCGCGCGCGCTCGCTGCGAAACGCACCAACGTCCTGCAGGTCGTGCTAGCAGCCCCCATGTTCCACGGACACGGGCGCGTGCTGCTGTCGATCCTCAACGCCTCGTCGCAGGCCGGGTACCACGTGTCCCTGTCCTACGCGTACGGGCCCGACGGGCAGCTGCGCAGCGACTTCGCTCCCTTCGACGTCGACGGCGTCATCATCCTGGGCGGCCAAGACCCGACGATCGACGTCGCGATCGAATCGGGTAAGCGCTTCCCGACCGTCCTGGTCCTGACGAGCGAAAAGGGGCTCGACGGCATTTCGACCGTCGCTGTCGATAACGTGCGAGGTGCGCGCCTGGCCACCGAGCACCTGCTCGCCCAGGGACTGACCGACGTCGTCCACATCTCGGGCCCGGCCGGCTGGTCGGACGCGCAGATGCGCAGGCTCGGCTACGAGCAGGCGTGCGCGTCTTACGACATCGAACCCGTCATCCTTGCGCCCGACTCGTGGGACTCGCGCGATGGCTACGACGTCATGCGCGCGGCCGGTCGTCTGCCCCAGGGCATCCAGACCGCGAACGACCAACTGGCCCTCGGCGCCATGCGCTACATCTACGAGCGCGGGGGAGTGGTGCCCCGCGACGTGCGGGTCGTCGGCTTCGATGACATCGACGGCGCGGACTCCTACGCACCTCCGCTCACGACAATCCACCAGCCCTTCGACCGCCTGGGACGCACGGCCGTGCGCCTCGTGCGTTCGCTCATGGGCGGTGGTCCCTCACAGGACATCGTCCTCGACCCCGAGCTGGTCATCCGGGCCAGTTCACACCTGTAAGAAAGGCACGTTCATGCTCTATGGACCTATGACGCACCCGCAGTTCCTGCGCGCGCTCGCGGCCGCCGGCCACGGCTCGAAGATTCTGCTGGCGGACGCGAACTACCCGCACACGACGGGTGTGAACCCGCGCTGTGAACTCATTTCGCTCAACCTTGCCCCGGGGCTCCTCAATGTTAGCCAGGTCCTCGATGTCCTCAAGCGCACGATTCCGATCGAGCGCGCAGAGATCATGACCCCCGCCCCCGACGCTGATCCGGTGGAGATTCCGATCCACGACGAGTTCCGAGCGGCTCTGCCCGGCGTGGAGTTCGGCGAGATTTCCCGCTGGGACTTCTACGATGCCGCGCGCGACGAGAACGTTGGCATCATCGTTGCGACGGGCGAGCAGCGCCTGTACGGCAACCTGCTCCTGACGGTCGGCGTTCGCCAGCCCGGGGAGTAAAACTCGTTTGCCGCCCCAGGGCGCGACTTGTTGAATCAGTGACGAGCGCTTTCGTTTCGTTTTCGTTTCAACCGGATGGTGGGTCCGGGGTGGAGGAGAAAGTTTCATAGCTGGTGGGTGGCTCGAGGGAGCCGCCCACCAGCGCATTTATCCTTGCAATATCATTGAATTTCGCAGAATGGGCAGCGTTGCCCTGAACGTTTGTGCGAGCTGTGTGCACACGCGTGACGGTTCTTCTCGTGATGTTGCATACTTTCGTTTTAGTGACTATTCTGTTCTTAACGAAAGATAAAGCGACAAAGAACGTCGCTGATTCCGCGAAGAGGTGCCCCATGGGACGTGCAGAAGAACGCACGAACTACATCCTGGATCGCCTCGCCCGGGAGGGTGAGGTGAGCGTCGCGCAGCTTGCCTCCGATCTGGGCGTTTCGCCCGTTACGGTGCGCGCTTCGCTCAAGTCTCTCGACGAGCAGGGTTACCTCGTGCGCACGCACGGAGGAGCGCGTCCCACCACCTTTCGCAACATTCATCTGCGCCAGAATGATCGTGTCGAGTTTAAGGAGCGCATCGCTCGCGCCGCCGCCGACATGATCCACGACGACGATCGCATCATGATCGAGGCCGGCACCACCTGCGCCCTCATCGTCAAGTACCTCACCGGCAAGCGCGGGGTTCAGGTCCTGACCAACTCCGTGCTCGTCTTTGCCAATGCCCGCTCCAACCCGAACCTCAACATCACGCTGACGGGTGGGCACTTCCGCGCCGAGTCCGAGTCCCTCGTGGGGCCGGTCGCAGAGCGCGCCATCAATGACTTCAACGCGCGCGTCGCCTTCCTTGGAACCGACGGCTTCAGCGTTGATCGCGGCCTGACTACCCAGCTCGTAGAAGGTGGACAGGTCGGCTCCATTATGCGCACCCGCGCACAAGAGACGTGGCTGCTCGCTGACTCCTCCAAGTATGGGGAAGCCGGCTTTGTCAGCTTCATGGGGATCGACGAGGTCACCGGAATCATCACCGACGATGAGATCCCCGAAGAATCCATCAAGGAATTGGCCGAGCGCACGAAGCTGCGCATCGTCTAGGAGGAATTACATGGCCACCATCGTGGTGATGCCCCAGCTGGGCAACTCTGTTGAGTCATGCATCATCGTCGAGTGGATGATCGCAGAAGGCGACACCGTCTCCGTCGACCAGACGCTCGCGTCCATCGAGACCGACAAGTCGACCATGGAGGTGCCCTCGACCGCCGAGGGTACCGTCCTGAAGCTCCTGTGGGAGGAAGGCGACGAGGTCCCCGTGAAGGATCCGCTCATCATCGTTGGTGAGCCCGGGGAGGACATCTCCGGCCTCGTTCCCGGTGGCGACGCTGCCCCCGCCGAGGCCACGGATGCTCCCGCCGCGCAGGCTGCCGCCCCCGAGGCCGCCGCCCCTGCCTTCGCCACCGAGCGTGCCACCGGCGCCGTCTCCCCGCGCGCCCGCGCGCTCGCCGCTTTGAACGGTATCGACGCCTCGGCCATCACCGAGGGCTCCGGCCCCCACGGCCGCGTCATCGAGCGTGACGTCGCCGCCGCGATCGCCGCAGGCCCCGTCCTGACCTCCGCGGCGCGCGCCGCCGGCGTGAGCGCCACCGAAGGCACCGGCATCGGCGGACGCGTGTCCGTCGCCGACGCCGGCCGCACCGCCGAGGCCGCCCCCGCCCCCGCTGTCGCCGCTCCCGCCGCTGCCGCCGACTTCCCCGGCGCCTCGACCTCCGCCCCGCTCAAGGGCGTGCGCAAGGTCGTCGCCAAGCGCATGATGGAGTCCCTGACCTCCACCGCGCAGCTGACCCTCAACACGACGGCCAACGCCGCCGGCATCCTCGCGATGCGCAAGAAGGTCAAGAACGCCGACGGCTCCCTGGGCCTGAACAAGATCACGCTCAACGACCTGGTCTGCTTCGCGGTGTCGCGCACTCTGCTCAAGTACCCCGTGTTCAACGCTCACCTGGAGGACGGCGTCCTCACGCAGTTCGAGCAGGTCCACCTCGGCTTCGCGTGCGACACCCCGCGCGGCCTCCTCGTCCCCGTCATCCGCTCCGCGCAGGCCCTTGGCCTCAAGGCGTTCTCCGACGAGGCCAAGCGCCTCGCAGGCGGCGCGATCGACGGCTCCCTGTCGCCCGACTTCCTGAGCGGCGGCACCTTCACGGTCTCCAACATCGGTTCCTTCGGTATCGAGACCTTCACCCCCGTCATCAACCTGCCCCAGACGGCGATCCTGGGCGTCGGTGCGATCACCCCGCGCCCCGCGGTGGCCGCCGACGGCTCGATCGGCGTGGAGCAGCGCCTCAACCTGTCGCTGACGATCGACCACCAGGTCATCGACGGCGCGGACGGTGCTCGCTTCCTGCGCGACCTGGTCGCCGCCATCGAAAACATCGACGTGACCGTTCTGGCCTGAGGAAAGAGGAATACTCATGAGTGACACGCATTTTGACGTCATCGTCCTCGGTGCGGGCCCCGGCGGCTACCTGGCCGCCGAGCGCCTCGGACACGCGGGCAAGAAGGTCGCCCTCGTCGAGGAGCAGTACCTGGGCGGCACCTGCCTGAACGTGGGCTGCATCCCCACCAAGACCCTGCTCAACGGCGCGAAGAACTACCTGCACGCCAAGGAAGCCAGCCAGTTCGGCGTGGACGCCAGTGGCGTTGCCGTCAACTGGACGCAGATGCAGGCCTGGAAGGATCAGGTCGTTAAGGGCCTGGTCGCCGGCGTCGCAGCCACCGAGCGCAAGGCGGGCGTGACCGTCATCAACGGACGAGGCCACCTGGATGCCCCCGGTCGCGTGACTGTCGAGGGCACGACCTACACCTCGGACCACGTCATCATCGCCACGGGCTCCGTGCCGGCCATGCCCCCGCTGCCCGGCACCCAGGACAACCCCGCGCTGGTCGACTCCACGGGCATCCTCTCGCTGCCCGAGGTCCCCTCACGCCTCGCGATCATCGGCGGCGGCGTCATCGGCGTTGAGTTCGCCTCCCTGTACTCCACCCTCGGCTCCCAGGTGACCGTCATCGAGATGGCCCCCGAGATCCTGCCCTTCATGGACGACGACCTGGCCGCCAAGGCCCGCGCTGCGATGAAGGACGTGACCTTCGAGCTGGGCTGCCGCGTCGAGTCCCTCGACGGAGGCACCGTCCACTACTCCAAGGGTGAGGAAAAGAAGAGCGTCGAGGCCGACGTGGTTCTCATGGCTGTCGGCCGCCGTCCCGCGACGGTGGGCTGGGGTGCCGAGGAGGCCGGCCTCGAAATCAACCGCGGCATCGTCGTCGACGACACGATGCGCACCAACCTGCCCAACGTGTGGGCGATCGGCGACGTCACCGGACGTTCCCTCCTGGCGCACGCCGCCTACCGCATGGCGGAGATCGCCTCGGCGAACATCCTCGACCCGACCGCGAAGAAGCGCGGCGAGGTCATGCGTTGGCACACCGTCCCGTGGGCCGTCTTCTCGATCCCCGAGGCCGCCGGCGTTGGTCTGACCGAGTCCGCTGCCAAGCGCGAAGGCCGCGAGGTCCTCGTCGCCAAGGTTCCCGCCCTCATGTCCGGCCGCTTCATCGCGGAGAACGGCTTCAAGGCCCCCGGCGAGGCGAAGATCCTCGTCGACCCGAAGACGCACCAGGTGCTGGGCATCCACGTGCTGGGTGCATACGCCGCAGAGATGATCTGGGGCGCTCAGGCCGTCCTCGAGATGGAGCTGACCGTCGAGGACCTGCGCCAGGTCGTCTTCCCGCATCCCACGGTCTCCGAGGTCATCCGCGAAGCCGCGTGGGCCGTCAAGCTCTAACGAACATCCCCGACGTCAAGGAAGAGTAGAACAATGACTCAGTCTCTTATCATCGACCCCAATGAGGTGCGTCGCCCCGGGTACGTGAAGTTCCCCGAGGTTCCCGTCAACCAGTACACCTTCGACCGTGACACCGAGATCGCCCGCTACGGCGAAAAGGGCATGGTCCAGATGCTCCACGACATGATCGTCGTGCGCACCTTCGAGTCGATGCTCGACTCGATCAAGAAGACCGGCGCCTGGCAGGGCGTTGAGTACAACCACCGTGGCCCCGCCCACCTCGGCATCGGCCAGGAGAGCGCCTACGTCGGCCAGAGCTTCGTTCTGTCGCCCGAGGACTTCATCTTCGGTTCGCACCGTTCCCACGGCGAGATCCTCGCCAAGTGCTACTCGGCCATGCACCAGATGGACGAGGGCCAGCTTGAGGACATCATGAAGGGCTTCCTCGGCGGCGAGACCCTGTCCTACGCCGAGAAGATCGACTACAAGGACACGAAGGATCTCAC
Organism: uncultured Actinomyces sp.; assembly: GCA_963540795.1. Taxonomy (GTDB): domain Bacteria; phylum Actinomycetota; class Actinomycetes; order Actinomycetales; family Actinomycetaceae; genus Pauljensenia. Next base: position 15,784 of record CAUTRF010000026.1, read on the forward strand.
CGAGAACTTCATCCTCTTCGGCGCCCTCGCCGAGATCTTCGCCCGCAAGTCCGGCTTCAACCGCGGCCTGGGCGGCTCGATGCACACCTTCTTCCTGCCCTTCGGTTCCTACCCGAACAACGCGATCGTCGGTGGCTCCGCCCCGATCGCCAACGGCGCGGCCCTGTTCAAGCGCATCAACCGCAAGCCCGGCATCGTCGTCTCGAACGTCGGTGACGCCGCCCTGGCCTGTGGCCCCGTGTGGGAGGCCATGAACTTCGCGTCCATGGATCAGTTCCGCTCGCTGTGGCGTGAGGAGGACGGCGGCAACCCGCCGATCCTGTTCAACTTCTTCAACAACTTCTACGGCATGGGCGGCCAGACCTTCGGCGAGACCATGGGATATGAGATCCTCGCCCGCGTGGGCGCGGCCCTCAACCCCGAGGCCATGCACGCCGAGCGCGTCGACGGCCTCAACCCGCTGGCCGTCGCGGATGCGACCACCCGCAAGAAGAAGATCCTCGAGGAGGGCCGCGGCCCCGTTCTCATGGACACCATCACCTACCGCTTCTCCGGCCACTCGCCGTCGGACGCCTCCTCGTACCGCACGAAGGAAGAGGTCGAGCTGTGGGAGCAGGTGGACTGCATCAAGGAGTACTCCAACCTGCTCATCTCCAACGGCCTGACCACGCAGGACGAGATCGACGGCTACACGGCCTCGCTGACCGAGAAGCTCGTGCACGTCCTCAAGCTGGCGATCGACGACGAGGCCACGCCGCGCGTCGCCGACGGCTACATCGACTCCGTCATGTTCTCCAACGAGAAGGTCGAGGCCTTCGACGATGCGACCCCCGAGATCGACCTCGAGGACAACCCGCGCGTCAAGGCGCTGGCCAAGAAGGTGCGCACCTCGGTCGACGAGAACGGCAAGCCCGTCTCCAAGATGCGCATGTACCAGTTCCGTGACGGCCTGTTCGAGGCCATGCTGCACCGCTTCAAGACCGACCCGACGATGGCCGCATGGGGCGAGGAAAACCGCGATTGGGGCGGTGCCTTCGCCGTCTACCGTGGCCTGACCGAGGCCCTGCCCTACCGTCGCCTGTTCAACTCGCCCATCGCCGAGGCCTCGATCGTGGGTGCCGGTGTCGGATACGCGATGGCCGGTGGCCGCGCGGTCGTTGAGCTCATGTACTGTGACTTCCTGGGCCGCTCCGGTGACGAGGTCTTCAACCAGATGGCCAAGTGGCAGTCGATGAGCGCCGGCCTGCTCAAGATGCCTCTCGTCCTGCGCGTGTCCGTGGGTTCGAAGTACGGCGCTCAGCACTCCCAGGACTGGAGCGCGCTCGTCGCTCACATCCCGGGCCTGAAGGTCTACTTCCCGACGACCCCGACCGACGCCAAGGGCATGCTCAACCTGGCGCTCGCCGGCACCGACCCGGTCGTGTTCCTGGAGAGCCAGAAGCTCTACGACAAGGGCGAGGACTTCGAGCCCGGCGGTGTGCCCGAGGGCTACTACGAGACCGAAGAGGGCGAGCCGGCGATCCGCCGTGAGGGCACCGACATCACGATCGCTGCCTACGGCGCGACCGTGTACAAGGCCCTCGAGGCCGCGGACGTCCTGGCTGAGAAGTACGGCCTGAGCGCCGAGGTCATCGACCTGCGCTTCGTTGCCCCGCTCAACTACGACAAGCTCATCGCCTCCGTGAAGAAGACCGGTCGCCTCGTCCTCACCTCGGACGCCGTCGAGCGTGGCTCCTTCCTCAACACGGTCGCCGCCAATGTGCAGACCTTGGCCTTCGACGCGCTCGACGCGCCGATAGCCGTCGTGGCCTCGCGCAACGGCATCACGCCCGGACCCGAGATGGAGTCGTACTTCTTCCCGCAGGTCTCCTGGATCCTCGACGCGATTCACGAGCGCATCCTCCCGCTGCCCGGCCACGTGCCCACCACGAAGCACGCGACCGAGGCCGAGATCGCGCGCCTGAACCGCGCGGGACTCTGAGGCATTGGGGGCGGGCCGTTCCCCTTTCCTGCCCGCCCCCATCCTTGGCTCGCATTCCCTGACGCGAGCCCGCGAGGCCGGGGCAACACTCCTCCTCACCGTGCCCCGGCCTCGCCCACATACTTGTTTCATCACCGTTTTTCTCCACCCAACGAAGAGATGGCAGAACCCATGGACATCACCAACGACCCGGCTTCCACCCCGGCCGAGCGCATCGCGGCGTTGCGTGCCGTTGTGGCCGACGAGCACTTCCCCAGCTGGGTGCCCGAGTCGAACAACCACATCCACACGTGCTTCTCGTTCAGCCCCTACACGCCCACGCACGCCGCGCTGCTTGCGCGCCGCAACGGCCTGCGCGTCGTCGGCTCGGTCGACCACGACTCGATCGGCGCCGCCGCCGAGATGAGCGAGGCGACCCGCATCCTGGGCATGGGTTCCGTTACCGGCTTCGAGATCCGCGCCCGCTTCGGCGAGGGCACGCCGCTCGCGCAGCGCAAGCTCAACAACCCCGATTCCGTGGGCGTCGCCTACATGACGGTGCAGGGTGTGCCCGCCCCGGCCCGCGAGAAGGTCGCGAAGTGGCTTGCCCCGGGGCGCGCCGCCCGCCTTGAGCGCACCCTCGCCATGGCAGAGAGCGCGGGCAAGATCCTCACCGACCTGGGCCTGGAGCCTTTCGACCCGCAGGTCGACATGGTCGATATCTCGCAGTACGCGAACGGCGGCGGGATTACCGAGCGCCACCTGCTGGCCGCCATGGCCTCGGCCCTTATTCGCGGTTTCGGACGCGGCCCCGCCCTGGTCCAGGGCCTGGACTCGATGGGCGTCGAGATCCCCGAGTCCCTCGCGCGCGTCCTGTCCGACACCGACAACCCGCACCTCATGTACGACCTGCTGGGTGTCCTGAAGGCCAACTACCTGGACCGTATCTACATCCAGCCCACCGACGAACTGCCCAGCGCAGCCGAGGTCGTCGCCTTCGCCGACTCGGTCGGCGCGATCGCCACCTACGCCTACCTGGGCGATGTGTCGGCCTCGCCGACCGGCGACAAGAAGGCCGAGAAGTTCGAGGACGATTTCCTCGACGAACTCTTCGAGTACATGGAGTCGATCGGCCTGCGCGCCGTCACCTACATGCCCCCGCGCAACACCCCCGAGCAGCTTGAGCGCATCCACGCGCTCGCGGCCGCCCACGGCATGCTCGAAATTTCGGGCGTGGACATCAACCAGCCTCGCCAGCGCTTCACCTGCGAGGAGCTGCGCCGCCCCGAGTTCGCGGACCTCAACGAGGCGACGTGGGCTCTCGTCGCGCACGAGGCCCTGTCCTCCGTGGATCCGTCCCTGCACCTGCTGGGCCGCACGGGTCGCCTGACCCCCGAGGCCCTTGCTGGGCGCATCAGCCAGTACGCACCCCTGGGTCGCGCGATTGCCGACGGCGAGGACGCCGCCTCGGTCGCCGCCCGAGCCACATCGATTAACTGACGATCACCGTCAAGAAAGAGAGACATCATGAGTAACGCCCCCGAGGTACGCGGCCTCTTCCTCAAGGCCCTCGGCCGCCCTGTCATCGTGGCCCCCAGCTCGGCCGAGCCGACCGTCACCTTCGACGGCCCGCTCACCGAGGTCTGCCCCTGCTCCCTGAAGGAGACGGAGCTTCCCGTCGTCGTGCGCGCCGGCGAGGAGACCTTCGAGGTCCGCGCCACCGCCACGGGTGAGCGCGCCATCAACGGCCGCGTCGCCCTCGTGACGGGCGGTGCCCAGGGCTTCGGCGCGGAGATCGCGCGCGGCCTGGTGGACGCCGGCTGCTTCGTGTACGTCGCCGACCTGAACGGCGAGGGCGCGGCCGCCAAGGCGGCCGAGCTCGGCGGCGAAGGCGTCGCCCACCCGATCACGGTCAACGTCGCCGACGAGGATTCCGTCGCCGCGATGGCCGCCGAGATCGAGCGAGTCACCGGCGGCCTTGACCTGGTCGTCTCCAACGCGGGCATCGTGCGCGCCGGCTCCGTCCTCGAGCAGGACGTCTCCGCGTTCCGCCTGTCCACGGACATCAACTACGTGGCCTTCTTCCTGGTCACCAAGCACCTGGGCCAGCTCCTGGCCCGCCAGCACTCCACCGCCCCCGAGTGGCTGACCGACATCATCCAGATCAACTCCAAGTCCGGCCTCGTCGGCTCGAACAAGAACGCCGCCTACGCGGGTTCGAAGTTCGGCGGCATCGGCCTGGTCCAGTCCTTCGCCCTCGAGATGGTTGCTCACGGCGTGAAGGTCAACGCGATCTGCCCCGGCAACTTCTACGATGGCCCGCTCTGGTCCGACCCGGACCGCGGCCTCTTCGTCCAGTACCTCAACTCCGGCAAGGTCCCCGGTGCCAAGACGGTCGCCGACGTCAAGGAGTTCTACGAGGCGAAGGTCCCCATGCGCCGCGGCGCCCAGGGCATCGACGTTCTGCGCGCGATCTTCTACATCGTTGAGCAGGAATACGAGACCGGCCAGGCCGTGCCCGTCACGGGCGGCCAGGTGATGCTCTCCTGACTTCTCACGAGGCCGGGGACACATGCGGGTTTCTCGCCAGCTCCCCGGCCTCGTCCTTTCTTCCCACGTCCCGTTGTTTTCCAGCGAAAGAGTCAGTCATGACCCAGATTCCCTCCACCCAGTACGCGATTCAGATCGTCGGCAAGGAAGAGTTCGTCGTTAACCCGGCGAAGCCCGTTGACCCCGTTGGCCCGACGCAGATCATGCTCGAGGTCGAAGCCTGCGGCATTTGCTTCTCTGATACGAAGCTGCTCCACCAGTTCGATGGCCACCCGCGCAAGTCGGACGTGGTGGCGGGCATCGACCTGGACGCCCTCAAGGATATCCCCTCCTACCACCCGAACCAGGAGGCCGTGACTCCCGGTCACGAGCCCGTCGTGCGCGTCGTGCAGGTCGGCGAGAAGGTCACGCACTTCAAGGTCGGCGACCGTCTGCTGGTCCAGGCCGACTGGAAGCACCTGCGTACCGCGAAGTCGAACGGCGCCTTCGGCTACAACTTCGATGGCGCCCTCGAGGAGTTCGTTGTCGTCGACGAGCGCTGCGTCGTGTCCCCGGATGGGGAAGAGTTCCTCATCCACGTGTCGGAGGGCCCGTCGGCCGCAGCCGTCGGCCTCATCGAGCCGTGGGCGACCGTCGAGGGTTCCTACGCGTGGGCAGAACGCAACCACGTTGCCGACGGCGGACGCCTGCTGGTCGTCGGTGAGGGCGATATCGACGCCCTGACCGCCGAGCACAAGCCCGCCGAAATCGTGCGCGTTGCCGCCGACGCCATCGAGGGCGTCGAGGGCGAGTTCGACGACATCGTGTTCTTCGGTGCGGACGCCGACGCGATCGAAAAGGCCGCGCTCCTGATCGGCACCCGCGGCACCATGTGTGTCGTCCTGGGTGGTGGATCGATCAAGCGCAAGGTGTCCCTGGACATCGGCCGCGTCCACTACGACTTCACCCGCTTCTGCGGCACGACCGGTTCGGACCCGCGCGAGGGCTACGCCTGGATCCCCGCCAACGGCGATCTGCGCGAGAACGACCGTTGCGTGTTCGTCGGCGCGGCCGGCCCGATGGGCGTCATGCACACGATGCGCGCCGTCACCTCCGGCGTTCCCGGCCTCAGCGTCGTGGGCACCGACCTGTCGGACGAGCGCCTGGAGAACCTGACGAAGGTTGTCGGCCCGACCGCACAGAAGAACGGCGTGCCGCTGGACATCGTCAACACCTCCTCGACGCCCCTGGAGTACGGCTACACCTACGCGACGTGCCTCGTGCCCGTCCCGGCGCTTGTCTCCCAGGCCGTTGACCTGCTGGCCGAAGGTGGCATCCTGAACGCGTTTGCCGGTATCCCGGCCGGCACGTTCGGCGACTTCGACCTGCAGGGCATCATCGAGCGCCAGATCTTCATGCTGGGCACCTCCGGCTCGGACGTCTCCGACATGCGCACGGTCCTGCGTAAGATCGAGGCCGGAATCATCGACACCACGATCTCCCTGTGGGCGATCACCGGCATGGCGGGCTTCGGCGACGCCATCAATGCGGTGATGAACCGTACCTCGGGCGGCAAGATCATGGTCTTCCCGATGATGCACGACCTGGGCCTGACCCCCGTGTCCGAGCTCGCCGAGAAGCTGCCGACGGTCGCCGCGAAGCTTGACGCCGCCGGCCTGTGGACCAAGGAGGCCGAGGAGGCGCTGCTCGCCACCCGCTGAGCGCTCCGCCTAGACCGTCGCCCCGGCCTCGTCTGTCACTCGGACGAGGCCGGGGCCTTCGCGTTTCTGCGATAATGAGGGTGCAAGAGTTGTGGGTGGAACGAGGAGGTTCTCATGGCAGTCGATGATCGCGTTTCACAGGAGCGCTACGTGGCGTTGCAGGCGTGGCTGGTCGGCCAGCTGGACCCGCGCACGCCGCACGCGGCGGACCTCTTTGCGCAGGACAGCGAGTGCCTCTACGATGCCTTCCTGTCCGTGCTCATTGGCACGGGGCTGGGATTCATCGCCTACGACGACGATCGCACCCATCATGGGCTCTACGCCTTCGACTTTTTCGTCGGTGACATCGAGGCACCGTCTTGTCGTGGGGGAGTAGATGGAGCGAGGGGAACCGGAGTAGCAGGGGAGTCTGCCGCGGCAGCCGCCGCCCCGGCGATGTGCCACGCCATCGTCGACAAGTGGCTCGGGGACGCGGGCAGGCACATCCACTTCGTGGCCTCTGTGATCGCTTCCGTGGCCACCCTCGAGCTCGTCGCCGACGTGAGCATCGACGAATGCGTCTTCGAGTGTGACCTGCCGCCGGGCTACGCCCGCTCCACCGCAAACATGCCGTTCGAGGACGGGAGCCTGCCGATCGGCTTGCTGGATTTGTCCCTGGTTGCCCCCGGTCCGCTCATTCACGTCGAGGCGGGCGTGCGAAATGGGAGACAGGTTCTGTCCTGCTCGGGCTTCGACGAGGCCGTGGCCTCGTCCGTGCAGATGGGCCTTTCCGTGGAGTCCTCCATGGCCTCCGGCGTCGGAGTCAGCGCCACTCTGCGCGCCCCGAACGATCGGCCCGAGATGCTCGGGTGGGCCGCCGACGCGGTGGCTCGCGCGCTGTCCGCGTGCGGGCACACCGGGGGAGTGCGGATCCGAGCGCGCTTTGCTCACGCGCCGGCGTAGCAACCGACCGCCGCGCCCTCGCGCATGACGAAGCCCCGGCCTCGTCCGTTCAATCAGACGATGCCGGGGCCAGTTGCTAGGGGCGAAGACCCTTACGCGTTGGTTTTCTCGGCGGCGTCCTGGGCGGAGGCCGGAGCCTTATCCTGCCAGTAATCCAGCTCGGAGGGGTCCAGACCGATCGAGGACGCCTTGAAATGCGGGTCGAGGCCGGCCTTACGCTGGGCGACGTAGTCGTTCGCGCAGCGGATGGCCTGGTTGCCGAGGATGACGATGACGGGCAGGTTGATGAGCGCCATGAGGCCCATCAGGATGTCGCCCAGGTTCCACGCGACCTCAAACTTCAGGAGCGCGCCACAGAAAACGAGTCCAGCGGCCACGAGACGGAACACCGTGAGCATCCAGTGCTTGATCTCGATCTTGTTCAGCAGGAAGCGGAAGTTGACCTCGGCGTAGTAGAAGTTGCCGACCAGCGTGGTGAACGCGAAGAGGAACAGTGCGACAGAGATAAAGACCTGCGCGACGCTCTGGCCGAGCACTGTGGCCATCGCGTCCTTCACGAGCGGAGCACCCGTCACGCCGCCATCATCGCCGACGCCCGAGGATAGGACGACGAACGCGGTGAAGGTGCAGATGATCATCGTGTCGATAAAGACGGAGAGCATCTGGACGAGGCCCTGCTTGGCGGGGTGCGACACGGAAGCGGAAGCGGCGGCGTTCGGAGCCGAACCGACACCGGCCTCGTTGGAGTAGAGGCCGCGCTTGATGCCGTACATCATCGCCGAGCCTGCGAATCCACCGAAAATGGCCCGGAAATCGAAAGCTCCCTCAAAGATCGCGGAGAACATCGCGGGGATGTTGTGGAAATTGACGGCGATGACGACCGCTCCCACGCCCAGGTAGATGATTGCCATCATGGGGACGAGGAGGCCAGTGACCTCAGTCAGGCGACGCGTGCCGCCCAGGATCGAACCTGCCATCAGAATCGCGAGAATCGCGCCGATGATCCAGGGAGTCCACTCGTTCGCCCAGCTGTACTCGGTGAAAGCGTCGGCGACGTTGAAGGAGGCGAGCAGGTTGAAGCCACCCATGTAGGTCAGGATCAGAACGACGGCGAAGAGGTAGGCGAGCCAGTTCTGCTTGAGAGCTGTCTGGATGTAGTAAGCGGGACCACCGTAGGAGTGGTGAGGGCCGCGCTTCTTGTAGATCTGCGCGAGCGTCGACTCGATGAAGGCGGAGGCGCCACCGAGGGTCGCGATGACCCACATCCAGAACACGGATCCGGCACCACCGAGCGTGACGGCGGTTGCGACGCCGGCGATGTTACCGACGCCCACGCGCGAGGCCGTAGAGACCATCAGTGCACGGAAGGAGGAGACGCCGCCTTCCTTCTTTGGAGGCTCCATCACGACGCGCAGCGCTTCCTTAAACAGGCGCAGCGGAATGGCGCGCGTCCGAACGAAGAAGTACAGGCCAACGCCAATCAGAAGGGCGACGAGCACGTACGTGTACATAAAGGCCGAGATCGTGTCCAGGGTGCCGGCGAGATCAAAGGCCGGGCTCAGGGTTCCATTCATCGTTGTTCCTAGCGTTGATGGACGGTCGTAGAAGCGGCGCAGCCGCACTGGTGAGCATGAGTATAGCGCCTCGGTCAACGAACGGTAAAGACTTTACTAAAAAACGTGATACCTTCGGCCATGTTGGCAGCTTAGACGCGTACGAATTTCGGCTCCGCAGTGAGTTACTTGCAAACGTTGCGAGCGCTGGCGCACATTTCGACCAAATCTCTGTGGTCTGCAGCATTAAAATCGCCGAATTTTGGACGTGCAGGCATCCTCACATGGGCGCAAATGGCTTGATTATGCGGAAAAGTGTTACATCATGACACGAAGTTGCTTGATTTGACGATGTCTGGAGAAGTGCGTATTGTTTTCATTGTTGCGCCGAACGGCAGCGAACGAAGCGAGAAGCTCGGGTCGCGGAAACATGGCGCAAGACACCTCTCGAAAGCATGCGAGATATTCGTGTGTGCTCGATAGTGTGGGTGTTGTTTGTGAACTCGATAGTGTGTTTGTTTGTTTTTTATGCCTGTT
>CAUTRF010000027.1:0-24931 GCA_963540795.1 uncultured Actinomyces sp.
TCCTGGATCTGGTTGATCATCTTGCCCTTGGGGCCGATGACCTCGCCGATCTTGTCGACGGGGACCTTGACGGTGATGATGCGAGGAGCGTTGGGGCTCATCTCATCCGGGCCGTCGATCGCCTGGTTGATCAGGTCGAGGATCGCCAGGCGGGCATCGCGGGCCTGGGCCAGCGCGGCGCGCAGCACCTGGGAGTCGATGCCGTCGAGCTTGGTGTCCAGCTGCAGGGCCGTGATGAAGTCGCGGGTACCGGCAACCTTGAAGTCCATGTCGCCGAAGCCGTCCTCGGCACCCAGGATGTCGGTCAGGGTGACGGCCTTGAACTGGCCATCAACCTCACCGGTCATGAGGCCCATCGCGATGCCCGCGACGGGGGCGCGCAGCGGCACGCCCGCCTGGAGGAGGGACAGGGTCGAGGCGCACACGGAGCCCATCGACGAGGAGCCGTTGGAGCCCATGGTCTCGGAGACCTGACGGATCGCGTAGGGGAAGTCCTCGCGCGAGGGCAGGACGGGGACCAGTGCACGCTCGGCCAGGTCGCCGTGGCCGATCTCGCGGCGCTTCGGGGAGCCGACGCGGCCGACCTCGCCCGTGGAGAACGGGGCGAAGTTGTACTGGTGCATGTAACGCTTGGCGTTGACGGGCGACAGGTTGTCGATCTGCTGCTCCATGCGCAGCATGGCCAGGGTGGTGATACCCAGGATCTGGGTCTCGCCACGCTGGAACAGGGCGGAGCCGTGCACGCGGGGCAGGACCTCGACCTCGGCGGAGAGCGAACGGATCTGGCGCGGCGTACGGCCGTCCATGCGGATCTCTTCGCGCAGGGTGCGGTTACGGATCGTGGCCTTCTCGAGCGAGCGGAAGGCAGCCTTGAGAGCCTTCTCCGACTCGGGGAAGCGCTCGGCCAGGGCCTCGAGCATCTCTTCCTTGACGGCGTCAACGGCCTCGTCGCGGGCGAGCTTGCCCTCGGTCAGCAGCGCCTGGGCGACCTTCTCGGCCGCGTATTCCTCGACCGCCGCGTACTCTTCGTCGGTGTAGTCCAGGAACAGCGGGAAGTCGGCGGTCTCCTTGGAGGCCTTCTCGGCCACCTTGAGCTGAGCCTCGCACAGGGCCTTGATGAAGGGCTTGGCGGCCTCAAGGCCGTCGGCCACGACGTCTTCGGTGGGGGCGGTGGCACCAGAGTGAATGAGCTCCCACTCGTTCTTGCCGCCGCCGGCCTCGACCATCATGATCGCGACGTCTTCGGAGCCGTCTTCCTTGGTGACGATGCGGCCCGCGACAACGATGTTGAACACGGAACGCTCGAGCTCGCTCCAGCGCGGGAACGCGACCCACTGGTCGTCGATGAGCGCCAGACGGGTGCCGCCGATCGGGCCGGTGAAGGGCAGGCCGGCGATCTGGGTCGACATGGAGGCGGCGTTGATCGCCAGAACGTCGTAGGCGTCGTCCGGGTCGATGGTCAGGACGGTCTCAACGACCTGAACCTCGTTGCGCAGGCCCTTGACGAAGCCGGGGCGCAGCGGGCGGTCGATGAGGCGGGCGGCCAGGATGGCCTCGGTGCCCGCACGGCCTTCGCGACGGAAGAAGGAACCGGGGATGCGACCCGCGGCGTACTGACGCTCTTCAACGTCGACGGTCAGCGGGAAGAAGTCGAACTGGTCCTTGGGGTTCTTACCCACCGTGGTAGCGGACAGGACGGTGGTGGAATCGTCCAGGTAGGCCAGGGCGGAGCCGGCGGCCTGCTTGGCGAGACGGCCGGTTTCGAAGCGCACGGTGCGCTTGCCGAAACGGCCGTTATCGATAATCGCCTCTGCGGCGATGATGTCGGAGCCTTCCATCATGGGGCGTTTCTCCTTGGTTTGTTGGTGTCGCGCTCCACTTCGGCCTTCGATCGAAGCCCACGGATAAACGCTCCGTAGGCCACTGTCGAAAACCGGCGGCTTTCGCGCGAAAAATAACGGTTTGCCCGAGGTGGGCGTGTGAAAACCGGCCCGTCTCCGCTACGGGAGGCGGGCCGGCCCAAAATCAGCGGCGCAGGCCGAGACGCTCGATGAGCGAGCGGTAACGCTCGATGTCGATGTCAGCCAGGTAACCCAGCAGGCGGCGACGACGGCCGACCAGCAGCAGCAGGCCACGACGGGAGTGGTGGTCGTGCGTGTGGGTCTTGAAGTGCTCGGTCAGATCCTTGATACGGCGGGTCAGCAGCGCGATCTGCACCTCGGGGGAACCGGTGTCGCCCTCGTGGGTCGCGTACTCGGCGATGATCTGGTCCTTGACGTCCTTGCTCAGCGGCACAGGCTTCTCCTTTGTGTTCGTTGCGCGGGGCATCCGGGCTTTTCCCGGGTGCTGACGATCCGCGGCCGATGTACGGCCTTTCTACAGTAGCACGCCACCGGCATTATCCCCACAATGAGCGACCAACCTAACGATTCCGCCTTCTTACGAGGCCTCCTCCCCTCCCCCGCCCTGCGCTCCACGGCCTCGGGCCGGGTGGGTGCCCCCTTGGGCGCGGGCGGGCACAGCGCAGGGCGTCCTATCGCGCGGTGACGGAGTCCGGGTCGACGCGCCCGGCGACGCCGATGCCGAGGACGGAGGCCGTCTGGCGCAGGTCGTCGTCCATCTGGGTGAGCAGTCCGTCGAGGGAGTCGAAGGACAGCATGGGGCGGATGCGCGACACGAAGGTCACCGCGATGCGTTCACCGTAGAGGTTGAGGTCGGAGCGGCCCAGGACGTGGGCTTCGACGGTGCGTTCCTCGCCGTTGAACTGGGGGTTGGTGCCCACGGAGATGGCAGCGGGCAGAAACTCGGCAGACTGGGTGCCGGGCACGGCGCGCACGACCCACCCGGCGTAGACACCGTCGGCGGGGATGACGCCTTCTACGTCCTCGGACAGGTTTGCGGTCGGGAAGCCGAGGGTACGGCCCCGCTTGAAGCCGTGGCACACGGTGCCGCGGATGCGGTGAAGGTGGCCCAGGACGCGGGCGGCGCCGGACACGTCGCCGGCAGCGAGGAGCTCGCGCACCCAGGAGGAGGACCAGCGGCGCCCCTCGGGTGCCTCGATGTCGGTGACCGTAATGACGTTGAAGCCGTAGCGGCGCCCCAGCTCGCGCAGCGTGTCGATCGTGCCCGCGTTACCCCGTCCGAAACGGAAGTCTTCGCCGACGACGACCTCGCGCGCACCGCAGCGCTCCACCAGGTATTCGTAGACGAACTCTTCGGCTTCGAGGCTGTAGACGCTCGCGTCGTAGTGGGCGACGAGCGTGGCATCCAGTCCGGCGGCCGCCATCGCGTCGAGGCGGTCACGCAGCGGGGAGATCAGCTGGAGGCCCACCTCGGGCTTGTGGACCTGGATGGGGTGCGGATCGAACGTAATGGCCACGGCGTCGACGCCGAGCTTATGGGCTCGCTCGACGCAGGTGGAGATGACCTTCTTGTGTCCGTTGTGCATGCCATCGAAGTTGCCGATGGTGACGACACTGGCCTCGTTGCCGGGAATGTCAGAGAGGGAATACCAGACGTTCATGAGTCTCTTTCTAGAAAACCAGGACGGTGCGCAGGCGAGAAGCGTCGATGCGAAGCAGGCCCAGGACGGTGCCGTCGGGCGCGACGGCGGCGATCGGTGCGTCCTTTTCCTCGGGGGCGCTGCGCGGGCGGTAGCCAACCTCGGTCGCCCACTGGGCCAGCTCGGCGCGCGAACGCCTCGGGGCCTGGCCGTGCGCGAACGCCCCGGCCTCGGCCTCGGACAGGAGAAGGGAGGGGAACATGGTGCGCACGGCCTCGCCCAGGGGAACGAGGGGCAGGACCGGCTCCGCGTCAGGCTCTCCTTCCGGGGTGGCTGCCTCGACGGCGGTGCTCAGTTCCTCGAGCGTCATCGCTGCCTCCAGGGGCACGTCGCCCACGCGCGTGCGGCGCAGCGCGGTCAGGTGGGCGCCCACGCCGAGCGCCTCGCCGGCGTCGCGCGCGAGGGCACGTACATAGGTGCCCGAGGAGCACTCGACGACGACGTCAACGTCGACCACGCGAACAGGACCGGACGGAGCCGGAACATCGGGTGCGTCGTCGGCGTCGCTCTCCTCAAGGATGCACTCGGCGGGGCGCGGGGGCGCGAGAACCTCCAGGCGAGAAATACGCACCGGACGCGCCGCCAGTTCAACGTCCTCACCCGAGCGGGCAAGGGCGTAGGCGCGCTTACCGTTCACCTTGATCGCCGAGACGGTCGAGGGCACCTGCATGATGTCCCCGCGCAGCGGCGCGAGCGCGGCCTCGAGCTGTTCCTCGCTCAGTGGGGAGCAGCCAACGGCCGCGGTCGCGACGCCCTCGGCGTCGTCCGTGTTGGTGGCGACGCCGAAGCGGATCGTCGCCCGATACTCCTTCGAATGACCGCTCACCCATGTGAGCAGCTTCGTCGCCTTTCCGATGCCTATCACGAGGACTCCCGTGGCCATCGGGTCCAGGGTGCCACCGTGCCCCACCTTGCGGGTGTGGGCCAGGCGTCGCACGCGCGAGACCACGTCGTGGCTGGTGAGCCCCTGCGGCTTGTCGATGACAAGCAGGCCGGGACGAGGATTATCGGGTCGACGAGCCATGTGGGTCAGGCCCAATCCTTCGCGTCGGCCTCGCCCTCTTCGTCATCGTGACGGTAGGGGTCGGCGTCACCGGCATAGGTCGCGCCTGCGGACGCGGCGGCGATGGCCTCGTCCTTCGCCTTGGCCTTGGCCAGGGCGTCCTCGAGCGCGGCGGCGTTTTCGGGCAGCGCGTCGGGGATGAACTCCAGGGTCGGAGTCAGGCGCAGGCCCAGCGCCTTGCCCACGCGGGAGCGGAACAGGCCCTGCGCGGAGGCGAACGCGCGTGCAGCCTTCTCACGCTGCTCGTCGTCGCCGAGCACCGTGTAGAAGATGGACGCGTGCTGCAGGTCGCCCGTCACGCGCACGTCCGTGATGGTCACGAGCTCCAGGCGGGGATCCTTCACCTGGCGTCCGATCATCGACGCGACGGTCTGCAGGATTCGTTCCTGCACCTTTCGAACGCGAGCTTCGTCAGCCATCGCGCCCTCCTTTCGGGCGGTGTCGCCCTGGTCAAAACACTTGGTGAGAGAAGATCGGGGTCCGAGCGTGCCCGGACCCCGATACTTCAAGACATGCGATCAGTCACGAGCCTTCTCGCGCATCTCCCAGGTTTCAATGATGTCGCCTTCGGCGATGTCCTTGTAACCCAGCGTGATACCGCACTCGTAGCCCTCGCGGACCTCGGTGACGTCGTCCTTCTCGCGACGCAGGGACGCGATCTCGAGGTTGTCGGCGACAACCACACCGTCGCGCACCAGGCGAGCCTTGGTGCCGCGCTTGATCGTGCCAGAACGGACGATCGAACCGGCGATGTTGCCGAACTTGCCGGAGCGGAAGACCTGGCGGATCTCCGCGGTACCCAGCTGGACCTCCTCGTAGATCGGCTTGAGCATGCCCTTGAGGGCGGCCTCAATGTCGTCGATCGCAGAGTAGATGACGTTGTAGTACTTGATCTCGACGCCCTCGGCATCCGCCATCTCGGCCACGCGCTCGGCGGGACGGACGTTGAAGCCGATGATGACCGCGTTGTCGACGGTCGCCAGGTTGACGTCGTTCTGCGTGATCGCACCGACGCCGCGGTGGATGATACGCAGCGCGACCTCGTCGCCCACGTCGATGCGCAGCAGAGAGTCTTCCAGGGCCTCGACGGCACCGGACACGTCGCCCTTAATGACCAGGTTGAGGGTGTCGACCTCGCCCTCGGCCAGGACCTTGTCGAAGTCCTCCAGGGAGACGCGCTTGCGGCGCTTGGCCAGCAGGGCCTGACGCTCGACAGCCTCACGCTTGTCGGCAATCTGGCGGGCCGTGCGGTCATCGGGCGCGACCAGGAACGAGTCGCCGGCGCGCGGGACGGACGTAAGACCCAGGACCGCGACGGGGGTCGACGGACCGGCCTCGGAGACGTCGTTACCGGCGTCGTCGAACATGGCGCGCACGCGGCCGTAGGACGAGCCGACCACGAGGGAGTCACCGACGTGGAGCGTGCCGCGCTGAACCAGCATGGTTGCGACGGCACCGCGACCCTTGTCCAGGTTCGCTTCAATGGCGACGCCGCGCGCATCGGTGTTCGGGTTGGCCTCGAGGGTCAGCGCCGCGTCGGCGGTCAGCAGGACGGCCTCGAGCAGCTCGCGGATGCCCTTGCGCTGCTTGGCGGAGATGTTCACGAACATGACGTCGCCGCCATACTCTTCCGCGACCAGTCCGTACTCGGTGAGCTGGGAGCGGATCTTCTCCGGGTTCGCCGTGTCCTTATCGACCTTGTTGACCGCGACGACGATCGGAACGCCGGCGGCCTGCGCGTGGTTGATGGCCTCAACCGTCTGGGGCATGACGCCGTCATCGGCTGCGACCACGAGGATCGCGATGTCGGTGACCTGGGCACCACGGGCACGCATGGCCGTGAAGGCCTCGTGACCGGGGGTATCGATGAAGGTGATCGGGCGGGCGGTGCCGTCCTCAGCCTTGACCGTGACCTGGTAGGCACCGATGTGCTGGGTGATGCCGCCGTCCTCGGTGTCGACGACGTCGGTGTGACGGATCGCGTCGAGCAGCTTGGTCTTACCGTGGTCGACGTGACCCATGACGGTGACGACCGGCGGACGGGGCTGCATGTTCTCGGCGTCGTCAAGCTCTTCGGCTTCGAGGTCGATGTCGAAGGACTCGAGCAGCTCACGATCCTCGTCCTCGGGGGAGACGACCTTGACGTCGTAGCCGAGCTCCGCACCCAGGGCCTCGAAGGTGTCCTGGTCGAGGGACTGCGTGGCGGTCGCCATCTCGCCCAGGGCGAAGAGGACCGTCACGAGCGCCGCGGGATTGACGTCGATCTTCTCGGCGAAGTCAGCAAGGGACGCGCCCTGACGGATGCGGATCTGCGCGCCGTTACCGCGCGGGATCGACACGCCGCCGATAACGGGTGCGTTCTGCTGCTCGTACTCTTGGCGCTTCGCGCGCTTCGACTTGCGTCCGCGCTGCGAGCGGCCGCCTCCGCGACCGAATGCGCCCGGCGTGGAGCCGCGACCACCGCGGCCACCGCCGCGGGGACCGCCGAAGCCGCCGCCGTTGTTCTGAGGACCGCCGGCGCCTGCACCTGCACCGCCGGGACGTGCGCCGCCGCGACCGCGACCGCCGCGGCCGGTGCGCTCGCCGCCACCGTTACCGGAGGCAGCGTTACGTGCGAAGTTCGCCTGGCCGGGCATCATGCCCGGGTTCGGACGGTTGCCGCCGGGGCGCGGGGCACCGGGACGCGGACCACCATTGCCAGAGCCGCCCTGACGCGGGGCACCGGGACGAGGGCCGCCCTTGCCGGAGCCTCCCGGGCGCGGGGCGCCGGGACGAGGGCCGCCGGAGCCGCCGGGGCGAGGCATGCCCTGCGAGGAGGCGTAGGGGTTGTTGCCCGGGCGCGGGCCGCCGGGACGCGGGCCGCCGGGGCGAGCCGGGCGCGGTGCGTCAGAGCGACGAGGCGCGGGCTTGGGGGCGCCGCCTTCCGCGCGCTTGGCGGGCTTGGGGGCAGCGTCGGCCTTCTTTGCACGAGGCTTGGGCGCGCCCGGCTTGGGCGCATCGGCCTTGGGGGCGCTGGCCTTGGGGGCAGCCGCCGCGGCGGGAGCCTCCGCATTGGGGGCGGCGGGCTTCTTCGCAGCGGGCTTGGCAGCGCTGGGCTTGGGAGCCTTGGCGGCGGGCTTGGCGTCCGCCTTCTTTGTCTTGGGGGCCGCCGCGAACTTCTCGCGCATCTGCCGCACGACGGGCGGTTCGAGCGAGGACGACGACGACTTGACGAATTCACCTGCTTCCTTCAGGTGACCCATCAGTTCTTTGCTGGTGATTCCGAGCTCTTTGGCGAGCTCGTGGACACGCAACTTTGCCACATTTCTCCATTCCGGAAGCGTCTCCGGTCCGGAGACGCCTTACTGATATTGCTGGCAGCTCATCGCTGGGTACTCATCGGGTGCCCATCAGCTTCCAACCCGCTTCCATTTTCTCGGCATTGATGGCCCGTGGCCATCACTGGTGGTTGATCAACTCCTCCACGTCGTCCCACACGCCGTCCGAAACGTTTCCCGTTCGGAACGAGCGAGCAAGGCCGCGTCTGGCTCGAGCTTTCTGGACGCACCCCGCATCGGGGTGAATCCAGGCCCCTCGGCCCGGAAGAGTGGCCGTTCGGTCGAGACGAATCGAACCGTCCGGCGAGCGAACGATCCGCACGAGCGCGGATCGGTGCGCGTGTGCGCCGCATCCAATGCAGGTGCGCTGGGGCCCAGGGGTGGGCGCTGGCGGCACAGAATACGACACAATCCCCTAGCTTAGTCCAGCTAGGGGATTGCTCGTCTCGGATTCTATGAGCGACTTGTCACGTCGTCGGGGGTCGAGACGCGCGAGGCGATCACGTCGTCGCCAGTTTCCGTATCGGCGTGGATGTCGATGTGGTAGTTCGTCAGGCGCGCGGCGAGGCGAGCATTCTGGCCTTCCTTGCCGATGGCGAGGGAGAGCTGGAAGTCCGGGACGATGGCCGTCGCCGTGCGGTTGTCCACGGAGTGGACGACGACGCGGGTGACACGGGCCGGAGACAGCGAGTTGGCGACGAAGCGCGCCGGATCGTCGGAGTAGTCGACGATGTCGATCTTCTCCCCGCCCAGCTCGGCCATGACGGAGCGCACGCGCGCGCCCATCGGGCCGATGCAGGCACCCTTGGCGTTGATGCCTTCGCGGGTGGCGGCCACGGCGATCTTCGTGCGGTGGCCGGCCTCGCGGGCGATGGCCTTGATCTTGACGAGACCCTGCTGGATTTCGGGGACCTCGCGCTGGAAGAGGCCGACGACGAGGTTGGGGTGGGTGCGCGACAGGGTGATGCGCGGACCGCGCTCGGTGCGCTCGACGCCCACAACATAGGCGCGGATGCGGTCGCCGTGGCGGTAGGACTCGCCGGGGACCTTTTCACCGTCGGGCAGGACGGCCTCGAAGTCGTCGGAGACCTGAACCATAGTGGGGCGGCCGGGGCGCGGGGCCTGGACGGTGCCCGTGATGATCTGGCCTTCGCGTCCTGCGAAATCACCGAAGACACGCTGGTCGTCGGCGTCGCGCAGGCGCTGCATGATGACGGAGCGCGCGGTCGACTGGGCGATGCGCCCGAAGTTCTTCGGGGTGTCGTCGAACTCGCCGATCGGGTTGCCGTCCTCGTCCTCGTCCATAGCCATGACGGTGACGCGTCCGGTCTTCTTGTCGATTTCGATGCGGGCCTGGGAGACGGCGCCGGGCAGGTTGTGATACGCCTTGAGCAGCGCCTCTTCGATGGCGTCGACGAGGGTTTCGAGGCTGACGCCCTTCTCGTTTTCCACCATCCGCAGAGCGGTCATGTCGATTTCCATGGTCTCCTACTTCCCCGTTCCAAAGTCGACGCGGGAGCGCGCCTTCCTCATGTCAGAATAGTCAATGGTAGTCGTTTCGCCGTCGACATCGATCGTTGCGCTGGTCTCGTTCGCGCTAACGACGCGTCCGGAGACGTAGCCCCCGGCTCGCAGCTTGATGCGCACGAGGCGTCCGATCTGTCGCATCCAGTGCCCGACCTTGGTGAGCTCGCGTTCGGCTCCCGGCGTGGAGACTTCGAGCAGGTATTCGCCGTCGATCGGATCCGCGACGTCCAGGGCTTTCGACACCGCGCGGGACACCTCAGCGAGGGTGTCCGAGTCAATTCCGTTGGCACCGATGGGCGCTTCGACGACGACCCGCAGGAGGGGCATCGCGTCGGAGCGTGAGCGGGTCACCGAGTCCAGTTCCAGTCCCGAGCGTGCGACCACGGGAGCCAGCAGCTCCTCAAGCGGTCCCTCTGACGTGGACGATGCCATATGCGCCTATCTTTCTCTCGCGTACGCGGGTCAGTTCCCTATCCTACCCGGGGGTGTGGGATGATGCGGGTGTGCGTTTCGCAAAACTGACTTTGACCACACACCGCATCCCCGGCCTCGTCGTGACGTCGGCTGCGGTTTTCTCGCTGTCCGCGTGCGGCGCGTCGTCGCTGCCCACCCTGTCTGGTTTCGCGGCGGTTCGCGACCAGGCTGCGCGGACGGAAGCTGCCGCTGCGGCTCGCGCGACCGAGTTGGCGGACATCGCGACGGATTGCGCGTCCTGTTCCTCCGCTCTGCGTGACGTGGCTTCATCCTCGCAGGCAAGGCTCGAGGCGCTCGGCGGACTGTGGGACCCGTGGGGCGGTACGACGCCCGAGGGCGAGTCCGCTCCGGCACCCGTATCCGAGGCGCCCACCGACGTCTCGGCGTACGTGTCGTGGCTGGCGCGCACGGCTACGCGAGACCTCGCGATTGCTGCCAACCCCGACAAGGCATCCGCCGAAGAGGCACGCACACTCGGGGCCTCTGCGCTCGGGCGCTACGCGAGCGCGGTGAGCCTCGCCCGCGTCTACGGTATCGATCTCGAGGCCGGCGATGACGCGGCGCAACTCATCAACGACCGCGTGAACACAGCGTCTCGTCAGGGCGTTCAGACCTGGGCGATTGACCTATTCAATGAGTCATCCATCTCTCCCACGTTCGCCCCTTCCGGCAAGGATCTCGCTTCTTCGGCGGAACTTTCACAGGCCGTCGCCACGTGGGATTGCACTGCCTCGTCCCTGCCGAAGGCGCAGGTGAGCGCGGGGACGCTGAGCGACGCGTACGACGTGTCCGGCGAGCTGCTCGTCCGTGCCGATACCGCTCTGCGCGCGGGCGCTGCGGATACCCGCACGTCGCGCTGCACGCTCGACGCCCTTGACGGCGCCTCCCTGGCCTCGAACCTGCTGGCGGCTGATACCGCGATGCTCGCGAGCGACTCTGCCGACGTACGCGCGGCGGGGGCTAGCGCCGCCCTCATCGACATCGAGCAGTGGGCGTCCCGCACGTCCCTGCCCGCTCTCATCGGCACGCGCTAACACGCACGCTGCGAGGCCGACACTCCGACGAATATAGCAGCAGGGCCGCTCCCCGGACTGGGAGCGGCCCTGCTGTATTGATGCCTCAGACCCTGGCGGCGATGTCGTCGCCAATCTGGGAGGTGGAGCGCACGAGCGGCGTTCCGGCCGCCGCTGCCTCGGCGCGCGCCGCCATGTCGGCGTCGATCGCCGCGCGCACACGCTCGGCTTCCTCGGCGAATCCCATGAAGTCGAGCATGAGTGCGACCGAGGAGATGGTCGCGGTCGGATCAGCCTTTCCCTGCCCCGCGATATCGGGTGCGGACCCGTGCACGGGTTCGAACATCGAGGGGTACTCGCGCGAGGGGTTCAGGTTTCCGGACGCGCTCAGGCCGATGCCGCCGGTGACTGCCCCGGCCTCGTCGGTGAGGATGTCGCCGAAAAGGTTGTCGGTGACGATGACGTCGAAGCGGCCCGGGTCGGTGACCATGTAGATGGTGGCCGCGTCGATGTGGCAGTAGTCGACGCGCACGTCGGGGTATTCCTCCCCCACCTCGTCAACGATGCGACGCCACATGTGCCCGGCGTTGACCAGGACGTTGTGCTTGTGGACGAGGGTGAGGTGCTTCTTGCGCGATTCGGCCGCCTCAAAGGCGTAGCGCACGACGCGCTCGACACCGTAGGCGGTGTTGACGCTGACCTCGGTCGCGATCTCGTGCGGGGTGCCCACGCGCACCGCGCCGCCGTTGCCGCAGTAAAGGCCCTCGGTGCCTTCGCGAACGACGACGAAGTCGATGTCGCCGGGGTTGGCCAGGGGGCTGGGCACGCCCTCGTAGTACTTGGAGGGTCGCAGGTTCACGTAGTGGTCGAGGGCAAAACGCAGCTTGAGGAGCAGTCCGCGCTCGAGGACGCCAGAGGGCACGGAGGGGTCGCCGACCGCGCCCAGGAGGACGACGTCGTGGCGCTTGATCGCCTCGAGGTCCTCGTCGGTCAGGGTGTCGCCGGTGGCGTGCCAGCGCTCGGCTCCCAGGTTGAAGTGGGTGGTGGAGTAGTCGATACCCTTGTCCGCCAGGACGCGGTCCAGGACCTTCAGGCCTTCGGGGACGATTTCCTTGCCGATGCCGTCACCGGGGATTACTGCGATGTTCAGTGTCATGACTCCATCTTCCCCCGCGTCTCCCCCGCGCGTCCGGGTGGGTCCAACCCGTGGTCTCTTGACGCCGTGACGTCCCCCATAGACGAGGCCGGGGCCGGGAGGGCACACACGCTCCCCCGGCCCCGGCCGCGATAGATGCGGATCAGATCCACGCACCCGAGGACGCAAAGTAGTACCAGCGGCCGTCGATCATCTGCCAGCCGGTGACCATGTGGCCATCACCTGCGAAGTAGTACCAGGTGACGCCGACGTGCTGCCAGCCGGTGAGCATGGCACCCGAGGGAGCCAGGTAGTACCAGCTGCCGGCGTGCTGCCAGCCGGTGAGCATCGCGCCGGAGGCGGAGAGGAGGTACCAGGTGCCGTCAACCTGCACCCAGCCGGTCGCCATCACGCCGGTCGCGGGATCCAGGTAGTACCAGGAGCCGTCCTTGACCCAGCCGCTCACGCGAGCGCCGTAGGCGTTGTAGTAGCTCCACTTGCCGTCCTGGAGGTCCCAGCCGGTGACCATCATGCCCGCCGAGTTGAAGCGGTAGGTGGCGTCACCAATAGTGATGGTCTGGTTGGCCGCGTAGCTGGAGTCCTCCAGCTGCCACTTCCAGCCCGAGCCGGTGTTCACCCAGTGCGCGGGGGTGACCGCAGGGGTGGGCTCCGGGGTGGGCTGCGGCTCGGGGGTGGGCTCCGGGGTGGGCTGCGGCTCGGGGGTCGGGTCCGGAGTGGGCTGCGGCTCGGGAGCAGGCTCCTCGCCGGGGTCGGTCAGGCCCAGGTAGGCAGCGTCCACGCGCATGAACTCGATGTTCTTGTAGCCGCCGGACTCGTACAGCAGGCCCCAGGTGCCGTCACCGAGGGGGTGCAGCGTCGAGTAGGCCATCTCGCCGCTCTCGAAGACCTTGCCGTCGTTCCAGGTGAAGCCGTCGTCGTAGGAGACGCGGATGGTGCCGTTCGCGCGGGCGCTGGAGGAGTCGGCGTTAGAGAAGAGCAGGATGCGAGCGCGCGCGGAGCCCTCGGGGGCATCCGGGTAGGCGCGCACGATGGAGGCGTTGTTGCGCGGGTCCGTCAGGTCCCAGTTGTGACGGAAGGGACCCCAGGTCTGCCCGCCGTCGTAGGAGATGGCTTCGAGGCGCTGGCCGGCGGTGCCCTGCGTGCGCGAGTTGAGGAGCAGGCGACCGTCCGAGAGCTCAACGACCTTATTCTCGTCGGCGCTGCCTTCGGTGGGCTCGCCGGGCTTCCAGGTCGCGCCATGGTCGTCGGAGTAGACGGAGACGGCCATGAGCGAGGTCGTGCCGGAGTTCGCGACGGCGTACTGCTGGATGAGGCGGCCAGCGTGGGCACCGTAGCGCAGCTGGATGCCTTCACCGGAGGAGGCGAAGCGGGTGAACCACTGACCCTCGTATCCGGCGGTCACCTGGTCGGTGATGGTGCGGGGGTTCACCCAGGTTTCGCCGTTGTCGTGGGACTCGACGACGTGGGCGTGCAGAATGTTACGAGCTGCGGGATCGGTGCCCAGCTGGGACTGGAAGAGGCCGGCGTCGTATGACTTGACCGAGAACAGGAAGATCGTTCCGGTGGTGCGGTCCACGACGAAGGAGGGGTCGGAGTAGCCGATCTTCTCCGCGCCGGGGGTGCCGGCGAGGGCGGTCTTGATGGGGGTCCAGGACTTACCGCCGTCCTTGGAGATGCGGTAGATGATGGAGTTTGCCTGGGGGGCGTCCTGGCAGGTGTCGGGGCGGCCGTCCCACGCGGCGATGATCCAGCCGTTGTTGGCGGTGGTCAGCGCGGGGATGCGGTGGCAGCTGAATCCGGCGAGGCCGGGGGACGCGAGGCGCACCTTGTCGCCGATCGCGTAGTCCTGCGGGGTCTCCAGCGGGTCCGGGGCCGGGGGACGCTCGCCCTGGGCGACGGTCACCGGGTCGGCGTTAGCGGTGATGCCACCGGCGATGACGTCGGTGCCGTTGCGGTCACGGGTGGCCGCCCACGTGGTCATCGGGGTGAAGGTACCGGCCACAACGTCGTCCGCGGTCACGGTGTGCGTGGCGGTCGTGCACTGCTTGGTGGTGTGCGCGGCGAGGTTGTGCCAGCGGCAGTTCGGAGTGCCGGTGGTGAGGACGCCAGACAGGTTCGAGTCCACCGGGAAGACGGTGAGAGCACTGTCAGTGTTGTTGGTGTAGGTGACGGTGACGGTGATCAGGTCACCTTCGTACGCCTTGTCTCCGTGGGAGTCGGTGCGCGTGACGGTGACGGTGATGGGGGCCGAACCTTCGTCGGTTGCCGAGGCCGCCACCGGAGCAGCTGCACCGGTGTCACTGGTCGGGGTTGCGAGCGCGGGAACCGAGAGAGTCGCGCAGAGCAGCACGGCTCCCGAGGCAGCCGCGAGGGCGCGCCCGTAGTGGCGGAGGGTCATCGTTGGTCCTTCCGATATGGGTTGTCAATCAGCGGTCAGTGAGTCATGACTCACTATCCACGAGATTCATCATACAAATTTAGATGCCCGATAACCAGTTATATGACAGACAACTTTTATCAACGTCTAGGTCAATTACTTTGCAACTGATGGATTAATATCAGCGCTGTCAGGCTCCTGACCAGGAAACACCCCTCCGACAATCAACCAACGATAGACCCTCTCCAGCTCACCCACGCACGAACGAATGTCATACTGAGCCCCCACACGCCGATATCGCGCCGCCTCAATCCGACGATCCCTACTCCCACGATCAACCCAGGCATCAATCGCGCGCGCAAGCAAACGGGGATTCCCCGCCTCGAACACACTCTCCTCCGAAAGAGCGAATTGGCTGGTCGCGGTCAAAGGGCCACGTGCCAGAACAGGGACCACCCCATGGCGTAGCACTTCAAGAGCACCAAGGCCCTCCACCTCGATCCGCGCCGCGTGCACATAGAGGTCAGCCTCTCGCGAAGCCTGAGCCATCTCCTCGGGCCCCATGAAGGCGAAGCGCACAGGATGCGCGATCACCCCATCTCGCACGAGGCTATCCGCCAGCTTTCGCAGATGACGTTCGGTCGGCCCCCGCCCCGCCAGCGTCAGCTCAATGGAGCGAGCGTGAGAGCTGTAGCGCAGAGCACGCAGAATTGTTGCCTGATCCTTCTCGCGCGAGAAGCGCCCAATCGACAACAATCGCACGACAGGCCACCCATCCCCTTCACTCCCACGTTCATCGATCACACCGCCCAGCGGGACGCCATTGGATAAAACAAAGAGCGGGACATCTAGGCCGAGCGGCACGAGACGACGCCACACCGACTGCGAGGGACACTGAAGCGCGCCACAGCGATTGAAGATAAGCCGCTTCCACATCTCGAGGATCACCCGATTCAGGGGGGTGCAGCGATCAAGATACACGGAGGCCGTCAGGTTTTCCGGATGGATGTGATAGGTCGCCAGAGCTGGCACACCACGAGCACGCGCACGCCGAGCAACGACGGCCTGCAACATGAAAGGCTCTTCCAGATGCACCACGTCCGCCCAGTCGAGCGCCCTGTCAACCTGGTGACGATCCGAACGAGCAAAGGCGTAGCCCTGAGAGGTAATGAGTGGTGCAACGAGCGGGATACGAAGGTGCGGAAGCGGATAATCAGGCACGCCAACACCGCAATCATCACCATGACTTGGAGGGGCAGACAGCACGCGAACATCGTGCCCCCACTCTCGCAGGAGCATGATCGTCCGGCGCGCGGATGCCGCAAGCCCGTTACCGCGCGTATACAGGTCGTTAACAACGAACAGGATCTTAAGCTGGGCGGATGAGCCCGACCCCTGGGGAGCCATACCCCAATTCTAATGACGAGAGCCTGGCAGCAAATCCTTTCACAGGCGAAAGCACCCTTGACATCAATGCAAGACATCACAAAGAGTTACCCATAAAGTAGTTACCAATAAACTAGTCTTGTCAATCAGTCTTTCGTAGCAAGGAATTACCGTGCGCCCCTCCCGTCGAACTTTGACGCGCGTCGCATCGGCCGCCGTCGCCTCCCTCGTGATCGTTGCACCGATCTCCACCGTCTCCAACGCGGACGCCCTCTCCCCCGCGTCCCTTCCCTGGACAAACGGGACCGACGAAGCACCGGCGAACTAACCCTCGCGAGAACGCTGTCGAGCGTCACCGCGCCTTTCAGCACAAAAGAGCCCCGACCTCGTCCCACATCGGGGACGAGGTCGGGGCTTGAAGCTATCCGAAACAGAGCTCGAGATCAGCGCGCGGCGCTGCCCTCGGTGTAATCCTCGTCGGAATCGGTCCAGCCGAAGGCCTTGCGCAGCTTCTGGCCGGTCTTCTCGATCGGGTGAGCCTCTTCCTCGGCGCGCAGCGCCTTGAACTCGAGGGCGCCGTTATCCTGATCGGCGATGAACTTGCGGGCGAAGGTGCCGTCCTGAATGTCGGCCAGAACAGCCTTCATGGCCTCCTTGGAGGACTCGTTGATGACGCGCGGGCCGGAGACGTAGTCACCGTACTCAGCGGTGTCGGAGCAGGACCAACGCTGCTTCGTGATGCCGCCCTCGTTGATGAGGTCGACGATCTGCTTCATCTCGTGGCAGACCTCGAAGTAGGCGATCTCGGGCTGGTAGCCAGCCTCGACCAGGGTCTCGAAGCCGGCCTGGATCAGGTGGGAGACGCCGCCACACAGGACAGCCTGCTCGCCGAACAGGTCGGTCTCGGTCTCTTCGGTGAAGGTCGTCTTGATGACGCCGGCGCGGGTGCCGCCGATGCCCTTCGCGTAGGACAGGGCCAGCTCCCAGGCCTTACCGGAGGCATCCACCTCGACGGCGACGACGTCCGGGGTACCCTTGCCCTGCACGTAGGTCTCACGGACCTTGTGGCCGGGGCCCTTGGGGGCGACCATGATGACATCGTGACCCTCGGGGACCTCGATGTAGCCGTAGCGGATGTTGAAGCCGTGCGCGAAGAGCAGGGCGGCGCCTTCCTTCAGGTTGGGCGCAATCTGCTCGGCGTACACGTAGCGCTGGACCTGGTCGGGCAGCAGCACGGAGACGACGTCGCCCTCGGCGACGGCCTCGGCCACGTCCTTGACCTCAAGGCCGGCGGCCTCAGCCTTGGCCCACGAGGAGGAACCGGGGCGCAGGCCGACGACCACGTCAACTCCGGAATCCTTCAGGTTCAGCGCGTGCGCGTGACCCTGCGAACCGTAACCAATGATGGCAACCTTCTTGGACTGGATCAGCGACAGGTCTGCGCCGTCGTCGTAGATGATTTCTGCCATTTTCATTTCTCCTTCAGTTGATCCGTGATCGAGCGCGACCCGCGGCCGATAGCCACGGCGCCCGACTGGACGAGTTCGGTGACGCCGTAGGGCTCCAGGGCCCGCAGCAGCGCCTCCAGCTTGGGTAGGGAGCCGATCGATTCGATAACGACCGACTCGGGTTGCACGTCGACGACGTGTGCGCGGAACAGGTCCACGATCTGCAGGACCGAGGTGCGACGGGTCTCGTCAGCCTGGACCTTCATCATGAGCAGACGCCGTTCGACGGAGTCTTCGGGTTCAAGCTCGACGACCTTCAGGACGTTGATGAGCTTGTTGAGCTGCTTCACCACCTGCTCAATGGGCGCGCAGTCGGCGTCCACGATGATGGTCATGCGAGAGATTTCGGGATGCTCCGTCTCTCCCACGGTCAGCGACTTGATATTAAAGGCGCGGCGGGCGAAAAGCGCGGCGACGCGAGTGAGCACGCCGGGCTTGTTTTCGACCAACACGGCCAGAGTGTGACGATTCGTCATCAGTCTTCCACCTCCCAGTCGGGTGCCATGCCCTTGGCGTAACGAATCTCATCGTTGGACACGCCCGCGGCGACCATCGGCCAGACCATCGAGTCCTTGGAGACGCGGAAGTCAATGAGAACGGGGCGATCGTTGATCGACATGGCCCATTCGATGGCCTCGTCGACCTCGTCGATGGAGCGAACGGTGCGAGCGGCCATGCCGTAAGCCTGCGCGAGCATCTCGAAATTGGGGATCTGCTCGCCCTCGTCGGGGTTGAGCGTCGTGTTCGAGTAGCGCTTGCCGAAGAACAGAGACTGCCACTGGCGCACCATGCCCAACACCGAGTTGTTGATGAGGGCCACCTTAATCGGGATGTTGTTGATGGTGCAGGTGGCCAGTTCCTGGTTGGTCATCTGGAAGGAACCGTCGCCATCGATCGCCCACACGACCTTGTCGGGGGCCGCGACCTGCGCGCCCATGGCTGCGGGGATGCAGTAGCCCATGGTGCCAGAGCCGGAGGATGAGATGAAGCTGCGCGGGTTGTCCAGCGTGATGAACTGGGCGGCCCACATCTGGTGCTGGCCCACGCCCGTCACGTAGATGGCCTCGGGGCCGACCTTGTCGGAGAGCTTCTTGAGGACTTCCTGGGGTGCCATCATGCCGTCTTCGGGCTCAGCCCATCCGATCGGGTACTTGGTGCGCAGGCGGTCGAGGTAGCGCCACCATCCGGAGATGTCCGCCTTGTTCTCTGACGAGGCCTGGGCGATTTCCTCGGTGAGGATCGGCAGGGCGGTCGCCAGGTCTGCGACGATCGGGATGTCGGCGTGGCGGTTCTTCGAGATCTCCGCGGCGTCGATGTCGATGTGCACGACGGCGGCGCGGGGCGCGAAGGAGTCGAGGCGGCCCGTCACGCGGTCGTCGAAGCGGGTGCCGAGCGCCACGATCAGATCGGCGCGCTGGAGGGCGCCGACGGCCGCCACGGTGCCGTGCATGCCGGGCATGCCGAGGTTGTGGCGATCAGAGTCGGGGAATGCGCCGCGGGCGGTCAGCGTGGTGACGACGGGGGCGTTCGTGACCTCGACGAGGTCGGCGAGGGCCTCGGTGGAGCCGGAGCGCACGATGCCGCCGCCCACGTAGAGCACGGGGGCCTGAGCGTCGGCGATCGCGCGGGCAGCCGCGCGCACCTGCTTCATGTTCGGCTTGTCGGCGACGCGGTAGCCGGGCAGGTCGAGGGCGGGAGGCCAGGAGAAGTCCGTCTCGGCGACCTGCGCGGACTTGGTGATGTCCACGAGGACCGGGCCGGGGCGGCCGGTGCCCGCAAGGTGGAAGGCCTCGGCCAGGCGCGCGGGGATCTCCGCGGGATCCGTGACGAGGAAGGAATGCTTGGTGATGGGCATCGAGGCACCCACGACGTCGGCTTCCTGAAAGGCATCACTGCCGATCAGGGATGCACCGACCTGGCCCGAGATCACGACGATCGGGACGGAGTCCATGCAGGCGTCGCCGAGAGCCGTCAGCACGTTAGTGGCGCCGGGGCCAGACGTCACGATCGCGCAGCCGACCTTACCGGTGGCCAGGGCGTAGCCTTCGGCGGCGTGGCCCGCGCCCTGCTCGTGACGGACAAGAATGTGGCGGATAGACGTCGACGCCAGCAGCGGGTCGTAGGTCGGAAGAATTGCGCCGCCGGGCATACCGAACACGTCGGTGACGCCCAGGGCTTCGAGGCTGGCCACAATTGCCTCGGCTCCGGTCATGCGGGTGGTGTTGGCGGTGTCGCTCACCATTCGTCCTCTCAATCGTTGGGACCGTCTCAAAGAAAAAACCCCGTCAGATCCGGCAGTCGCGCGGATGCGGGGAATTCGGCGTGCGATCCATCCTCACGTTACACGGCAGGCATCGCACGCCTGGGTACGATGACCAGGGCGAGGAATCCAATTCCGCGAACGTTGAGCATGCCTTTACCGTATCTCTCCTGAGCGTCGCGCTCTTCTTCATCTCATTGTGCGGACCTTTGGGCTCTGATCGCCATCTAGGACGATGGACTGAGATGCACAGCACGTATTGCTGCTTTAATTGATACATACCTCATATCGCAATCCACAACACGGAGATTTCATCGTGCATCAGGTCTTCGAGATTCTGAGCGAACAGCCGGTTCTGTTCCTCTTCATTCTCATCGGTATAGGCATGGCGTTCGGCCATGTGAAAATCAAGGGCATTGGCCTCGGCGCCGCCGCCGTTCTCTTCTTTGCCATCGCGTTGGCTGCATGGGCGCAGTCCTACGGCATCGAGCTGCGGGTTACCCCCCAGCTGGGCACTCTGGGCCTGACGCTGTTCACGTTCGCGATCGGCATCAACTCGGGTCCGTCGTTCTTCCACAACCTGAAGACCGCCGTCGGCCCAATCCTGACGATGGTTGCCCTCTACGGCATCGCTGCCACCGTCGGCCTCTACCTCGGTAAGGCCATGGGCATGGACGTGCCGCTCATCGCCGGCACCTTTGCGGGTTCGGTCACGAACACGCCCGCTCTTGCCGCCGCCGGCGAAGCCTCCGGCGATCCAGCCCGCGCAACGGTCGGCTACTCGATCGCCTACCTTTTTGGCGTCATCGGCATGCTGGCTGCCTCGATGGCCGCACTGCACTACGGCCGTAACGACAAGGATGCACCCTCTCCCCTGTCGAACCGCACGATTCGCGTCGAGCGCGACGATCACCCCTTCGTCGGCGACATCTACGCGAAGCTCGGTGAGAAGGTTTCTTTCTCCCGTCTGCGCCGCGGCGAGACCGGCCCGATCACCCGTCCCCAGATGTCCGACACCCTGGATCCCGGCGACCTGGTGACGGTTGTCGGCCCCCGCGAACTCGTCGCTCGCGCCGCCACCGAGCTGGGCCACGCGTCCTCGCATTCCCTCATGCAGGATCGCTCCTACCTGGACTTCCGCCGCGTGACGATCTCCAATCCGAAGGTCGCAGGCCGCACGGTCGCCTCGCTCAGCCTCGCCAAGGATTTCTCCGCGACGATTTCGCGCGTGCGCCGCGGCGACGTCGACATGATCGCCGAGCCGGGTCTCGTCCTCCAGGAGGGCGACCGCGTGCGCGTCGTCGCCCCCACGTCCAAGATGGCTGAGATCACGAAGTTCTTCGGCGACTCGTCCCGAGGCCTCACAGACCTGAACCCCATCGCCCTGGGCATCGGCATGGCGCTGGGCATCGCAATCGGCGAGCTGCCGATCCTGACTCCCTCCGGCGAGTACTTCTCCATCGGTTCCGCCGCCGGCACGCTCATCGTCGGCCTCATCTTCGGCCGCATCGGCCGCATCGGCCCCATCGCGACTGCGCTCCCCTTCACGACCTGCCAGGTGCTGGCCGAGCTTGGCCTGCTGATCTTCCTCGCACAGGCTGGTGCCAAGGCAGGCGGTCAGATCCTCGAGGCCTTCACCTCTGGCGACTGGATCCGCATCTTCGCCCTGGGTGTCGTCATGACGTCGATTATGGCGATTGGCCTGTACTGCACGATGCGGTGGGTCTTCAAGATGGGCGGCACGAAGCTCGCCGGTCTGCTCGGTGGCGCTCAGACGCAGCCCGCCGTTCTCGCCTTCGCGAACGGCCGCACCAACGCCGATCCTCGCGTGTCGCTCGGCTATGCACTCGTCTACCCGGTCGCCATGGTTGGCAAGATCATCGTCGCCACGATCCTGGGCGGCATGTAGCGGTAGTTTCTCCCGCGGGCTCACACCCGCGACACAATGGGGCCGACCCTTTTTAGGTCGGCCCCATTCGTCTACGCTCTCGCCATCTCCTAGGCGCGTCACGGGAACCGCACCACCAATACCCATCAGGACCGCTGCGGCGCCTGCTAGGCCCCGCGCAGAGCCCATGGGCGGAGGCGGGGCCTGACAGCCAGAAGCCGACGCGCTGCTTGCGCGGCCCTCGAGGCCTGGCTGCGGTGCCCGTGGGCGGTGGCGGGGCCTCGATCCCACAACGCAGCCCCACTTACTTTCAGCTGCTGGCTCCCTCGCGAAATCGGCTTTGTTCCGGGCGCCCCATGGCCTGCCCGCCCGCTCGACGCCCGCGCCGCGAGCTACGCTCGGCGCGTCGTCTCGAAGCCCGGCCAGGCCCAGCAGGCCCTGCGGCGCCCTACACAAGGCCGACGCCTGCTCAGTGCGGTGTAGTGGGCATCCCCTGCCTGCCTTGCTCAGCGTCCGTATACATAACGAGGCCGCGACCGGTTTCCCGGCCACGGCCTCGTCGTTGAATGAGCGTCAGCGCGAAATCAGCGCGACGAGCACTCGAGCGGTCACCGCCGCCACGTACACGATCGCGATGTTGCGTCCGACAGCGCGGATCTCATCCCGGTCGATCTCGTACTCGACCTCGAACGACGGCGGCTTCAGGCTTGCTTCGATCTCGAACTTCGTGCGTTCTCCCCCTCGAACTCCCACAGGTTCGGGACTCGCTCTTGCTTTTCAACGAGCCAGTTCTTGTCCGTCAGCATACGGGAAAGCGCCAGCCCCATACCGATAGCCACGATCGTGAACATCACCGTGAAAAGTGCTGCGAGGGCATCGTCGATCTGCTGATTGTTCAGGTAGGTGAGCGCGCGGTACAGCGGCACACCCGGAATCATGATGACGACGGCGGGGACCGACAGGGTCACGCGCGAGAAGCGGGTCCTGCGGGCCACGAACACGGCGAGAAGGCCCGCGGCGAGCGCGGCGAGGCCGACGGCTGCCGGGGCGGGGACACCGAGTTCCAGATGGAGCGCGATGCGAGCCGTGTTGATCAATGCACCAATGAGAGCGGCCGTCGCGCACACGCGTTGCGGTGAGTTGAAAAGCATCGCAAACCCGTATGCGGCCACAAAGCTCGTGAGGAAGCGCAGGAGGTAGTGCAACCAGGGGACAAGCGAGACACCGTACTCGGGGGTCACCGACCAGCCGAAGATAGCGGAAATACCCCAGACAGCGACGCCGGCAGACATAACGAGCATCGCGACGTACACGAGACGCCCGACGCCACCTTGGAAGTCTTGACGCACCAAATCGATGAGGCCCGTGACCAGCGGGAAGCCTGGCACCAGGAAGAGTAGCGCGGAAATGAAGCCGGCCTGATGGGTCGATTCAATGCCGAGGAAGTGCTGGGCCGGTGCAACCAGCAAAATGTAGATCATCGCCGCGAGGGCACCGCAGGCCATCCAGACGCCGAAGTGGTTCATGTGGCGGATCAGCATCTGGCGGCGCAGGGCCTGCCCGAAGAACGAGGCAACAGCGACAGCGGAGCATTCGACCCATCCCCCACCGTTGAGGAATGCGAACGCCGCACAGGCGAGACCGGAGGCAAGCGCGTTGGAAAACCAGTCGTAGAGACCCGGAACCTTCGCGATCTTGTCGAGCTCATCCGATACGTCTTCGACGCGCACGGACTTGCCATGCAAAGAAGCCACGTAGTTGTTAATACGGTCGATCTTGTCAGCGTTGACGCCCATTAGACGCTGCTCAGCGAGCTCCGTGCGGAAAGTACCGTTCGCGTAGGCAGTCGCGATGATCTCTGTGTACGTGACCTGCGCTCGGTGCTCAGAAATACCGACTGCGCGTGCAAGGTCAGCCATCGACTTCTTGACGCGATAAGCGCTCGCGCCAAACGACAGAAGCATTTGGCCGAGCCGGAGTACTACCTGAGATTGATGGGCGAGGCGGTCATGCGCCGCCATACGTTGGGCGAGAACCTCATCTTTACCGCCGTGGCGGTGAGGTTCGTGCGGATGTGCAGAAGTGACCATGGATATAGCATCGCACGCGAGTTGCCCATACGTGGGCGACGTTGGTCCGTGCCGTGTGGTTTTTCATCAACACGACACACGCTCAGTCAGCGAACACGAACGGTACGGAAAATGACACCGCATGCCTTATGCCGGCAAGTTTCAAAGGGCGTAGACCTGCTTATTCGGGTTATAGGACAAAACGTGTTGCTGGGAGCGTGACTTTTCGGCACCGACGGCGCGGCCCCGCACGCAACGAGAGGTGGGTTCCTTCGGGGTCCCGCCTCTGTCATCTCCCTGGGCATATTGAGAGCGTCGGGACGCCTGCGAGCCGTCAGGCTCTCTTCTGTTTCTGTGAACGCATCCTGCTCACGCGGGCCTTTTAACTCGCACGTTAACCCGATGACCCGCACCTGGGCCCTTTCACTCGCACGTGAACCCGATGAGATACGCGTGGGCAACGCTGCCCAAACGCATGTTGAGGGGTTTACGTGCGCATCAAGGGGTTAACGCGCATGTTCAGGGGCTTGCTTGCGAACGACACTCCACGACAGGCACCATTGTGCCCAAAACGCAGACCACCTCACCCACAACACCCCGTTTTTCAGCGTTATTCACCGAGGCGGTCTGCACTGTGGGCACCACAGACCATCAAACCGCGACGTCACCGACACCAAACGGGGGAAATGGCGTCATTAGAACATCGACACGCCGGCGACACGCCGGCCGCCAGCTTCTAATGCTGCAAAACCCCCACCGCCACCGGCGTGGAGGGTGTCGGAGGGTCCGGAGGGGCCGGGCTGCGGTGCCCGTGGGCGGTGGGGCCTGGCCTTCCTCAAAAGTCGCATGCAATTCGATTGGGTGAAGATTCAACAAGGCCTAAAAACGTTGCGATTTCAACGCTGTGAATTCAGAACTTGAAATAGTCGCGGGGGAATTGCATGCGAGGTTGGTGAGCCAGGTCTGAAGGGTACCGGAGAGATCGGAAGGCCAAGCTGCGGAACACGCGGGCCGCGGCACTCGTGGGCGGCGGGGCCTGGTTGGACAACGAGCCGAAGCGCCGATCGAAGGTCGCGGCGCGGACGGCTCGCGGGCGAGCCGCCCACGGCACAGCCCGGCCCCACGGCCCGACCCGGTGCCCAGAAAACCCGCGGGTACACAAGCAACAACCAGCGCCACACAGCGACACGTAGTGTCCTATGACCCTGCTTCTTCAGCATAACGCAAATCAAAAAGAAGCGGCCAGAGGCGTTGGAGTCTCTGGCCGCTTCTGTACGTGTGTTGTGGCGGTGTCCTACTCTCCCACAACCTGTCGGTTGCAGTACCATTGG
>CAUTRF010000028.1:0-24534 GCA_963540795.1 uncultured Actinomyces sp.
AACAGGCATAAAAAACAAACAAACACACTATCGAGTTCACAAACAACACCCACACACCCCAGACAACCAAGCCAAAACCCAGCCACCAGAGCAGTGAACCACCACCACAAACCCACAAACAAGCTCGCGGCGACAGGTGAATAATCTACTCACCCCCACACCCAAAGTCAAACCAAAACACCGTGACCCCCACCACACACCCCACAAACCCACCAAACACAACGAAAAGAGGCTGCCCGATTCTCATCGGGCAGCCTCTTATCCAGAAAGATCAGCTCAGCTCCAGCACCGCGAGGTTCTTGCGGCCCTTGCGAATGAGAGCCAGTCCACCGGCGAGAACGTCTTCTTCGCGCAGAACGGCCTCGGGATCCTCAACCTTGACATTGTTGATGGAGGCGCCTCCGGAGGAGATCGTACGGCGTGCCGCGGTCTTGCCCTTCTCAAACCCGAGAGCGACGAGAGCATCGGCCACAGTCGACTCGCCGATGGTGAGGGATGCGCGCGGCAGATCTGCGGTCGCAGCAGCCAGCGTTGCCTCGTCGAGATCACGGATGTCGCCGCCACCCCACAGGGCATCAGTTGCGGCGAGGACGCGCTGCAGCTGATCAGCACCGTGCACGAGCTCGGTGACAGAGGCGGCCAGCGCCTTCTGTGCGGCACGCTGATGCGGACGCTCGGCAACCTCAACGGCGAGCGCCTCGATCTCTTCGCGCGACTTGAACGTGAAGATCTTCAGGAAACGCACGACGTCGTCGTCCGCAACCTGGAGCCAGAACTGGTAGAAGGCGTAGGGGGTCATCATCTCCGGGTCGAGCCAGATGGCACCGCCCTCGGACTTACCGAACTTCGTACCGTCGGCCTTGGTGATGATCGGAGTGGTCATGACGTGGGTATCGACGCCCTCGACCTTACGAATGAGGTCTACGCCGCCCACCATGTTTCCCCACTGGTCGTTGCCACCGGTCTCGAGCGTGCATCCGTTGCGGCGGTAGAGCTCGAGGAAGTCGTTTGCCTGGAGCACCTGGTAGGAGAACTCCGTGTATGAGATGCCCTCATCCGAGGCAATACGGCGAGCGACGATGTCCTTGTTGAGCATGGTGCCCACGCGGAAGTACTTGCCGATCGTGCGCAGCAGGTCGATGGCGCTCATCTCCTGCGTCCAGTCCAGGTTGTTCACCATCGTGGCGGCAGCAGGACCCTCGAAGTCGAGGAACTTCGAAATCTGCGAATGCAGGCGATCCGCCCAACCCTTCACGACCTCGGTCGACTGAAGCTGGCGCTCACCGCTCTGGCGCGGGTCGCCGATCTGCCCGGTGGCTCCGCCCACGAGCGCGAGCGGACGGTGTCCCGCAAGCTGCAGGTGACGCATCACGATCAGCTGAACCAGGTGCCCGTGGTGCAGCGATGGCGCGGTCGGGTCATAGCCGCAATAGAAGGTGACAGGTCCGGCGTTCAGGTGCTCGCGGAGCGCCTCGAGGTCCGTGTGCTGCGCGAGCAGCCCACGCCACTGCAGTTCGTCCAGAATATCTGTCACGAAAGTTGTCCTTCCTTGCGGATTCGACGGATGAATACCGTCATAGTGTATCGGCTTGCGTCTGCGGGTGTTAGCGCAGCGCCGATGCCGCCCACTCGCGCGCATCGGCAAGGCCCGCCTCGGCCTCGGCGATCTGCTCGCGGACGCGCTCCGGGGCGGTGCCGCCACGCCCACGGCGGGCACCCACCGACCCTGCGATGGTGAGCACCGAGCGAACCTCCGGAGTCAGGGCCGACGAGGCCTGGGCGAGTTCAACGTCGGTCAGGTCGGCGAGCTCTACTCCCCTGGCCTCGGCGAGGCGCACGCACGCACCCGAGATCTCGTGCGCATCGCGGAACGGAACCCCCTGCTTGACGAGCCACTCGGCGATGTCCGTGGCGAGGGAGAAACCCTGGGGGGCAAGCTCTTCGAGGCGATCGAGATGAATCGTCATCGTGTCGATCATGCCGGCAACGGCCGGACACAGGATATCGAGGGTGTCGATCTGGTCGAACACCGGTTCCTTGTCCTCCTGGAGATCACGGTCGTAGGCGAGCGGAATACCCTTGAGTACCGCGAGCAGGCCGGTCAGGTCTCCGATGAGGCGGCCGGCCTTACCGCGGGCGAGCTCCGCGACGTCGGGGTTCTTCTTCTGCGGCATGATCGACGAACCCGTGGAGTACGAGTCGTCCAGCGTCACGTAGCCGAACTCCTTCGTATTCCAGATGACGATCTCCTCCGACAAGCGTGAAATGTCAATGCCGATTTGAGCGCACACGAAGGCAAACTCTGCGACGACGTCGCGAGCGGCCGTGCCGTCGATCGAGTTTTCGACCGAGTCTGTGAAGCCGAGGGCGGCCGCGATGCGACGCGGATCCATACCGAGCGTATTGCCGGCAAGAGCGCCGGAGCCGTACGGGGAAATGGCCGCGCGCTTGTCCCAGTCGCGCAGACGCGCGACGTCGCGCAGCAGCGGCCACACGTGGGCCAACAGGTGATGCGCAACGAGGACGGGCTGCGCGTGCTGCATATGCGTTCGGCCCGGCATCACGGCATCGCCGGCGCGCACGGCCTGCCCGACGAGAGCCTGCGCAATATCGAGAACGCGACCGGCCAGGTGACGCGCCTCCTCGCGCAGATACACGCGGATGAGCGTGGCAATCTGATCGTTACGGGAGCGGCCCGCACGAAGCTTGCCGCCCAGCGTCGCGCCGGCTCGCTCGATGAGGCCACGCTCAAGCGCGGTGTGGACATCTTCATCAGCAGCAGCGGGCACAAACGCACCGGAGGTGACATCTGCATCCAGGCGGGCCAGCGCATCGTGCATATCGGCGCACTCCTGGTCGGTCAGCAGACCGACGCGGTGCAGCTCGTCAGCATGCGCATGCGAACCCGCGATATCCACGTGGGCCAGGCGGAAGTCGAAGTGCGTCGACACACTCAGGGCAGCCAGCGCCTGTGAAGGCCCTCCAGAAAAACGGCCACCCCACAGGGAGACGTGCGTTTCGGACTGCGACATGAGATTCCTCCTGGGTAGGGACGACGATGGTCTTTGTATCTTTTAAGAATATTCGAGATATTGGCGGGCCGCCGACGGCCATACGACGGGCACCTCGCCTCGGACCTTCACCCACGTCGCGATCATGACGAAAAGCATCCAGTTGCCCTCGAAAAGCAGGCGCGACTCAGTGAACGACTGAATGAACATCGCGATCATGATGACCGCCGGAATGACGTCCCACAGGTTGTCGTCGATGTGGGCCACCGCGACTTTGACGACGCGGTAGAGCGTCCAGACGATAGCGACGGTGATCATGGCGGCACCCACAAAGCCGGTCGTCAACGCCGCTTCGACGTACACGTTGTGTGCCTGATTAGTCGGCGTCCCATCGGGTCGAATGACGAGAGAGGCAAAAGGCTCCATGTCCGTGGGCCAACCAATGAACCAGCCCCAACCGCCGATCGGGCGCTGCGCGATGAGCGGCTCGACCGCGTGCCAGATCACGGACCGTCCACTCATGTCAGGACTCCGACCGAAAGCGTCGGCGATCATGTGGCGACAAAAGAACGCTGCAATCGCGCTAAGAACGCCGATGCCTGCGAACACTCCAACGACGCGTAGACGCAGATGCACCGGAACGCGGCGCTGAACGACCAGGCCCGCGATAACAACCAGGCACCCAACCGTCGACAAAGCAACCGTCGCAGACTGTGTCAACAACATGACGGCGCCACATGCCACCAGCCAGAAGACCGTCGAGCGGCGCGCCGCGCGTGTCTGCATGTATCGCAGAATCAGACACACTGCCAGCAAAAGTGCCACAAAAGCCAGAGGGTTTCTGTTGCCCGGGAAGCCCTGAATTGGACCTCCCTGAAACAGCTGTCCGTCCACCCAGTAGTAGGAAGCAGGGAGCAGTCCTCTCCCCCACATGATGGGAGGCGCGAGCGGTCCATGCCCGAACAGAGCAACCAAAGCCTCAAGGATGAACGATGAGCCGATAATCCACTGAAACGCGAGGATAAGCGCACCCACAAGCTCGGTCAGCGGAAGCGCTACTGCCACGGCTATCGACACCAACGTCAGGGCTACCGACAAAACGGCGTACTGTGCGCTCACGACGGGAGAAACCGACCACGCGCACGACAGGACGCACCAGGCAACAAAGAGACACGTGGTGGTCGGAAAGCGACGCAGTAACAGCGAGCGCCCGGAGGTACGGAATAGCACCACAAAAGACACAAGCAGGATCAGCATCGGCACAAGCGAACCGATGTCACCGAAGATGTCACGAACGCCTTTGCCGGCAAAGCCGACAAAGAACATCGCAGCAACCGTGTAGCGCATCATGCGCGTGCGCAGGGCATCATCACGATCGCTCCCCACGGCATCGCTCACAGCGCTCGCCTCATACGTCATACACGAAACAGTAAGCGAGGCGGGAGCGGCCTTCTCGCCGCGCCCGCCTCTTGAAACCCAACTGAGACATTCTCTGTGAGAACGCCCTCAACCTATCGTTCAGAAACCCATGTTCACGCCGAAACGCACATCACGGGCCGCAGCGAGCTTCGACTGCATGCCGTAGATGGAGATAAATCCGCGCGACGACGACTGATCGAAGGTATCGCCGGTCTCATAGGTCGCAAGGTTGAAGTCGTAGAGCGAAGACTCGGAACGACGACCGTTGACGGTTGCGCGACCGCCGTGCAGCACCATGCGAATGTCGCCGGACACGTATTGCTGCGTGTGTTCAATGAAGGCGTCCATCGACTTCTTCAGCGGCGAGTACCACTGGGCCTCGTAGACGAGTTCACTCCAGGTCTGCTCCATCTGGCGCTTGTAACGGCGCTGCATACGCTCCAGCGTCACCGACTCAAGGGCCTGGTGGGCTTCGATGAGCGCGACCGCACCGGGGGCCTCGTAAATTTCGCGGGACTTGATGCCGACGAGGCGGTCCTCGACCATGTCGATACGGCCGATACCCTGAGCGCCCGCACGACGGTTCATTTCCTGGATGGCCTCGAGCGGCGTCACGCGGCGCCCGTCGATGGCGACCGGGATGCCCTTATCGAAGGTGATAACGACCTCGTCCGGCAGAGGCGGATAGGTCGGGTCATCGGTGTAGTTGTAGACGTCCTTGGTCGGAGCGTTCCACAGGTCTTCGAGGAAGCCGGTCTCGATGGCACGGCCCCACACGTTCTGGTCGATCGAGAAGGGGTTATGCTTGGTCGTCTCGATCGGCAGATTGTGCTTATCGGCGTAGTCGATCGCGACGTCACGAGTGAGCGCGAGGTCACGGACCGGGGAAATACAGTCCATGTCCGGGGCCATCGAGGTAATCGAGACCTCGAAACGGACCTGGTCGTTGCCCTTGCCCGTGCAACCGTGGGCGACGGTCGTCGCGCCAAACTCGCGAGCTGCCTTCACCAGATGCTTGGTGATGACGGGACGCGACAGGGCGGACACGAGGGGGTACTTGCCTTCGTAGAGAGCGTTGGCCTTGAGCGCGGGCATGCAGTACTCGTTCGCGAACTCGTCGCGCGCATCTGCCACGTACGCTTCCACAGCGCCACAGTCGAGGGCACGCTGACGAATAACCTCAAGATCCTCACCACCCTGACCGACGTCAACGGCAACGGCGACGACTTCACGCCCGGTCTGCTCACCGATCCATCCGATGGCGACAGAGGTGTCCAGGCCGCCTGAATACGCCAGGACGACGCGATCTTTGCTCGACATGTGGGTTCCTTCCAATTGTTGGGTTCGTGGTGCCCGGGGTGCCTGTCAGAACGAGGCCGGGGCTAGTTTTCGGGGAGTGCGCCGGGTTCGGCGAGGGCCAGCAGGGATCGTTCGACCTCGGCCGCGCTATCTTCGCTGCGGCATATCACGAGGATCGTATCGTCGCCGGCGATTGTTCCGGCGATCTCGTCGCGCCTCACTGCGTCAATCGAGGACGCAAGGAGGTTGGCCGCACCCACCTGGGTGCGCAGAACGAGCTGGTTTCCCACCTTGACGGAGGTAACAAGGAGAAGCTGGCACCAGCGCGCCAGACGAACGTTGGCGGCTTCAGCATCGTGGGTAAGACCGCCGTCGTGGTCGGACACCGTGTAGATCAGTGCGCCGGACGCGTCGCGGATCTTCGTCGCACGCAGGTCCATCAGATCGCGCGAGAGAGTCGTCTGAGTGACGTCAATGCCCCGCTCAGCCAGACGAGCGCGCAATCCCTCCTGGCTACCGATCGACTCGGACGCGAGGAGATCACGGATCATCTCATGCCGCGCACTCTTGGTGCTCGGAAATGCGGGTGCTACACTCATATGCATGATTATACACATGTGCGCATATAAATAAGCAAGCGGGCGGGGTATGTCCCCCACCCGCTTGCTATGAATGTTCTCAGGCGTGCAGCTGCGCCGCGATATCGTCAGCCCACGCATTGATCGCAGCCCAGTCGCGGAAGTCGCCCTCAACGACACCAGCTAGGCGCGCGACCGAGCGCTCGCGCAGCGACAGGAGCTCCGGCTTGTAGCGACCCGGGAACGTGCGCAGCTCGCGGCAGTTCACGTGGGTGAGCAGCGGGCCGACACGATTGCCATCCTGCTCCGTGTGCTTCGGCACGCCATTCATGCCGACGGAGAAGGCCCAGACCGGCTTGTCGCGCAGATCGTCCTTGAAACGCTCCATAAAGTCGTGCGCCTCGGGCATCCACTGGAGAATGTAGACGGCGGAGCCGACAACCACGGCGTCGTAAGGTTCGACCGTGGTCACGTCAGCGGGCGCGACACGATCGACGGTAAAGCCCGCCGCCTCGAGGCGCTTCGCGATGGCATCGGCGACCTCATCCGTCGCCCCGTGCTTTGATGCTGCAGTAACAAGGATGTGCATGCACCCATCGTAAAGCGAAGACCGGTCGAATCGATGGGCACAACGCCCCAAATGAGTGGGGTGCCACACCGCCGATTCTACCGGCCTCTCGCTTGATGGACCTCAGGCGCGCAACGACGCTCCCAGAACCTTGGATGCCTTCGCGACGACCTGCTCGCGAACCTGCGAGGATTCCTTCGCGGTCAGCGTGTGGTCGGCCGCGCGCAGACGCAGCGCAAAGGCGAGAGAACGATAGCCCTCAGGCACCTGGTCGCCCTCGTAGATGTCGAAGAGCGTCACCGACTCGGCGAGCTGACCCGCACCCTGGCGCACGATCTGCT
Organism: uncultured Actinomyces sp.; assembly: GCA_963540795.1. GTDB lineage: Bacteria > Actinomycetota > Actinomycetes > Actinomycetales > Actinomycetaceae > Pauljensenia. Next base: position 7,217 of record CAUTRF010000028.1, read on the forward strand.
CGACGCGCGAGGCGGGAATATCGGAAGGCACGACGAGAGCGATGTCTTCCTTGGCCAGCGGGAATGTCGAAACACCCTTGACCTGAATGGGCTGCTCGCTCATCTGAGAGATCAGCGCATCCATGTCGATCTCGAACGCGCACGAACGGGCCGGCAGGCCGAACGCGCGGCACGCGGCAGGCGACAGCTCGCCGGCAAGAGCAACATCGATGAGGTCACGTCCGGCGCGCACGAAGACGCGCGCGACGCGGCCGGGGTGGAACGGCGCGACCGCAGCGGGATCCGTCGCCGGAGCGGGCATCGGAGCACCCTTGTGCGTGGGCACCTCGTCCATCCAGGCGCGGGTCACCTCGACGCGAACACCGAGCCCCGAGGCCACACGACGCACGTACTCGAGGGCGTCGGCCCAGTCGTAAGCGCGGGCGTTTGCAAGGACGCCGGCCGGAACAGCCTGGCCGGTGAGGACACCACCAATGTGCCAGGGCTGCGCCGGAATGCCGGCCTCGAGGGCTGCAAGCACCTCATCGGAGGGACGCTCTTCAGCGCTGGGCAGATCCGCCGGAATGGTCCCAGCCGGACGGGCGACCTTCGCAACCTCGAAGATCGCGACGTCTGCGTTGGAGCGCGACACGTTACGGCCAGCGACGTCGAGAAGCGTATCGAGCACCGTGGTACGCAGCCAGGGCGCATCGTCAGCCATGGGATTGCGCAGGCGCAGAGCCTCACGGCGCGGATCGTCGGCAGGAATACCCTGACGATCCCAGGTGTCGGACACGAACGGGTAGGACTCGACCTCGACCAGTCCCCCATCGGCGAGCGCAGCGGCGGCCAGGCGGCGAGCCTTCTGCGCGGTCGTCAGGCCGTGGCCCGCCGGGGCAGTCGGCATGATCACGGGAATGTTGTCATAGCCGTCGAGACGCGCGACTTCCTCGACCAGATCGGCCGGGAGCGTGAGGTCAGGACGCCACGAGGGAGCCGTCACCGTGAACATGCCATTGTCGGGGCCTTCGACGACGCAGCCAACAGTGCGCAGCAGCTCGGCGATGCGCTCAGGGCTGTGTGCCACGCCCGTCAGGCGCTCCACCTCGCCAACGGGCATCGAGATAACGATGGCATCGCCGCGCCGATCCACGTCGGTGACGCCTCCGTCAACCGTGCCTCCGCCATATTCGAGGAGAAGCTCGACAGCACGCTGGGCAGCCACCGCGGGAAGCTGCGGGTCCGTGCCACGCTCGAAGCGCTTCGCAGCCTCCGAGTGCAGCTTGTGGCGGCGCGAGCTGCGGGCGATGGACACAGCATCGAAGTGCGCAGCCTCGAACAGCACGTCGGTCGTGTTCTCCCCGACCTCTGAGTAGGCACCGCCCATGACACCGGCAATGCCGATGATGCGCGAGCCTTCACCCTCGGGCGAGTCTGTGATCAGGAGATCCTGCGGGTCGAGCTCGCGCTTTTCCTCGTCCAGGGTCACCAGCGTCTCGCCCGCACGGGCGCGGCGCACGACGATCGGGGCAGCCAGGTCACCCAGGTCGTAGGCGTGCATCGGCTGACCAAGGTCAAGCATGACGTAGTTCGTGATGTCGACGGCCAGCGACAGCGAGCGCATGCCTGCAGCTTCGAGACGCTCAACCATCCAGCGCGGCGTCGGAGCGTTGGGGTTCGTGCCGCGCACAATGCGAGCAACAAAACGGTCCACGCCGACGCGCCCGCGGATCGGGGCCTCGTCGGAGAAGACGACCGGGAAACCATCGCCGTTCGCGGCCGGCGGCTCAGCTGCGATCACGCCGGGCAGGCCGGGGTCGCGGAACGAAGCGCCCGTCGAGTGCGAATACTCGCGGGCGATACCACGCATCGAGAAGCAGTAGCCGCGGTCGGGGGTCACGTTAATCTCGAGGACCTCTTCACCCAGGCCGAGCCAGGACACGATGTCCGTGCCGACGGCGGGAATCTCACGGTCCGGGAAGTACTTCGGCAGCACGATAATGCCGTTGTGGTCCTCCCCCAGCCCGAGTTCACGCGCGGAGCAGATCATGCCGTCCGAGACGTGACCGTAGGTCTTGCGCGCGGCAATCTGGAAGTCGCCGGGCAGAATCGCGCCCGGCAGCGACACGACGACCAGGTCGTCGACGTCGAAGTTGTGAGCACCGCAGATGATGCCGCGGCTCGCCAGCTCCGAGGGCTCCTTGCCGGTGCCGGGGGCGTCGTTGTGCTCGCCGACGTCCACACGGCAGTAGTTCACGACCTTGCCGTTCGAGGCGGTCTCCTCCACGCGCGTGAGGACGCGACCCACGACGAGCGGACCGGTGACACGCGCCGGGTGAATCTCTTCCTCTTCCAGGCCGACCTTCACGAGGGCGGCGGCGAGCGCCTGCGCATCCGTGCCCTCGGGGACGTCAACGTGGTCGGACAGCCAGCTCAGCGGAACCATAGGCATGTCAGTTACCCCTTCCATTCACTCCGAACTGCTGGGAGAAGCGAACGTCTCCCTCAACGATGTCATGCATGTCAGCGATGCCGTGGCGCAGCATCAGCGTGCGCTCGATACCCATGCCGAACGCGAAGCCCGAGTAGACCTCGGGATCGATGCCGTTGGCGCGCAGCACGTTCGGGTTGACCATGCCGCAGCCACCCCACTCGATCCAGCCGGGCCCGCCCTTCTTCTGGGGGAACCACAGGTCCATCTCAGCGCTGGGCTCGGTGAACGGGAAGTACGAGGGGCGCAGGCGGGTCTTCGCCTCGGGACCGAACATGGCCTTAGCGAAGTGATCAAGAACGCCCTTGAGGTGAGCCATCGTCAGCCCCTTGTCGACGGCGAGGCCCTCCACCTGGTGGAAAACCGGCGTGTGGGTCGCGTCCAGCGCGTCGGAGCGAAAAACCTTGCCGGGGCAGGCCACGTAGAGCGGCACGCCGCGAGAAAGCATCGCGTGTGACTGAACCGGAGAGGTGTGCGTGCGCATCACGAGGTGAGCGCCATCCTCGGTCTCAGCACCAACGCTGCGGCCATCAATGTAGAGAGTGTCCTGCATCTGGCGCGCGGGATGATCGATATCAAAGTTCAGGGAGTCGAAGTTGAACCACTCGTGCTCGATCTCCGGCCCCTCGGCGATATCCCAGCCCATCGCCACGAAGAAGTCTGCGACCTCTTCCATCAGGGTCTCGAGGGGGTGGCGAGCACCCGCCGGACGACGCGTCGTCGGCAGCGTGACGTCAACGGATTCCTCGACAAGCATGCGGGCCTCGTGCTCGGCGGCGAGGACAGCCTTGCGTTCCTCGAGTGCTTCGGTCAGCGCCTTGCGTGCCTGCCCGAGGTTCTTACCGGCGAGACCACGGCTCGCCGGCTCAAGCGAGCCGATCGTACGATTCGCGGTCACGAGCGGTGCCTGATCACCAAGGATCGCAGCTCGGACGGCCTTCAGTGCATCAAGCGAATCCGCGGCTTCGATATCGGCGAGGCCGGCCTCGCGAACTGCGTTGACGGCTGCCTCGTCAAGAGGATCAAGGTCAGGGGCATTGCCAGCCATGTCCTGCTTCCTTCTTCTTTCCATCTGGGGTCATTCCTGCGCGCATCACGCGCACCGCCCACTATCCTACCCGTTCGCCTATCCTCACAGCTCACCGGATCCACGGGCGCGCTACCCTGTAAGACGTGAATGCGCTCTCGCGCTCCATTAGCTCACCGAAGGATTTCCGTGTCCCACATTACGCAACCGGAGGGCGGGGCCCCGGCCTCGTCGCAGACACCGGCCCTGTTTTCCGCTAAACGCGTGCGAATCCAGCACATCGCGCGTGCCAAGGCCGAGGGCATTCCCCTCACGATGCTCACCGCCTACGATGCCCTCACTGCTCCCATCCTCGAGGCCGCAGGCGTTGACATGCTGCTCGTCGGTGATTCGCTCGGCAACGTGATTCTTGGCCACAGCTCAACGCTGCCCGTCACCCTGGAGGACATGGAGCGCGCCACCGCTGCCGTCGCTCGCTCGACCTCCCGCGCCATGATCGTCGCCGATCTGCCCTTCGGCACATACGAGGACACGCTCGAGCACGCTTTCGCCTCCGCAACGCGCCTCATGAAGGCCGGCGCGCACGCGGTCAAGCTTGAGGGCGGGCGCAGCCGCGCCCATATCATCGCCGGCCTCGTCTCGGCTGGCATCCCCGTGTGCGCACACCTGGGCTACACGCCCCAGTCGGAAAACACCCTGGGCGGGCCCCGCATGCAGGGCCGAGGGGCGGGTGCCGATGCGCTTCGCGAAGACGCCGAGGCCATCGAAAAGGCCGGTGCCTTCGCCGTCGTCCTCGAGATGGTGCCCGCCTCGATTGCCACCGAAGTGACCCAGAGCCTGCGCATCCCGACCATTGGTATCGGCGCGGGTCCGAACACGGACGGACAGGTGCTCGTCTGGTCCGATATGGCCGGCTACTCCGAGTGGACGCCTTCGTTCGTTCGCAAGTTCGCCCAGCTCGGCGCGGCCCTGCGCGAGGCGGCGTCCGACTACGTGGAGGCTGTGCGCGAGCGTTCCTTCCCTGGCCCCGACAACTATAAGAACGACTGACGCCACCGGAAGAGAAGAGGAAGACACATGGAAGCATCCGCACTCGCTCGTCGCGCGCCCCTCGGCACGCTCAAGCCGGGCCGCGTCTCATCAATGCGCGCGGTCCCCGAGCACATCGAGCGCCCCGAATACATGTTCCACGACGGCCCCGAGCGCGTCACCGCCTCGGAGATCAAGAGCCCCGAAACCATCGCGAAGATCCGGGAGGCCGGACGTATCGCGGCGGGCGCCATCGAGGCCGTCGGCGCGGCCATCGCGCCCGGCGTCACCACCGAGGAGCTCGACCGTATCGGCCACGAGTTCCTGATCGCGCACGACGCCTACCCCTCGTGCCTGGGCTACATGGGCTTCCCCAAGTCCATTTGCACCTCCATTAACGAGGTGATCTGCCACGGCATTCCGGATGACCGTCCGCTCGAAGACGGCGACATCATCAACATCGACATCACCGCCTACAAGGACGGCGTCCACGGCGACACCTGCGCGATGTTCGAGGTCGGCACCGTCGACGAGGAATCCCACCTGCTCGTCGAACGCACGAAGAACGCCATGATGCGCGGTATCAAGGCCGTTGGCCCGGGCCGCGAGATCAACGTGATCGGTCGCGTCATCGAGGCCTACGCGAAGCGCTTCGACTACGGCGTGGTGCGCGACTACACCGGGCACGGCGTCGGCGAGGCTTTCCACTCCGGTCTGATCATCCCCCACTACGACGCCGCCCCGGCCTACGACACGGTCATGGAACCCGGCATGGTCTTCACGATCGAGCCGATGCTGACCCTCGGCACGGTTCAGTGGGAGCAGTGGGACGACGACTGGACGATCGTCACCGCTGATCGTTCCCGCACGGCCCAGTTCGAGCACACGATCGTCGTCACCGAGGATGGGGCTGAGATTCTCACTCTCCCGTGACACGAATTCTTCGAGGCCTGCCTCCGACTCTCACAGTCTGAGGCGGGCTTCGCTATTCGTCGTGGCATCCCCTACAATTCGGGTACGGAGGGCTTCAGGGGCCCGCGGACAACAGGATTTCATCACCCGAGGAGGGGTCATGGCTCAGGTCGCATGCGGCATCGATATCGGCGGATCGGGCGTTAAGGGCGCGCTCGTTGATCTGGAAACCGGAGAGTACATCGGCGACCAGGTTCGAATCCCCACCCCCGACCCCGCGACGCCCGACGCCGTCGCTGCGGTGTGCCGCAAGGTCATCGACCAGCTCGGCGTCAAGATCGGCGTTCCGATCGGCGTGACTTTCCCCGCCCCCGTCTTTGACGGCGTCATCCCCTACATGGCGAACCTCGACCAGTCGTGGGTTAACGTCGACGTCAACGAGCTCATGGAGCGCTACCTCGGCCGCGCCGTCGTCGCGCTCAATGACGCGGACGCGGCGGGCATCGCCGAGGTCGCCTACGGTGCGGCCAAGGGCCGCACCGGTGTCATCGTGTTCACCACCCAGGGCACCGGAATCGGTTCGGCGATCATCGTCAACGGCACTCTCCTCACCAACACCGAGCTCGGTCACCTCGAGATTGACGGCACCGACGCAGAGAAGAACGCGTCCTCGGGTCAGAAGACCCTCCAGGGTCTGAATTGGGAGCAGTGGGCACAGCGCCTCCAGCGCTACTACAGCCACGTTGAGTTCCTGCTCAACCCCGACCTCTTCGTGGTCGGCGGCGGCGTGTCTGAAAACCACGAGAAGTTCATGCCGCTCCTGGATCTGAAGACTCCAATGATCCCCGCGAAGCTGCTCAACACCGCCGGCATCGTCGGCGCCGCCTACTACGCGGCGCAGCACGGCGCCTGATAGCGGGCGTACCAAGCAAGCAGAAGGACCCCGACGCGAGTCGGGGCCCTTCTGGCATCTGTCGGCCTATACGCCGGGTTCTGTCACGCACGCCGTTACCGGTCGTGCGGTGGCGACCATCTATCTAGGACCGTCGTTACCGACGGCCTCTGGCAACCTACCCGCAGGCATTGGACGGGCCGCCCTGCCTGCTGCTCGGTCTTGCTCCGGGTGGGGTTTACCTAGCCGGCGCGGTCACCCGCGCCGCTGGTGAGCTCTTACCTCACCTTTTCACCCTTACCGACGTATGCGCGCCGGTGGTTTGTTTTCTGTGGCACTGTCCCGCGGGTTACCCCGGGTGGCTGTTAGCCATCACCCTGCCCTGTGGAGCCCGGACGTTCCTCGAGCGTTTCCGCGCGCGGCCGCCCAGCCGGCAGATCCGCATCGATCATAGCGCGCATGGCCGCGCCCCCGCGATAGGGTGGTCACCATGCTGATCTGGTTGCCCCCGTCGGAGGGAAAGAACGCGCCCGCGCAGGGCCCGTCTTTGGACGTCAACGCGCTCACGCGCGCCAGCCTCGCGACAAGCCGTCGCACCGTGTGCGATACGCTCACTGCTCTCGGGGACGGACACGAAGCCGCAGCCGTCCTCAAGGTCGGTGCGAGGATCGACCTGTCCGTCAACACCGCGCTCGATTCTGCCCCCTGCGCCCCGGCCTCGTCGCTGTTTACGGGAGTGCTCTACGAGGCAATCGAGGAGGGTGCACCGGGCGCGTGGTCAAGCGCAGGCGCGGCGCACGTGTCGATCTTCTCCGGCCTCTTTGGCGTCCTCTCCCCCACGGACGTCATCCCTGACCACCGTCTCGCGATGGGCGTGTCGCTGCCCACCCTCGGTGTCCTGTCAACCTGGTGGGCGCCGCGCCTTGACGAGGCGCTGTCCCCCGAGGCATCACAGCGCATCATCATCGATGGCCGATCCGGCCCGTATCGCGCTGCGTGCAGGGCCCCGTGGGCACGCGTCTGGGAGCTGCGCGTCGAGCGTGAGGCAGGCGGCAAGCGCTCAGTGATCTCCCACGACGCAAAGCGCTGGCGCGGTGCCATCACCGGCCTACTGCTCGCCTCCGACGGCTACGCGGCCGAGGAAACCGCAGCGGCGGAGAAGGCCCTGGAAGATGCCGCTTACTCGCTATCACTGGCGGATGCGAAGGGACACGAACACCGCGTCACTGACGTCGAATACGGCCCCGAAAAGAAAACGAAAAAAGGCGGATCGACACGCACAGTAACGTTGGTCACGCACTGACAGGTAGGCTATCCTTTTCCCGGAACCTGCAGGGTGCAGGACCGGCCGACGCATCGGCCATCGAGCGGAAACCATAGGCATGATCAACGAGGACTACCTGGCCAATATCCGGCCCACCCACCGTCAGCTCCAGTGGCAGAAAATGGAGATGTACGCGTTCATCCACTTCGGCATGAACACGATGACGGACCGCGAGTGGGGCGTCGGCCACGAGGATCCGGCCCTGTTTAACCCGGGCAACGTCGATGTCGATCAGTGGATGCGCGCCCTCGTGCGCGCCGGCATGAGCGGCGTGATCCTCACGTGCAAGCACCACGACGGATTCTGCCTGTGGCCCTCGGCCTACACGAAGCACTCGGTGGCCTCCTCGCCGTGGAAGGGCGGGCGCGGTGACCTCGTGCGTGAGGTGTCCGACGCAGCTGCGCGTCACGGCCTCAAGTTCGGCGTGTACCTATCCCCCTGGGACATGACCGAGCCGACCTACGGCCAGGGCGATGCCTACAACGACTTCTACATCAATCAGCTCATCGAGCTGCTCACCCACTACGGCCCGGTCTTCTCCGTGTGGCTGGACGGCGCGTGCGGCGAGGGCCCCAACGGCAAGGTGCAGGTCTACGACTGGCAGCGCATCTACGACACGGTCCGCGCACTCGCCCCCGAGGCCGTCATCTCCGTGTGCGGCCCGGACGTGCGCTGGTGCGGCAACGAGGCCGGCTCCGTTCGAGCCAACGAGTGGTCGGTCGTTCCAGCATCCCTGCGCGAGGCCGAGCGCACCGCAGAAAAGTCACAAAAGGCCGACGACGGCGAGTTCTCCCGTCAGGTGGCCTCCGGCGACGAGGATCTCGGCTCGCGCGAGGCGTTGGCCGACTATTCCGGCCCCCTCGCCTGGTACCCCGCTGAGGTCAACACCTCCACGCGTAAGGGCTGGTTCCACCACGACGTCGAGGACTCCCAGGTGCGCAGCGTCGACGAGCTGTTCTCAATCTGGAAGGGCTCGGTCGGCGGTAACGCCACTTTCCTCCTGAACGTTCCCCCGAACCGCGACGGCCTCCTCGCGGACGCTGACGTCGAGGTCCTGGCACGCCTCGGCGAGAAGATCGCCGACTTCCGTGCGCGTCGCATCGAGGCATGTCGCGAGGACGAGGGCAACGTCGTGACCCTGCGCTTTGACGCGCCTCGCGCGGTTGCTTCGATCGTCCTCGAGGAGGACATCGCCCAGGGACAGCGCATCGACGAGGCCGTGGTGACCGCGTGCGTCGACGGCGAGGTCGAGCAGGAGATCGCTCGCGTGCACTGCGTGGGCTACCGGCGCATCGTCACCCTGGAAAAGCCCGTGACCGCCACCCAGGTGCGGGTGACGGTCACGAAGAGCAGGCAGGGGTTCTACCTGGCGGACGCCTACGGCGTCGAGGCCTGAGCCTCAGCGCGGCGTGTTCGCCGCCGTGCGCACGACGATCTGCGCCGTGTCCTCGGTCAGGTACAGCTCGTCGGCGGGCGTGAGGCGAATGCGCTCGAGCTCCATCGGGCTCAGGTCGGCGGCGACGCCGATGCCGTAGCCGTCGCGGACCTCGATGACGGCGAGAGCGCCGTTGCGGCGACGCGCATCCTCGTACTCCTCCAGCAGATCCGCGGGCAGGCGGTCGGCGAGCTCGCGGCGGGCGGCGATGACGCGGCGCAGCTCATCATCAGAGTCGGCGACGTCGGCCTCGAACTGAGCCTTGAGGGCCTCGATGTCGGCGGCGATGGCCTGAGCCTCGGCCTTCATCTGGTCCTGGGCCGCGCGGGCGGCCTCGACGCGCTCCTCGGCCTCCACCTGGTCGTCCTCGAGCTTAGCCAGGCGGCGGTCCATCTGGGCGATCTCGTGTTCCATCGCCGAGATATCGCGCAGGGGTACCTGGTTGTTATCGATACGGCTCTGCTGGCGCTTCCGGCGCTCAGAGACCTTCACGATCTCATCCTCGATGCGGGTTACCTCTCGCATCGTGTCCGCGATGATGGCGCTCTGGGAGATCGCGGCGCGCTGGAGGTCAGCGACGCGGCCCGCGAACTCACGAACCGTCGCGTGCGCGGGGTGCGAATCGCGCTTGTGGCGCAGCGCCGACTCCTTCTGGTCGAGCTTCTGGAGCTCGAGAAGTTCGAGCTGGTCGGTGTGCGATGCTTTCACGCTAGTTCTCCCTGGGTGACTCGGTGGCTGGTCCATGGCTCGGTGACAATCGTAGAGACTTCCACGCGAAGTTCCACATCGGCGCTGGCAGCGGCCTGGCGAATCTTACGTGCGAGGACGGGAAGCCACGGGGACTCCGTCGCCCAGTGGGATCCGCACAGCAGAGCGGGAGCTCCACCCTCGAGGTGCTCGGAGGCTGGGTGATGGCGCAGGTCCGCCGTGAGGTACACGTCAACTCCCGCGGCGCGAGCCGCCTCAAGCGCGCTATCCCCCGCGCCGCCCAGTACGGCTACGCGGGTCACCGGGGCACTCTCGTCGCCGCCGACGAAGAGACCGGAGGGGCCCGCCGGCAGCACGGATGCCACGTGGTCCGCGAAGGCGCCGAGCGTAGTCTCGTCGACGGTGCCGACGCGCCCCAGGCCGATCTCGTGTCCCTCGGCGTCGGTTCCACACGGCTCGAGCGGCGCGGTATCGCGCAGCCCGATCAGGTCGGCGAGCGCCGTCGCGACGCCGTCGCAGGCCACGTCAGCGTTGGTGTGCGCGTTGAACAGGGCGACACCTGAGCGGATGAGAGTGGTGACGACCCCGCCCTTCGGGTCGGTCACGGGCAGGAAGGAGGCACCGCGCAGGAGCAGTGGGTGGTGTGTGATCACCATGTCGAAAGGCTGCCCGTCACGGGACGGACCGGCGACGGCCTGGGCGGCGATGGCCGCGGTGGGATCGAGGGCGAGAAGGATCGAATGCACGGGGGATGCCGGGTCGCCCACAATAAGCCCAACGCGATCCCAGGACTGCGCCGTGGCCGCCGGGTACCACGACTCCATGAGAGCCATAATGTCGCCGACGGTCCACTTCGATGCGAGCGTATCGGCCGTAGTCGCCGGGCCGTTGCGGTGAGACGAAGACTGCATGCGTCAAGCATACCGGACCCCCATCTAGCAAGGGACCCTGCCCGCGACTATGATCACAACGTGCAGATTTTGAGCCTACTCGACCAGGGGTTGGTCGATTACACGCAGGTTGACGCGCTCCAGCGCTCCCTGCACAAGGAGGTCCTCGCCGGCGGCGAGGATACGCTCATCGTTTCTCAATTTACGCCCACCTGGACGGCAGGCCGCCACACGAAGCCGCAGGACATTCCCTCCACGACGATTCCTGTCATCCGTACTGATCGCGCTGGTTCCGCGACGTGGCACGGCCCCGGACAGGTCGTCGTCTACCCCGTCGTTCGCCTGCGCGAGCCCGTCGACCTCGTGCAGTGGATCCGCGCCGTCGAGGCCTCGGTGATCGACACCGTGCGCGAGGTCTGGGGGCTTCCCGTTCACCGCGTCGAGGGCCGCGCGGGCGTCTGGCTGACCGAGGAGGGACGCCGCGACCGCAAGATCTGCGCGATCGGCCTGAAGGTCGCGCGCGGAGCGACCCTGCACGGCATCGCTCTGAACGTCGACATCGACCCGGCCCACGCCTTCGAGGGAATCATCCCCTGCGGCCTGACAGACGCCGACGTGACCTCCCTGTCGTGGGAGGGCATCCACACGACTGTCTCCGACGCCGCATCCGAACTTCTCCCGCGCATGGTGGAGCACATCTCCTCCTGCCTGGCGACCACTCCCGCTTCCGTTTCCTACACGACGAGGTCAACGCTATGAGTACCCTGCCCGATCCCGAAGGACGCAAGCTCCTGCGCATCGAGGTGCGTAACTCGCAAACTCCGATCGAGAAGAAGCCCGAGTGGATCCGCACGACTGCCAAGGCCGGCGAGAACTACCAGGACATGCGCTCCCTATCGCATGCCAAGGGCCTGCACACTGTGTGCGCCGAGGCCGGCTGCCCCAACATCTACGAGTGCTGGCAGGACCGCGAGGCGACGTTCCTGCTCGGCGGTGCGCTGTGCACGCGCCGCTGCGACTTCTGCGACATCGCGACGGGCCGCCCCACGGAGTACGACAAGGACGAGCCGCGTCGTATCGCCGAGTCCGTGCGCGACCTCGACCTGCGCTACGTGACGATCACGGGCGTGACCCGAGACGATCTGCCCGACGGTGCCGCGTGGCTGTACGCGCAGACGTGCCGCCTGATCCACGAGCTCAACCCGGGCACGGGCGTGGAGCTCCTCGTCGATGACTTCCGCGGTCAGGCCGAATCAATCGACATGGTCATCGAGGCCGGCCCGCAGGTTTTCGCGCACAACCTCGAGACGGTGCCGCGCATCTTCAAGAAGATTCGCCCCGCCTTCAACTACGATCGCTCGCTCGCGATGATCAAGCGTGCCCACGACGGCGGCATGGTCACCAAGTCGAACCTGATCCTGGGCATGGGCGAGACGCGCGAGGAGATCAGTGCCGCCATGCGTGACCTGCACGCGTCGGGCTGCGACCTGCTGACCCTCACGCAGTACCTGCGTCCCTCTCCCCTACACCACCCGATCGACCGCTGGGTGCACCCCGAAGAGTTCGTCGAACTGGCCGCCGAGGCCGAGGAGATGGGCTTCGCGGGCGTCATGGCGGGGCCCCTCGTGCGTTCCTCGTACCGCGCGGGCCTGCTGTGGGCCAAGGGCATGCGTGCTCGCGGCTTCGAGATCCCCGAGCAGCTGCGCCACATCGAGAACTCTGGTTCGACGCTGCAGGAGGCTGGCTCCGTCCTGGCGCGCCTGAAGGAGCGCTCGGAGCGTCACGCGGCCATGGCAGCCGCGAAGGCCGCCTCGGCCTCGTGACCCCCGACTATTCCCCCGCGCGAGCGCTCCTGGCAGCAGCGCGCCGCCATCCGAACCGGCTGTCCTTGGTGGACGCGGCCACCGGTGAGGAGTGGAGCGTCCGAGAGGCGGCTGACACGGTCGCACGCCTCGCAGCCGCCTTTGATGCGGCCGGTATTGGCGAGGGAACGCGCATCGCCGTCATCGGGGCGAACTCGCCGTGGCACTACATCGCCCACGTGGCGGCATCGTGGCTGCGCGCGGTGACGGTTCCGCTGTCCCCGCGAATGCCCTCGGCTGCGCTCGCCTCGATGTGTGAGCAGGTGGGCGTCTCGTGGGTGTTTCTCGACGAGGCCTCGGCCCACCACGCTCTCGCCCTGTCCGGCGCGGGTGCGCAGGTCGCGTCGTTTGCGGATCTGGCTGCGTGGGCGGATCGCGCCGTGCCCATCGAAAAAGCTCCCGCGCGCTGCGGGACCGAGCTCGCCGCCATCTTGTTCACGTCGGGGTCCACGGGCACCCCGCGCCCCGTCGAGCTCACCCACGAGGTCATGTGGTGGGGATCGACGAACTTCCGCGAGGGTTTCGACTACGCGCCGACCTCGTCGGTCGTGGGGGTGTGTGCGCCCGCGAGCCACATCGGGGGCTTCAACGGGACGTCGATGGACGTGTGGACGCACGGCGGCACCCTGGTCACGCTTGGTTTCCCTGGGTCTTTCGACGCGCGCGGCGTCATTGACGCGATCGAGCGCTACGGGATCACGATGATGTTCGCCGTGCCCGCGATCGTGCGCGCAATCCTCGACGAGCATGAGCGCGGCGGCGGGGACCTGTCGTCGTGGGTACGTCCCCTCATCGGCGGCGACGCGATGACGGCGGACCTCGCCCAGGCGATGCTCGCGGTCGGCCTGTCCCCCATTCACGTGTGGGGCATGACCGAGACCTCCGGGGCTGGAACGGTCGCGACGCCTGACTGCGGCGCGCCCGCCGGGTCACTGGGAGTTCCCTTCCCCTACGTGGACCTGCGCGTCATGGCCAACGACGAGCGCGAGGCCGGCGTCGATGAGATGGGCGAGATCTGGGTGCGCGGGCCCGGCGTCGTGAGCGGCGAGGAGTGGCTGCGCACGGGTGACCTGGCGACAAGAGATGCGGATGGCTGGCTGCACATGGTGGGACGCGCCCACCGCATGATCAACACGGCCGGAGAGCTCGTCGCTCCCCCGACTGTCGAGAGGGCTCTACGCTCGCTGGATATCGTGTCGGATGCGCTCGTCGTGGGGCTGCCGGATGAGCGCTGGGGGCAGATCGTCGCCGCGCTGATCGTCGCTTCTCCGAAGGTCCGCGCCCAGGCCTCGTCGCTGAGTGCCGAAGCCCTGTCCGAGGCCATGCGTGATTCCCTCGCGCCGTGGGAGAAGGTGCGTCGCGTCCTGATCGTCGAGGCGCTCCCAACCACGACAACAGGCAAGCCGGATCCGGTCGCGGCGGCACGGCTTTTTCAGCGTTGACGGCGTCGGGTCCAGGTGCGCCCGACCTCACAAAGTGCGAGCGGCATATTTATGTAAGATTAGCCTTGCTTAATTGAAGGAGAGTTTTATGTCCCGCCACCGCATTGTCATCATCGGTTCCGGTTTCGCAGGCCTGACGGCCGCTCGTCGACTGAAGAACGCCGACGCCGACATCACCATCCTGGCCCGCACATCGCACCACCTCTTCCAGCCCCTGCTGTACCAGGTGGCCACGGGCATTCTCTCCGAGGGCGACATCGCCCCCACCACGCGCGAGATCCTGCGCGGTCAGAAGAACGTGACGGTCCTGCAGGCGCTCGTCGAGGAGATCGACGTCGAGGGGCGCATCGTCAAGTGGCGAAACCACAACAAGCGCGAGGTGACCGAATACGACACGCTGATCGTGGCGGCGGGTGCGGGCCAGTCCTACTTCGGCAATGACCACTTCGCGGTCTTTGCGCCGGGCATGAAGACGATCGATGACGCCCTCGAGCTGCGCGCGCGCATTTTCGGTGCCTTCGAGTTGGCCGAAATCGAGACCGACCCGGCTGCGGTTGAGAAGCTCCTAACCTTCGTCGTCGTGGGCGCCGGCCCGACCGGCGTCGAGATGGCCGGACAGATCCGCGAACTCGCGTCTCACACGCTCAAGGGCGAGTTCCGCAATATCGACCCGACCAAGGCGCGCGTCATCCTGGTGGACGGCGCCGAGCATCCCCTCCCGCCGTTCGGCGAGGAGCTCGGCATCAAGACCGAAGAGGCCCTCGCCAAGCTCGGCGTCGAGATGAAGATGAACGCCTTCGTCACCGACGTGGACTCCGAGGGCGTGACGCTCAAATACAAGTCCGGCGAGGAAGAGCGGATCGAGTCCGTGTGCAAGGTGTGGGCCGCCGGCGTCGCCGCAAGCCCGCTGGGTCGGGCCCTCGGCGAGGCAACGGGTGCCGAGGTGGACCGCGCGGGGCGCGTCACCGTTAACAAGGACCTCACCCTGCCCGGCCACCCCGAGATATTCGTGCTCGGCGACATGATGGCCTTCCCGGGCGTCCCCGGCGTCGCGCAGGGCGCGATCCAGTCCGCGCGCTTCGCAGCCGACACAATCGCCGCCCGTCTGTCGGGCCGCGCACCCAAGGCCGCCGAGTTCGTCTACAACGACAAGGGCTCGATGGCGACGATCTCCCGCTTCCAGGCCGTCGTGAAGATGGGCAATAAGAAGCTGACCGGCTTCGTCGCGTGGGTCGCCTGGTGCTTCCTGCACCTGCTCTACATCGTCGGCTTCAAGTCGCAGGTGGGCACGCTGGTCAGCTGGTTCTTCAGCTTCATGTCCGGCGCACGCCCCCAGCGCACGACCACCAACCAGCAGCTGGTGGGCCGCCTCGCCCTGGAGCAGCTCGGCGCTGGCGCATCCGGCAAGCTCGTCGTAGGCGAAGACGTCGTCGAGGAGCGCGAGGAGGAGGACTGACGCGCGTAGCACGCACTTCTTACAGCAAACACTGAGGGGCCGGAAGCTTATCGCTTCCGGCCCCTGGGCGTTTTGTGGGCCCTACCGGGCTCGAACCGATGACCTTCTGGGTGTAAACCAGACGCTCTAGCCAACTGAGCTAAAGGCCCCACGCACGCGCCAATCTACCAGAACAGGCACGCACGGTCACATCCGAAGCCGAGCGTCACAGCACAGGACAGTGCGGAGGAGCCCAGGCCTCGTGAATATAACTAGCGGCGCGAACGCGGACGCGCGGTCAGGCGCACGCCCGCCCAGTTACCCCCCAGCGCCGTCGAGGTCGTCGCATGCAGGCCCGCGATCTCAGCGGCCTCCTCCACGTCGCCCACGCGCACGGAGTTGGGACGTCCAGGCTTGGGAATCAGCACCCAAATCAGGCCGCCGTCATCCAGGTTCGACATGGCGTCCACGAGCACGTCCGCGAGGTCCTCTTCCTCGGCATCGTCCGCGCGCCACCAGACGATTGCGCCGTCCACGACGTCCGCGTAATCGACGTCGACGAGCGGATGCCCCGTCTCCCCTTCAATCGCTTCGCGCACGGCCTGATCCACGTCGTCATCGACGTAGAACTCCTGCACGATCGCATCGGACGCAAAACCCAGGCTCACTGCCATCACGCAGCACCGCCCATCAACGAGCTGACGCTCAGTGTCATATCAACGTTCACGCCTTCATCCTAGGGCATTGAAGCTACTGGAATGCAAGGGATAGTCCACGATGAAACACTCCCACAAACACTCCCCCGTTTGAGCTGGGGAATTACCCGGCGCGGAACGCCTACCAACTGGTGATACGCACCTCATAGTGGATACGCTAGGCAAACACTCGCAAAGCCTCCCCAATAGTGGGACAATGGTCCCGATATGTGCGGTGTCGCCAGAGGACACCGCTCACGCACGCTGCGCGAGCAGCACCGAGTCAAGCGAGAAGGTACACCGTGAGCCAACTCCACGAGTCCCACCCCGTCGTCAACGGCCTGATTCCTCAGGTTCCCGACAACGACCCCCAGGAGACCGCCGAATGGGTCGAGTCCCTGTCCGGGCTCATCAACGAAAAGGGCGGCCCCCGCGCACGCTACATCCTGCTGCACATGCTGGACGAAGCGCGCCGCAACGGCGTTCAGCTCCCCCAGGAATACACGACCCCCTACGTCAACACGATTCCCGTTGACCAGGAGCCGTACTTCCCCGGCGACGAAGCCATGGAGCGCGAATACCGCCGCTGGATCCGCTGGAACGCGGCCGTCATGGTGACGCGCGCCCAGCGCCCCGGCGTCAAGGTGGGCGGACACATCTCGTCCTACGCCTCGGTTGCCACCCTCTACGAGGTCGGCCTCAACCACTTCTTCCGCGGCAAGGACCACCCCGGCGGCGGCGACCACGTGTTCTTCCAGGGACATGCCTCCCCCGGCCCCTACGCCCGCGCCTTCCTTGAGGGTCGTCTCTCCGAAGAGCAGATGGACGGATTCCGTCAGCAGGTCTCCACGAAGCACGGCCTGCCCTCGTACCCGCACCCGCGACAGCTCGACCAATTCTGGGAGTTCCCCACGGTCTCGCTCGGCCTGGGTCCCGCCGAGGCCATCTACCAGGCCTGGTTCGACCGCTACCTGCACATGAACGGCATCAAGGACACGTCGCAGCAGCACACGTGGGCCTTCCTCGGCGACGGTGAGATGGACGAGCCCGAGTCCCGCGGCATGCTCCAGCTCGCCGCCCAGCAGCGCCTGGACAACCTGACCTTCGTCGTCAACTGCAACCTGCAGCGTCTCGACGGCCCGGTGCGCGGCAACGGCAAGATCATCCAGGAGCTCGAGGCCTTCTTCAAGGGCGCCG
>CAUTRF010000029.1:0-22358 GCA_963540795.1 uncultured Actinomyces sp.
AGCCGGTGAAGAACTACTCCTCGGGCATGTACGTGCGCCTGGGCTTCTCCGTGTCGATCCACGTCGAGCCGGACATCCTCCTCGTCGACGAGGTCCTGGCCGTGGGTGACATGGAATTCCAGAACAAGTGCATGGACAAGTTCGCTCAGCTCAAGGACCAGGGGCGCACGGTCGTCGTCGTGTCCCACGGCCTCGAGCAGATGCGCACCTTCTGCGACCAGGCCGCCTGGCTGGACCACGGCACGCTCGTCGACGTGGGGGCGGCCGCCGAGGTCATCGACACCTACTCCGACGTCGCTCACCACGCCGTCGACGTCGAGGGCGGCGGTACGCGCTTCGGCAGCGGCGAGGCCATGATCGAGCGCATTGAACTGCTTTCCTCGTCCGGTCAGCCCACGTCACTCGTGTACCCGGGTGATCCCGTGCGCCTGCGCCTGCACTACCGCGCGAACGAACGCATTGAGTCCCCGGTCTTCGGTGCCTCCATCGACACCCGCGAGGGCGTGTTCGTGTGGGGCCTGCACGGCATGGACGCCTGCTACGTGCCCACCTCGATCGAGCCGGGCACCGGCCACCTCGACATCGACATCCCGCGTCTGACCTTCAACCCGGGTGCCTACACGATTTCCGCGGCCATCCAGAACCAGGACATGACCAGCGTCATCGATGCCCTGCAAAAGGCGCGACGCTTCGACGTCCTGCCCGGCCCGGGCATGGAGTCCGGCGGCCTGGTGAACCTGGGCGCATCGTTCACGGACCTGACGCCCGCGCGCCCCATGCGCGACGTGCCCAGGCGAGGTGCCGCCGACTACGAGCGCCTCGCGCGCATGCAGGCCCAGCAGGCCGACGCGCTCGCGAACGAGGACTGACGGACGAATCGACGTTCGAGGCCGGGGCCCAGCGGTGTGAATGCCGATGGGCCCCGGCTTTCATCGAGTTGACGATTCAAACACCCCCGCGCAGTGTGACTGTTGTCCTACACTTATGGGAGAACTGTTCTCCAGTGACAAGGCACTGTCATGGCATCGACGCCGATACCCGCCCAACGCGCGTACACCCGTGCTCTCACCGCAGCCCTGGCCCTCGCGCTCATCGCCCTGCCCGCGCAGGCCCGCGCCGACGCCGGGGATGAGTCCGCACCGCAGTCCGCAGCGCAAAGCTCCACCGCGGCCCAGTCCGCTTCTCCCACCGCGCCGTCGGACTCTCCCAGCCCCGAGGCCACGGACGCGCCCGAGCCCGCCGACCCCGCTCCGAGCGCTGAGGATCGGGCATCCAGTGCCTCGACGGGGAGCGACGATCCTCCGACGCTGAACGCGCCGGATGAGACCGGACGGGGCACGTGGATGCGTGACTCGGTCGGCTGGTGGTGGCGGCGAGCCGACGGCACCTACCCCGCCTCCCAGTGGGTGGGGATTGGGGGTAGCCGCTACTACTTCTACGGCAGCGGCTACATGGCAACCGGCTGGCTGCGTGACGGCGCCGACTGGTTCTTCCTGGCTCCCTCCGGGGCGCTCATCGGCGGCTGGCTGTACGACGGTGGCTCCTGGTATTACCTCGACCCGAACAGCGGAGTGATGCGTACAGGTCTCACCGGCGTGGATGGCACGTGGTACTACCTGGATTCGTCGGGTGCGATGCGCACCGGCTGGGACCTCCTGGCCGACGGGTGGCACTACTTCGCGTCCAGCGGCGCCCAGATCGGCGGCTGGCTGAAAGACGGTGGCTCCTGGTATTACCTCGACCCGAACAGTGGAGTGATGCGTACGGGCATGACCGGCGTGGATGGCACGTGGTACTACCTGGATTCGTCGGGTGCGATGCGCACCGGCTGGGTGCACCTGGATGACGGGTGGCACTACTTCGCATCCAACGGTGCCCAGATGGGCGGCTGGCTGAACGATGGGGGAACGTGGTACTACCTCGACCCCGACACCGGCATCATGCGCACCGAGCCCCTGGAGCTGAACGGTCGCCGCTACGAGTTCGACGCATCGGGCGCGTGGCGCGGGTACGAGGCCCCGGCCGGCTACCTGCAGCCCACCGACCACATCACGGGCCTGGGGGACGCGACCAACACGCTTACCTGGGGCATGAACGGCACCAAGGTACGCATCGCCCAGGTGCGCCTCGGCCTGTGGCACTCCAACAAGCTCGCCTCCGTCGACGCGCCCTTCGTGGCCGCCGTCAAGAACTTCCAGCAGCGCGCAGGCCTGCCTGTCACCGGCGTCGTCGACAAGGCGACGTGGGAGGCCATGGACACCGGCTACCCGTGGACCGTCGACCAGTACCAGGCCACACCCCTGCCCCTGACGGCCACGCGCAGCGAGCGCGTCGAGGCCATGATCGGGTACGCGTGGAATCAAACCGGCTCCTCCTACACGTGGGGAGGGGCAGGCCCCTACGACCTAGGATTTGACTGCTCGGGCCTGGTCCTCCAATCCCTCTACGCCGCGGGTCTCGATCCCCAGCCCATTAACGTTGTCAAGCATGCCTGGCCCTCGTACCGCACATCGCAGGAACTCTACGCCTACCCGCGCTTCCAACACGTGCCCCTCGCCCAGCGCCAGCGCGGTGACCTCATCTTCTACACGACGAGTGGCACCGTCACGCATGTCGCCATCTACCTGGGTGACGACATGATCGTCCACACCGACTGGATGGGACGGCCCGCCCGCATGCAGCACATCACCGCCGGATACGGGTGGGATCGTATGACGCCAGACGTCGTGCGCCCACTGCCCTAGGACACAAGCGGAAACGGGCCGGCCGTGGAGCATTCCACGGCCGGCCCGCCCCTCTGAGACAGGTGTTCCTCAGCGCCCCAGCAGGCGATGCAGGATGCGCTTGGGCAGGGACGCCGTGCGACGCAGCGACTGCTGCAGGGGTGACCCGGCATCGAGCTGTTCGCGCAGGGCACTGACTTCCCCGCGCAGCTCGTGCACCTGCTCGTGCAGGGCTGTCATCGTATTGAGCATGTTCACGTGCACAAGATTCAGCGAGGAGTGGAAGCCCGAATCCATGCTCGCGAGCTCCTCGCGCATGCGGCGGTAGTACTCCGCCGACAGTAGAGCCTGGCCCAGGTGCGGGGACGACGGGTCCTCCGTCGCCAGCGTGGCACGCAGGTAGCGGTCGCGGATATGCAGGTTGTCCCACTTGTGCAGGTACGCGTCCGTGACGACGGAGTTGCCCAGGGACGCATCCATTGTGTCGCGGTGATG
This sequence comes from uncultured Actinomyces sp., assembly GCA_963540795.1. Lineage (GTDB taxonomy): Bacteria > Actinomycetota > Actinomycetes > Actinomycetales > Actinomycetaceae > Pauljensenia. The sequence continues at coordinate 3,219 of CAUTRF010000029.1, forward strand.
CCAGTAGGCCAGCGGCTCCCCGTCGACGAAACCAACCGGGGAGGCAGCAAGCAGCCGCAGGTTGAAGTCCCAGTCCGCCTGCGTCTGCAGGGAACCATCCCAGTGACCGATCCGATCGGCGACCTCGCGGCGGATCAGCTGAGAGATAGGCGGCGTGTAGTTTTCCACCATCATGTCCACGAGGGACAGGCCGTAGTTCTCAGTCGACAGGACCTCGCGCTCGATCTCGATGCAGGTGCCGTCGGCGCGCACGCGCTCGCGGATGATCTCGCAGCGGGTGGCGACTCCGCCCGCCTCGGGGTGCTCGTCCAGGTAGGCGACCGTCTTCTTCAGGAAGTGCGGGTGCCAGGAGTCGTCATCGTCGTGGACCGCGTAGTAGCGGTTGCGCGACGCCGCCAGGCCCGACTCGAGCGCGGCCTCGCGGCCGTTCGAGACCTCGTTCGTGACGATCGTGATCTTCGAATGTACGGCGCTCTTCTGCTTCTTGACGATCTCGCGAACCTCGGCCTCGTCGCCGGCGTCGTTGACGATGACGACCTCGTAGTCGTCGAAGCTCTGCGAAGCGATCGATGCGAGGGCACGGGTGAGCATCGCCGGGCGATTACGCGTGCGCACGACGACGGTAACTGTTGCGCTCATGCGGTTTCTTCCTCTTCGGTCGGAGTGGTCGAGGCAGGCACCTCCACCTGGCGGTTACGCAGCAGGTAGATGGCGCTCGCCAGGGCAAGTGCGTATCCCAGGGAGGCCAGGCCCCACAGGGCCATTGGGCTCAGCGGCATGTCGGCCCACCACCACTGGATGTCACCATTCAGGTTACCCGGTGCGATCCATCCGATGTGGCGGATTTCGAGGAGGCCTCGGACGTAGCGAGCGATCGTCGTGTGCATCGCGACGCCATTGACGACGCTCAGGAAGAAGACGAACATGACGATCTGGCCACGAGCGAGCGAGGACTTCCTGATGGCGCAGGAGAGCCAGATGAGCAGCCACGTACCCAGCAGCGGCAGGGCATAGCGGGAGTGGTATCCACCGAGGTTGGGGAACGTCGGCGGGGTCGCGATCAGCAGCGGGATGCCGGCCATCGCGCCGAAGACCATGAAGGCTGCCAGGGCCTTGCGCAGGCTCACGGTGCGTGCGCCGTAGAAGAGGACCGCGCCCAGGACGAGGAGGCCGAGGATCGTCGTGTAGCCCGGCAGGGGGGTGTCACGCCAGCCGGGGCCGGAGTTCAATCCGATGAAGCCCGCGAAGTACTCGGGCAGGTAGCGGATGTTCATGATCGCGACCTCGATGCGTTCGTGCAGGGTGACCGAGGCATCGGACTGGGCGATGTGGCCGGACTGTCCGGAGCTGAGCATGAACCAGATGCCGATGACGCTGAGGAGCGACGCGACACCGATCTCGGGCAGGTGGCGGCGCCGGGCTGCCAGGATGAGGATGCCGAGGGACGCCACGAAGACGTAGAAGGCGGCGTCGCCTCGCGAGCCGTAGCACAGGAGGGACGCGAGACCGGCCACACCCAGGAGCGTCCAGCGGCGCCATCCCTGCGCGTTCAGTGCGCCGTAGAGAGCCGCGCCGTACGCGAACACGCCCGTGATCGCCCACGAGGAGGGGTTGTTGGAGGCGATGAAGTACAGGCCCATCGGCGTCCACGCGACGAGCGCGGCCAGCGCGGTCGCGCGCCGGACCTCGCGGGTCGACAGCGCGCACACTGCGCCGATCAGCGCCATCGCGATGCCAACGTTGATCGCGCGCATGATCCACACGGAGCGCTCGACGTTGTGGCCCGCGAACAGATGGTGGAACTGGTAGAAGCCATAGGGGTACTGGCCGTCGTTGTACCGGTATGACGGGAACATCGTGTCGTCCGAGTAGTCCTTGATGCACGCGTGCGAGCGATCGGGGCTGAAGGCTTCGCACGGCGCGTGGGAGGTGGTCACGGGGGCCATGACGTATAGCTCGCCGTCAATGGTTGTCGTGGCGCAGCCCGTGGACTCGATGGGGCGCGGGCACCACGTGGAAACGAGGTGGTAATCGTCGTCCGGAGAAGCACCCGGAGGTGAGGCGAAGATCCAGCCCGTGGCCACGGCGAGGATACCGAGGGCCAGGACGATGAAGGCCAGGGGTCGCGCCGCGGTAGAGACGAAACGATCCCGCGCTTGGGCGAGGTGGTCGACGAGCGCACGTGCCATGAAATGAGCCAATCTGTCCGGGGTATGTACGTCTAATGTACACGAGTGCGGGCGTGGCCCGGCGGGCGTGAGGCCGCGCAGCGGCTAGAAAACGACGGGCCAGTGGGGCATGCAGGTCGTCAGCGTCCCGTGGGCGCTCGTGGCCTCGGCGAGGGCCTGCGTGTAGGCAGGATTCACCTCGGGCTTTTCGCCGCGCTTGAGGGCCTCCTCGGCTTCCTGCTGATCGGCGAACTCGGGGATCGCGCCGGAGTCGAGGGCCGCGTTGCGCTCGACGTAGACGGCGAGGGCAGCGAGGGCCTGCTTCGAGGTCTCGTCCGTGGCCGCCTGGGTGAGGCGGTCGGAGTAGTCGTTCTTGAAGGAGGCTGCGAAGGCCTCCCACGCGCGGTGACGCTCGTCCGCGTTGGTTTCCCCCGAGCGCTTGGCCGCCAGCGACCTGTAGGCCTGGCCGGTCTCGGACCCGTTGAGTGCCTCGGTGAAGGTCTCGTCCATGGCCGCGCAGCCGGGGGAGGCCGCGTGCAGGGTCGGCATTGCCGAACCCGACGGCTGTCCGGGGTCTCCCGGGGAAACGGAGACAGCGGGCGTCGACTGTGCGCTCTGGGTGTCCTCTGCCATGGAGCACGAGGCCGTGGCAAGAGCGCAGAGGGCGAGCAGCGCGAGCGAGGGGACGAGACGAGGCACGAGGGGTCCGTTTCTGTTGGGGATACGTCCAATCTATCAGCGATGCGCGGACCGTTAGCGGTCCTCCAGCGTGGCGAATAGTGACGTATCCGACGGGGAAGTGGGGGTCAGTGGCGAGGAATGCGTGAGAACTACGGCATAATAGGGGCAGGAATCGGGTGAGTAGCACCCCCGGACGCCTGCGGGCGCGCAAAGGAGAAGACCTCATGAAGATCGTTGTGACCGGCGGTGCCGGCTTCATTGGAGCGAATTTCGTTCATACGCTGCTGGAGGACCATCCGGACGTCGACGTCGTCGTCCTGGATAAGTTCACCTACGCGGGCAACCGCGCGTCCCTGACGGACATGCCCGCCGAACTCACGGCTCGCCTGACCGTCATCGAGGGCGACATCGCGGACGCCGACCTCGTTGACGGTGTCGTTGCCGGTGCCGACGCGGTCGTTCACTTCGCCGCCGAGTCGCACAACGACAACTCCCTCCTCGACCCCTCGCCCTTCATCCAGACCAACCTGGTGGGCACCTTCACCCTGCTGGAGGCCGTGCGCCGCCACAAGGTGCGCTTCCACCACATTTCCACGGACGAGGTCTACGGCGACCTCGAGCTGGACGATCCCGCGAAGTTCACCCCCACCACCCCCTACAACCCCTCCTCGCCCTACTCCTCGTCCAAGGCGGGCTCGGACCTGCTGGTGCGCGCGTGGGTGCGTTCCTTCGGCGTCGAGGCCACGATCTCGAACTGCTCGAACAACTACGGCCCGTACCAGCACATCGAGAAGTTCATCCCCCGCATGATCACGAACCGCCTGCGCGGCGTGCGCCCCCGCCTGTACGGCGACGGCCTGAACGTGCGCGACTGGATCCACGTGCGCGACCACAACACGGCTGTGTGGGACATCCTCATGAAGGGCCGCATCGGCGAGACCTACCTGATCGGCGCGGACGGCGAGACGAACAATCGCGACGTCGTCGCCATCCTCAACGAGCTGATGGGCTACGCCCCCGACGACTTTGATCACGTCAGCGACCGTCCGGGCCACGACCTGCGCTACGCGATCGACAACTCCAAGCTGGTCACCGAGCTCGGCTGGGAGCCCAAGTTCACGAACTTCCGCGACGGCCTGGCTGACACGATCGCCTGGTACACCGAGAACGAGGCGTGGTGGGCGCCCCTGAAGGAAGCCGTCGAGGCGAAGTACGCCGCCGAAGGACACTGAGTCCTTGGATCGCGTGACCCGAGACGAGGCCGTGCCTCGCCCCCGAGTCACCGTCCTCATGGCCACCTACAACGGGATGGCCGAGGGCGGGGCGTGGCTCGACGAACAGGTGGACTCCGTGCTCGCCCAGGTAGGCGTGGAGGTCCGTCTCGTCGTGTCCGACGACGCGTCGAGCGACGGCACGCGCGCGCACCTGGAGGCGCGCGCCGCTGTCGACCCTCGGATCACGGTTCTGCCCCAGCGCGACGGTACCCCCGGCGTCACGGGCAACTTCCTGCACCTCTTCACGACGCACGCCCCCGACGGCTCCTACGTCGCCTTCACCGACCAGGACGACGTGTGGCACGAGGACAAGCTGAGTTCCCAGCTGGCCCTCATGGCCGATCGCGGGGCTGACGTCGTGTCGTCGAACGTCATGTCCTTCCAGTGGCTGCCCGGCGGGGCGGTGGGGGAGCGTCGCCTCATTCGCAAGTCGCAGCCCCAGCGTGCCTGGGACTTCCTCTTCGAGGCCGCGGGGCCCGGCTCCACCTACGTCTTCAGTCCGAAGGCTCACGGTTCCCTCGTGCGTGTGCTGAACGGCCTCGACTACAGCGAGATCGGCGTGCACGACTGGTACGTGTACGCGCTGGCCCGCTCAATCGGCCTCACGTGGGTGATCGGCGAGGAGCCGACGCTGGAGTACCGTCAGCATGGCGGCAACGTGCAGGGCGCAAACTCCGGATCCGGGGCGCGCGACGCCCGCATGGCCAAGCTGCGCAACGGCTTCTATCGCAATCAGTTCATTCTGATTGCCCGCACCGCCCAGAAGGTCGGCACGTTCGATGAGCGCCGCGCGCGCCAGCTGCGCGCCATCCTGCGCGAGCTCGAGGGGCAGAACGTCGCCTCGAGGCTGCGCTTCGCGCTGCGGTGGACGCAGATCCGCCGCGACCGCATGGAGGGCCTCAAGCTCGCAGGTGCGCGCGTCCTGGGCGTGTGGTGACATTCTACCGCTGATACGTGACGAGCCCGCCGTCCGCATCCTCCGTTGCCAGGATCTGCGTCAGTGATTCCGGCGAAACAGCGTGCGGATCAATGACGACGACAGAGCGGCCCTGCATCCACTGATCCAGCACTTGGCCTGCGCCCGTGCGCGCGTCCCACAGTAGCGCGACGCGGCGACCCTGAACAGGAGCCGACGGGCGGGTCCCAGCCAGTGCCTCGTCGCGGGCCTGGGGGAGCAGCGGGGGAGTGTCGACGACGAGGGCATCCGGCTGCGTGGCGATTTCCGCGAGGCCGTCGAGAGCACCGTCCAGGGGGCCACTCCATGCGAACGATAGGTACTGCGCGGGTTGTGCCAGCACGTGCGCCCCGGCGTCCAATGCGTCGGATGCTTCGGAACCGAGAATATTGGTGACGAAAAGGTCTCCGGGGAGGGGGCGTCGTGTATCGAGTACCTCCCATCCCATCGCGCGCGCGGCGATTTGCCAGAGGGCGTCCTGCCAGGGCTGAAGAGTCGTGTAGATGCGAGTTGGTGTCGCTTCGCCCGCGCCGAACAGATCGGCCGCGAGTTCGTTTGTCAGGTAGTTCGCTATCTTCGCTAACCACCGGCTAGCCACGGGTCCTCCCAGTTCAACCCGCTCCTGGCCGTATTGGGTGAGCGCTGGACCTGACCATCCGTTAATCGCTGTGATACAGTGGGTGAGCCTGCTCATAGTTTCTAAGGGCTTATTGTTCATGGTTTCAAGTATATCGAAGGTCCCAAGCGACCCAAATACTTAGTAACTGTGAAGTCCTTGAAATATGGCATTGTTTTACCGTTGGGTCAAGTGCTACGGGAAAGGTCTCAATATCGCGAAACGGCTTGACTTCCGGCAATGACACGCGTGTAATTCTCGTATTGACCGATTCGTTATAAGGAGCTCCCGCAATGTGGAACATCTTCGGTGACGGACCCCTCGAGTGGTCCGAGGACGCCGATGCGGCGCAGTATGCCCGCATTGACGGCCCCCTTGCGTGGCAGCAGCACGCCCTGTGTGCGCAGACGGATCCCGAGGCGTTTTTCCCTGAAAAGGGCGGCTCCACCCGCGAGGCTAAGGCTGTTTGTCAGTCCTGCCAGGTGCGCGAAGAGTGCCTGGAATACGCGCTGGCAAACGACGAGCGCTTTGGCATTTGGGGTGGCATGTCCGAGCGCGAGAGGCGGCGCCTGCGCCGTATGGCCGGTTGAGTCCGACGCAGCGCTCCGTCGGTGCGATCCTTGTCACAAGGGGAGAAGCGCCGCTCACTCAGTCCGTATTGCGGGCCATCGAGAACCAATCGGTGGCCCCGCATTCGTTGACCATCATCGACGTCGCAGGACGCCACGTCACCCCGTTCCCCGCTGATCGAGTTCCCGACGGTGCCGAGCTCGTGCGCGTCGGCCGCGCCCGTAATCTCGGCGACGCGATCCGTCGCGCCCGTGCCCAGGGGGCCCGTTTCGCCTCGGAACAGTGGTGGTGGATCCTTCACGAGGACAGCGCCCCCGAACCCGAGTGTCTCGACGAGCTCATTCAGGCCGCCGCCGTCGGTAAGACCGTCGGAGCTGTCGGCATCAAGCAGATGAGCTGGGACGGCACCCGCCTCCTCGAACTCGGAATCTTTGCTACGGCCAGCGCCCGTCGACTCGAGCGTATCGGCGATGATGACATCGACCAGGGCCAGCACGATGGCACGAGCGATGTCCTCGGCGTCGGCACCGCCGGTCTGTTCATCAGCGCCGAGGCCTACGAGGCCGTCGGCGGCTTTGATCCCGCGCTCGGTCCCTTCGGTGACGGCCTTGACCTGGGGCGGCGCCTACACCTTGCCGGGTATCGCGTGATCGTTGCCCCCAAGGCGCGCGTGCGTCACGCCCGCGTCTCCCTCTACTCCGGCCTCGATGCCGTTTCGGACACGGACCATAACGAACCGACGGGGGATGTCTCCGATGCCCTCGTCGATGGGGGCGACGCGACCGATGGATCGTTCCGCAAGCGCCGCTACGCCCAGATGTACAACTGGTGCAAGGCCGTACCCGCCCTCATCCTGCCGTTCCTGGCGCTGTGGCTCCTCGTGTGGAGCCCGGCCCGCGCCCTCGGACGCATCCTGACGGGCCGGGCCTCGCTGGCTCTGCCTGAACTCGGTGCCCTCGTGTCCCTCATCGGCGCGACCCCGCGCCTGCTGGTGGGTCGTGCGCGCGCGGCTCAGTCGCGCCGCGTCCCCCGCTCGGCCCTCCGCGCACTTGAGACGGCTCCCGCCATGCTGCGCAAGGAACCCGCGGGCGTGGACGAAGACGAGCATGGAGAGCGGATCGATCCGCTCGTCGTTGCCTCGATGCGGCGCTACCGATTCCGCTCGGCATCGACTGCCCTGGGGCTTCTTATCCTGACTGCCACCCTGGCGCTCATGCAGTGGTGGGGCACGGCGAGCGGTCTCGTGGGTGGTGCCTGGGTGTCTCTGCCCTCCTCGTGGTCCGAGCTGTGGGGAGCCGCGTGGTCCGCATGGATCCCGGGCGGAGACGGATACGCGGGCGGGGCTGACCCGCTGACGATCCTCATGGCGATTCTCAGCGCCCCGTTCGCGCCCATGGGCATTACCCCGGGAGCGCTCGCCACCTTCCTGCTGGTCGCGTCGACGCCGATTGCCGCGATGATGGCTTGGATTCCCTCGCGCGTGCTCGCCTCGTCCCTGCGCGTGCGCTTCCTCGTCTCTCTTGCCTGGTCTGTGGCCCCCTCTCTGCTCATGAGCGCCACGCACGGCGTTCTTGCCGCGACCCTCGCGCACGCGGCGCTGCCGGTCTTTGCCGCGTACTGCTTGGGTCAACCGAAGCCTCTGCTGGTCGCCGGTGCCGGCGGTGTCGATGAGGCCCCGCTGAGTGCGCGCGGAATCAACGGTGGATGCGCCGCTCTCGCCCTCGTCGTTGCGTCCTGCTGTGCTCCGTGGACGCTCCTGCTGGGTGCGGCTGCGCTGGCGTGGCGCTCGCGTCGTTCTCTCCTTGTCGCGCTGCCCGCCCTCGTCCTCCTCGTCCCCACCTACGTCTCGATCGCGGTGCGCCCATCGGCTTGGCCGGCGCTCGCCTCGACGAGCGGGGGAGTCCACGCCTACACGCGTGCCGACTCGTGGATGGCGATGCTCGGCATGCCCGCCGCGCCCTCAACTCGCGTCGAGGCCGTCGCTCTGGGCATTATCGGCGCCGGCGTGATTGCCGCCGCGGGCATCGCTCTCCTGCGCCTGCGTACCCGCTTCGCCGCACTCGCTTTCTGTGGAGCCCTCGTGTCTGCCGCGGCCGGCTGGGCGGCCTCGCAGATCGGCGTGGGAATCTCTGGCGCGTTCGTCGCTAGCGCGTGGAGCGCCCCTGCGCTGTCCCTGTCCTTCGGTGCCCTGCTTGCGGCCGCCGCCCGATCCGGGTCGGGTAACGAAGACGAGGCCGAGGCCTCGCGTCCCGCATGGGATGGATCGCGTCCCTTCGTCGTGCGTGCGCTCGGCGCACTGACCGCGCTTGTCTTGCTGGGAGCAGGAGGAGGCGTGGCTGTCTCCGCCTTCGCTGCACGCGGCGACGCAGCGGACACCCCGACCTTCACGCTCGCGCAGCGCTCGACCGTTTCCCCGATGTCCTCGCCGATCGTTTCCGCCGTCGCCGCGCAGGCCCAGCGCTCGACGCGTGCGGGGCGCATCCTCGTCCTCGACGGCGATCCCACGAACGGCACGGTGAACGCGTCCCTGTGGCGTGGCTCGGGCCCCTCCCTGACCGATGGATCGCCGGCAACGCGGGCCCTCGCCCTCGCCCAGGCGCGCTCCGGGGCTGCGGAAGGAGTCCTGAGTGACCCCGCAACCGCGTCACTCGCCCAGGCGGCCTACACCCTCGTCGTCTACCCCGACGACGCGACCGTGGCGACCCTGGCAGCCCACAACATCGACACGATTCTTGTGCCCCTGGGTGCCAGCGGGTCCCAGGCCCTCGCCTCCGGGCTCGACCGCGCCTCCGGCCTCGAAAAGGTCGGCGACACGAATTCGGGAACAGTCTGGCGCGTGCGCCCGAACGGCGTGGCCCCTTCGCGTGTGCGCGTCGAATCTGCGTCCGGCGTGACCACCCCGGTCGGCGGCAGCCAGCTCAGCGTCAGCGGTGACGTTGACGCGAGCGGCACTCTGATCCTCGCCGAGCGCGCTGACTCCGGATGGCGCGCGTCCGTCGATGGGACCGCCCTGGCCGCCACGGAAGCAGCCGACGGATGGTCTCAGGCCTTCGAGATGCCCACCTCAGGGCACCTGACGCTGACCTACGCCACGTGGTGGATCATCCCCTGGCGGATCGCCTCCGGCGTGTGCCTTGTCGTCGCCGCAGCAAGCGCCCTATCCGCGTGGAGGAAGAGATGACGAAGCGCCCAACCAACTCCCTGACGATCCTGACGGGAGCGGGGATCGCCGCGGCGGTTGTTGCCTCCGCGTCCATGTGGGTGTCGTCAGCTCCCGCCACGGTGGAAGGCACCGCGCAGAGCGCGCATCCCTCCCAGGTCCAGCTCGCGTGTCCCTCCGGCATCGTCGACCCCTTTGAGACCACGAACGTCGCGTCGGGCACCACCTGGTCCTCGCTGTCCACGGCTCCCGTGTCTCCTGCACCCGCTTCCGTCACGGGACAGGGCGGCGTGATTCCGACGGCCCTCACCCTCGCCGGTCAGGGCGGCGGCGAACTTGCTGGCCTCAGTGCCGTCGGCTGCGCGGCCGCTCGCACGTCCCAGTGGATCGCGACCGGCGCGACCACCGCGGGTGCCGACATGGTTCTGATCCTGTCCAACCCCGGCCCCACAGCCTCGGTCGTCAGCATCGATGGATACGGCGCGTCGGGCCCGCTCAACGCCGCGCCACGTCAGGTCACGGTTCCGGCACGTTCCTCGGCCTCGGTGCTGCTCGCCGGGTGGTTCCCCGACGAGAGCGCGCTGGCCGTGCATGTGCGCGCAGACGGGGGAGGGGTCGCCGCCTGGGCGCAGGCCTCCCTCATGAACGGCGAAATCCCGCAGGGCACGACCCTGGCGTCCGCGGTGGTTCCCGCGACCACGCAGACGATCCTCGGCGTGGACCCGAAGGGCACCTCCCTGCTGCGCCTCGTTTCGCCGTCGGGAGAAGCCCACGTGAGCGTCTCCGTCTCCGATTCGACCGGCGTGCATCCCCTGGCTGGCGGCGAGGCGACGGTCGCCGAAGGCACCACCCTTGACATGCCCCTTGACGGCGCGTCCAACGACTCGACCCCGATCGCGCTCATCGTGACCTCCGATCACGAGGTCGTGGCTCAGACGACGACGATCACCCTCGGTGCGCCCTGGGCGGAGCGAGCGAGCGCGTGGGTCATGCGGTCCAACGCGACTCCCGCCACCACTCTGACGGAAGCGACCATTCCCGGCGCCACCCAGATCGAGGGCATGGGGCGCCAAGTCCTCTCCACGACGCCGATACGCGCCACCTCTCTGGCCACCAATTCGGGCGTGACCAACGTGCGCGCGAGCCTTCTGCTCTACGCCCCCGCGGATTCCCCGGCCACCTCGCCCGAACAGGGCACTGCATCGTCGGATACCCCGAGCCCGAGCGCAACCCCCGACATCTGGGCCTCGCCCTCACCGAGCGGCGGACAGTCCGGGACAAGCCAGTCCGGCGACGAGGAGGACGCACAGTCGAGCGGTGCGTCCGCCTCTACGCCCGGAGCTGTCGCCGTGCGCGTGGGCGGGCGCACCATCTACGTTGCACCCGGGATCCCCACCCTCGTGGATCTGCCCGATAACGGCACAACCCTCAGCGCGGACTCTGCGATCCAGGCGGCTGTCGTCGTCTCTGCGGACACGGCCGTGGGACGCATGACCACGACCTGGAACGTGGGCACGGAAGGCATCAGCGCCGTCAGTGGTGCCATCCGCACCACCAACTGAAGCGCCGCTCAGCGCATCGCGTCGTCGATCTCGTCCGGCGGCAGCGCCAGGATGTGGCTGATGCGCTCGATCAACACCCTGCGCGTCATGACCGCGACCTCCTCCGGCACGCACCGCAGCGTGATCGGCAGCCGATAGACAACGATCCGATCGCGCAGACCACGACGTCGATCCGCCGGGAAAATGCGTGCGACAACGACGTTATGGGACTCCCAGGGAGCAGGATTCGACGGGGGAACATCCTCGACAGCGAACTCAATTGTGGCCACCTGCGGCCAGCGACGAATGAGCTCAGTGACGAGCTCGCTCACCATCAGATCGAAGTCCTCACGCCGTGTCCTCCACGCAGGAGTCCCCGGGAAAAACAGGGGACCGCGCGGACCGCGACCGTGGCGGTCGCGACTCGAGACATGTCGGCGCGTAGGAAACACCCCCTCAGGGTAGGCGTATGGCGCGCCGAAGCGGGCGATACGGGCACAGAGTGTCGTACTCTTAAGGGCGTGATTGCCCAACGCCACTGCTCCAAGCCCGGCTGCTCCACGGTCGCCGTCGCCACCCTGACCTACGACTACCGTGACTCGACGGTTGTTGTTGGTCCCCTCGCAACCGTCGCCGACCCTAACTCCTACGACCTGTGCGACGAACACGCGCAAAACCTCACCGCGCCGCTTGGCTGGCAGGTCGTGCGCCTGGCAACCACCTTCGAACCCGCTCCGCCCTCGGGGGACGACCTGGCGGCACTCGTGGACGCCGTTCGCAGGGTCGCCCAGGAGGCGCAGGCAGCCCCGGCACCCCCTCAGGAGACGCGCAAGCCGACCACCGGACCGTTTGGGCCCGCGCGTTCCGTGGGAACCCCCGACACGTCGAGTCCGCTCGACCCGTCGAGCCCCTACGCGCGACGCCGCGCCCAGTTCACCGTCGTCGACGGTACCGACGCGGAGGGCACCGACTAAGGGCTACAGGCCGAAACGAGCCTGTGTCGCCTCGTGGAAGCGAGCCTGGCCGCGCGAGCGACGCTCAGCCTCCCGACCCCAGTCGCGATCCCTTCGGGCCACCAGCACGGCCGCGATCACAATCTCCGGGTGGAGACCATCGGGTAGGGGCGTCTGCACGCGACGCGAGAGGCGCTGCGCGAGTGAGACGGCGACCTGTGCTCGAACGTCCGTCTTCAACGACCGATTCGACTGCAGGAAGGCACGAGCCTCCGCGACGAGGGCATCGTCGAGGGGGAGGATCGTCGCGGTGCGCGCCCAGTCTTCGAGGCCCGGCGGCAGCACGAGGGGCGGATAGAACACGGATGCGCCCTGCGAACACACCATCGTCCCCGCCGCCAGATCGCCCAGGCGCTTGCCTTTCGAGCTCATGAGCTCCGCGAGTACCGCCAGGCCGCCAAACGTCGCCCAGTTCTCCAAAATACCCGTCGAGACGCGCACCGCGCTATGGCGGGCGGTGATCGCACCGCCGTCGTCGCGTACGACCCGCAGGTTAAACGCCCACTTCCCGAGGGAACGCCCACGTGTCGCGATCTCGACGATCAGCGGCAGGAAAAACATCGTCGTCGAGCTGAACCCGACGATGATCACGCGCTGGATCGAAGCGGTTGGCGAGGTGAACCTGGTGGCCAAGGAAAACAGCACGAACGTGCACAGGAGGTACGTCATCGCATCCATGGCGGCGGCGGCGAAGCGCTCCGGAGGCGAGGCCGGCGTCACGTCCAGGGTGACTGCCTCGCCCGTGCGCACAAAGTCGTCTTGAATGGCGCTCGATTGGCTGCGTTGCGTGCTCATATATGACACGCTAGTCCAATGGACATTGATGTGCTGCGGGTAAGTGGCGAAACGGAATGGAAACGGCTGGAACAGCTCACGCGCCAGCGCTCGCTGTCGGGCGACGAGATCGATGAATTCGACCGTCTCTACCGTTCGACCACGACGGACTTGGCGCGCGTACGCACGCTCAACCCCGATCCCGACGTGATTGCGGAGCTGTCGCGCATCCTGTCCGCCGCGCGCGGGCGTCTCGCTGGCACCGGAGGGCTGTCCGGAGCCGTTATCGCACGTTTCTTCACGGTGTCCCTACCGCTGACGCTCTACCGGATCCGCTGGGTGATCCTGGGCGTGATGGCAGCGTTCATCGCCATCGCCGGCGTCCAAGCGCATTACCTGATGAGTCACCCGGACGTCATGAACGAGCTGGGCACCCCCGAGCAACTGAAGTACTACGCGCAGAGCGCGTTCGTGGAGTACTACCACCAGGACACGAACGCGGAGTTTGGCCTGTCTGTGTGGGCCAATAATGCGTGGATCGCCCTGGTGGGCGTGGCCACGGGGATTACGGGCGTCTACCCGCTGAAGATCCTGTGGGAGAACGCCACGAGTATCGGCACGTCTACGGCCATCGTCTTTAGCTACGGCGGAGTCTGGCACTTTTTCCGTTTCATCCTGCCGCATGGACTTCCCGAGCTGACTGCCGTCTTCATCTCGATCGCGGCGGGCCTGCGCGTCTTCTGGACGCTGCTCGTGCCCGGTCCGATGACGCGCTTCCAGGCTGTCGGACAGGCTGCTCGCGGCGCGATGACGGCTGCGGCGGGCTGTGCCATCCTCCTGGCCGGCTCCGGCATCCTGGAGGGTTTCGTGACGCCCTCTGACCTGCCTGACGCCGTCAAGATCGCCCTCGGTACCCTCATGACGGGGGCTGTGTGGGCATACATCCTTATCCTCGGGCGGCGCGCGTACCAGGCGGGCGCTAGCGCCGACGTCGGCGTTGACGCCGGCTACTACCAGCCCGTCTCGGGATGAGGCTCACGCGGCGTCAACGCGCGCGGGATTAGAGTCGGCCGCTCTTCTTGAGTTCGATGTAGCGGTCCGCCGTCCGCGCGGGAAGCAGACCCGCCGAGGCGCGCACGGTCAGCGCGCCGGCCAGGCGAGCGTCGGTGGCTCCCGCCTCGTCAGCTCGTTCTGCGAGGGAGGCGGAGGCTGCAAGGAACACCTGCTCGGCGTCCGCACGTCCCGCCCGCGCCCGGATTTCATCCGGATCGGTCGCCGATGCAACCAGCACCGTGTGGCGGTCGCTCAGGCGCGCCAGTGCGTCGGTGAACTCGGTTTCCATGCCGGCCGGCGGAATCTTCGTTGCGATAACGACGAAGGCGGAATGATGCACGGTCTGCTCGACCGTACTGACCATTTCCGACCAGTCGGTGACGTCGAGGCGGGGAGAAATATCCGTGAACGTGTGGGCCAGGGTCTCGATGACCTTGGCTCCTCGGACGCCGGACACGCGTGCGCGGACAGCCGAGTCGAGGACGATGAGGTGCACCTTGTCGCCCGCTCGGTCTGCCAGGGCGGCGAGGAGCAGGGCGGTTTCGATGGAGGAATCGAGGCGCGGGGCGCGTCCCAGCGCGATCGAGTCGACCTCTTCGTGCTCGGGTGCTCCGAGCAGGGCCGAGGAGGCGCGCCCACAGTCCACGACGATCACGACGTGGCGGTCGCGTTCGGGCCTCCACTGGCGCACCATCAGTTCCGTCGAACGGGCGGAAGCACGCCAGTCAATGTCGCGCGGATCGTCGCCCACGACGTAGGAGCGCAGGGAGTCGAACTCGGTTCCCGCGCCGCGCAGCGTCGTCGGTGTGGTTCCTTCGAGCTCGTGGAGGCGCGCCAGGCGCGAGGGCAGCAGGACGCGCGCCTTGAACTCGGGGAGCACCGACAGGGAGAGGGGAGCGGACAAGCTTACCTGGCGCCCTCCCAGGTGCAGGGGACCCCATGAGCGAATCGTGACGACGTCGGCCTGGCGGGTGCCGCGCCGGGTCGGGGCGAGCACCGTGGAGACGCGCTCGGAGGTACCCGGGCGCACACGCACTCGGTGGCGCGTCGGCGACGGGTTGAGGGAGGGGGGCCACGCGTCGCGCACGTCCAGGTTCATGTGGCGCTTCGTCGTGTTCGTCAGCCGCAGGCGAGACTCGGTGGTCTGGTCTGCGCGAATTGGCCCGGTGACGTCTCGGCTGAGACGCAGGGTACGCGGGGAGGGCGCGGCGAAGGCGTCGAGGAGGCATACGGCCACGACGAGGCCGCACCACGCCCACGCGAGAGCGCGGGACGGTGCGAAGGCGAGGGGGATGAGCCCGACCAGTACGAGGAGCGCGCTACGCGCCGAAATCGCCACGGGGGTCTCAGCGGGGCACGGGGGTGGCCGCGAGGACACCGGTGATGACGTCCGTGGCGGTAACGCCCTCGAGGTTGGCCTCGGCGCGCAGACCCAGGCGGTGTGCGAGCGTCACGGGAGCCATCGTCTTGACGTCGTCCGGGGTGACGAAGCCTCGGCCCTGGAGGAACGCCCACACGCGCGAGGTGCGCAGCAGCGCGGTCGCGCCTCGGGGAGACACGCCCAGACGCACGGCGGGGGAGGTGCGCGTCGCGCGGCACAGATCGACGAGGTAGGCCATGACGGCCGGGGAGACCTCGATGCGGGATGCGACCGCGTGGGCGGCCTGAATGTTGGCGGCGCTGGCAACCGGGCGGATGCCGGCCTCGGCCAGAGCCATCGGGCTGAAGCCCGCCTGGTGACGCGCGATGATGTCGATCTCGGCCTCACGTGATGGCAGCGGCAGCTCGAGCTTGAGTAGGAAACGGTCCAGCTGGGCCTCGGGCAGCGGGTAGGTGCCCTCGTATTCAACCGGGTTCTGCGTCGCGATCACCATGAAAGGATCGGGGAGCGCACGGGTCTCGCCGTCGATCGAGACGGTGTGTTCTTCCATCGACTCCAGGAGAGCGGACTGGGTCTTCGGAGGCGTACGGTTGATCTCGTCCGCGAGCAGCAGGTTCGTGAAGACGGGGCCCTCGCGGAAGACGAACTCGGAGCGGCCGGCGTCCCACACCATCGAGCCCGTGATATCGGCGGGCATGAGGTCGGGGGTGAACTGGATACGCGCCATGTCCACGTCGAGGGCGCGCGACAGGGTGCGCACGAGCAGCGTCTTAGCGACGCCGGGCACGCCCTCGAGGAGCGCGTGACCGCCCGCGACGAGGGCGACGATGAGTCCGCTGATCGCGGCGTCCTGGCCGACGACCGCCTTGCCGATCTCTGCCTTCAGGGCAAGGAGCGCCTCCTGCGTGCGCTTCTCGTTCTCATTGAGTGCGCGGCCCGACCAGCCCTCGCCGGTGGGCGCAGAGAACGAGGCGCGGGCGTCCTGCGGGGTGACCTGCACCTGGGGTGCATAGGGGGTCGGTGCGCTCTGCGGAGCGTAGCCGTTCGGCGGCGCGGCGGGGATGGGGCCGGGCTGGGGCATGCCCTCGGGCGCGGGGCCGGGGATCGGGCTAGTCATGGCGAATCTCCTTTTCGAGAGCGTCGAGGTCATTGGCGAGGCGGATGAGCGCCTTTTCGGAGGTTGGGGGCGGACCCCACAGGAGGGCGGAGCAGCGCGAGGCGGGCAGGCCTCGCTGTTCCATCGCGTGAGTGAGTGCTTCCCGGTCGGCGGTATGCGCAACGCCCAGGGCGGTCGCGATGCGCGAGGCCGTGGAGTTGCGCAGCGCTTGGGCGGCGTGCTCGTAGGCGCGCTGTGAACGCATGAGGCGAGCCTTGCCGATGAGCGTCTCGGAGGCCGGGACCTCGATGGGAAGGCGCTCGGAGGTCAGGGGGCCGAGCCTGCGACCACGCGCGAGGCCTGCCAGCAGGGCGGCGGCGATGATCATGAGGAACGCGGGCATGAGATACGGGGAAGTGAGCATCTCATCCTGGGACGTGCCCGTCGGAGAATCGGAGATGGTCGGCGAATACCATGCGACCTTCGGAGTCCGGCCGATCGTGTTGATCGCCAGCGCGGCGTTTCCTCCCTCGGTGATCGCGCGGTTACGCAGGCGCAGGGAGTCGGGAATCAGAGCGCGGAAACGGTCAGAATCGGAGCGCTCGGCGTACGCGTAGTTCTTGCCGTCGTCGGAGAAGCACAGATGCCATCCCGAGGCCGGGCCGGACAGCACGTAGTCCGATGCCTGCAGATGCTGGGTCCGGTCCGCAATGTCAGAGGTACAGCCGGGGGTGAGCCACGTCTTGCTGCTGTACTCACGCTGGGAGCGTAAGCCCTGGAGGTAGAGGGAATACGACCCGTGTTCCTCTTCGAGGCCCACGTAGACGACGTTGGTACGCGTCTCGATTGCTTGAGCCATGCTGTTCGTCATACGTGACGGGAAAATAACGACGAGGGTCGTATTCTCATCGACCGACGCGGCCTGCCGTGCATTCACTTCGCGTACCGAGATGCCGTGGTCGCTCAGCACCTGCGCGAGGGCGCGCGCCCCATCGCCCTCCTTGTTCCGAATGCCGACGGGTGCGTTGTTGTACCCCCCCTTGGGCAGGATGGACGCCACGATCACAAACAGCAGCGAGAACACGACGATGATGATCATCGGGCGTGCCGCTGCGAAGCGCTCGCGCGCCGTCGGGGTGACGACAGCGACCTGTTTGGCTTTCACGATGCCACCTCCGCATCGTGACATGCGCGCAGGAGGTCCGGGGTGAAGCGGCGCAATGCCTCAACCTGATCGGATGAAACGCCGGAGCGGCCGTAGCGCACCTGGTCAAAAGCCTGCGCGAACTGATCGAGCTGGGGGCCGAACATGGGCGCAACTCGCGTCGCGGCGCGGGCCGCCTCGCGCGCCGTCAAGCCGGGCGTGGACGTCACGACATCTTGAGCGTCGAGGCCCAACACCATGAGACGGTACGCCCACACGTAGGCAAGGTCCCAGTCCTGGGCTGCCACGGCCTCGTCGAACGAGGCCTGGGCCTCCGCGTCGCTGGCCTCCTCCTCGAACACGGTGGGAGGGACACGCTTGGCGAGTCGGATCGGGTTGAGGATGAGCACAATGATGATTGCGGCGACCGCGATGATTCCCACGATCATGAAGATCAGGGAGACCGGGGGAGTGCCCTGTCCCTTCCAGGACAGGGCATCCGAGAACCAGTTGATGAGCGACGCGAGCCAGCGCGCGATGGGGTTGGGAACATTGGCGTAGTCGGAGTGAGAGAGTTCCTCAACGATCCACTCGTGCGCCTCCCCCTCATCGGGGGTCAGCGGAGCATCGCAGGCTGCCAGGCCGATCACTACTGCTGAACGCCTGCCTGTGCGAGGACCGCGGCGAAGTTCTCCTTGCGGATGCGCAGATCCGTGTACATGAGCGTCTCGAACGATGCAGAGAAGGGCAGCAGGAGACCGGAGCCGAGCATGACGAAGAACATGGAGATTGCCAAGCCGAGCGGGCTTGAGGAGTCGGACGTCACCGCGATCGTGACCAGACCGCCGATGAGGCCGATGACGAATCCCACGAATCCGCCGATGAATCCGACGATGATGTTCATGAGCAGGAAACGACCGAGAGTTGGCCAGAATTCACCCTTAACGAGCGACCAGGAACGCTTCAGCGAAGCGACGGGACCGATCTCTTCCAGCACCGCGCATATCGGGGCGAACAGCAGCTTGACCTGGAAGAAATACATCAGGATGAAGATGGGGATAATTGCAAAGAAGGCGAGAGCAGAGAGCCACCACAAATCACGGTTGCCGTTCTCCACTACGGCGATCGACGCGAAGAGAGCGACGATCCAGAGGACAATCGGAGCCGCCGTGATGAGAGCGGTCAACGCAAAGGAGCCGATGAGCGACCCGAGTCGCTTGCGCGTCATCGCCCACGCCTCGCTCAACGTCAGTTTCCTGCCGACCGTCAGCTGGGAGACCGTCGCGGCCAGCAGGCCCGTGAGGATGCTCGTGCCCGCGAACGTGGAGAGCCATTGGACCATGGTCGAAATCATCTGCAGGAGCAGGGCGTTGGCCTGGTCCGTCGTCGATTGCTGGAGTGCCTGGGGGTCGTTCGCAGCACCGGTGACGGACTCGTATCCGAGGCCTGAGACCAGGATCGACACACTGGCGATGAGCGACACGAGCAGCATAATGACGATGGTGAAGCCGAAGAGAACCTTCGGGTTGGAACGGATCGCCTCGAAGGCACCGCTGAACAGGTCGCCGATCGTCAGGGGGCGCAAGGGGATGATGCCGGGCTTGGCCTGCCATCCCCACCGGTTGGTGGTGGAGTAGCCGGATGCTCCGGGCTGGGCATTGTAGCCCGGCTGAGCGCCGTATCCCTGGGCGGCCTGCGGTGCCGTGTAGCCCGG
>CAUTRF010000030.1:0-21960 GCA_963540795.1 uncultured Actinomyces sp.
GACACCAAACGGGGTCATAGACCGATCCAGATCGCCACCTAACCCCGATATTCCGTGTTACCGCTACCCCACACTGACCGATATGTTAATTTCACGCGGTTGGGGCTAGACTGAATACGCACACGCACTTCAACATTTAAAGGAGTATCCCATGAAGCGCAGCATCGCAACCGCCTTCCTCATCGCCATTCTGCCCCTCAGTATGGCGGCCTGCAGTCCGTTCAAGTCCGGCAACCCGACTTCCTCACCCACATCCTCGTCCGCACCTTCGCAGGAGCCGACCAGCACATCTACGCAGGCATCACCTTCCGCGTCAAGCCCTTCGAAGTCGAGTCAGACGAAGGAGGAAGCCTGCGCCATTCTCGACGACAAGGCCAATGCTATTTCCTCAAGCCTCGACGGTAAGGACAAGGCCTCGGTCATCAATACCCTGTCGAGCTTCATCGACATCATGAAGTCCGACGAGATCACCAACCCCGAAGTCAAGTCGGCGGCAAATGACCTGGCGAACAGTGCACAGAAGCTCCTCGACGCGACCAAGGCAGCCGACGATCAGCCGACCTCCGACCAGCGCTCCCGGATTCTGTCAGCGACGTCAGAGTACCTGAATTCGATGAACGGCCTTGAGTCGGTGTGCAGCGGTAAGTGACACTCTGACGAGCATGTAACACACCCACGAAGGTAGAGGTGAGGGCGGCCCCGCGGGGTCGCCCTCACCTCTCAACGCCCGCACGCGGGCGTATACATCTAATGCTGCTCGTCAGTTCGCGTTGCACACCGTCTCGAGCGACGACATCGACGTCGTGAAGGTCGTGTACAGATCCATAGCCTCGGTCATCTGGTCTGCCGAAGGTTCATCTCCCACCGTCTTGGCGAAGTCGGCGAGAGCCTGAGCGCTATCGCCCGCAGCCACCGCAGCAGCCTTCACATCCGTGTTGGTGATGTCGTCAGACTTCAGGACAGTCGCAACGTTGGTCATGCCCTGAATCATGTCTTCCGTGTTGCTCGGATCCAGGCCATCAATTACCTTGACGGCCTTGTCATTGATGATCTGGCAGGCAGCCTGCTTGGACTGTCCACCACAGGCGACCAGGCTCAGGGGCAGCAGTGCAACGAGGGCGGCCGTCAGAAGACGCTTTTTCATGAGGGTTACTCCTTAGAGTATTTGTGATGGGTACCCGCGATTCATACCGCATTTTTACGCCATTAATTTCCTCGCAATCAACGAACATTCGCGCATTATCGACACAATCCACTGCACGAATCACCTACGAGCGTGATGGCCACACCACTCGATACGAGGAGGGGGCGACCACTGCGGGCCACCCCCTCCTCGTCATTTACTCAGTTGGGAACCGGACGCAGGGATCAACGCCCCCGCACCCCCGCCCCGACCTCGTCCGTTTAGGCCTGTCCGCCGTTCTTCCAGCGACGGAAGAACATCGCCAGCAGCGCGCCAGACAGGTTGTGCCACACGGAGAACACGGCTGCCGGGAGCGCGGTCTCCGGGGTGGCGGCGAAGTGGGTCTTCGCCAGCGTCGCGGCCAGCGCCGAGTTCTGCATGCCAACCTCGATCGCGGTCGTGCGCGCCGCCTTGTCGGAGCCGCGGCCAACGCGTCCGGCCAGGTAGCCGAAGAGGTAGCCCAGCAGATTGTGGCAGATGACCACCGCGATGATGAGGGCGCCCGAGGTCAGGATCTTGTTGACCGAGCCAGACACGACGACCAGCAGCACGTAGCAGATGCCGAACACGGAAATCCAGGGGAGAATCGGCAGGATCTTCTCCACGAACTTGCCCGCGACGAAGCGCACGATGAAGCCGCCCAGGACGGGGGCGAGAACCATCAGCAGGATGTTCTTCGCCATCGCCGCGCCGTCGACCGGCATGCGATTGCCCACCAGCCAGGCGGTGAGCAGCGGCGTCATGAGGGGCGCGAGCAGCGTCGAGATCGAGGTCATGGTGACCGACAGGGCGACGTCCGCCTTCGCCAGGTAGGAGATCACGTTCGAGGCCGTACCGCCGGGCGCGCAACCGACGAGGATGACGCCAACCGCGACCGCGTCGGGCAGACCGAACACGTAGCACAGGGCCCAGCCGACGAGGGGCATGATCAGGTACTGGGCGACAACACCCACGAGCACGGGCAGCGGGCGCTTGACGATGAGCCCAAAGTCGGGCAGCGTCAGGGTCAGGCCCATGCCGAACATAATGACGCCGAGCGCCCAGTTAACGCCGGGAGCCAGCGGCTTGAAGGTGTCGGGCGTGATCATGGCGATCGCGAAGGCCGCCAGGATCAGCAGCGGGAAGACCGTGACGGCAATGCGCGCGCTACGGTCTTCGGAGGAAAGGACGGGTGATTGAGTTGTCACTGTGTCAGATGTGGACATGCCCCCATAGTTCACTGATTGTTGAATTTTTCCCGCTTCAGTCTCACGTTATGACCCTCTCAGTATTGAGTCTCACAGGCGTCCTTCACTAAGCTAAGGCTATGCACAGTGCAGCGCCGCAGCCTCATACAACGCCCGAACGCCCCGCGGAGAGCTCCCCCAACCGCGCATCGGGGCGCCCCCAAGGGCATCGGCAGCCACGGCATCACGGCAACCCCCGCATGCGCAAGCTTGCCCGCGACGGCTGGATCTCCGACCAGCACGGCGCGTGGACGATGATGGCTTTCCCGCCGCTGCTCGGGTGGGCGCTGTCCTACTCCTTTTCGTGGATGGTCGTCCTCATGCTGGTCGCATGGGCGATGGCGTTCCAAATGTTCTCCGCCGTGTGCCTGTGGGTCAAAACCCCCGCCAAGCGCCGCGCCCGGATTGCCCCGGCGGTTCTCACCTACGGAGTCCTCGCCGCGCTCCCCGGTGCCACCCTCCTGGCACTGCGCCCGCAGCTACTGTGGTGGGCGATCGCCTTCGTACCCCTGGCCTCGTCCGCGCTCTACCTCGTGTGGAAGGGCCGCGAGCGCTCCCTGGGTGCCCGTGCGGCCTCGATCCTGGCGGGCAACATCATGGGTCCCGTGGCGTTCTCGCTGGCGGTCGCCGACGGTTCTCCGTCCGCGGTGACGCTCCACGCATGGGCGACGTGCGCGGCGTTCGGCCTGCACTACATCGGCACGGTTCCGTTGGTTCGTTCGATGATTCGCGGGCGCAAGGATCCGCGCTGGGCAATGGGTTCCACGCTGCTGCACGCGGCGTTCACGGTCTGCGCGGCCGTGGCGTGGTGGTTCGGCGCGCTGACGATCTGGCCCGTCCTCATGTGGGCGTGCCTGAGCGTACGCGCGTGGGTGATGCCGACGCTGAACCGGACCCGCGCGCGTCCCTTCTCTCCCAAGCTCATCGGATTGGGCGAGCTGGGCTGGTCGATTCTCCTCATTGTCTCGCTGCTGATCCCTTAATCCGCTGGACCCGGCGAGCGGTCGTGGGCGCGTCCGCTGTGTCGGGCACGCCCATTCGCACACGCAGCTCTACGCGCCGATGCCAGCGGTGCGCGCAAATTCGGCGGCCACAGCGAGGAAGCGGTCGTTCTGCTCGCGCGAGCCGACCGAGACGCGCACGCCCACGCGGAAGGGGCGCACGATGAGGCCGACGCGCGCGCACGCCTCGACGAGGCCGTAGACGTCGCCTCGGATCAGGTAGAAGTTCGACTGGCTGTCGGGGATGTCGTACCCGAGGCCACGCAGGGCCGGGATGATGCGCTCGCGCTCGGCGATGATCTCGGAGACCGCACGCTGCACGCCCTCGACGTCCTTCAGGGAGGCGAGGGCCGCGGCGAGGGCGAGTGAGCTGACGCCAAAGGGCACGAGGAGAGCCTGGATCGCGCCGATCACCTCGGGATCGCCGATGGCGTAGCCGACGCGCACGCCGGCCAAGGCGTGAGCCTTGGAGAAGGTGCGCATGACGATGACGTTGGGGTATTCCTCGATGAGGGGAACAGCGGTGCGCACGCCGGGCTTGGTCGCAAAGTCGATGTAGGCCTCGTCGACGATGATCATGACGTCGTCGGGGACGTCGGCGACGAAGGCGGCGATCTCCTCGTAGGTGAGGGCGGGGCCGGTCGGGTTGTTGGGAGAGCAGACGATGACGGCGACGGTGTCGGGGTTGATCGCTGCGCGCATGGCGTCGAGGTCGTGGGTGCCATCCGGGAGGAGCTCGACGGGCACAGGCTCGCCGCCCACGGAAGGAACGGCGATCGGGTAGGACTCGAAGGAGCGCCAGGGGAAAACCACCTGGCTGCCGGGCTGGCAGACGGCGGACAGTGCCGCGACGAGGATCGCCGAGGAACCGGTGCCCACGCACACCTGGTCGGCACCGACGCCGAAGCGCTGCGCGAGGGCCTCTCGTAGGGGCGCTGCCGTCAGGTCGGGGTAGCGGTTGATTGTCTCGAGTTCGCGGGCGATCGCCTCAAGCACCGCTGGGCTGGGCGGCGTCGGCATCTCGTTGGAGGAGATTTTGACGGCGTCGGGCGCTGTCTTGCTGGGGACGTAGCGAGGCAGGGAGGCGACGGCGGGACGGATGCGCAGGTTGGTCATGTGTGTAGTCCTATCCCATGGACTTGGACCGTGCAAGCATCGTCCCACTGCGCAAGAATGGAGGAATGGACTTTATTGCTCGTTTATTGGCCACGATGGCCGGCCTGTGGGTGACGACCCGCCTGGTCTCGTCGATCTCGATTGAGTCGTCGTCGGCGTCGGAAACCGTGATTGTTCTGGCGGTCGTCGCCCTGGTGTTCACGGCGGTGAACTCGATCATTAAGCCCGTGGTGACCACGCTGGCGTTCCCTCTGTACCTCCTCACTTTCGGCCTGTTTGCCCTGGTGACGAACTCCGCGCTGTTCGCGCTCACGGGGTGGCTGTCCACCTCGCTCGGATTCCCCATGACGACGGGCGGCTTCTGGTCCTGCCTGGCCGGCGCGGTCATCACCTCCGTGGTGTCCTCGATCGTCTCCGGCATCCTGCGGGATAAGAAAGACAAGCGGGACTGACGTATCGGTTCCCCTTGTCCGTCGAGGCGCATTACCCCTGGGTGATGCGCCTCGTTTGATAGTGGTGGATGGTGGTCTGTGTGCCGGGGGTGAGGCCGAGCGCCTGGGTGCGCCTGTCCTCGGCGGCCGCCAGGGCGCTCAGTCCCGGATCGGACGAGGTCCGGGCGGCGTCCAGGGTGCTGCGGATTTCGTCCACGTACAGCGGTGCGCTGTGCGAGGAGGGAACCGGGTCTTCGGGGTGAGCCGTGGCCTCGTAGTCGTGGAACCTGACGGTCGTCACGCCTTCCCCGCGGGTCGCGTTCCCGTCCAGACCGGGGACGATGTCGCCCGAGTTTTCGTAGGAGAGGACGGGAACGTCGCTGGGCGCAACCGTCGCCGTGGGCGATCCGGCGGTGACGACGGAGATGACGTTGTAGCGTGCGCGCACGGCGGGGTCGGCGGCCAGCTGAGCTGCCATGATGCCGCCCTGCGAATGGCCGGCGAACTCGACGGCCTCACCCGGCGCGATACCCGCCGCGTCCATGGCTTCCTTGATGGCGTCGAGCTGATCCGAGGCCATTCCCGCCACGCCCTGCAGGTTGGTGGTCATGTCCTGGGGGCCTGACTGCCCGATGGCGAAGGATTGGGTGCCTCGAATATCGACGGTCCACGAGCGGGTCGTCGTGCCGTCCTCGCCCACCGTCACGTGTTCCTCGATGGCGATCTCTCCGTTGTCGGCGTCTCCCCCGTGCATGTCGACGATGTGCTCGATAGCGTCGGCGCTGGTGGTGACGCCTGTGTAGTGGGTATCGGGTGCCACGTCCGGCATCTCCCCGAGCGCCGCGCGGGTGCGTGCGTCTAGGGTGGCGGACGGGATATGGGCGGCTGCCTCGTTGTGATGGACACGAGCATTCCCGTCCGTTCCCCGCACGGCGACCCCGTAGCTCGCCCCGTGCCCGCAACCAAAGCGGTAATACAGGGCAGCCACCCAGGGCGCTGCGAGCGCGGCGATGCCGGACGCGGGCTGTGTAGAGGTTGAGTTCAGGTCCTGGCTCACCCCCTGCCCGGCCAGCGACTGCGCAACACCTCGGAACGCAGGCATGGAATTCACGTCGAGGGCAAACCTGCCGAGGTCGCGCTGGAACAATGCCCCGGACTCCTCGTCCCCATGCAGAGCGAAGGCGATACCGTTGATCGCGGTGTTCCACAGGTCTTTCTCCGCGACCAACGGCGAGAGGCCAGGCATGAGAACCGCGGGCAACCAGGGCACCCCCGCGCTCGCGGATACGTCCTGAAACTCGTGGTAGAGAGCCACACCACCGGTGACCAGGGCACCGCCTGGTGAGAGGGCGAACGCTCCGAGGCTTCGCCAGCTGAGCTGCGGCCCCAGCGGGCTGCCGGGTACGGCCTCCCACAGGGAAGCGCAGGCCTCCGCGTCCGCGTAGGTGAGAGCCGCGTCCTGGAGCTTCCACCGCAGGTCGTCGACGCTGGTCTGAAGGGCATCGAGGGCACTGAGGGCGGCGCTGATCGCGGCTATCAGGCCGGCAGCCGTCTCCGGGGCGAAGAGCGAGGCCAGGTCGGCCTCGTTGAGTGCGGCGTTCAGCGCGAGGCGCGCCGGTCCGACCGAGAGAGTCTCTTCGTACGTCACGAGGGTGTGCGCGGCGCACAGCTCGTTAACGTCCACGTGGAAGGACCCCGAGGAGACGGACACGTGTCGGTTCGGATCGAAGGCCACGGTCACCACGCCCCGAGCATGACGAGTTCGGGATGAAGTACGGCTGATTCGGCGGACTCGGCAAGGCTGCGCGCGAGGCCGTGTGCACGCTCGGCGTCAAAGGCGGGGACGAGGTCGAGGGCCTGTTGGACCTGGTCGAGGACTGCCTGAGCTCCGGCGACGGTCTCGCCGCAGCGCGCCCGGTAGGAGTCGCCTCCCACTCCCGTCCACTGCGAGCACGTTGCGCCAGCGAGCACCCCGCGCAGGCCGTCGACGAGGCCCTGTGCGGCTTGGAGGGACAGGCCTGGGCTGGTCGGATCGAGGATCATGGTGTCTCCCATCGTTGGAAGAGTCGTTGCTTGTCCTCGCACGCTACGCCGCCTCGCTCCCCCACTACCACCCGCGCGGCGCTCCCTGTGGATAGCCGCCTGACACCACCCACCCCTGTGGACGACACGCCCCACCCAGCCCCGGCCTCGTGCGTTACCCACGCCACGAACCGCCGAGCGGACTGGGTGTCCCGATAGCCCCTCGTTCTGGGAAGATAGGGGTATGAGCGACACGATGACACTGTTCTCCACTGCCCACGGCTATTCGGACCTGGCGGGCGGGGGTGAACCGCTCAGCCCGTTGGACGGCCGCTACCGCGCGGTGGCCGCGCCGCTGGCGAACTACCTGTCCGAGGCGGGCCTGAACCGCGCGCGCGTCCACGTCGAGATCGAGTGGCTGATTTTCCTGCTCGACAACTCGGTCCTGCCGGGCGCGCCCGAGCTGACCGACGCCGAGCGCGACTACCTGCGCGCACTGCCCCGCGACTTCGGTGCCGAGCACATCAAGCGCCTGGGCGAGTTCGAGGCCGTCACCCGCCACGACGTCAAGGCCGTCGAGTACCTGATCGGCGAGTATCTGGAGGCCGCCTCCGACAAGCTGGGCGAGGGCACGACTCTGCCATCCCTGCGCGAGGTCGTCCATATCTTCTGCACCTCCGAGGACATCAACAACCTGGCGTACGCTCTGACCATCAAGGCCGCGACCGAGCAGGTGTGGCTGCCCGCGATCCGCGCGCTCCTGGATCGCCTGCGCGGCCTCGCCGAGGCCGGGGCGACCGTCCCGATGCTGGCGCACACGCACGGCCAGCCGGCGACCCCCGTGACGATCGGCAAGGAGATGGCGGTGTTCGCGCACCGTCTGTCCCGCCAGATCAAGCGCGTCGAGGCCACTCAGTACCTGGGCAAGATCAACGGTGCCACGGGCACGTGGGCCGCGCACGTCGTGTCGGTGCCGGGCGCGGATTGGCCGACGCTGGCTCGCTCGTTCGTGGAGGGTCTGGGCCTGACGTGGAACCCGCTGACCACGCAGATCGAGTCGCACGACTGGCAGGCCGAGCTGTACTCGGACGTGGCGCGCGCGGGCCGCATCGCCCACAACTTGGCGACGGACGCGTGGACGTACATTTCGATGGATTACTTCCACCAGAACCTGGCGGCGCAGGGCTCGACGGGTTCGTCGACGATGCCGCACAAGGTCAACCCGATCCGCTTTGAGAACGCAGAGGCGAACCTGGAGGTGTCGAACGCTCTCCTGGATTCCCTGGGCGCGACGCTGGTGACCAGCCGCATGCAGCGCGACCTGACGGATTCGACGACGCAGCGCAACGTGGGCGTCGCGTTCGGTCACGCGGTGCTGGCCTACGACAACCTGGTGCGCGGCCTGGATGGCATCGAGATCAACGCGGCGCGTATGGCGGCCGACCTGGACGCGAATTGGGCGGTGCTCGGCGAGGCCGTCCAGCAGGCGATGCGCGCCGCCGCGATCGCGGGCGCGACCGGCATGGCGAACCCGTACGAGCGCCTCAAGGAGCTGACGCGCGGCCACGAGGTGGGCGAGCGCGACATGCGTGAGTTCATCGCGGGCCTAGGGCTGCCGGCCGAGGTGGAGGAGCGCCTCCTCGCGCTGACCCCCGCGACCTACATCGGCCTGTCCGAGCGCCTGGCGCGCTGGGAGGCCTGAGCTCTATTCGCGAAGGGCGGCGGGTGCGTGGTTGGTCCGCGCCTCGCCGCCTTGCCGTTTCTTTGCCTCCTCGACGAGGCCGGGGCGGGGTTACGAACCCGACTGGGCACCGCTCTGGGGCCCCGACTGCGAACTCAACTCCGGGTTAAGAGTGGAATTCTCATCAAAAGCATCAACAATCCTGAGGTTCGGGAACATCTCTTCAACAGAAGGAAGTGGCAATTGCTTGTACGGGGTATCCAAGTCATAGGTATGAGTTGGAAGCATGCACCCTGAATAAAAGCCAATATTGATGAAGCCACTGCCCTCAAGATGGGTAAAAACGACAAGATTCCCGTCCTCGTCCCCGACGGCAACGCTTCGTCTATTGTTCTTTCCGCTGTAGTCCGGTGTTGCAGAGTAGGCAAAACCGTTGCGCTGCGCCCCCTCCCAGACAATCCGACGCAGGTCCTCATAGTCGATTAAGGCAACGTATAAGGCCGCCCACGCGATATCGACATCTGCCTCATCCTGCGTCGCGCAACCACCGTATCGAGAATCGCCAGCAACCCCAAGAACACCACCGGCTTCGCGCGCAACGTCCTCAATGATGCCCGCATACCGAGGTGCAGTATCACTGATGTAAACCTCCACAGTCTGACGCTCCGCCATGGGAACGCTCCCGTAATTGCGCCCAAAATACAGGCCAGCGTCATCCGACATCCCCGGCACACACGCCGCCAGAAGCAGCGAGGCACAGGCGGCAGTGGCTGCCATCATCCACCGAGAACTCATACCATCACTCCCCCGACTGGGCACCGCTCTGGAACCCGGACTGTGGGGTGACATGGGCACCCGGTGTCAGCGTAGGAACCGGATGCAGATCCGGGTTCGTGTTGTCGCTGACCGTCACGTGCATGCCCGGGAACACCTCCTCCACCGACGGCAGAACGAACTGACCGGGATCATCCAGAGGCTTATCCGTCGGCAAACACGCGGAGCGCGACCTCATGGCGATAGAGTCCTCCGAAAACTTGAACTCGGCCATGCCGCCGAATTTGTCTATCAGGCGAATATCCCGAGTACCATCCCTATCGACTTCCTTTTCTACCTGCACAGTCGTCGACCAATCGTGCTTGTTTTCTTTCACCAGTTTCTCGAGCCGCTCAAAGGATATCGACGGCGCCACCGTGGTGTAGCCAACCACCCGATACCCCTGAGTATCACCGCTGCCGCACACCTGCACATACGGCAGACCCATCACCGTCAGCTCGCCCCCCGTCTCGGCGGCCACCTGACCGGCAATCTGCGAAACCTTCGGCATCTCCTCATCAACGTACTCGTCAAGGCTCTGACGGTCGCGGAAGGGCACGCTGCCGCCGAACCACATCAACGCCATCCAGCAGATGACGAGCACCGCCACCACCGCGACGCACCACGCACCCACGCGTGCTGGAGTCCACTTCTTCGTCATCTTCATCCCACTACAGAGCCGACAAGCATGAGAGCGCCTTCTTTTTCATCATCGCTCCTTGACGTCGGCGATCACCTCGCCGAGGTCATTGAGGGCATGATTCTCTTTTCCAGGTTCAGGGGCAACAAAGTAACTCGAGTGATTAGCAACCGGATTGAGGCCATACGTTGAATAGTCTTTTGCCCCACTTGCGTCTCCCGACAAATGTCCGATGCCCTTAAGGGTCTTGGGATCGAGGCCAAAGTCTCCATCCGTCCCGATCCCCTGGACAGCGTCGTGATGGGGGACAGCAGATACCCAGACGTGATCCTTGTTAACACCGAGGGTCCCAACGGATGCTACGCCCGCACCGGGTGAGCCCGTATACGCGAAGTCGTCGACGACGTCCTTTCCGATACTGCGCATCGCGATGCCCGCAGTCGTCGACCCGTACGAATGTGGAATGATGCTCTGATGCACGTCCATCCCGCGCTCGCTGCGCCACGAGTGGATGCCCGTCGCAAATTTCCTCAGAGGATCTGCTCCCGCCTCCGCTTGAGCGGTCGATGCAACGCTTAGGTCGGGCAAAGCTGGGGGAGCGTCGTAGCCGAGCCAGGCGATAGTGGCGACGTTATTTTTGTCAGCCCCTGCTCTAACCGCAGCGTCTCGCAGGTTATACGCGTATCCGAGGTTGAGGGCAGTGCTATCGCGACAGTTCGTCGTCATACCGGGAACCAGAGTCGCGACATGCTCAGCATTATCGACATCCCCGATAGCAAGAGCTGCGAGAACATTCTTCCCTGGCTCTCCAGCCTGCAAGGTAACAAGTGATACGTCCGAATGCGCTTGAAGTGCCTTATCAAGCGCCTCCAAATCCCGCAAGCGAATTCTTGCGTTATCCCTACGCTTAGCGAGCTCAAGTATTTTCGGCGAGGAGCCCCGAGTAGCTTGTTGCTCCGCCTCAATCTCTGCTTGTAATTCATTGTATTCTTGCCGAGCCTGCTCAAGAAGGCCGGTTCCCGCTATACGGTTTCCCGCAGCGTCTCGGCGCACATAGAGCACAAGGTCGTTTGCCTTGGCCCGCGACGCCATGTCGATGCCGTCCAAGTTTCCGTATTTTTCGGGATCCTTGTTGATGAGCGCCTCGCGCTCGGAATCGGAGAGCAGCTTCCACCACACGGAGACTTCCTCGGGGGTCCACGAGGGGTCAGCGTCATTGACTAAGCCCGCGGACTCCGAGTGGCGCCCCTCAGACATTGCATACTTTCCGTCAGCCAGAGCTTTGAACCTGGGGCCCACGGTTGTTTCCGCTTCGGTTGCCAAGTCGACCGCGGCTTTAACACAGTCACCCAGATCCTGGTATTTCTGGTACCGGTCGGGATCATTACTCTTCTCCATCGGAGGTGTCCGAACAACGCCGCTTTCTGGAATCGTTTCATGAAGCTCTGCCGCGACCTCGTACGCCGACTCGCGGATGGCCACAACCCGGCTCACGTACCCGTGCAGCTCCGCGGTTGCCAGCGCATATTCGGTGAGTTCGTTGAGACGCGAGTCCAGCTTGTCCTGGATCTCGGTGAGCCGCTGACGCATGCGGTCAGGCCCCTCGCCCTGAGATCGGATGTCGTTCGCGGCGTGCTCGAGGTCGGCGATGATCTCGCGCGCCTCGCGCACCTCGGCCTCGATGAGGTCCTCGGCCTCGATGATGGCGTTGTGGTCCCAGCTCTGAATGTCCGCCCAGGTTGCCATTACTGGTTCTCCATCATGCGTCACAGGTCGTCCATGGTCATCGCCGGGCCGCCGTGGTCGGTCTGTTGGAAGCTCACCGTCGTGGCATTCTCATTCGCGTTGTATGCGTTGATCGAGTCGTTGACGGACTGGGAGTAATCGTCCAGGTCACGCGTCAGCGCAATGATCGCCTCGTCGATCGTCTCGCCCGCGCTGCGCCCCTGTCCTGCGAGCGGGCTCCCGCCAACCCCGGAGGAAATGTAGTCGCCCGCCGTCGCGACGGTCACCGACTGCAGCCTGCTGGACAGATCTCTCGTGCGGTCGCGCAGGACTTCGAGGTCCCCCTCTTCGATGACGAGATCTCCAGCCATGATGCTCCTTCGACGTCACTTCGGTGCTGTTAAGCCAGACCCTACCAAACGGTCACGAAGCGAACAAGAGCACCCCCAAGGGGCGGAACACCCCATTCCACCCAGGGAACGAGGCCTGGGCTCACGGTCCGGTCACGGCCTCCAGGCGGGGTCGCACTCGGGCGCGCCGTAGCGGTCGTAGAGCTCGTCGGGGCGCGCGATCTCGTCGGCGAAGCCGAGGGCGCTCATGTCGACGACGGTGTCGGTCCGCGCGCCGGGGGCCTCGAGGTCGCCGGCGTCGTCGTGGGCGAGAAGGACTCGTGCACGCACGCTGACCGGTGTTATCTCGGGGTTGTTCCAGGTCGCTCGGGTGATCGCGTCGAGGGCGCGCGTCGCCACCTCGTGCTCGGACAGCGCGTCCGAGGAGGTCACGACGACGTCGATGGACACGAGGGAGGGGCGCCCGAAGCCCTCGCCGACCTCCACGTGGACGACGCGGCGCGACGCGCGGGCAGCGCCCTCACCAGCCACGCCCTCAGCGGAGCGAAGCGGGAAGCCAGAGTCGAGAGCGGCGGTCGCGAGGTCCACGAAGCGCTGCGTGCGCCCGGTGCCCCTCGTCGAGGACAGGGCACGCCACGCGATGCCCGCGCCCAGGGCACCCACGCCGAGCGCGCCGATCATGAGGGGCCCGGCGATCTGCGGGAGCCGACCGCGCAGGCCCGCGGAGGTCGCCTTGTTGACGGGGGTCGAGACGCGCATCCATCGGCGCACCTCGCGCAGGGGGGCGTTGGGGTCGGTCATGACCTGTCCTTTCTGAGGGAGGAGAGGGCGGAGGAGAGGCGCGCCGGGAGGGCGGCGCGACGCCTGGCTCGGGCGACGCGGGGCAGGCGGGGGGCCGTGGCCGCGTAGTCGATGTGGTAGGTGGCGGGTTCATAGGAGCCCCCGCGTTCGAGCGCGGCGACCGTGTCCCACGTGCTCTCGGGGGTGGGGGTCAGGATGTCCTGCCAGATCTCAAAGTGCATGACGCGCGTGGGCTCGCCCGGGGCGGGCAGGAAATCCTGCAGGGCCGCCATCGCCGAGGCCAGCCGGCCCCACGGGGTCACGCGAACCTTACGCTCGAGGAGGCGCACGGTCTCCGTGTAGGTCGAGGAGGAGTGCGCGTAGTAGAGGGGGCGGGTACGAGGCCGCACGAGGCTGCGTCCAACGGTGACGCGCCGGTCGGGGGCGCGGTCGGGCGAGCCGTCGAGGCTCGGCATGACGTCCTGGTCGTGGTAGACGGCGACGGTCACCACGTCGGGGCGCACGCGAATGCGCCTGATCGGGCCGCCCGTGGACAGGATGCCGGCGACGTTGACCCCGGCCTCGTTTGGTGGGACGGAGGCGAGGGCGGCGGCGACGATCCCGCCCTGGGAGTGGCCGCAGATGAGGACGGGCTCGCGCGCCCACCGCTCGGCGGGCACGCCGTCGCGTTCCATGGCGGCGTGGAGGGCGCGCACGACGCCGACGCTCATCGCGCTTTCGAGGCCGAGCATAAGTCGGATGTTCGTCTCGGCGTCGGCCGGGTTGTTCGTGGAGCGCCACGTCATGGACTCGGTGCCAACCAGCGAGAGGAGCCATCGGCGAGCCTCGCCCTCGCCGACGCGGGTGATCTTGACGGCCGGGCCGATCGTGCGCGACCAGTAGAGCTCGTCGATGTCGGCGCACATGTCGGAGAGCAGCGCGGGCGGATCGACGCGGCGGATCTGGGCCTCGGGGTGGCCGGGCAGCGGGTCCTGGAAGGCCGGGTCGGCATCGGAGTCGCGCAGGAGTGCGACGTGGACCTCGCCGCCGCGCAGGGCGCCCACGGCCGTGCCGATCGTCAGCATGCCGGTCATGAGGGCGTCGTATCCGCGCCTGGGGATGAGGGGCAACATGCGGGCCATGCGCCCGTCCTTGTCTGCGCCGACGGCGACGACCGCTCGCGCCCAGGCACGCCCCACCGTCGCGGTGCGCCGGGCGACATGTGAGAGGGAGCGGATGAGGAGAGTATCGAGGCCGGGGGTATCGAAGAAGATGCGCTGCGATTTTTCGCTGATCGCGGTGCCCATGTCATCGGAGAGGGAGCGCGCCCGGGAGCGAACATCCTCGGGCAGGGCAGAGATTTCGGCGATCGCGCCGACGGCGACCGTGGCCGCGAGGGCGGGCAGGACGGGGGCGACTTTGAGGCGCATGTAGAGGCCAGGGTAGGCCTGGGGGACGCGGCGGATCGCGCGGTAGCGCTGACGCGGGCGTCGCTTCATGTCCCCTCCTCACCTGTGTGCTGCCTCCACCCTAAGGCGGGCCGCGCCCGGGCGCGCCGCATTGGGGGATGCGTGTCGCCACCCCCACAGCGCTCGACTGTCCGCCTCCCTTGACACCTATACCCCCTAGGGGTACCCTTTCAGACATGAGCGACGAACACGGCTACCACGGCAACACCGAGAATCATCTCGCGCGCCTGCGCCGCATCGAGGGACAGGTGCGCGGCCTGCAGCGCATGATCTCGCAGGGCGAGTACTGCATCGACATCCTCACGCAGGTCTCCGCCGTCCAGTCCGCGCTCGATTCGGTCGCAGTCAACCTGCTCAAAGACCACATGAACCACTGCGTCGTCACGGCGGCGCGCGAATCCGACGAGGCCGCGCAGGCCAAAGTCGACGAGGCGGCCGCGGCCATCGCGCGCCTCATTAAGTCCTAACCCCAAGGAGAAACCATGACCACCGAGATCGATCGCACGATCGAACTGTCCGTCGACGGCATGACCTGCGGTCACTGCGTCATGAGCGTCAGCGAGGAGCTGCGCGAGATCCCCGGCGTCAAGAACGTCGACGTCATCCTCAACTCGGGCGGCACCTCCAAGGTGACGGTCCTGACCGACACGCCCCTGGACGACGCGGCGCTGGGCGACGCGGTCTCCGAGGCCGGCTTTAAGCTGGTCGGCATCGCGCGCGACTTCTGAGGTTTTCCACGCCTCAACGACGAGGCCGGGGCACCTTCCCCGGCCTCGTTTCCTTTCGCTCTTTACATACCCCCGGAGGGTACCCATGTCCACTAACTCCGTGACGACCACTTCCGCGGCCACCCCTTCTTCTCCTGAGGCCACCCCGGCCTCGGCCCCCGCTCCCCAGGTGGGCGAGGGCACGCGCGCCCACGCCGCCGACCTGCGCGCTCGACTCATCGTCTCCGCGCCACTCGGCATCCTCGCGATGATTCTGTCGATGGTGCCCGCCTGGCAGTTCACGGGGTGGCAGTGGGTCGTCGCGGTGGCCTCGATCCCGGTGGTGACGTGGGGCGCGTGGCCCTTCCACCGGGCGGCGTTCGCGGCCGGTCGCCACGGCTCGACGACGATGGACACGCTGGTCTCCCTCGGGGTCATCTCCTCCACGCTGTGGAGCTGGTGGGCCCTGCTGTGGGGCGGCGCCGGAATGCTCGGCATGCGCATGCAGATGAGCCTGATTCCGCGCGCGGCGCACGCCGGTCACGCGGAGATCTACTTCGAGGGCGCGTGCATGATCGTCGTCTTCCTGCTGACGGGCCGCTACCTGGAGGCGCGCGCACGCTACCGCGCGGGCGACGCGCTGCGCTCGCTGCTGAGCATGGGCGCGAAGGAGGCGACGCTCGTGAGCGTCGACCCCGCGACCGGCGAGCGCTCCGAGAGCGTCGTGCCCGCCTCGTCCCTGCAGGTCGGTGACCTGTTTGCGGTGCGCCCGGGCGAGAAGGTGGCGACCGACGGCATCATCGTCGAGGGTTCCTCCGCCTTGGACACCTCGCTCCTGACGGGCGAGTCCGTGCCCGTGGACGCTGCCCCCGGCGACGCGGTGACGGGCGCGACCGTCAACACGTGGGGCTCCCTGCTGGTGCGCGCCACGCGCGTCGGCTCGGACACGACGCTCGCGCAGATCGGGCGCATGGTCGCCGAGGCGCAGGCCGGCAAGGCCCCCGTCCAGCGCCTCGCGGACCAGATCTCTGGCGTGTTCGTGCCGATCGTCATCGTCGTTTCCCTGCTGACCCTCGGGGGCTGGCTGCTCGCGGGCGGCAGCGTGCAGGCCGCGTTCACGGCCGCCGTCGCCGTCCTGGTGGTGGCGTGCCCGTGCGCGCTCGGCCTGGCCACGCCCACCGCGATCCTGGTGGGGTCGGGGCGCGCCTCGCAGCTGGGCATCCTCATTAAGAACGCGGAAATCCTCGAGCAGACTCGCTCGATCGACACCATGCTCTTGGACAAGACGGGCACGGTGACCACGGGCGTCATGTCCCTCGAGACGATCGCGGTCGCGCCCGGCGCGGGGAGCTCCCCCGAAGTGGACGAGGCCTCGGCCCTGTCCCTCGCCGCCTCCGTCGAGGCCCTCTCCGAGCACCCGGTCGCCCGCGCTATCACGTCGGGCGCATCCTCCCGAGGTATCTCTCTCGTCCCGGTGACGGCGTTCGCGAACCAGCCCGGACTCGGCGTCGTCGGCATCACCGCCCAGGGCGGCGTACTGGTCGGGCGCCCGTCGTGGCTGGTTTCCCTGGGCATCGACGTTCCCGATTCCCTTCTCGATGCCGTGCGCGAGGCCGAGGCCTCGGGTGCCTCCGCCGTCGTCGCGGCCCTCGCTCCGCAGCTCGGCCACGCGGCGACCACCGAGGCCGTCACCCCCATGCCCGAGGCCCACACGCACGTCGTCCTGCCCGGCCCCGACACCGAGCTGCCCCTCGCGACGCTCACCATGAGCGTGGGCGGCATGACCTGCGCCTCCTGCGTGCGCCGCGTCGAGCGCAAGCTCGGCAAGCTCGACGGCGTGAAGGCCGAGGTCAACCTCGCCACCGAATCCGCACGCATCACACTCACCGCCCCGCACAGCGACGAAGAGCTCGAGGCCGTCGTGAACGCGGCCGGATATTCCGGCACCGTCACCTCCCGCACCACCGCCGCGTCCACCGACGGTGCACCCGCGGCTGGCGGCAGCGCGGGTGGGGATACCGGTACCCCCACCCGGCCGGGCACCACCCCGGGCGCGGGCGAGCGCGAGGGGGCCCCGGCCTCGTCCCTGGTGATTCCCGAGCGCGTCGAGGGCAGCGCGATCGCGGCGCTCGTCGTGCGCGACACGGTCAAGGAGTCCTCCGCGGAAGCGATCGCCCAGCTGCGCGAGCTCGGCATTGAGCCGATCCTGCTGACGGGCGATAACGAGGCGGCGGCCCGCCACGTCGCGGATCAGGTGGGCATCGAGCGCGTCATCGCGGGCGTCCTGCCCGACGGCAAGCGCGACACCGTCGCCGACCTGCAGGCCGAGGGCCGCACGGTCGCGATGGTGGGCGACGGCGTGAACGACGCGGCTGCCCTCGCGCAGGCGAGCGCGAAGGGCCTGGGCATCGCGATGGGCTCGGGCACGGACGTGGCGATCGAGGTCGCTGACATGACGCTCATGAACTCGTCGCTCACCTCTGCGGCGACCGCGATCCGAGTGTCGCGCCGGACGCTGCGCATCATCAAGGAGAACCTGTTCTGGGCGTTCTTCTACAATGTGTTGATGGTGCCGCTGGCGATCGCGGGCCTGCTCTCCCCCATGCTGGCGAGCGCCGCGATGGCATGCTCGTCCGTGTTCGTGGTCCTCAACTCGCTGCGGCTGCGCACCGCGAAGTAGTCGCCTGAATCGAAAGGTGACATCGAACCCCTCACCGCTGACGGTTCATACCGCACGCGGAGGCGCTCGTCGATGCGCACGTTAACCCCTTAGGTGGCAATCTGGGCCCCTCAATGCGCACGTTAACCCCTTAGGTGGAGCATGGGCAGGCACGCCCACGCTCCACCTATCGGGTTTAGCTGCGCATTGAAGGGTTAACACTGCCACTGTGCCACCCCTCCCGACGGTAGCTCCTCCTGCGAGACATCACCGCGGGCATTTCTAGCAAAACGCGCACACACGTATCGAAGCGTCAGTCACCATGTCTCATCCGCGCAACGTGTGTAGCCCAAGCACGAAGGCGACGTAGCAACCGGCTTCATTCCGGCAAGCGATGCACCCTTTACGGGGCACTGCACCCGATCAGAAGGGGTGCAATGCCTACGGATCGGGTGCAGCGCCACTTCTCACAAGTACCGTCGCGGCCACGCAATCCAGGTGGGTTTGGGCTGGTGTTGTTGACCGATCAATGGATGATCTCGATTACCCTGGGCACCTCTGGACAAGTCGGGGTCTCTGCAACTGAGTTGGAACACGCTGGAAGGGCTCCCGGAAACGCCCATTAACTCAACACGCTAGATTTCTGTCCATCCACATTGTTAAGCCGCACACCGACGCTGCGCGGCACTCGTCGTATAACGGGGTGCGTTAAGCGGTGCGCCCCGTTCTCTCCTCACGAGGAAAGGGAGAACGAGGCGCAGGCTGCGCGCTAGGTCGCGCGAGTGTCATGGTCACTTCCGGTGGTAGCGCGGGCTCGTTCCCAGGTGGACGGTGATTGTCTTGTTGTCGTTCAAGATGACTCCTTCGTCCGTTCCACGATAGACGTAGGACGACGGGAAGGATTCTGTCAACGTGTCCCCTGCGATCCCGTCCATGTAGTCCTGCACCTCCTGGAGACTGGGGGAAGAACCATTCGGCTTTGGAATAATGGGATTCTCATCCGGGTACTGCGACGGATCCGTGTTGACCAACGACCCCAGAGCCGCCGCCCCATAGCCGGTGTACTTATCCCAGTTATGATTGGGGTTCAGGCCCGTGCGAACCAGGAGCTGGAGGATCTGGTTGGTAGTGGCCTCGGGCCACCGCTGGCGCGCTAAAGCCAACATGCCGGCCACGAGCGGCGCAGACACAGATGTCCCATTGACCGTTTGCGGCTGGTTTGTTGCAGGGTCAAAAGAGTTGAAGGGCCCGCCAAAAGCAGCTGTGACCACACCATCACCCCAAGAGGAGTAAGACGCGAACGTACCGTCGGCGTTAATCGCGGACACACCAACGACCCCAGAGAACCTGCTCAGGTGCGTCACATTGTCGTCACTAGCGCCATTTCCGGCAGAGGCAACGATAATAACGCCCTTGCTGATCGCGTTGGCAATCGCCCACTTCAGCTCAGGACTCTCCTCTGAGACACTTTGCGAGACGGAGATGATCTGAGCGCCATCCTCAACGGCCTGGTTGATGAGGTTGGCGAAAGTGTTGAGCCGCCCACCATCGGAGCTGCATGTTCCGTTCGACGTCGTCGATGCCGTCGACGACTGGTAGGTATACAAGGTCGCGTCGGGTGCCACACCGGTGTAGGGGGAGACAAGGATAATCGCCATGTCGGTGCC
The DNA here is from genome assembly GCA_963540795.1 of uncultured Actinomyces sp. Lineage (GTDB taxonomy): Bacteria > Actinomycetota > Actinomycetes > Actinomycetales > Actinomycetaceae > Pauljensenia. The sequence continues at coordinate 19,471 of CAUTRF010000030.1, forward strand.
ATGACGCTTCCCATCGGGGCTCGCCTCCACCGTGCAGCGGCTCTTGTCGGTGATCTTAGCCCCCTTGAGCGCAGGGTCGCTCGTATCAACCGGACCACCAATGGCAGCAATCGTGACACCCTTACCGGTGTACCCCTTGGCGCGTACGGTATCCAGAGGATAGTAGGAGAAATAATCCTGCGAAGGCACCGCATCGTCAGCAAGAGCCGCGGTGGGCGCCAGCGTCAGGGCACCAACGGCCAGAGCCAGAGCGGAAACAGCGGTGGTCAGGGCGCGCGCGGCGTTAGAGAAAAGCTTCACCATTGGCGGGGGTCCCATCCGTCGTCCGTACGCCTGGCCGGCGCGATGTCTTTATCGGTTCCGGAGGTCTGAGACAGGGGATTTACGTAGCCCGCAGGCAGCGCGTCCTCGTCGTCCTCGAACTTGAAGGCCATGTACTGGCGCCTGCGACGCTTCTTGTCTTCTTTACCGGCTCCAGCACCCGCTCCGGCTCCCATAAAACCGCCGGAACCCCTGCCCGCAGCGCCTCCAGCGCCTCCAGCGCCAGAAGCGCCGCCGTTTGCACCCCCGGGGGGAGTGTAGGAGCCGAAGCCGGAACCTGAGTAGGAACCGGACTTGAGGGCTGAAGCACCCGCGGCGCCCAGGCCGTTGGTCGTGCCGGTGATGCCACGCATGCCGGCCAAGCCTCCCGCGGCTCCGCCGGAGCGCATCTGGGCAGCGCCGCGCACACCGAGGACACCTGCACCGAGCGCACCGGCTCCGCCGAGTCGGCCAGCGGCGCTCGCTTCCGAGGCAGCGCCACCGTTGAGGCGCCACAAAGGGTGATCCACATCCGCGGGCGGCGCCGGGGTGTGGCCCCCGACAACGCCGTTACGGTAGGTGGTTCCGTTGACGCGCGTGTGCAGCAGATCCCTGCTCATCAGTTCCTGTGGATCCGTGATGGGGTTGGTACGCGAGCCAAGCTCGCCGTAGGGAAGCTCGCGCGTCTCCACGGCACCCGAAGACGCAATGCGGCTACGGGCTGCGGCAGCATCGGCCTCGCTCCACCACGGCTGGTCAAAACCACCGGGATAGTTGGGAGATGAGGGATCCCGGTCTGCAGCGCGACCGAAGTCATCATGCCTGCTGAAACCCCAATCGCGATCCCCAGCGCCACCGCCACTGGTGCCACCACCACCGGTGCCACCACCACCGGTGCCACCGCCACCCGGGTTCTTTTCCTTCTCCTGCTTTTCGTATTCATCCAAGTCAGTACCCGGATCATCGGGGTCTTTCTTGGTTTGATCTTGCAATGTTGAGGCGATCATTGAGCCACGGTCGGTCAACATATCAATGATGCGTCTCGCTGCTGTTTCACGCTGCTCATTCGCCTGTGTTTCGACTGCCGCGACGTAGGCAGCACCCGTCGTGTAAAGCTTGCCCATGAAGCGGATACCCGTTCCGGGTTCGTCAGCGGAAACCGAAACAAGCAGGTCATCGCGCATGGCTGCAGTCTCAGCGTCGAGGAGGTCGGGTGAGAGTTTCTCGGCTTCAGCGAGCGCAGTTGCCATGACATCACGTCCCCGAAGATACGTCTCATAGCCGCGTTCGTAGCCCTCTTTATACTTCGCGATTCGGTTGATTGACGCATCAACCCATCGCTCCATAGCGGTACCGGTTGCACCGGTGAAGCCGTGGCCTGTTCGATAGGCGCGAAGACGTTCAACAGCATCATCAAGGCATTTCAAAGCGTCTTCATGGTCCTTGTCCCACGCTGCCAGTCCCCTGTTGGCGCGCGCGTACTCCATAAAAACCTTCAGGCGCTCATAATTAGGTGAATCAACCATGAGAAAGGTCCTTTCGATCGACTCTTTACACGCTTAGGCTTCAGGCTGTGCGTCTTGGGTGACGGGTCCGGTATTCGTCGCGACTCCCGAAGGAGCTCCAGGTGTTGTCGAGGGTGCGGCCGGCGGAGCAGAAGAGGGTGCTGCATCAAAACCAAGATCCGCAAGGGTCAGACCAAACCTGCGAATCATCGCGTTGAACTGACCGGGTTTCTGAGATCGAATTGCTTCCGCCTGCTCGTCAGCCTGAAGTTTCTTGAGCGCCAATTCGTTCTCGTATTCGGTGCCCGTGAAACGTGTCATGGCGACATGCATCTTCGCTTCGAAGTTCTTGAGCATCTCAGACTCGAACACAAGAAGCGCAGACAATGCATCAAACAAGCCCGCTGCGCCATTCTGCATCCTCACGGGTCCTTCTTCGTGTCCCCAGAATGAGGAGTTCTGTGCTGATCTCAGAGCGGAGGTGTACTTACGCGAACCCGTCACCGCGTCAAAGCTCTCAGCGACGTTTGGGGCGGCTTGTCCCTGACGTTCGCCGTCGTATCCAGCGTTGGCATTTCCGGTCATTGTTGGCTCCTAATAATCGATGGGAGATAAAGAGAGCGCTGCTATGCGCCCGGTTGCTTACTTGGCGACCTTGAAGCGGCGGACCAGCGGCTGGTCGGGC
>CAUTRF010000031.1:0-21360 GCA_963540795.1 uncultured Actinomyces sp.
AGGGCGACGCGCCGAGCCACCCGCCAGAACACCAAGCGCCGCCGGAGTGGAGGGCGCCGGAGAGCCAGGCTGCGGCACCCGTGGGTGGCGGGACCCGGCCCCACTGGTGTGGAGGGACCGGAGGGCACGGGCGGGCTTCGAGATCGACCACTCCGAGCGAAGCTCGCGTGTGGCGATCTCGCGGGCGGCCGGGCCCGACGGCGCCCGGAACACCCGTGGGGCCACAAGCAGCACAAGCAGGAAGGCCGCCGCCCACGGCGCAGCCCAGCCCGCAGGACAGCACGCGCAGCGCCCGGAACACTAGCGGGGCCACAACCACAGCCGCAGGCACAACGACACGAGGCCGCAGCCGGTTTCCCGGCCACGGCCTCGTCACACTCACGCGCCGTTCACAACAGCGCCACCGATCAGGCGGTCATGTCCACGTGGTCCTCGACCGCGGCGCGGCCAGCCTCGAGGCGGGCGACGGGGACGCGGAACGGGGAGCAGGACACGTAGTCCAGGCCCACGTTGTGGAAGAAGTGGATCGACTGCGGGTCGCCACCGTGCTCGCCACACACGCCGAGCTTGATGTTCGGCTTGGTGGAGCGGGCGCGGCGCACGCCCTCGGAGACCAGGGTGCCCACGCCGTGGACGTCGATGGACTCGAAGGGGGAGACACCGAAGATGCCGGCCTCGATGTACTGCGGGAAGAACACGCCCTCGACGTCGTCGCGCGAGAAGCCCCACACGGTCTGCGTCAGGTCGTTGGTGCCGAAGGAGAAGAAGTCGGCTTCCTCGGCGAGGTCCTCGGCCGTCATGGCGGCGCGCGGCAGCTCGATCATGGCACCGATGGAGACACCGGACAGGTCCACGCCGCGGGAGGCGGCGACGGAGGCGATGATGCCTTCGGCCTCTTCGCGCACGAGCTGGAGCTCACGCACGGAGCCGACGAGCGGAACCATGATCTCGGGACGCGGGTCGAGGCCGCGGCCCACGAGTTCGGCGGCCGCCTCGCACAGGGCGCGCATCTGCAGGGCAAACAGGCCGGGCAGGTAGATGCCCAGGCGCACGCCGCGCAGGCCCAACATGGGGTTCTGCTCATGCATGCGGCGAACCTCGAGGAGCATGGCCTCGTCGGCGGGGTCGAGGGTGCCGGTGGCCTTGCCGACGGCGACCTTGGTCTCGAGCTCGATGAGGGCGGGCATGAACTCGTGGAGCGGCGGGTCGATGAGGCGCACGGTCATCGACTTGCCGTCCATGACCTCGAGCATCTCGAGGAAGTCCTGCTTCTGCAGCTTCTCGAGCTCGTCGAAAGCGGCCTGACGCTCGGCGGATTCGGGAGCGGAGAGGATCGCGCGCTCAACGAGCGGGCGGCGCTCACCCAGGAACATGTGCTCGGTGCGGCACAGGCCGATGCCCTCGGCACCGAATTCGATGGCGCGCTTGGAGTCGAGGGGGGTGTCGGCGTTGGCGCGCACGCGCAGGCGGCGGACCTTGTCGGCGTGGGACAGGAGCTTGTCGACGGCCTCGACGAGCTCTCGGGTACCCTCGTCTTCGCCGGCGGCGGCGATGCCGGCCTCGAGGCCTTCGGCGAGGTAGGTGGTGACGGGCGAGTCGGTGACGGGGACCTCGCCGCGGAAGATTTCGCCGGTCTGGCCGTCGATGGCGATGGTGTCGTCGGCGGTCAGGACGAGGTCACCGATGGTGACGGTGCCGGCGGCTTCGTCGATGACGAGGGACTCGGCACCACACACGCAGGTCTTGCCCATACCGCGGGCGACGACCGCGGCGTGCGAGGTCTTGCCACCGCGGGCGGTCAGGACGCCCTCGGCGGCGACCATGCCGGGCAGGTCATCGGGGTTGGTCTCGCGGCGCACGAGGACGGTCTTGACGCCTTCGCTGGCGGCTTCGATGGCCTGGGCGTTGTTGAAGGCGATCTTGCCGACGGCGGCACCCGGGGAGGCGGCCATGCCGCGAGCGATGAGCTCCTTGTCGGCCTTCGCGTCGAACTGCGGGAACATCAGCTGGGTGAGCTGGTCGCCGGTGACGCGGCCCAGGGCCTCGTCGCGGGTGATGAGCTTTTCGTCCAGGAGCTGGGTGGCGATACGGAACGCGGCGGCGGCGGTGCGCTTGCCGACGCGGGTCTGGAGCATCCACAGCTTGCCGCGCTCGACGGTGAACTCGATGTCGCACATGTCGCGGTAGTGGGTCTCCAGCTTGCGCATGATGGCGCGCAGCTCGTCGTAGACGGGCTTGTTGATGCGCTCGAGGTCGGACAGGGCCAGCGTGTTGCGGATACCGGCGACGACGTCCTCGCCCTGCGCGTTCTCGAGGTAGTCGCCGTAGACGCCGGAGTGGCCGGAGGAGGGGTCACGGGTGAAGCACACGCCGGTGCCGGAGTTTTCGCCCATGTTGCCGAACACCATGGTGCAGATGTTGACGGCGGTACCCAGGTCGTGGGGGATGCGCTCACGGCGGCGGTAGATACGGGCGCGCTCGGTGTTCCAGGAACGGAAGACGGCCTCGATGCCCATGTCCATCTGGGTGCGCGGGTCCTGCGGGAAGTCGTGGCCGGTCTGTTCCTTGACGATGCCCTTGAACGTCTCGACGAGGCCCTTGAGGTCTTCCGCGGTCAGCTCGGTGTCGCCCTTGACGCCGCGCTCGGCCTTGAGGTCGTCGAGGGCGTCGGAGAACAGGTCGCCGTCGATGTCGAGGACGGTCTTGCCGAACATCTGGATGAGGCGGCGGTAGGAGTCCCACGCGAAGCGCTCGTTACCGCTAACGGCCGCGAGGCCGAGGACCGACTTATCGTTGAGGCCGATGTTGAGGACGGTTTCCATCATGCCGGGCATGGAGAACTTCGCGCCGCTTCGCACGGAGACGAGGAGTGGGTCGGCAGGATCGCCCAGGTGGCGACCCATCTTGTCTTCGACGCCGCGCAGGGCGCGGGTGACCTCGGTGGCAAGTGACTCGGGAACCGTGGAGTCCTTGAGGTATGCGCGGCATGCCTCGGTGGTGATCGTGAAGCCGGGGGGAACGGGCAGGCCGAGCTTCGTCATCTCGGCGAGGTTGGCTCCCTTTCCTCCGAGCAGGTCCTTCATGGACTTGTCGCCCTCGGAGAAGTCGTATACGTACTTGACCATCGTGGTCCTCAACTTCCGTGTTTGCGATGTCCGGCCCATCAGTGGGCCGCTACCAGAGGTAAGGATACACGCATCAAGGGACCTAGGTCACCTCAAGACGCACACGAGTATGATTGTCCTTACATTTACGAGGCCGGGGTGCCTTTCCCAGTACCGCTCGCTCACGAGAAACCACCACACAAGCAGGTGGGGCGAGCCCGAAGGCCCGCCCCACCTGCAGCGTTTGAATCGATCAGCGCACGCGGAACTCGATCGTGGTTCCCTCGCCCACGTCGATGAGGTCACCGTCGTTCAGGGCGATCGTCACCATGGGGGTGACGTCCTGGAACGAGCCGTCCGCGTGACGCAGGACGGTACCGTTCGCGCTGCCCAGGTCCATGAGGGCCCAGGAGCCGGGGGTCGTCATCATGACGGCGCAGTGCGAGCGGGAAATCTCGGTGGCCGGGCTGGGCACGCGCAGGACGGTCGCGACGGGGCGGCCGGTCAGCGCACGAGCATCGGGGTCACGTCCGATGACGACGTCGCGGGAAACCTCGACGGGCACGGTGCCACCGTGGATCAGGAAAGCGACGGGCGCAGCGGGACCCGAGTTCGTGGGTGCCAGCCGCAGGATCGTCGCCTCGGTGTCGGTCTCAGCACCCAGGCCGGCCAGGCCCTCGGCGCTCATGGCCTCGGGGGCGGCGGGAGGCTCAGCGACGGGAGCTTCAGCGACAACCTCGGACGAGGCCGGGGTGCCGGACTCGCCGAAACCACCGGCGCGCTCGGCGGACTCGGCGGTGTCGACCGGCGGTTCCTCGGCGTCGGCGACGACGTAGAGCTCGCCCGAAGGCAGCTCGGCGTCCTTCGCGGGCGCCTCCTCGTTGGACTCTTCCTCGACCTGCTCGTCCGAGGCCTCGGGGGCATCGTCGGGGGTGCGGGAAGCGGAGCTCAGCGACACGGGGCCGTTGCTGGTCGCGGCGAGGAACTGGGCTTCGACGGCGGCCAGGTCCACGGAGGTGGTGTGCACGGTCGGCTCCGGCAGCTCCTCGCGGGCCTCGCGACGGGCGCGACGCTCGTGGTCCGGGATATCGGGGTTGATGAGGAAGCCCATGGTATCGACGGGCATCGAGGCGAGGGCCTCGACCTCGTCGAGCGCGCGGCCGATGCGGATCTCGCCCGCCTCGACGCGGTCGGCGGCGGGCACCATCCACGTGACCTCGTCACCGTCGATGATGGTGGCCTCGAACGTCTGCCATTCGCCGGGATTGAAGGGCCACGCCCAGATCGGGTCGGTCCACACCTGCTCGGTGATCTGGCCGGCGGCGCGCATGCGCAGCTGGATGCCACCCAGCACCGTCAGGTAAGGCTGCTCGCCCGCACAGTCCAGGAGGAGCGCGTCGCCCTTTTCGGCCTGAACGTGAGTCAACCACGCCTGAGTGTCGGCGCGTCCCCACACCACGTCGGCCGCGGAGTCAGCGAACTCAAGCGGAACCAGCGCCGCACCGAGGGGGCCCATGACGAGCATCGCGCCCTGCCCACGGCACAGGAAGCGTCCAATCTGAAGCATCAGTTACTGCCTTCTCTACGAGGAACCCGGCGAGCGGTCTCGATCGACGCCGGACGTACTGGTTGAATCATCCGATTCATGACATTCGATATCAATGTTACTCGTGATTTGGTTCCTGCGTAAACTACAACGGCGGTCGTATTGTCCCGGGTGCCCGATTCCAGCGACGCGCGCACGAGCGTGTCCGCAGTCCCCTGAGGACCGTCGCCGGCCGCAACAACCGCATGAATCTGCGAATCGCGCAGGACGCCGTGCACGCCGTCTGTACAGATGACCGCCCGATCGCCCTCTTCCAGCGGCATGATTGTGTAGTCGGCTTTCACACTTCCGGTCTGCCCGGCTCCGAGTGCCTTTGTCACGACGTTTGCGGGAGGGATCACACGGGGCGCTCCGGAGGTGGCCGCGAGGTCGCGCGCCTCCTGCAGCGCGGAGTGGTCGTGGGTGAGCTGGCGGATGCCCCCGCCGCCCACGACATACACGCGGGAGTCACCCACGTTAAATGAGAGCCAGTACGGGCCCTCGGCGGTGCGCAGCACCATGACGCCCGACAGGGTGGTGCCCGGGGCGCTCGTCGGATTATCGATCGGCGCCAGCGAGGCGACGGCCGTCGCCGCAGCGTCGATCGCGACGGACAGGTCCACCAGGTCGACGGGGCGGTTGCCCAGACGATCGGTGCTCAGAAACTCCTGGAGGGTAATGACGGCACTCGACGAGGCCTGGGCACCACCCAGGTGGCCGCCCATCCCATCTGCAACAGCGAAAACAGGAGGCACCGCCAGCCATGAATCCTCGTTTTCGGAGCGGACCGGACCGATGTCGGTCGAGGCGCCCCATCGAACTGCGGGACGTTCCGCATGTTCATTCAGAGACATGTGCCTTTATCCTTTAGCTGCGTTGAGCGCGAGGGATCACGCGCGATACTGACCATTCTACACGCGACGTGACCAGCACCTCGTTGAGAAGCGATGCGTCGCGGAGAATAAAACTGAACCGATTGCATCATCCGCATCACGGCACATCCACACACGCGCGCAGCGGCTCGGACATGCGCCCCGACGAGCGGGACACCGTCGTGATCTCCATGCAATTCTCGCCGCTTGCGCCGTCCACCATCGCCGTTGTGGTCTCCACGCGGCCGCGCGACGTTCCTGCCGGGCCCGTGGCCTCGTAGGTGTAGACGATATCCGCCGGGGCCGGGCCCGTCGGCGCCGTCCACGTCCACGTCACCACGCCGTCGGCGTACTCCCCCGTCAGGCCCGAGGCTTGCGGCGGAGCCGACCCCACGGCGTCCCCGGGGGCGGGCGACGCGCTCGTCGTCTCGGTGGCGGGAGAAATGCGCGTAAACGAACCTTCGCCGCGCAACATGCCCACGACCAGGCCGGCCGCAATGACCGCCGCCACGAGCGCCAGGAGCACGCCCACCACGGGCGAGATTCCCCGCTTGGCACCCGAGGAATCCTCGACCACGCGACCGATCGAGTCCTCGTCCACGTCCGCAGAACGCTCGATCTTCCATGAATCCGCGACTGCCTCGACGCCGCCGGAACCCGCCCCGCCCTCGAAGGAATACGAGGCCGAGGAGCGCAGGCGCGTCTTATCCGGGTCGATGACGGGAGCGCCACGCAGGCGCGTCTTCTGGTCGCCCGAGACGGGGGCGGAGGCCTTGGAGCGCTTCTCCTTGATCTCCATCTCCGTGCGCGGCAGGCCCAGCTCCTTCTGGACGCGCTGCAGCCCCTGACCGAACTCCATCGCGGTCTGCGTACGTTCCTGCGGGTCGATCGCCATCGCCGCGCGCAGCACGCGCTCAAGTTCCGCCGGCGCGTCCGCGCGGCCCAGCCCACGCATGCGGCCACGCTGCACGCGGTTCGCGATCGACGCGGCAGAATTATCGCCGATCGGATCCTCGAAGGGGCTGCGCCCCGTCACGAAGGTCCACATCGTCGCGGCCAGCGCCCACACGTCCTGCAGGGGCGAGGCCGGGGAATTCACGTCCTGCTGCTCCGGAGGCGCCCACAGCACCGAGAAGCCGTCGAACGCGCCGACCTCCAGCTGCCCCACCTTCGAAGCCACGCCGAAGTCGGCGAGCACCGGCTTGCCGTAGGCGTCCAGCATGATGTTGGACGGCTTGATATCGCGGTGAACGTAACCCTGGCGGTGGAACATCTCCACGCCGCCGCACACCTTGATCATCGTATCGAGGGCCTTCTCCAGGGACATCGGGCGCGCACGCACCTGCGTGAGCAGGTCAGCGACCGGGCAATATTCCATCACCAGGTAGGCGCGGCCGTCGGCCGTCGTGCCCACGCCGTGCAACTCGACGACCGCGGGGTGGCCGGCCAACAGCGTCATAGCGTCGGCCTCGCGGTGCAGCTCCTTCGTGCCTCGCTCATCGCCCTGCGTACGCACGACCTTGATGGCGACCTCGCGGCTGGGCAGCTCCTGACGGTACAGGAAGACGTCGGCGAAGCCACCCTGGCCCAGCGGGCGCACCCACTGGAAACCGGGAATATCGGGGCCCCTCATACCCGCAACCGCTGGCGTCACGCCTTCTTCTCCTCATCCATCGTGCGTGTGATCGACGCGCTCAGTCGCAACTTGCGGCGCATACGCAGGGAGCGCAGGGACAGCGCGCGGCGCACGCGCGCCAGGAAGCCAGCCTTCTTGCTCACCTGGGTTCGCAGGGAGCTCACCTGGGCCCACGCGTCGCGCGCACGGTCACGCGAGGCGCCGTTCGAGGCGAAGCTCGCGATATCCGCGTAGCGCGCGATCACCACGGGGGCGGGCACGTCGTCACCGAAGCGGCTCCAGCCGTCGATGATGTAGCGGCCCGCGCCGGCCTCGGCCTCATCGACCTCCACCGAGTCCGTCGAGCCGTCGTCGCCGTGGCGCACCTCGCCCGTCACCAGGGTGAAGGGGTCGCCCGGGTCCTCGCCGAGCTCCCACTGGGAGGCCAGGGACCAGGCGGTCTCCTGGCGCGTATGCCCCACGTCGATGCGCAGGCCGGAGTCCGCGGCCAGGTCCACGACCTCGTCCCACGAGCCGACCAGCGCGCCCACGGCGGCGGCGCGGCGCCGACGCCTGCGGCGACCCGCCTTGAACAGCAGGATCATCAGCGGCGGCAGAAGAATCAACAGGATGCCACCCGAGATGCCGGCGACGAGACCCCACGGGAAGGGCTCCGCCGGGGGCTCCATCGGGTCGGCGTTCTGGTCGCGCGTCGTCGGCGGCAGCTCCGCGGGAGCCTCCGGGGGCTCCGGGGGCTGGAGCACCTGCGGGCGCGGCACGCTCCGAGGCTTGGGGACCTGGGTCTGCGGCGTGTGGTCGCGCGGGGGCGTGGGATCGAAGACGGCCCAGACGCCACCCTCGAACTCGACCTCAACCCACGCGCGGATATCCGAGCCGCGCAGAGTCGCGGGGCCGCCCTGGGAGCCGCCCTCGGGGTAGGCACCCATGACGACGCGGGCGTTGATACCCAACTGATGCAGCATCAGGGCCATGAGCGCCGAGTACTGCTGGTCGTCGCCGATGAGCTGATCGTCACTGCTCAGCATGCGCTCCAGACGGTCCGTGCGCACGCCCGGACGCGAGTACTGCGTGTTCTCGTTCAGGTAGTAGCCGTTGTTCGCCAGGTAGTGCTCGATCGCGCGCGCGGCGGACAGCGCCGTGGAGGCATTCTGGGTGATCTCAGAGACCTTCGTCGCCAACCCCTCGGGCACGTTCTTATCCGTTGTGGACAGCGGCACGACCGACAGGGAGGCCAGGTCCTCGTCGCTCACGGGCTCGACGAAGGACGTGCGCACGTTGTAGGTCATCGTTCCCGCCGGGCCGGTCGTCAGCGCGGTGTTCGCCCACGTGTCCACGTAGAGGCCGTCCTTCTGGGCAGCCGCATCCGCACCCGTGAACACGATCTCCGATGCATTGCCGAGCACCGGCACCCACGGGCCGGACAGGCCATTCGTCGCCACGGTCACGAGGGAGTCGCCCTCGGCGCGGCCCGGGATCGTGGACTCCACGGGGATGTAGCCCGTGTGTCCGTCTCCGCGCTTCGTGGACATACCGAAGGTCGTGCCGTCGTACACGTCCATCGCGGCGATGCGCACGCGCTGGTTCTCCGGCAGGTCGGACACGGTCAGGAGGGTCTCGTCCTTCAGGTCCGTCGTGTAGTGGCGGAAGGAGGACAGAGGCGAGGGGTAGGCCTGAATGTCGAGGGGCGGGTCCACGAGGTCGCGGCCCACGATGCGAGTGCCGCCGGCGCCGAGGAATGCCGCGGCGGGCAGCGCGACGCCGACGGACACCGCGAGGACGGCGAGGGCACCCAGCAGGCGCGTGCCGACGTACACGGTCGAACGCGACTGTCGCGTAGCCGTCGCCTCGCCGCCGCCCGAGGGGGAACGACCCACGAGGACGTCCTGCCCCAGCGTGATGCGCTGGTACTGAGCGGCCAGCGCCCACCATGCGGCCAGGAGCGCCCACCAGGCCAGCACGGCCCACACGGGCAGCGCGTGGCGCGAGAGGCCAAAGAAGATCGAAATGACGCCCATGAGGACGATCGGGATCGACCCGAGGACCGCGCGTCCGGAGCGGGCGGTGATCAGACCCGCGAGGACGGCGCACACCAGGCCACACATCCACGGCACGAGGGCCGGGCCGGAGTAGACCGACACGGGGGCCGTCAGGGTCAGCAGGTCCTTCCACGCACGGAAGGAACCCAGCACCATGACCTGCAGCGTCTTGCCCGTGGGCAGAAAACCGTAGAGGGCCTCGGCGCGCAGGGCGGCTGCGCTGCCCAGCAGGAAGTACGTAACGACGACGCTCAGGACGGTTGTCAGCGCGTCCCAGCGCCAACGCGTCGAGGCGGCGGCGATCAGCAGGCCGCAGGCCACGCCAGCACCCGCGGCGATCGCACCCACTCCCCCACCAAAGACGGGCTCGAAAGCCGCGACCGGGCCGGCGAACAGCAGGGCGAGGACGAGCAGCGACCAGATCGGCAGGCGCGTGCGGAACGTCGCGAAGCGCTGCGTAATCGTCAGCAGACGATTGCGGGTGGTCCTAGGCTTGGGTGCCGGCGACTCGCCCGCGCCGGCGGACGTCTGATCCTGGGCTGCGGACGCACGCTGCTCGGTCGCCGCCACGGACGAGGCCGCGGCCTCGTCCTGGGAATCAATACGCTGAGCGCGGGGCTTCGTGTCGACGTTGTTACTCATGCGAGGCCTCCGGCGACGATAATGCGCGGCAGGTCGTCCAGCGTCGAGCAATCCAGGAGCACACCACGGCCGAGGTCGCGGCGGGCTCGCACGCCCTCCGCACCGATACGAATGATGGAGACCGGGACGTCGATCGGGGCCAGGCGCGCCAGGTGAGCGGCCTCGGTGTCCGTCACGTTCGGTCCAACGATGAGGGTGAGGGCAGAGACGCCGGGACGCTGCGCGACGGCCTCGCGCACGCGACGCGACAGGTCGCCGAAGGAACGAGCCGCCACCTCGGAAAGGGCATCCAGCATGCGCATGGCGACGCCCGACGGCAGCCAGCCCTCGGTCGTCGTCAGCGACACGGGGCGCGATTCGCGCAGGTTCGCCAGGCCCAGGGAGCCGGCAACGGATACCGCGGTCTCGAAAGTGTCGTGGTCCCATGCGTCGCGCGACGTATCCAAGACGATGACGTGGTGGGAGCGGTGCGTCTCCTCGTACTGGCGCACGATGAGCTTGCCCAGGCGCGCCGTCGACTGCCAGTGCACGGCGCGACGGTCATCGCCCGGTTCGTAATCGCGCAGCGCGTGGAAGGAGACGTCGGAGCTGGAGAGCTTGCCTGTGGACACGCCCTCGACGTCCAGCTGGAAGCCGGTCGCGTCGAAGGGAACGCGCACGGTGCGCGGGTGCACGTGCAGGAGGACGGGCTCGTCCCACATGCGCACGCGGCGCAGCAGGCCAAGCGCGTCGGAGCGCACGGCGCGCGCGGGGCCGACGTTGATGAGGCCTCGGTGACGCGAGGAAATCAGGAACATCTCGTCCCAGGTCTCGTGAGCACCCAGCGGGGGCACGACGAATTCGCCCGTGCCCGTGCCGATCGGCAGCTCGATGATGCCCGAGCGCACGGAACGGGCACGCTCGTTGCGCACCGAAATCTCACCGACGGCGGTCTGGCCGGCCACGATGCGCTCATTGGGGACGCGGATCGACACGACGTGCGGGGGACGCCACGCGACGCGCATCGCTGCAAGCAGCAGGGCCACGACGCCCGCGAGAGCGCACGCCAGGGCCTCGACCCACTGGAAGGCGACCGCAAGCGCGAGGCCCACGATGACGAGGGTGATCACCGCCCACCCGGTCGGGGTAACCGCGCCGACGAGAGCTTTGAGGGGATGCGAACGAACGGCCTGCGCCCGTTTGGGCGAGACCATCGCGGGGGTGTCCGTTCGCATCCCTTCCATCGCTGTATCCGGCGCTTCCTTACGCGCCGACGGCCGGTGCGGGCACCGAGGTCAGAGCACGCTGGATGACGCCCTCGGCGGTCGCGCCCGAGAACGCGGCGTCGGGGTCGACGATGACGCGGTGCGCCCACACGGGCACCGCGAGGGCCTTGATGTCGTCGGGCAGGACGAAGTTACGTCCCTGCGCGGCCGCCCACACGCGGGCGCAGCGCACCATGCCGATGGCGCCACGGGTGGACACGCCCAGCAGCGAGGACTCGTCCTCGCGGGTCGCCTCCGCCAGCGCGGCCACGTAGTCGAGGACGGCGCGGTCCGTGTGGTTCGCCGAGGCCAGGGCCGCCCATGCGACGATGTCCTTGCCCGACAGCAGGGGCTTGAGGTTCTTCGAGCGGTCGGGCGAGGCCGAGCCGTCGAGGACGTCGATCATCGCGGAGCGCGAGGGGTAGCCGATCGAGGTCTTCATGAGGAAGCGGTCCAGCTGGGCCTCGGGCAGCGGGTAGGTGCCGGCCTGCTCGACGGGGTTCTGGGTCGCGATGACCATGAAGGGCTGGGGGGCGGGGCGGCGCACGCCGTCGACCGTCACCTGGGCCTCTTCCATGACCTCCAGGAGGGCGGACTGGGTCTTGGGCGACGCACGGTTGATTTCGTCGGCCAGGACGATCTCCGCGAAGACGGGGCCGGCGTGGAAGACCCACTCGCCCGTCTTCTGGTTAAACATGTTGACGCCGGTGATGTCCGAGGGCAGCAGGTCGGGGGTGAACTGGATGCGCGAGTGCGTGCCGTCGATGACGGCGCTGATGGCGCGCGCGAGGGCCGTCTTACCGGTACCGGGGGCGTCCTCGAGCAGGAGGTGGCCGCCGGCGAACATCGTCGTGAGCGCGAGTCGCACGGCCTGGCGCTTGTCCAGGACCGCCACGGACACGCCGTCGACGAGGCCCTTGAAGACCTGGGCGAACCTGGTTGCATCCTCAATGGAAAGGGTCATGTTTCTACCTTTGTTGTGTGGCGGGGTGGTCTATTCGACGCGACAGCTGGTGACCGGTGGCTTGGCGAGGAGCTCATCCGCCGATATGGCCTCGGTCAGGATACCCGTAATTTGGGGGTTATCCCTCGAGAAACGGAACTCGGTGATCGTGGCGGGGCGCCCGGTCTTGACGCTACACACGAGGGTGAGGCCGGATTGGAACTTCTGTGCGTTGACGGCGCGCAGGGTCATAGAGCCGCACTCCTGTCCGTTCCCACACGCCATCTTCCCTTCGAAGGTCGCGTCAATATTTGCGTTCAGTTCGCCGGTCCTCACGGTGGTCCTCACCTCGCGGTGCTGGCCGCCGCTACCGGTGAGCTGGACGACGATCGTGTACTCGTGGACGGGCTGCAGGTCCGAGGCCCACCACTGGGTGAGCGGACCGCTGACGGTCTGCCTGGTCGACGCTTCCATGCCTTCAATCCACACCTTGGTCTCGGTGATCGTCACGCCGCTGGGGATGGTCCAGCTTGCGCTCGCCGAGTCTGCTCCGGCGGTCGCGTGGACTTCGAAGGGCGGGATCGAATCGTCTTCGTCACCGCCGCCACCGTCGCGTTGGCCATTGCCAACGACGCCCGTCACCGGCACAGTGCCACTCCATGCGTACGATCCATCGTCCTTCTTGCCACGCTGGCAGAAGTAGAAGGTCACCGTGGCGCCCGGGGTGAGCGGGCCGATGTTAAAGTCGGCGCGATCGCCGTTATTGAAGTGCACGGGGTTACCGGGTGCCGTACATCCAGCGGCGCTATCCGCGTAGAAGAGCTCCAGGTCGGCGGCCTTGTAGCCGTTCCCTTCCCGCAAGCGAGCGTTCGACACCTGGATCTTACCCAGATCATTGTTCGGCGGGGTGCGCAGGCCGGGCGCATCCGGGGTCGGCACTTCCCCCTTGGGCTCGCGCTCGGGCGTCAACTCGGGAATGGTGACCGTACGCGTGTCGGACGTCGCGCTCTCGCCCTGCAGATTAGTGACCGTCACGCTCACATTCACGGTAGTACCCGGCGTCACGGAAACCTGGCGATACGTCGAGCCACCCGCGACGGTCAGACTCTGATCGCCGACTCGAATAGTCGTCGTCCCCCAGCCGCTGGAACCAGACTTGCCCAGGATCCAGGACAGGTCGAGGACCATGGAGGTACCGACCTGCTTGGCCTCGGCCGTCGAGATGACGGGCTTGTCCGGGGCCTGGACTGTGGCCTTCGGGGTGCCCGTCACGCCCGGGGACGCCTGAGAATTACCGTTCGCGTTCGTGGCGACGACCGTGACGGTGTACGTCCGATCGTTGACAAGGTTCTTAATGGTGCACGTCTGCTCGCCGTTCGTCGTGCAGCTGTTGCTCGCTCCAGAACCTGACAGGGTTGCGTACGCGGTGTACGAGGTGATGCGCGAACCGTTGTTGTTGGGGGCATCCCACCTCACTGCGAGCTGACCGTCACCGGCCGTTACGGTCGGGCCGCCCGGGCGATCCGGGACGCCGGAGAGCGTCACGGAGTTCGACGTCGCGCCTTCAGACTCGCCGGAAGCGTTCACTGCCGTCACGGTGAACGTGTAGCTGCTGCCGGTCGTCAGGCCGTTCACCTCGCACACGGTCTCGGTACAGCTGGCGACCTGGCGACCACCGCTATAGATGCGGTATTCGGTGATGCGCTCGCCGTTGGATGCCGGAGCGTTGAAGGACACGGTGGCACCCGTCGGGCCTTTCGCCCGGGCGACCACGCCGGTGGGCGCGTCGGGCCGACCCGTCACGGTCACCGTGATGATGCCCTGGACGACGCGCGAGGGATCCTTGAGCTTGTCGTTGACACGGTAGGCGACGGAGATAGTACCCGCCGAATTCGGCGTGATGGTGACGACCGTGCCGGACGTCGACGTGGTCGCGTCCCCCAGCGAGATGGCGGCACCCTCGAGGGTGATCGGCGTGTCCGGGAAGGGGTTGGTAGCCTGCGAGGCGACGTCGATGCTCACGGGGTTGTTCACCGAGGTCTTCAGCGAGTATGCCGGGAGCTGGATGCGCGGCTTCGTGGTGGCGACGACCTCGACAGGGATGGAGCCGTTGACGGTGTTGCCCTGCTCGTCCGTGACGCTCACGGCGATGGAACCAGCGGAGCCGGCGGGGGTGGTCTCGGGCGCAGACACCGTCAGGACGGTGCCCGACAGCGACGCGGAGATCGTGTCGGGGGCAGAGCCCATCGCGTAGGTGAAGGTCGAGACGTCCGTGCCCTCGGGGTCACGCACGCCGAGCCTGAGGTCCTGCGTGACAGCGGCGCCGCCGGCCTCGACGCGGATCGCGGTCGGGGCGAAAGTGGGCGGCTGGTTCTGGGTCGCCTTGATGCGCACGGGCAGTGACAGGGACGCAGTGAGCGTGCCCGAGTCGGAGGCGTCGCCGTCCGCGACCTGGATGAGGAACGCGGAGTTGCCGCCGAAGGAGGCGTTCGCGGTCAGCGTCAGCTGCGTCGACGAGTCGGCGACGACCGAATCCAGTCCGGTCTGGGCGACCGGGGATGAGTCGTCCACGAGGCGCGGGCTGCGGCCCGAGCGCGTCGCCACGTAATCCGCCAGGTTGATCGTGCGCGAGGTTCCCGCGTCCATCTCGATGGGCAGGTTCGCAGTATTGAGGAAGGGCGCGGTCGTATCGCGGCCGGGCACGGTCACAACGGCGGAGTTGGTCAGGCCGTCGCGGTCCGTGATCGTGTAGACGACCAGGCGCATGCTGTCCGTCACCGGGATGAGCAGGTCGGAGCTCTCCACGCTCACGCCGGATTCGGCCGTCGTGACGGTCAGCTCGTTGATGCTGCCGTCGGGGTCCTCGTCGTTGTCAAGGACCTTCACGCGCACGGCCGAGCCGTCGGCGGGCAGCTCCTCGTAGGACACGAAGTCATCGCGGGCGATGGGGGCCTTCAGCGGGGCGTCGTCCTGGACGTAGACCGTGACGGTGCCTCGGGCGGAGCCGCCGCGGCCGTCACTGACCGTGTAGGACACCAGGTAGGTGCCGGGCTGCGAGGGCGTGTGCACCTGGATGGTCGAGGAGGACAGGACCTGCGGGTCGAGCTCGGGGGTGGCCGTCTCGAGGCCGTCCTCGTCCAGCGCGAGCGGATCGCCGTCGGGGTCCACGTCATTCGACAGGACGTTGACGGTCACCATGCGGTCCGGGCGGGTCAGCACCGTGTCGGGGACGGCGACCGGATTCTGGTTGAGCGTCGGCGCGGCCGAAATGGCGACGCGCACGCGGGCGGAGGCGCGCCCACCCTGGCGGTCCTGGACCGTGTAGGTGAAGGAGTCGGTGCCGGAGGCGTTCTGGTTCGGCGTGTAGTCGATCCATGTCGAGCCGACAGTCGCGTTGCCCAGCTGCGGGGACGAGCCGAGGCCGCCCAGGGTCACGGAGTCGCCGTCGGGGTCGATGCCGTCCAGGGGCACCGCGATGCGGGTGGTCTGTCCCGCGGCCGCCCAGGCTGTGATGTCGCGCGGGCGCGGCTCCTGGTTCTGATCGGAGGCACCCATCACCTCGAAAGTGACGGTGCTCGATGCGCGGTTGCCCGCGGAGTCGATGACCGAGTAGGTCACGTCCATGAGGCCGGGGGTCTGCCCAGCCTCAAGGCGCACCTGGTTGCCCGTGACGAATGGGGTTCCCAGGGCGGAGCCGGAATCGTACTCGAGGGTCGACTCGACCTGGAGGTTCAGGCCGGCGGGCGAGCGATCGTTCGCCAGGACCGACACGGTGCCCACGTCGCCGACGCGCACCTTCACGCGGTCGGGCTTGAGGATAGGCGGCAGGTCCGAGCGGTCCGCCGCTCCGGGAATGACCATCACGTCCGCCGTGGCCTCGCCGATGCCGTTGGACACGGTGTAGCTGAACTGCGCCGTGTGCTCGAGGCCCGCGGGCGCGGTGACACGCAGCAGGTGGCGGTCGATGAGGGCCACCTCGATGTCCGGGGCGTTCGAGGCGTCCACGGAGACGATCGACAGCAGGCCACCGGAGGGATCGTAGTCGTTGTTCAGGGGCGCGACGAGGACGGAGCCGCCCTGCGGCAGGACCGCCGTGTCGTTTTCGGCGACGGGGGGCTCGCTCGAGGGCGCTGTGACCTCGACGCGAATAATGCCCAGTGTCGTCGCGATGCCGTCGGACACGGTGTAGGCAAAGGAGTAGGAGCCCGGCTCGGTCGCCCTAAAGTCGATGGTTCCGTGATCCAGGTCGGGCTGGATCGTGGCACCGGCGGGCGCGCCGGACACGGCCGCCAGGGTCAGCTGGTCGCCGTTCGGGTCGGTGTCGTTCTTCAGAGGATCGAGGGTGACGGTCTCGCCCGGGTGCGCCTGGAAGAGGTCGCCGTTCGCAGACGGCGGCAGGTTTCCGGGCTCTTGAACATCGACGATCAGCTCGCCGCGGGTCTCGCCGCCCTGGTCGTCGGCGACCGTGAGAACGATCGACTTCGGGCCGGCCGCGCCCCCCTCCTCGGTGATGGTGACGGAGCCGTCCTCGGTGAAGGAGACCTTCAGCCCCTCGGGGGCCTCGGCGTTCTTCAGGTAGATGGGGTCGCCGTCGGGATCGCGCCAGTCGCTCAGGGCCTCGTACTGGATCTGGGCGCCCGCGCCGATCTTGACGGTCGGGACGCGCAGCTGCGCGGGTGCCTCGTTCTGATCGAAGGGGTGAATGGTGACGCGCACCTTCGCCTCAGCCGATGCCTGTCCGTCGGAGGCCGCGTACGTGAACGTCGTCGAGCCGGCCTGAGACGCCGACACTCCGCTGATCTGCAGGGCTCGCCCGCCGCGCGCAACGGTCACGACGCCCCACTCGGGCTGCGTGACCGGCGCGGCAGTCAGCACGTCGCCGTCTAGGTCAGAGTCGTTGTCGAGCACGGGAAGGATGGTCGAGCGTCCCGGGCGGATGCCGAACTCGTCATCCTCGGCCTCGGGCGGCGTGTTTTCCTCGCGCTGCTGCGGGTCCGCGACCTCGTTCGTCAGCTCGGGGCTGTCCTGCTCGTCCTCGTTTTCCTCGAGCTCATTTTCGACCTCATCCCAGTTGTCCATGAGGACCATGTTCGAGTCGGGCAGCCACACGCTGCCCTCGGCGACGTCGTTGAGGACGATGGCCTTGCGGTTCGTGCGGAAGACGATCTCACGTGCGGTCGAAAGCGTATCGACGACCATCTGCTTATTCGCCGACGGATCGTCGCAGGCGCGCATGTACGCGCCGCTGCCGGTCCACGCGCCGTACGCGCAGCCTTCGTGGCGCACGGGCGCGGCCGGGGTGCCGCTGACGCCGCCCTCGGTGGAGGGGGTGATCGTCGGGGTGCCGCCCGCCAGCGGGATCGTCACGAGGGAGGTGGGCGTGGCGAGCAGGACGGAATCGGCCTTGGGGCCGGCCTGCTGGAGGACACCGCCGGTCTCGACGCCGGCAGCGCTCAGATCGATCCGCTTGTTGTCGGGCAGGAAGAGCGTGTTGGACTCGCTGTCGAGGGCGACGACCCGGTCGCCGACGACGGTCATGCTCAGTCGCGCGTCCTCGGGGATCCCCTCCACCGTCGAAGTCTGCGCCTGATCGACCGCGCCCTGGCGCTTGACGGTCGTCAGCGTGCCCGAGGCGGCCAGAGTGTAGACGGAGCCATCCATGCCGGTCACGAAGGCGCTGGTGCCCATGTTCGAGGAGAGGGCCGCCGCCTCGGAAAGGTTCAGGGGGCTGGGGTTCACGGCGGAGGTCGTCCACAGGGTGCCGTCGGACGCATCGAGGACTCCAAGGACGTCGCCGCCCTGCATGACGGTGGAACCCGCGGGCAGGGCAGTCGGGGAGCCGAGGGAGACCTGGGTGACGTTGACGGGCGCAACCGTCGACGAGGTGAGGTCCGAGACGGTGACAGTCTCGCCCGCCTGGCCGACGTCGAAGTTGGTGGCCTCGGTGCGCAGCGCGCCGTCGAGGATGCGAGCCTCGTAGTCGAGGTGGCCGACCATCTGCTTGGACTTGTTGGTCACCCAGATGCCACCGTCGTTGACGTTGACCTGGGTGACCTCCGCGCCCTTGTAGATGACACCCGCGATGCAGAGCGCAACAACGAGCAGCACGAGGATGAACGCCGGCAGACGGCGCCTCACACTGATCCGATTGTGTCGCGTTTTCGCGGACATATGGCCTCTCTCGATCGATGAGCAATACCCCAGAAATAGTGTGGCACGACTACACCGCATGCTAATAGTTAATGAGAATCTATCAGATGTGTGATTACTTGACAACTAGAGGGTGGCCCATCGCTGTGCGACGGGCCACCCTCTCAAAGTGACTGGTTTGTCAGTCGAAGACAATTGGCGAGTAAATCACTCTCCGTTGAAGGTAAACTTGCGGTCCTTACCCTCTCCGGTGACGCCAACGGTGACAACCTGACCGGGTTGCAGTTCTCCGAACAGGATGCGCTCAGACAGCGCATCCTCGATCTCGCGCTGGATCGCACGACGCAGCGGACGCGCACCCAGGACCGGGTCGAAGCCCACGTCCGCGAGCAGCTCGCGCGCCTCGTCCGTCAGCTGCAGGCGCATGTCCTGAGCCTCCATACGCTTGGCCAGCTTGGCGATCATCAGGTCGACGATGCGCGCAATCTCGGGCTTGGTCAGCGGCGGGAACACGATCGTGTCGTCGACGCGGTTGAGGAACTCGGGACGGAAGTGCTGCTTGAGCTCCTCCGCGACCTTCGCCTTCATACGTCCGTAGTCGTGCGTCGAGTTGTCCGCTGTCTGGAAGCCCGTGAGGACACCCTTGTTGATGTCGCGTGTACCCAGGTTCGTCGTCATGATGATGACGGTGTTCTTGAAGTCCACCTTGCGGCCCTGTGAGTCCGTCAGGCGACCCTCTTCCAGGATCTGGAGCAGCGAGTTGAAGATGTCCGGGTGAGCCTTCTCGACCTCGTCGAAGAGGACGACCGAGAAGGGCTTGCGGCGGACCTTCTCCGTGAGCTGGCCACCCTCGTCATAGCCGACGTAACCGGGAGGGGCACCGAAGAGGCGCGAGGCCGTGTGCTTCTCCGAAAACTCGGACATATCCAGCTGGATGAGAGCGTCCTCGTCGCCGAAGAGGAACTCGGCGAGGGCCTTGGCGAGCTCGGTCTTACCCACGCCGGTCGGGCCGGCGAAGATGAACGAGCCACCGGGACGGTTCGGATCCTTCAGACCCGAGCGCGTGCGACGGATCGACTGGGCGAGAGCCTTGACGGCCTCGTCCTGGCCGATGACGCGCTTGTGCAGCTCGTCTTCCATCTTGAGCAGCTTCGCGGTCTCCGTCTGGGTGAGGCGCACGACCGGGATACCGGTCGACATGGCCAGGACCTCGGCGATCTCCTGATCCCCGACCTCGGCGATCTCGTCGGACTCGCCGCCCTTCCAAGCCTCTTCCTTCGCCTTGCGCTCCTCGGACAGCTTCGACTCCTCGTCGCGCAGCGACGCGGCCTTCTCGAAGTCCTGATCGTCGATGGCCGCCTCCTTGTTGCGGCGCACCTCGGCGATCTTCTCATCCAGCTCGCGCAGCTCTGGCGGCGCGGTCATGCGGCGGATGCGCAGGCGCGCGCCGGCCTCGTCGACCAGGTCGATCGCCTTGTCGGGGAGGAACCGATCCGAGATGTAGCGGTCCGCCAGCTCGGCGGCAGCCTGGATCGCGGCGTCCGTGATGATCACGCGGTGGTGCGCCTCGTAGCGGTCGCGCAGACCCTTGAGGATCTCCACCGTCTCGTCGACGCTGGGCTCCTCAACCTTCACCGGCTGGAAGCGGCGCTCAAGGGCCGCGTCCTTCTCGATGTACTTGCGGTACTCGTCGTTCGTGGTCGCGCCGATCGTCTGGAGCTCGCCGCGGGCCAGCATGGGCTTGAGCATCTGCGCGGCGTCGATCGAGCCCTCTGCGGCGCCCGCACCCACGAGGGTGTGGATCTCGTCGATGAACAGGATGATGTCGCCGCGCGTGCGGATCTCCTTGAGGACCTTCTTCAGGCGCTCCTCGAAGTCGCCGCGGTAACGCGAGCCGGCGACCAGCGACCCCATGTCGAGGCTGTAGATCTGCTTGTCCTTGATGGTTTCGGGCACGTCGCCGTGTACGATCGCCTGGGCGAGGCCCTCGACGACCGCGGTCTTACCAACGCCGGGCTCACCGATCAGGACCGGGTTGTTCTTTGTGCGGCGCGAGAGGACCTGCATGACGCGCTCCATCTCGACGCGGCGGCCGATGACGGGGTCCAGCTTGTTCTCGCGCGCGGCCTGCGTCAGGTTGCGGCCGAACTGCTCGAGGATCGCGGAGTTGGAACGCTCGGGACCACCCGAGCCACCCACGCCCGCGCCCACGGACTCGCGGCCCTCGTCGTCGCCGCGCTGGTAGCCGCTCAGCATCTGAATGACGGTCTGACGCACCTGCGCCAGGTCCGCGCCCTGCTTCGTCAGGACCTGGGCGGCCACGCCCTCACCCTCCTTGAGGAGGCCGAGCAGCAGGTGCTCCGTACCGATGTAGTTGTGGCCCAGCTGCAGGGCCTCGCGCAGGCTCAGCTCGAAGACGCGCTTGGCGCGCGGGGTGAAGGGGATGTGGCCCTCGACCGGCTTCTCACCCTCGCCGATGATTTCGATGACGGAGGCGCGGACGGCCTCGCCCTTGATACCCATCGTCTCCAGGGCCTTGGCGGCAACGCCCTCGCCCTCGGAGATCAGGCCGAGCAGCAGGTGCTCCGTGCCGATGTAGTTGTGCTTGAGACCGCGAGCCTCGTCCTGCGCGAGCACGACGACCCGGCGAGCGCGGTCGGTAAAGCGTTCGAACATGCCTCTCCTCATTTCACAGGACGGGCACTTCGCCGAGCTCGGCGTACACCCGTCCCAGTTGACTGGTTACAGCCTACGGAAAGCGCCCGCGCCGTGCGCGCGCTTTCGCCCTGGGCGCAGGGACGAGGCCGGGGCCGGCACACGGGGCGGCAGGGGGCGAAGCCGAGGTAGAGCGGGGCATGCAGGCACAGGTGGACGGGGCGCGCGAGGCCGGGGGCGCGGGCACTGGATCGCCCTACACAAAGTCGCACATAATTTA
The DNA here is from genome assembly GCA_963540795.1 of uncultured Actinomyces sp. Classification (GTDB taxonomy): domain Bacteria; phylum Actinomycetota; class Actinomycetes; order Actinomycetales; family Actinomycetaceae; genus Pauljensenia. Next base: position 21,148 of record CAUTRF010000031.1, read on the forward strand.
ATCCGATAAGTTTTCGACCATCCTCACAAACGTTGGAATTGCAACGACCATCATTCAAAACCTGAAAGGTTGACAGGGAAATTACGTGCGACTTTTTCGAGAAACCACACAAGTAGCGACGCCGAGAGTCCGAGGAGTCCGCCTCAGAAGAAGCACTGCACCAGTTAGGGAGCATTACACCAGTTAGGGAGCATTACACCAGTTAGGGAGCAT
>CAUTRF010000032.1:0-20876 GCA_963540795.1 uncultured Actinomyces sp.
CGACCCGCATGGACATCGTCACCTACGTGATGCTGGCGATCCCGGTGCTCCTGGGTGGGGCTGCGACTCTGCTCAACCAGGTGCTCGGCGGTCACGACGGCTACGACTACCGCGAGACGATCTCCGTCTGGTTCCGCTCGATCTTCTATCTACACCCGCAGGCGCACCTGATGGTTGATGTTCCCCTCAGCTTTAAGCTGCACATCGTCGCGGGCCTGCTGCTGTTCTGCATCTGGCCGTTCACCCGCCTCGTGCACGCGGTGAGCGCGCCGGTCGGCTACGTGGCGCGTCCCCCGGTGGTCTACCGGTCGCGCGACGAGCGCCGTGAGCATCAGCTGACGCGTGGCGGCATGTCTGACTGATCGATAGCCGTGCCCGCCGCGGCCCCTCGCTCACGGGCGAGGTCGCGGCGCGGTCAGCGGTGGGGCCGGGGGTGAGCGCATGCTCGCCCCCGCGTCTTTATCGGGGGTTCCCGCGTTCTCACCTGTCTGAATGCACTGATAGACCCCGCGTAATGCGACCGACTGTTGGTATTGGCCGTGCGGGGGGCTGTCTGTGATGGGTAGAATAAAGTGCGCTTTGTTAGTAACGTAACAGCTTTAATGCCGTATGGAGATGCCTATGAAGGGTATTTCCGCTGATTATGAGGGAGAGAGGATACGTCATGAGTGATACCTCCCGTGCTCGGCCTCTGGCTGAAACACTCGCCGCGATGGCGGCGTTGACCCCTGCACAGCACGCGCTCTTGGAGCGCATTTCGCACCATGCGACGCCCGTGACCGTGGCGGAACTGGCTCAGGAAGCTGGCTTGCACGTCTCGAGTGTGCGCGAGACCCTTGAGGGCCTGTTCGCCCTTGGCCTCGTGGAAAAGCAGCAGCTTCCCTCATCCGGTCGTGGCCGACCCGCGCTGGGTTATTCGACGATGACCCCGGCGGATCCCTCGTTTGCGGCGCAGATGCTGCACCAGCTCACCTCGTCGCTGCTGGCATGGCTGCGCGTTGATGCGGCTGACCCGGCGGCCTCGGTGCGTGAGATCGGCTCGCGCTGGGCGGACGCCGCCCTCGAGACGATGGCGGTGCCTGATCATAGCCACAACCCGAGCCGTCGCCCCGTGCGCGACACTTTCAATGTCTCGTCGCATCTGGGCAAGGTGCGCCTGTTTATGAACGCTATGGGCTTCGCGTCTGTCCCGCACGACACGGATCCGATGGCCGTCGTGCTGACGGCCTGCCCGTTCACCGAGCCGGGCACCCCCGACGACCTGGCCCTCGAGCTGCGTCGCGGCATCGTTGAGCGCGTGTTCGAGCGGACGGCGACCGGATTTGCCACCTGGTCACTGGAGACAGATCCTGCCGACCCTCTGCGCCTGACCGTCTATATTCGACGGCTCGATGAGGCGAACCCGAAGCCGCTGTCGACGACCGTTCACTTCTTTGGTGGTGCGGCCGAGGCGGCCGGTGGGTACATGCGCGAACTGCCCTCCGCTGAGACTCCCGCGACTCTGGGTGAACTCGTCGATCAGCTCAGCTCAGGGAGCCCTGAGCTGGCGCGAATCCTCGCTGTGTCGAGCTACCTGGTCAACGAGCGCTCCGCTCGTCTGGACGCTGAGCTCGCGCCCGGCGCGCGTATCGACGTGCTGCCTCCGTTCGCCGGCGGGTGAGATTTTTTAGTCATTTGTGCGGGGCGGTCAGGGTTGTAAAATAATCCTGGCCGCTCCCGCGTAAGATGAAGGGGAAGGCACTCCCGTCCCTGGAGGATCCCATGTCAGCTGAGATTGCAACCGGCATCACCGACGAGCCGCTGGATACTGGCGCGCTGATTGATAGCGCGCGTCGGGATACGTGTGGTGCTGTGGCGTCCTTTGTTGGGGTGGTGCGTAACCATGACGGCGGAGAGAGCGTGGATGCGATCGAGTATTCGTCGCACCCCTCGTCGCAGCAGATTCTGCGGGACATCGTCATGGAATTCAAGGATCGTCCGGGTGTGCATCGCATTGTCGCGTGGCACCGCGTGGGGCATCTGGAGATCGGAGAGGATGCGATGGTTATCGCCGTCGCTGCGGAGCATCGTGCGCAGGCATTCCGCGCGGTTGAGGGAATTGTCGAGGACGTGAAGGCGAAGCTTCCGATCTGGAAGAAACAGGAATTGACTGACGGCACGCACAACTGGTCGGGTCTGTGAGATGACGATTGGTGATCCTTTTTCCCGCGATGCGGCCGTTTCGGGGCGCACCGTCGCGCTGCCGCTGATCAATCAGCCCGTCCCGTACGAGGCCGGGGATCCCGCGCTGGAGCGTTTCCGTCGCAATTGGCTGGTGTCCGGGATCGGCGAGGCCGGACAGGCGCGTCTGTCAGCCGCACGCGTGCTCGTGGTGGGCGCGGGCGGCCTCGGCTCCCCGGTCCTCCTGTACCTGACGGCGGCGGGCGTCGGCACGATCGGCATCTGCGATTCTGACGTGGTCGAGGTGTCGAACCTTCAGCGTCAGCTCCTGCATGGCGAGGGCGACGTGGGGGATCCGAAGCCGGACTCCGCGGTGCGTCACCTGAGCGGACTTAATTCCTCGGTGCATTTTGAACGCTACGGGCATGTGACCCACGAGTGGCTGGAGGCGCACGGCCGCGAGTGGGACCTGATCGTCGAGTGCACGGATAACTTCGATGCGAAGTACCTGGTCGCGGACTACTGCGCGGATTTTGGCGTCCCGCTGGTGTGGGGCACGGTCGTGTCGATGGCCTTCCAGGTGAGCGTGTTCTGGTCTGTGGCACCGGCCCCCGTCCCGTCGCTGACGCTGCGGAGCCTGCACCCGGTCCAGCCCGCCCCCGGGACGACGCCGGCCTCGCCGAAGGTGGGCGTGCTGGGTCCCGTGGTCGGCCAGGCGGGCACCGCGATGGCCACGGAGGCAATTAAGCTGCTGGTGGGCTTTGGCGAGCCGCTGATTGGGCGCGTCCTCATGATGGATGCGGCGACGCAGCGCGCCGACGTGCTGACCTTCGCGCCGTGGGACTGAGTCCCGTCGCCCGCGCTGAGGTCGCCGCGATCGTCGTCGGCGGCGGTGGGGGAGAGCGCCTCGGCGGCGTCTCTAAACCTGACCTGACGCTCGGAGGCGTGCGCCTCATTGATCGTGTGTGTGGCGTGCTCATGGAGACGTGCGGCGCGGGCTGCGTGGCCGTCGTGCCGCCGGCCGTGCGCGTCCCGGAGGGTGTCCGGCGCACCCTCGAGGACCCGCCGAGTGGCGGCCCCCTTGCCGGTATCGATGCCGGTCTGCGCGCGCTGAGCGTCGGCGATGATGTTCTCGTCGTCATCGTTTCCGTCGACGCTCCCGGGGTGGGCGCATTCCTGCCCGCCCTCCTCGACACCGCGTTGGGTGTGGGCAGTGACGGGCGTATCGTGCGCGGCGGTGATCCGGAGCCTTTCGACCAGTACCTCATGGGCGTCTATCGCGCAGGTGCGCTGCGCCGCGTCCTTGATGAGGCCGTGGCGTCCCTTGTGTCCGTGCGCGGCGTGGGCGTGCGCCGGGTGCTGCGAGCACTCAAGGTTGAGCGAGTGAGCGTCGGTGCCGATGTCTGCCGGGACATCGACACTCCCGAGGATGTGGCCTGGTGGGAGGCCTTCCTCAGTGAGTGATTTGTGAGTAATGCCTCCGAGGGTGTAGGTTTATCTGGTAAGCGTCCAACGCCCTATCCCACTCAAGGTGCGCTCATGAATCTTCGTCACGGACAACTGTGGCAGCGACTCGGACTGGCCGTATTGTCAGGAATTCTTGTCGCCTCCCTCGCTCCCGCCACTGCCGCCGCCCCTGCAGACGGTCAGGACATGCATGGCGATATGGAGTCTGCCGACCTCGCCCAGACAAATACGGACTCCGGCGTCGTCGCCCCGGTCGCGTCCCAGGACCGTGCGGCCTCGGACGTCGCCGATGCCTCCGAGGCCTCCGACTCCGCAGAATCCACGGATTCCGCCGACGAGGCCACGGCCTCGTCCGAGGAAGAAAGCGCGGACGGCGTCGACGCGCAGGTCTACACCTTCCCCGGCACGAATGGACCCACCCGCATTCATGTTCTCTCGACGACGGGTTCTGCGGACGCCATCCTGCTCGAGTCTCGAGGCGTCTTCGCGATGATCGACGGCGCGGAGGGCGTGGGTGCGCCCGACGGCAAGGATCCGCGCTACCCGCTGCGCCGCGGCACGGTTCCTGGTTGGGTGGGGATACCGACCGGGTTCTCGGTTACATGTCCAAGCATGGGGTCACCTCCTCGAACCTCGCGTTCTACCTGGGCACGCACGCCCACTCCGACCACATCGACAACGCGGACGAGATCATCAGGCAGTTCCGCCCGAAGGTCATCTTCAGCCCCGAATACTCCGATAAGTGGATCACTAACCCCGATGGTTTGTGGGATAACCAGTGGGTCTACGACAACATGATGGCGGCCGCGCGATGGGCTCAGAGCGCGTATGGCGCGGCGATCGTGCAGAAGGTCGACGGCTACAACACCCACGTCCAGCTGGGCGACATGGACGTCCAGCTTATCCCCTTCGATCCCAATGAAACCTACAAGGTTAGGGGCACGACCGACGCGAACCTCATGGGGTGGGGTGCGAAGGTGAGCGCCTTCGGGCGTAGCGCCTTCCTCGCGGCCGACCTCATGGACACCGAGGCAGACTGGAGCAAGCACAACGGCTTCGAGGCGCGTGTCGCTCAGGCTGTCGGCAAGGTCGACATGCTCAAGGCTGGCCACCACGGCCTACGCAGCTCGAACTTTCCTCCCTTCATGGAGGCGCTGGATCCCACCGCGATCATCCAGACGGGTTCGGAGTCTTACACACCCGATAATCTCACCGAGAAGGTCATTCACGGTGACGTACTCTGGGCGCCGATGTCCGAGGTAGGAAGTGCTGGCATCGCCTCGGTAATCGCTACTCTCTCATCTGCTGGCATCTCCTACTCCGACTTCTCGGCCGCCTCCTGGGGGCATGAGTACGGCCAAGAAAGTCCGCGCGCCTGGTGGTTCAAGGGCGGCCGACCCGCAGCCACGACCGGCTGGTGGAAGGGGGCGAGTGGATCCTGGTACTACTTCGCGGGCAAGCCCTCCGCCGAGGCCAGCACCTGGGTGTATGACGGCGGTCAGTGGTACTGGATGGACGCCACCGGCGCGATGGCGACCGGTTGGATTCATGACGGAAAAGCGTGGTACTACCTGGATTCTGCGGGGCATCCTGCAGGTAACGGTTGGAGTCTTATTGGTAGCTCGTGGTATTACTTGAGCGGCGGGCGCGCTGCCACCGGTTGGCTCTACGACGCGGGCTCCTGGTACTACCTGAATGGCGCGACCGGCGCGATGATCACCGGATGGAAGCAGATTGGTGGTACCTGGTACTACCTGAACTCGTCGGGTGCGATGGCCACCGGCTGGATGAACGGCGGCGGCACGTGGTACTACCTGACCGGCAGTGGAGCAATGGTGACCGGATGGCTCTACGACAACGGCTCCTGGTACTACCTGGATGCAACGACCGGCGCGATGGCAACCGGATGGTTCCAGAACGGGACTAACTGGTACTACTCGAGCTCTTCGGGTGCCATGATGACCGGCTGGCTGAACGGTGGGGGCGCGTGGTACTACCTGAGCGACAGCGGCGCTATGGCCACGGGCTGGATCCTGGATCATGGGGCTTGGTACTACATGAACGGCACAGGTGCCATGGTCACCGGCACGCAGGAGATCGACGGTCGATTGTCGACCTTCTCTCCGTCGGGACGCTGGGTCGGCTACGCCTCCTGATCGAGGAACCGGCGACCATCCTCACAAAGCGCCGCCCGCCGCGTATTAACGCAGGCGGGCGGCGCGTACCGCTTGTACTGTGAAGACAAAATTCCCATGTGAAAGGATCGCCATGACGTTCTCTCGTATCCGCATAGCAGCGGCTCTAACAATGACTGTCGCGACTGCCGCGGCCTCGTCCCTCGCCTTCGTCGGGACCGCCCGCGCCGACGATGCTCAGAGTGGAACCCAGTCAGGCTCCTCCTGGGTGCCCGGTACGACCCTCGCGCTGGCGAACTCGAAGTCCGTCGAGGCCTCGTCCGTGAGTGCCTCCACCCTGACCTTCGCGCCTGGCACGAACGAGCAGACGAAGATCTTCGTCCTCGCCTCGGGCTCTTCTGACGCGATCCTCATCCAGAGCGGCGGCTGGTACGGCATCATCGACGGCGGCGAGGACTCGGACCTGCCCGACGGCTCCGACCCGCGTTACCCCGTGCGCTCCGGCACGGCCGCGGCGACAAACACCAGCACCGAATGGCTCCTGAAGTACCTCGACGACCAGGGCGTCAACGAGACAAACGTGGCCTTCTACCTGGGGACCCACGCCCACTCCGACCATATCGCCAACGCCGACGACATCATCTACAAGTACCGCCCGAAGGTCATCCTCAGCCCCGAGTACTCCGACGCGTGGATCACCGACGAGAACGGCCTGTGGGACAACCAGTACGTGTACGACCAGATGGTCACCGCCGCGAACTGGGCGGTCGACAGCTACGGCGCGACCTTCATCCAGCGCACGGACGGCTACAACACGCACATCACCCTCGGGGATGCGGACCTGCAGGTAATCCCCTTCGACGTCGACGAGTACTACAAGACGCAGGGCACGACCGACGCGAACCTCATGGGCTGGGGCATGAAGGTCACCGCCAACGGACACAGCGCCTTCCTGGCCGCCGACCTCATGAGCACCGAGTCCGACTGGGAGACCCCCAACGGCTTCGAGGATCGCATCGCCGAAGAGGTCGGCGAGGTTGACATGCTCAAGGCCGGCCACCACGGTCTCGAGTCCTCCAACTCCATTCCCTTCATGCAAAAGCTGCACCCTGGCGCGATCGTCCAGACCGGCAATGCCGAGGATAGCCCGGACAGCCTGTCCTTCCTGGTCATTAACGGGGAGACCAAATGGTTCCCGATGGGCGACATCTGGGACTCGGTCGAGGTTCCGGCGCTGATCTGCGAGTTCAGCGACGACGGCATCACCTACGACGGTGTTGAGAACTCCGAGTGGGGGCACGAGTACGAGACTGAAACCCCGCGCGCCTGGTGGTTCAAGGCGGGCCGCCCCGCCGCGACGACCGGCTGGTGGGACGGTCCCTCGGGCAACCGCTACTACTTCAACAACTCTGCGTCGGCCGTGGCCGACCAGTGGCTGGATATCGACGGGGTCTCCTACCACTTCGACGCGACCGGCGCGCTCATCGAGTACAAGGATGCTAGTGGCAAGGTGAAGGCAGTGTCCGCCGACACCTCGTCGACGCCGTCGGCCCTGTGGTGGGCGATCGGCGGTGGCGCGCTGGCGCTCCTCGCTGGAGGCGTGTACTTCCTGCGCCGCCGGAGCTGACCTCCTGACGACGACGAGGCCGTGGCACGCGCGCCGCGGCCTCGTTCGTTTCTGGCGTCCGGGGTCGGCGGTCTCGGCGCTGTCGCGCCGTGGCCTTGTTCGTTTCTGGTGTCCGGGGGCGGTGGTCTCGGCGCTGTCGCGCCGTGGCCTCGTTTGTTTCTGGTGTCCGGGGGCGGCGGCCCGCCCGCGAGATCGCCACACTCGAGCCTTCGGCTCGGAGTGATCGATCTCGAAGCCCGGCCAGGCCTTGCCGCCGCCCCCGGACACTAACGAGCCGAGGCCTCGTTTCTCGCTGCTTGTGGGGTCAGCGCTGCTCGTCGAGCTGGTGGAAGATCGCGGTGAGCAGGGGCGTGACCACCTCGAGGGTGTCGAGTGCGCCGCCTCGCGAGCCGGGTGAGGAAATGATGACCGCGCCCGAGGAATCGCGCGCGGTCACGCCGACGACCTCTCGGGACAGGCCCGACAGTGGGGTGTTGGCGAGGCCGTGGGCGCGGATCTGCTCGGCGATGCCTGGGATCTCGACCTCGACGATCGAACGGACGACCTCGGGCGCGTAGTTGCCCACGCCGAAACCCGAGCCGCCCAGGACCAGGATGAAGCGGGCGCCGGCCTCGAGCGCTTCGCGGATCTCCGCTTCGAGGACGTCGGCGCTCTCGGGGATCGCCGCGACCGTCACGGGGCCGAGGCCCGCCTCGGCCAGCGCTGCCGTACAGGCGGGGGTCGCCCGATCCTCCTTTGTGCCGCGCTGGATGCGGTCCGAATAGGTGATGATGTGGGCGCTGATCTGGCTGAGGTCGTAGTCGACAGGCTTGGGCACGGTGTCCTCCGAGGGTGATGCGTACGAATGTGATCCTAGTCCCTTCCTGGCGGTGAGGTGGGTCTGGGAGCCGAGCGTGGACGCGAGGCGATTTTGTGCGTACGCGGCCCGAGGGAAAGGCGGGCTGTGGGCGTCGGTGCGCGTCGAGTGGAGGTCGCTGCGATGCTCTCATGGCGGAATATCTCGTTTTATGATGGGTTTAGGCAAGTTAAATGAGTGTGCGCGTTTCCCTCATATCGCAAGTAAAAGTAACGATTTGGATGAGCGCGAGCGAATCGTTGCGCGTCTGCATCTTGGGTTGTTAGATTTAATACGTTCCGTTCCCTCTCAAAAGGAGACACGAGTGCGTTCCCTTCGCATCCTCCCCGCCATCGGCGCAGCCGCCCTGGCGCTCGCCGCCTGCACCAGCGGCTCCACCCCCGACTCCGCGGCCTCGGCCGAGGCGACGCCCGCCGAGACCACCGTCCTCAACGTCTACGCCGCCGCCTCGCTCACCGAGACTTTCGGTGAGCTCGAAGAGATCTTCGAGGAGGCCAACCCCGGCGTGGACGTGCGCTTCAACTTTGCGGGCTCCCAGGACCTCGTGACCCAGCTCGGCGAGGGTGCGGACGTCGACGTCCTGGCCACCGCCAACGAATCCACCATGAAGAAGGCCGCCGAAGCCTCGCAGGTTGACGCACAGACCATCTTCGTCACCAACACCCTCACCCTCATCACGACGCCCGGCAACCCGGCGGGCGTCACCGGCCTCGACTCCTCGCTCGACGGCGTCAAGCTCGTGATCTGCGCACCCGAGGTACCCTGCGGCAAGCTCACCAAGACTCTCACGGAGAAGCTCGGCGTGACCCTGAACCCCGTCTCCGAGGAGCAGGCCGTCACCGACGTGCGCGGCAAGGTCTCCTCCGGCCAGGCCGACGCCGGCATCGTCTACAAGACCGACGCCCTCGCCGAAGGGGACGCCGTCGACACCGTCGCCATCCAGGGTGCCGACGAGGCCGTCAACAAGTACCCGATCGCCCTCGTGAGCGCCTCGACCAAGAAGGACCTGGGCCAGAAGTGGATCGACCTGGTCCTGTCCGCCGACGGTCAGAAGATCCTCGAAGACGCCGGCTTCACGCCCGCCGCGAAGTAACATCGACGCGTGAAGTCACGCAGGACGCCCGCCGTCAGCCCCCTGCCCGTCTGGGCGGGGGGCCTCGGCGCGCTCGCCCTGTGCTTCCTGGTCCTGCCCCTGGCCTTCATGTTGGGGCGCGTCAACTGGGCCACCCTCGGAGCGACGCTCGCGACACCGGAGGCGGCCTCGGCCCTGGGCCTGTCGCTGCGCACATGTCTGATGGCGCTCGGCGTGGACCTCCTCCTCGGCGTCCCCGCCGCCCTCGTGCTCTCCCGCTCGTGGAGGGGCGTGCGCGCCGCCCGCATCCTCGTCGCCCTGCCGCTGTCGCTGCCGCCCGTCGTCGCCGGCATCGCACTGCTCGCGGCCTTCGGCAGGCGCTCGACCCTCGGGGCGCTCCTTGGCGGCGCCGGCCTCGACATCGCCTTCACGACGACCGCCGTCGTCATCGCGCAGGTCTTCGTCTCCCTGCCCTTCCTCATCGTCACCCTCGAGTCCGCGCTGCGTGCCCGCGAGCAGGGACTCGACGAGATGGCCTCCTCCCTGGGAGCCTCGCCCTCGCGCGTCTTCTGGCAGATCACGCTGCCCATGGTCCTGCCCGGCCTCGGGCGCGGGACCGCCCTCGCGCTGGCCCGCTGCCTCGGTGAGTTCGGCGCGACCCTCACCTTCGCCGGATCCATGCAGGGCGTCACCCGCACGATGCCCCTCCAGATCTACCTGGCCCGCGAGTCCGACGCGGATCTGGCCCTCGCGCTCGGCGTGGTCCTCCTCGGCGTCGCGGCCGTCGTCGTCGCGCTCACGGAAACCCCGTGGGGGCGCCTCTCCTCGCTCCTTCGATTCACGAGGCATGGGCGTGCCTTCGCTCCCGCCGCTCCTTCCGCTCGTTCCACCGCCCCCTCCGCGCCCGCGGGCGAGGCGGCCGAGGGCGTGGCCGTGCGCGTCGCCGGAACCGTGGAAGCGCGAGGATGGAACGTGGACGCGGAACTGCGCCCCGGCCTCGTCACCGCCATCGTCGGCCACAACGGCGCCGGAAAGTCGACGCTCGCCCAGGTGGTCGCCGGGACTCTGCGGGTGGATAGCGGGACCGTCAGCATCGGCGAGCGAGTCGTCGATGATGCCGCCACGTTCGTGCCCGCGCGCCGACGCGGTGTCGCCATGGTCTCCCAGGCGCCCCGCATCTTCACCCACATGTCCGTCCTGTCCAACGTCGCCTTCCCCCTGCGCGTGCGCGGGGTGGGGCGCACGCAGGCTCGGGACGCCGCCCTCGAACAGCTGCGCGCCGTGGGGATCGCCGACCTCGCTTTTAAGCGCGCCTCCGACCTGTCCGGCGGCCAGGCCGCCCGCGTCGCGATCGCACGCGCCCTCGTCTTCCGCCCCGAGGTCCTCATCCTCGACGAACCCACGGCCGCCCTCGACGTCGAGGCCACCGCCCAGGTTTCCGCCGTCCTGCGTGAGCGCCTGGCCGGTGCGGGCATCACGACTCTGCTGGTCTCCCACGACATCGCCGAAGTCCTCTCCCTCGCCTCCCACATGATCGTCATGGGGGAGGGGCGCATCGTCGAGGAGGGCGAACCCGCCCGCGTGCTCGCCTCGCCCGCGTCGGTGTTCGCGGCCCGCCTGGCCGGCCTCAACATCGTGAGTGGGCCTCCTGTGGCGCGCCCGGGCATGGTCGGCGTGCGCGTCGGCGACGGGGCGCTGTGGGCTGCCGACAGCGTTGGCCCGGGGGAGGAGTCGGCGCGCGTCGCACTCACCTTCCCGCCCGAGGCCGTGGCCCTCTCCCGCGAGGAATCCCACGCCTCGCCGCGCTCCGTCCTGCCCGGCGTCGTCGCGGGCATCGACGTCGACGGCTCCCTCGTGAGCGTGCGCGTCGCGCTCGCGGCGGGAGTCTCGGTGACCGCCCGGGTCACGGCGTCCGCATGGTCCGACCTGGGCCTCGGCGCGGGGGACACGCTTTGGGTGAGCGTGAAGGCCACCCAGGTCCGAGCGATTCGAGTCGCGCCCGCCTCCTGATCGGTATATTCATCGGGTGACCTACTCGCGTCGTGCCTTGTGAGGCGCTGTTTCATCACGTGATCTGAGGTAGCTGGGCCCTATGGGTGGCTGTGTTAACCCTTCAATGCGCAGCTGGGCCCTACTAGTGGAGCATGGGCGCCCCTGCCCACGCTCCACCTAAGGGGTTAACGTGCGCATTGAGGGGTTAAGAGTGCCACTTGCCGGGTTAACTCTCCACTGAGCGGGTTCACGCGCGCTCTCGCGACGAGGCCGGGGCGAGGTTCTTGCCGAAGGGTTTAATTTTGAAACGCTTCATATGTTGTAATTCTCGGTTTTTGCTTGAGCGGGATCTGTCCCTCCAAAACGCACAACGCACCCTATTTTCTCGGTTATTCTGCGGTTTTAGTCGGCGCGTACCAGCAGTCGGTGGACAGCTTTGACTCTGTGCTTTGGGTTCCCTAAGTTGTGGTGAGGACTCAGGAGGTACGTCATGACAACACAGGGTCACCACGAGGCAACGCGCCCCTACCAGCTCGGCATCGACGTCGGATCCACCACGGTCAAGGCCGTCGTTTTGGATGGGAATCGCCGTCTTTTCTCCGACTATCGTCGGCACAACGCCGATGTGCGCGCATCCCTGGGAGCCCTCCTCGCCGACGTTGAGCGTGCCCTGCCCGGTGCCCGCGTCCACGCGGCCATCACCGGATCCGGTGGCCTGACGACCGCGCGCGCCATGGGCATTCCCTTCGTCCAGGAGGTCATCGCGGGCACCGAGGCCACCCAGCGCCTCCACCCCGAGGTTGACGTCGTCATCGAGCTGGGCGGCGAGGACGCCAAGCTCACCTACCTGCACCCCACCCCCGAGCAGCGCATGAACGGTACGTGCGCGGGCGGCACCGGTGCCTTCATCGACCAGATGGCCACCCTCTTGCACACGGACGCCTCCGGCCTCGGCGAGCTAGCGACCCGCCACACCCAGCTCTACCCGATCGCCTCGCGCTGCGGCGTCTTCGCCAAGTCCGACATCCAGCCCCTCATCAACCAGGGCGCCGCCCACGAGGACCTGGCCGCCTCCATCTTCAACGCCGTCGCCACGCAGACCATCGCCGGCCTGGCGTGCGGGCGCCCGATCCGCGGAACAGTCATGTTCCTCGGAGGCCCCCTGCACTTCCTGCCTGCCCTACGCGAGGCATACAAGGCCCTCCTGCCCAAGGCCGACGCCTTCGTCACCCCCGACGACGCCCAGCTCTACGTCGCGATCGGCGCGGCCCTCCTCGCCGAGAAGGAGGCCGCCAAGAAGGCGCGCCAGGCCGAAGAAGCGGGCGCCACCTCCGTCGACTCCCGCGGCGACAAGCTCACCACCCTCATGGAGCGCCTCGCCGCCGCGCCCGTGCAGGTCGAATCCCCGCGCATGGACCCCCTCTTCGCCACCCCCGAGGACCGCGAGGAGTTCATGGCCCGCCACAGCCTCGACGTCATCCCCAAGGCCAGCCTCGACGAGGCCGAGGGCCGCTGCTGGCTCGGCATCGACGCTGGCTCGACGACGATCAAGGCGGTCGTCATCGACTCCCAGGACCGCATCGTCTTCACCCACTACGCCTCCAACGAGGGCGACCCCGTGGCTGCGGCCGTCGACATCGTGCGCGCCGTGCGAGGCGCGCTACCGCAGGGCTGCGAGATCGGCCGCTCGTGCGCGACCGGCTACGGCGAGGGCCTGGTCAAGGCCGCCCTCACCATGGACGAGGGCGAGATCGAGACGATGGCCCACTACCGCGCCGCAGAATTCATCTGCCCCGGCGTCACCTCCGTCATCGACATTGGCGGCCAGGACATGAAGTACCTGCGCATCCGCGACCACGCGGTGGACTCCATCTCCGTCAACGAGGCGTGCTCCTCGGGTTGCGGCTCCTTCCTGCAGACCTTCGCGCAGACGATGGGCACCGACGTGCGCTCCTTCGCGCGCATGGCCATGGAGTCGGAATCTCCCGTGGACCTGGGCACCCGCTGCACGGTGTTCATGAACTCCTCCGTCAAGCAGGCACAGAAGGAAGGCGCGGATGTGCGCGACATCAGCGCCGGCCTGTCCTACTCCGTCGTGCGCAACGCCCTCTACAAGGTCATCAAGCTCAAGGAGCCCTCGGACCTGGGTGAGCGCGTCGTCGTGCAGGGTGGCACCTTCCTCAACGACTCGGTGCTGCGCGCCTTCGAGCTGCTCACCGGCCGCGAGGTCGTGCGACCCGACATCGCCGGCCTGATGGGTGCGTACGGCGCTGCCCTGACCGCGCGGATGCACGACACGGGTGAGGGGACCTCGTCCCTGGCCACGATTGAGGCCCTGGAAGGCTTCAGCGTGGACACGACCCGCAAGACCTGCCGCCTGTGCCAGAACCACTGCCAGATGACGATCTCGACGTTCTCCAACGGCGAGCGCCACGTGTCGGGCAACCGCTGCGAGCGTGGCGCATCCCTGGAGCGCGTCCCCAAGAAGTCCGACCTGCCCAACCTCTACGACTGGAAGTACAAGCGGATCTTCGGATACCGCCGCCTCACCGAGAAAAAGGCTTTCCGCGGCGACATCGGCATCCCGCGCGTGCTCGGCATGTACGAGAACTACCCGTTCTGGTTCACGATGCTCACTGCGCTGGGCTTCCGCGTCATGATCTCGGGCCGCTCCAACCACGACCTCTTCGAGACCGGCATGGAGTCCATCCCCTCGGAGAACGTGTGCTACCCGGCCAAGCTGGTCCACGGGCACATTGAGTCCCTGCTGGACAAGGGCATCACGACGATCTTCTACCCCTGCGTCGACTTCGAGCAGAAGCTCACCGAGTCCGAGAACTCCTACAACTGCCCCATCGTGGCGACCTACCCCGAGGTCATCCGCAACAACATGGAGCGACTCCTTGAACCCGGCACGAAGTTCATCAGCCCCTTCGTGAACTTCGGCAACCGCGAGTACCTGCCCGCCCACCTGTCCAAGACCTTCAAGGAATACGGCTACGACATCCCCGTTGAGGAGATGAAGGCGGCCCTGGATAAGGCGTGGGAGGAAGACGCCGCCGTCAAGGCCGAGATCCGCGCGAAGGGCGTCGAAACCATCGAGTGGATGCGGGCCCACGGCGTGCGTGGCATCGTGCTGGCGGGCCGCCCCTACCACCTCGACCCCGAGATCAACCACGGCATCCCCGAGGTCATCGTGGGCCTGGGCATGGCCGTCCTCACCGAGGATTCCATCATCGACGCGCGCCTTGAGCGCCCCCTGCGTGTCCTCGACCAGTGGTCCTACCACTCGCGCCTCTACGAGGCCGCCGCGCGCGTCGGCGACGAGCCCGACCTCGAGATGGTCCAGCTCAACTCCTTTGGCTGCGGCGTCGACGCGATCACCGCCGACCAGGTCCAGGAGATCCTCGAAGGCCGCGGCGACGTGCATACCGTCCTCAAGATCGACGAGGTGTCCAACCTGGGTGCCGCGAAGATCCGCCTGCGCTCCCTCGACGCGGCGATCACCGAGCGCGCATCCCTCGCCTCCGCGATCGACGAGGCCGGGGCTGGGGACGGCGTGGACGGATCGGACGGGGCGGAACTGGCCCCCGCCTCGTCCGTGGGCCTGGTGTCGGGTTCCGTCGACACGGCGACCCTGCGCGACCCCTCCGGTGACGCCGCCCGCGAGGAGGAGGCCGGGCACATCCAGCCCCGCTCCGTCTTTACCGAGGAGATGCGCGAGGCCGGCTACGAGATCCTCGCCCCCCAGATGTCCCCGATCCACTTCCGCTTCCTCACCCCGCTGTTCGCGACCGCGGGCCTGAAGGTGCGTGTGCTCGAGCACACGAGCCGCGCCTCCATGGAGGTCGGCCTCAAGTACGTCAACAACGACTCGTGCTACCCGGCGATCGTTGTCATCGGCCAGCTCCTTGACGAGTTCATCTCCGGGCGCGCCGACCCCGACCGCACGGCCGTGGGCATCACGCAGACCGGCGGCATGTGCCGCGCCAGCAACTACGCGGCCCTGCTGCGCAAGGGACTGCGCGACGCCGGATACCCGCAGGTTCCCGTCATCGCCCTATCCGTTCAAGGCATCGAGGACAACCCCGGCTTCCACCTGGGAATCCCTCACATCCACAAGGCCATCCAGGCCTTCGTCATCGGCGACGCCATCCAGTCGATGCTGCTGCGCGTGCGCCCCTACGAGGCCACCCCCGGCTCCGCGATGGATCTGTACCGCACGTGGGACGGCTACGTCCAGGAGTGGATCACCTCGGGACGCGTGGCGGCCCTGGGTGGGCGCGTCTCCTACGGGAAGATCATCCGTGAGTGCGTGCGCGCCTTCGACGCCCTGCCCCTGCGCGATATTCCGCGCAAGCCGCGCGTCGGCCTGGTCGGTGAGATCCTCGTGAAGTTCCACCCCGACGCCAACAACCACGCCGTCGACGTCATCGAGGCCGAGGGGTGCGAGGCCGAACTGCCCGGCCTCATGCAGTTCTTCCACAACTCCGTGGCCACCGCCGCGTGGGACAAGGAGAACCTGGGTATCGATGGCAAGCAGCGCTACATCATGCCGATCGTTTTGTGGGCGCTCAAGAAGTACGAGAAGCCCGTGCACCGCGCCTTCGCTGCCACGAACGGCAAGTTCGAGCCGCACCGGCCCATCGAAGAGATGATCTCTCGCTCGCAGGACATCGCGCGCCTGGGCAACCAGGCCGGCGAAGGCTGGTACCTGACCGCCGAAATGGTCGACATGATCGAACATGGTTGCCCGAACATCATCTGCGCCCAGCCCTTCGCGTGCCTGCCCAACCACGTCGTCGGCAAGGGCATGTTCCGCGCGCTGCGCACCCGCTACCCCGAGGCCAACATCGTGGCCGTCGACTACGACCCGGGCGCCTCCGAGGTCAACCAGCTCAACCGCATCAAGCTCATGCTGGCCACCGCGCTGCAGGATCCGCAGGCGCGCGACGGCGACGTCTTGCAGCTCGTCGACGTCGAAGAGCCCGCGTCGTGCGGCGGGTCCGGCTCGGTCATGCTCGGCATGCCGACGATCCCGAGCAGGCGGGCAGCCTTCCGCTGATCTGTGCTGTGAAGCAGCGAGGGGGACGGTGCTCAATCGCTCCGTCCCCCTTCGCGTGCGCACCCCTCGTGCGCACTGTCCCTGGCCTCGTTTCCGGAGCCCTACGGCGCGGGCATGACCCCGCGACCGATCTCGAACCCGGCCGGCGCCCAGCCCGTCCCATACGACAGGCGCACCGACACCTCGCGCATGCCCGAGGCCGGCCACTCCACCGGGAGGAACCCCGTCTCGCCGGGTGCGACGTCCAGAAACGCCGGGTACTCCCACGTGACGGCACCGTCCTCGATGACGCGGCACAGGAACTCCAGGTCGGCCGTCGAGGTAAACGTCATGTGGTTGCGAACCGTCACCCCTGAATACGAGGGGGCAACGGAGACAGGCGCGTAGTGCAGCTCCTCTCCCCGTACCGCGGTGAGGTCTGGGAAGTCGTCGCCCGTGTACTCGGGGCGCGTCGGGTCAAGCGCGAGGGCGGCGCGGACTTCGTCCTCCTCGTTGCCTACCGCCCAGGCGATGACGCTCGGGTGCGCCCGATCTCTGCGGATCGCGGCCTCGATCGCCTCGTCGCGCGCGGGGCCCCGCTCGTACAGCGTCGATGCGCGGTCGATGATGTACAGGCCGTACAGGTCGGCCAGATCGTAGAAACGCGCGTGCGCGGGTCCCTGTTCAATCACAACCGTGTTCACGCCGTGGCGCTTGCACCACACGATGTCGTCGAGCATGTCCTGCAGGCCCACTGCGAGTCCAGTACGCCCGTCACACTCGTTGCGGGTCACGCCACGCAGCACTAGCGGGCGCCCGCCCAGGCGCACACCCTGCGGCGTGGCTACTAGGTCTCGGAAACCGATGTCGAGGGACACCGTATCCTTGACCCCCTCCTCGTCGCGCAGCGTCACAATCAGCCGGTACAGCGCCGGCTCCTCCGCACTCCACGGGAGCACATCAAGCCCACGCGCCTCGAACACCTCGTCCGGCGAACCGAACACGGACCACAGTTCCTCCTGCTTGTCCTCGTTCACTAAGGCAGCATGAACCTCGACTCCACCCGTGGTTTCGACCCGCAGATCCAGGCTACCTGCGCGACCATCGTGGGAAACCACCGGTACGAGATCCACAATGTGCGCGGGCGGGCGCGCCTCCAGCGACACCTCGCGGAACAATCCATGGCAGCACACCGGCGAATCCATCAGCAGGACGGTGATCGCATGCGTGTGCGTCGGCTGCAGCGCGTCAGTGACGTCAAAAGCCGCAGGAATAAAGCCGTCCGCACAAAAACCGACGAACGAGCCATCGACCCACGCATACAGGGGCCCCGAAAAACCCCCGAAGGTTAAGGTCATCATCCAGCCGCGTTCAACCGCCTCTTTCAGGGGAGCGTCACAGATGAACTCGCGGCGCAGGATCGAGGCGCGCACCCGATCCGCGGCGGGCGTTCCCTGGGCTTCGGCCGCCCTGCGGGCCTCCTCTTCGCGGCGTGCCCACAGGCCGTCAAGCTCAAGAATGCCGGGGACGGAAGTTGCCTCAAAGTCGCGTTGGTCGGGCGTACGCTCAATCAGCTCTGCAGCAGTGCCCGACACGCCCGTGACTTGCCAGGTGCTGGACAGCATTTGGAGCGGCCTGCGCGACCTCCACGTCGAGTGCACCGTCAGGCGGTTCACCGACGCCCCCGGGTCCCGCAGCCATGCAACGTCTGGTTCCGGGATGTGCTTCATGTAATAAAAGTACCATTGAATTTTTAGTCATGAAAAGGCAATCATTTCTGAAATGCAGGCAAATGCGCCTTGACATGCGGAATATCTACGGGCGACAAGTGGGATGGCGACCACATTCTGGGATTTGTGGTCATGCGGATGGACATAAATCCAGTACCCGGGAGGTGACGTGCGGGCATAACGAACCCCGGCCTCGTCCCTGAGAGGAGGAACGAGGCCGGGGCCGATGCGGGATGCGGGGACATGCCCCTCGAGTATGCGTCGCGCGCTTACTTCGCGGCGGACTCGCGATCCGAGTCGCGCGTGATCTTACGGGCGAAGCTGTACAGCAGCCACGTCGCGCCCGCGAAGAACACGAGGCCCAGCACGTTCGCGATCGGCGTGAAGCCATCGCCGATGAACGGCAGCGCCAGCGGCGACTCCGAGCCCGTCGCGCCCGCGATGCCCGCGTAGACGACGCCGAACAGGGACTCGCCGACGATCAGGCCGGTCGCAGCCAGCGTGCCGAAACGCTTCGCGCGCTCCACGTCCGCCTGCTTGTCAGCCCACCTGTTGTACAGGAAGCCCACAAGCGCACCGATCGGGATCAGGATCGTCAGGGAGGCGGGCAGGTAAATTCCCATGCCAACGGCCAGCGGAGGCAGGGCGAGCTTGCCCTTCGACGCGGGGCGTAGGACCTCGTCAATGATGATGACGACAACGCCGATCGCGGCGCCGATGCCCAGGAGCTTCCAGTCGATGCCACCGCCGAGCACGCCCTTCGCGAGCGAGGAAATCAGCGAGGCCTGCGGGGCCGCCAGCGCGTCCGGGCCGGCGCCGGGGGCACCCTGGAATCCGAAGGAGTTCTGCATGAGCTCCAGGACCGGGGGAATGATCAGAGCGCCGAAGGCGACGCCGATGATCAGGGCGACCTGCTGCTTCCACGGGGTCGCGCCCACCAGCTGGCCGGTCTTCAGGTCCTGCAGGTTATCGTTCGCGATCGTCGCGATACAGAACACGATGGCCGAGGTGAACAGCGTGTAGGCGATGAGCGCCGTGTTCTCCTCCGTCGTCGAGCCGCGGCCGTGTACCGCCAGGATGACGACCGCCGTGATGACGACGACCAGTAGACCGACGCCGGACACCGGCGAGTTCGACGAGCCGATCAGGCCGGCCATGTAACCGCAGACCGCCGCGACCAGCAGGCCGGCGAGCAGGATGAACAGGACCGAAATGGCGATCAGAACGGCCGTGTTGTGCTCGATCTGCGTGCCGCGCATGAACCACCACAGCAGGCCGGCGATCGGAATCATGGCCACGAAGATGGAGACGATGACCCACTTGCCGGGGATGTCCTGCTCGGTGCGGTCGATCTGAGCGCCGTCCTCGTTGGCGCTACGCGAGGCACGCAGTGACTCGGACATGCCGCGGGCGATCGGGCCCATGATCTTGATGAGCGTCCAGATGGCGGCGACCGCCATGACGCCCGCGCCGATGAAACGCACGTCCGTCTTGAAGACCGTGGACAGGGCGTCAGTCAGGTCCTCGGCACCGTCCAGCTGGCCGTTCGCGTACAGAGGCAGCAGAACGCCGTAGGAGGTGACCATGCCGATCAGCATCGCGATACCGACCGTCATGCCGACCAGGTGGCCCACGCCGATCAGAGCGAGGGACAGGGAGGTGGAGATCATCGTGCCGGTCGAGCCGATCTTGAAAGCCGTTCCGACCTCGGAGGCCGCGACCTTCATGTAGCCGAGGAGAGCCATCACGGCCGAGGCCAGCGCACCCCAGGTGATCGCCAGGAGGCCACGCTTGTTGTCCTCGCCCGCATCCTGAGCGTCGCCGACCTTCAGAATCTCAGCGCCTGCCACACCCTCCGGGTAGGGCAGGTCCGAGCCGGTCACGAGCGCGCGGCGCAGCGGGATCGAGTACATGACGCCCAGCGCGCCGCCGACCGCACACACGAACATGGTCTCCCAGTAGGGGAAGCCGCTCCACCAGCCGACAATCACGAGGCCGGGGAGGACGAAGATGACCGCCGACAGCGTGCCGGCCGCCGAGGCGATGGTCTGGACGATGTTGTTCTCCTGGACCGTGTGGTCGCCCCAGAAGCGCAGAACCGCCATCGAGATGACGGCTGCCGGGATCGACGTCGCAAACGTCAGGCCGACTTTCAGACCCAGGTAGACGTTCGCGGCCGTGAACAGCAGCGTAATAATGCCGCCGAGGATGATGCCGCGGAGGGTCAGTTCTTTGAGCGACGTTTGCTTCGTCGCGTGTGGCGCAGACACGAAAAATCCTTTCGCTGCGTTGAATAGATACCCTGCAAGAGTAGTGCATGTATGCGCTCTCGTGAATGGTATGCGGTCACTTAATCTCGTTTTCAATCAATCTAAATGCTGAGGTTGCGCCTGTTTCGTGTGCTGCGTGCGCTCCGTGTGATCGTGTGGCTGTGTGGCCCTGCTCCCAGGCTGCCCGGTCGATTTGCGCGCTCAGGGGGAGCGTGTAGTAGAGTATCCGGGTAAGGTAGCGTGTCCGAGCGGCCGAAGGTGCAGCACTCGAAATGCTGTGTGGTGTCACAGCCACCCTGGGTTCAAATCCCAGCGCTACCGCCACTGCCGCCCGGCCCCATTGGGGCCGGGCGGTTTTGTTATGCCTAGGCGACGTGTTGTACCGCCGTGTTGCTTGTTGCTTGTGGCCCCGACAGATCTCCGGCCGCCGCGCGGCCTGCCCGCCCGCGAGCCGTCCGCGCCGCGAGCTGCTGCTTGTTGCCCCGACAGATCTCCGGCCGCCGCGCGGCCTGCCCGCCCGCGA
>CAUTRF010000033.1:0-20801 GCA_963540795.1 uncultured Actinomyces sp.
GCTGCTTGTTGTTGACCTCGTCGAAGTCGACGTCCGTCGCGTCGCGCGGGTCGGTAACGCGGGCGTGCGCGGCGTGCGAGTGGGGCGTCGCCTCGGTGCCCGCGTGGCGGGCCTGGTGGCGCGCGGCGTGCTCACCGACGCGGTCCGGCACTCCTGCGGGATGTCCCGGGTTTTCCGGGTTCTGCTCGGGCGGCACGACGGCGTGGGGATGCGGGGTAGACATAGAGTCCTCCTGGGTTGTGGCTGGTTGACCGGCGGCTCGGGTGGGCGCGCCGGAAGAATGAGGGGCGGTGCCGGGATGAGCACCTCCGGCAGCAGGCGTGGGGTGGCCGGGGCGCGCCGGGGAGAGGCAGCAGTCGCTCGGGCAGACGGTGTGGAAGGGGCCGGTGCCCGTCACGGTGACGCGCGCGGGATTCTCGCCTCGCGCCTGGGCCGCGCGTTCTTCGAGGACGTCGACCAGGGAGGACACGAAGTCCGGGTCGGTGGAGACGGTATCGGCGCGCTCGTATGGAACCCCCAGGTGTGCGGCGGTCTCCTTCGCCTCGGTGTCGAGGTCGTAGACGACCTCCATGTGGTCGCAGATGAACCCGATGGGGACGACCACGACGCCGCTCGGTGCCGCAGCGCCTGACGCGGCGTCGCCGGCGATCTCCTCGAGGAAATCGTTGATATCGGGTTCGAGCCAGCGGGCCTGCGGGGGTCCCGATCGCGAGCAATACACGAGGTCATAGCCCAGATCCGCGCGCCCCAGCACGCGCCGCAGCTCGGGCATGATCGCCCCGATGAGGGCGTGATGCTGGGCGACGTAGCTGATTTCGGTTGTGGGGGTTCCCGCCGGCGACGAGGCCTCACTCCCCTGCCGCTCGCCGCGATCATCCGAGGCCGCCCCGGCCTCGTCGTTCGAAGCGCGGAACGGGAAGGGCGAGGACCCCGCCTCCATGCTCACGGGGATGGAGTGGGTGACGAAGATCAGGCGAATCCCGGCCGGATCGACGCCGCGCGCCGTCAGAGCCCCCCACGAACGCCGGATGGATGCGATCTGCGCGCTCGCCATGCCGGGGGTCGAGTAGTAGGGGCGGACCTTGTCCAGGACGATGTCGACATCGGGATTGTCGCCGCTGTCCTCAGCGCCCAGTACGATCGTCCCCCACTTTTCACGCAGGGCCTGCGCGGCCTCGGCGAGGTCTTCGCGGTACTGGCGACACCCCGAGTACGAGGCGTAGGCGGAGGTGGGCAGGACGAGGATGCGTCGGGCGCCCGCCTGGGCGAGCTCGTCGAGTCCTTCGGCAACAAAGGGATGCCAGTTGCGGTTCCCCCACCCGACGGGGATGTCATGCCCGCGCCTGGCAAGCTCCGCGGACAAGTCGGCGATGAGGCGCTGGTTGCAGGCATTGATGGGCGAGACTCCGCCGAAGCGCTTGTAGTGCGCGGCGACCTGGAGCAGGCGCTCGTCCGGGATGCCGCGACCGCGCGTCGCATTACGCATGAACGGCAGAACGTCTTCCTCGCCGTTCGGGCCACCGTAGGACAGCAGCATGATCGCGTCGTAGGTATCCATACCTGGCACTTTCAGTCCTCCTTCAGGCCTCGAGCAGACAGTCTAGGGCCGCTTCCCTCCCCCACGCAGCGACAGATTGTCAGAAAAACTCATCATTTCAGCGTTTTCCCATGGTCACACAGCGCCACCTTGCGCCCGCAAGTTAACACTGTTAACCTTACTCGCGACACAAAGTTAACAGCGTTAACCGATGGGAGAATCACCGTGTCACACCCACATTCACCATCCCTGGACGCCCGGGGAATCCGCAAAAGCTACGGCACTCACGAGGTCCTGCGCGGGGTCCACCTGCGCGTCAGCCCAGGTCAGGTCCTCGGCCTGCTCGGACGAAACGGAGCAGGCAAGTCCACGCTCATCACGATCCTGTGCGGCCTGCGCCGCGCCGATTCTGGGACCGCATCCATCTGCGGCCACCGCCCCGGATCCGCCGAGGCCGCACGGTCAATCGGATACACACCCCAGGAGCTGGGCATCTACCCCGACCTGAACGTCGCCCAGAATCTGGCGGCCTTCGGCGAACTGCACGGCCTTCGCCGACGCGAGGCAGCCTCGCGCGCGGGCGAGGTAATGGACCTGCTCGGCCTGGCCGAGAAACGAGGTCAGCGCGCCTCGCACCTGTCGGGCGGACAGCAGCGCAGGCTTCACGCGGGCATGGCGATCATGCACCGCCCGCGCCTGGTGTTCATGGACGAGCCGACCGTCGGCGCGGACGTGGAGGCGCGCAGCCAGATCCTGCGCGCGGTCCGCCAGCTCGCCGACGACGGAGCGGCCGTCGTCTACACCTCGCATTACCTGGCGGAATTCGAGGAACTCGGCTCCGACATCGCGATCCTGAACGAGGGGCGCGTCGTCGCGAGCGGCACGCTCGAAGAAATCGTCTCTCGCCACGGGCGCGCCGAGGTCACACTCGAGTTCGATCGCCCCGTCCCCTCGATCGACGGATGGAGCGCCGACGACAGGCGTCTCCGCCTCATCGGGGACGAGGCCGACCCGGGCTCGCGGATCGGCGAAGCCCTGGCCTCGCCCACCCTGAGGAGCGCGCGCCTGACGGACGTGCGCATCACGCAGGCGAACCTGCACAACGCGTATCTGCAGATCATCAAGGAGAGCGACCATGTCGCAGCTTAAGCAACTAGGGGCCATGACCCGCCTGAACATCCGCCTTCAGCTCACCGACCCGGCGCCCACGCTCATCCTGACGGTAATCCCCCTCGTCTTGATTCCCTTCATGATGCCGGAGTTCAAGTCGATGCTTCTGGCCGACGGCTACGCAGGCGTCACCGGCGCTGAGCAGGCCGTCCCGTCGATTGCGATCCTCTTCTCGTTCCTGGCCGTGCAGAACATCATCGGTTCGTTCTTCAACGAGCGCTCGTGGGGCACGTGGGAGCGCCTTGAGGCCTCCCCCACCTCGCGTGCATCTATCCTGACGGGCAAGGCGCTGGTCGCCTTCCTCATGCAGAGCGTTCAGATCGCGGTCGTCCTCGCGCTCGGCTCTGTCATCTTCGGGTATCGGCCGACCGGATCCCTCGTCGCGCTGGCCGCGATTCTCCTCAGTTTCTCGGCGGTTCTGTCGGCGCTCGGCGTCGCGCTCGCGCTGTGGTCACGCAGCCGCGATGCTGCCCTGTCACTGTCGAACATCATCGGTATGCTGGCGGCCGGCATCGGTGGATCGTTCTCCACAGTGTCTTCCTTCCCGGATTGGGCGCAGCACGCCGCACGCCTATCCCCCGCATACTGGGCGATCACCGCGATCCACGAGGTGAGCCTCGACGGGGCAAGCCTGTCAGACGTCGGGGCGCGGATCGGCGTCCTGTGGGGTTTCTTCGCCATGATCGCTGGGCTGGCACTGATACAGTTCCGTTATCACAGGGAGTAACGACCACCGAAGCGGAGAGTCCATGCCTCAGTCGAAGCAGCGCGCGCTATCGCGAGAGATCATCTTGTCGACCGCGCTCGACTTGGTTGACGAAGAGGGGCTCTCCGCTTTGTCTCTGCGGTCCTTGGGAAAGCGCCTCGGCGTCTCCCAGGCCGCTTTTTATCGTCATTTCCCAGACAAGGCGGCGCTCCTGGAGGGCATCGCCGAGCAGGTCTGGCGCCTCACTTTCGAGTCCTTCCTCGACAAAGTAGATACCGAGGCGTTCGACCCCGAATCGACACCCACGCCCACGGCGAGCGAGCCGACCGAGGACACCCCAGCCTCGCCCCTGTTGATCTACATGCGCACCTACGCGCATTGCCTGGCCTCCACGCTGCGCTCCCACCCGGGCGCGGTCATGCTGCTGCTCACGCACCCGATGTCGACGCCCGAGCAGCTCTCGCTCCTGGCGCGCGTGTTCGTGACGCTGGCCCGGCGCGGTTTCACGCCGAATGCGGACATGCTGGGGCTGGTCAATGCGGTGTCGATCTACACGACGGCCTTCGTCGCCGCCGAGGTCGTTCCGCCCGTGGGTGGCTCCCCCGAGCAGCCCGCCGACCTGTCGGCCGCGAGCGCCGCGCTCGATCCCGAGGACGCGCAGGCACTACGCCCGCTCATCGAGGATCTCCTGGACGGCCGCTACGACTTCAACGCTCAGTTCGAACGAGGCCTCGAGGCGATCCTGCGCGGCTGGGCCTAGCTGACCAGCTTTTCAACCTCGCGCACGATGCGCGCGCCGCCGCCGAGCGCGCAAAGCTCCGCACGCACCCCGTAGATCCCCGAGGTCAGGGCGGGCTCATCGACGAGGGTTCGGGCGGCGCGTGCGATAAGCGCAGGCTGGGAAGCGCGTACGGTCAGGCCGCAGCGCGCGTTTTCCACGGCCTCGGCGTTGAATTGACGCTCAAAGACGCGACCCGGGACGATGATCTGCGGGACTTCGTAGGACAGGGCGTCCATCACCGAGTTTTGACCGCCATGGTGCACGAACGCGCGGGCGCGCGGCAGGAGCTCGGCGAAGTCGAAGCGAGGCGCGCAGGCCACCTTGTGGTCGCCCACCGCGTGGACGGCCTCGAACACGCCCGCGACGTAGACGTCGCAGCTTAGCACCTCGGCGAGTTCTCGCCCGGCGCGCACGGCCACGCCCGCGGGGACGCTGCCCGCGCCGAAGTAGACGAGCGCGCAATTGCGACGCGTCGCCGTCAGTGCGGGCGGCTCGTCCAGAAACCCGCAGTAGACGGCCCGCTCCCCCGCCCGCGGTTCCAGGGTCGGGCAGCTTGGGATGAAGCGGCGCGCCATCCCCTCGAGGATCGTCAGGGACGAGGCCGGGGCGCCCGTTCCCATCTCGCGCAGCAGGCGTCGGATTCCCGCGGATTTGCGCGGGTTGGAAGCGTAGGAGGCGGTCGTCGGCTGCGAGCCGCTGCCCACGCACGGGATGCCCTCGGTGCGGGCGGCGATGATGGCGGCGAGGTTGAACTCCGAGTAGACGACGTCGGGGCGCGCGGCTCGCATGTGGGCGCGGAGGGTCTCGACGGTGGCGCGCGTGTAGCGCTCGTCGAGGGCACCGGTCAGCCAGAGGACTTCCTCGAAGCTGTGCACGGGCTTACGGCCCATGAGGCCGAGGCGCGAGGCCAGGGGGAAGGTGTGGCGCGCGATGGCGTCTGGCAGGCCGAGCGGCGAGGGCACCGGAATCTCAAGCGCCTGGCCGCCCGGGTTGGAACAGTTGCCGTCGTCTCCCCACGCGAGCGTGACCTCGTGGCCGCCATCCCGGAAGGCGTGGGCGACGCGCTTCGCGCGCGACCACGGTCCACCCATCCGCGAGCGGGCAACCATGGGAACGACGAGAACCTTCACGTGTCAAGGGTACGCCACGCTCGTCACGGCGCACCCACGCACCGATGCTAGGCTCCTCAAGCTAGACACGTAACCACCGGCTACCCGGCGGTGCGCTACAGTTCCAGCCTCATGTATACGAGTTCTTGGTAGCCCGCAGCCGCGGACCGGTAGCCTCGGGGATTGCGCCCATACTCCTCAAATCCTGCGCGACGGTACAGGGACATCGCCCGTTCGTTGTCCGCCACCACTTCGAGCTCAAGCTGGGTGTAGCCCGCCCCGCGCGAACAGTCGACGCTCGCATCCATCAGCGCCCGGCCGATCCCCATCCCCCAGTACTCCTTGAGGATGCTGATCCCACAACGGGCCCGGTGCGCAACCTTGCGCCGACTGCGCACTGGTGAGACTCCTGCACTTCCAACGATGCGCCCGTCGATCACGGCAACGAGTTCAACCTCATTGCTGCTGCGTTCCGTTTCCTCGAGGGAGCGGGCCTCTTGTTCATCGTCGATGCTCTGCTCGTCCGGGTAGGACAGCAGGTAGTCGGTCTGCGCATGCGTACGTTGCGTCGTCTCGCGCAGCGCACGGGCGTCCGAGGCGACGGCGTTCCTCACCAGGAGTTCAACCCCGCCCCTCAACACCACCGTCTCGGCGTACCTCATCGTCGGGCTCCTTGTCTTCCTAGGAATGAGCGTCAATTTCACGCTCAATGTAGCAATAGCAGTGCACGAGTGACACGCGCGAACGAGTCTGCAAGGAGCTTAATTACCCCCTGCAGATTGATTACCGCCAGATTTATACCGCCACCGGCGGTAATCAAGCAGTGGCCCCATAGTCAGCCTCACCTCTTCCCAGGCAGAAGAGGCAACCATTGCACATTGGCATCACCGAGCAATAGAATACGTTGTATTCAGACCCAGGAGGTCACCATGCCCACCATGACCATGCGGCTCGACGAGACAGACGCCGAGATCGTGCGCAAGTACGCAGAATTTGAAGGAAAAACAATCTCCGACTTCATTCGAGACGCCGTCTTCGAGAAGATCGAGGACCAGCAGGACCTCGCCACGCTGCGCGAAGCACTCGCCGCGGACAACGGCGTTCGCCACAGCCACGAACAGGTACTCGCAGAGCTGGGCCTCTAAATGTCCTACTCCGTCGAGTACAGCGACACAGCCCTCAAACAACTGAAGAAAATGGACCGATTTGAGGCTCGTCTGATTGTGTCCTGGATCGACAAGAACCTCCAGGGATGCTCCGATCCGCGAGTCCACGGCAAGGGCCTCACCGCCAACCGATCAGGTGAGTGGCGCTACCGCATCGGCAGGTACCGCGCCCTATGCATCATCGAAGACGACCGCCTCATCATCGAGGTATTTTCAGTTGGCCACCGCCGACACATCTACCAGTAATCGCGCGGCCGCGCCAGCCTCCCCAGCATTACCGCCAGATTTATACCGCCACTGGCGGTAATCGATCGGCGATAACACGAGAGACCCACATGACGAACCCCGGCCTCGTCACCATCGACGAGGCATTGGCTGGGAACACATGAAACACTCAGTTGGTCCCGTGGAACGCCCAGGCACGGCCGCGCACGCCGCGCGCGATGTAGCTGGCGCCCGCGAGGGTCAGGGCGAGACCGAGGCCCGTGTAGAAGAAGGCGATGAACCAGTCGGGAAAGAGGCCGGCCGCGCGCATGCCAATACCGAGGGACATCATGAACGCCATCATCATGTAGCTCTTGCGATCAAAGAAGCGCACGACGTGGTGTCGATCCCCCTCCAGGCCGGCGATGCGCTGCGCATTCTTCTGGACGAGCCTGGAAAACATCGGGTGGAACACGCAGAAGATGGCGACCGCGCCGCCCGCGAGCGCAAGGAGGATAATCGCCGCAACGCCGCGCATGTCAATGGCCGCGCGCACGCCGAGGATCGCGACGTTCAGGCCTGCGAGCAGCCAGACGATGCCGGCGACGGCGATCAGGGGCTGCTTCTTGATGCGGAATCGACTCATTTCGCCATGTCCTTTTCTTCTATGGGGTCGTCGTACAGGGAGGCGTCGAGGAGGGCAAACAGCGTCTCGCATTCATCGCCCTCCATGAGTGAGGCGAAGACGGCTCGCAGCACGTATCGGCACAGCCTCTCACCACCCAGTGGGCCGACGAGCCGGGAGCGATCCACGGCCTCGTCCGCGTCGAGGACGCACATGAGCCCACGCTCGATGTGGGCGAGCATGGGGGCACGCACGGCCTCGAGGGCCTCGTGTTCGGCGCTGGGCAGGCGCCGCATCTCGGCGAACCAGTCGACGCTCATGTCGGCGCGGGCGGTACACAGGGCCTCACGGAATCGCCGCAGGTAGGAGGTGAAGCGCTCTCCGGGGCGCACGGCGCACAGCTCGTCGGAGAGGTTCTCGTCAAAGAAGCGGGTGAGGACGGCAGCCGTCAGGTCCGCCTTGGTCGGGAAGTAGCCGTAGACCGAGCCGACGGCAATCCCACACGCGGCGGCGACCTTGCGCACGGAGAGCGCGGAGATGCCGTCGCGCGAGGCGATGGCATAGGCCTGGCTGACCAGCTTCTCCGGGTCGATCACTTGTTTGGGCACGAATTCCTACTGTCTTGCTACCTGCGACAATCAATAATGAACGGTGTTCAATATAGGCCTGAGCACGGACGTATCAACAACAGAACCACGGAATCGCGCCACCGCCACCACAAACTAGCCGCACATCACGCATCCAGATGCGCCCGCCCCCCGCACAAACCGACCGGGGATAGGAATACACTGACAGTCAGCAGCGTCAGCGCGGTTCAGCAGCCACATTGCCGAGCGATCGCACGCAGCTCACAACAACAAAGGAGTTCACATGGACCACATCACCTTGAACAACGGCGTCACCATACCCCAGATCGGCCTCGGCACTTTCCCGATGGAGCCGGACGACGCCCAGTCGGCGGTCACCTACGCCCTCGACAACGGCTACACGCTGATCGACACGGCGAACGTCTACGTGAACGAGCGCGCCGTCGGGCGCGGAATGCTCGCATCCTCGAAGGCGCGCGAGGAGATCTTCCTCGAGACGAAGCTCTGGCCATCGTTCTTCGAACGCGCCACCGCCGTCGACGAGACCCTCGAGCGCTTGGGGACGGACTACATCGACCTGATGATCCTGCACCAGCCCGCCGGCGACACGGTCGCGGGATACCGAATCCTCGAGAAGGCGCATAAGGAAGGCAAGATTCGCGCGATCGGCCTGTCGAACTTCGACGTTGCCCAGACGCAGCACATCCTCGACGAGTGCGAGGTCATCCCCACGATCAACCAGGTTGAGTGCCACCCCTACTTCCCGCAGACGGAGCTCAAGGAACTCCTCAAGGAGCACAACATCGCACTGCAAGCGTGGTACCCGCTGGGCGGACGCGGCAATGACTCAATCATGTCCGAACCTCTCATCCAGGGCCTCGCCGAGAAACACGACAAGTCCCCCGCCCAGGTACTGCTGCGCTGGCATATCCAGCAGGGACACATCGCGATCCCGGGCTCGAAGACGCCGTCGCACATCGCTCAGAACATCGACCTGTTCGACTTTGCACTGTCCGACGAGGACATGGCCCAGATCGATTCCCTCGACAAGGGGAAGCCGTTCTTCGAGCACAACGACGAGGTCCTGGCCGGGTTCCTCGCATACGTGCCCGACGTGGAGGGCCAGAAGTAGCCCTCTCACCACACGCGTGAGCGCGGCGGGCAGCACATCGGCATCATTGAGGTTTTCGAGCTTTTCTTCATCGTTACACAATCGGCTTGACCCAGCCAACGATCGCTGTCGCCGCGCTCACGCGCAGACGAGACGCTAGGAGCATTCACCCGCCAACGGAAACCAAGATATTCACAGGAGAAGGACTGCTATATTCGATTCCAATCAACGACAATCGACGACGGAGTCTTCACGTGTCCAAAATACTCAGGGCCGCTTTGCCCATCGCGCTCATCGTCGTGGTCTACGCCGGCAAACCCACGGGCACCCTGTTCGACTATCACGCTTTCAGCATGATTCCGCAGCCGATGTGGCTCTTTCTACTGGTCACCCTCAGCGGCGCGAATGCAGCCAGCACATTCAGGCTTGCGCGCACAGAGCGCGCGCGCCACCTCGCTTTTTGGGGTCTCACCCTCAAGCTGTGCTTCCTGCCAATATTCCTGGTGAACCTCTTTGTTGCTGCTGTTATGACGGGACAACAGTTCGCCTTCAGCCCTGAGTCGGTAGTGCTCACATTAGCCCCCATCATCCCCTACGCCGCCCTGTCATTCACACTCATGATCGTCTCCTCGTGCTACGGGTTCGCAGCGATTATCCGCGCGCGCAACACGCATCTCCTCTCCCCTGAAACGGCGAAGGAATACATGCGTGGGCATGCCATTCCCATCGCCGACCTGGTCTCCTCGATCAGGCTCTACCTGCTCCTACGTCGACTGGACAGCGCCGCTCCGACCAACGCGCCGGACGCTTACCCCGCCATCACCGCCGAGGCCAGCGGCCCCTCGTCTCGCACACCGTCCAAGCCACCGAAGCGAGCAATGGCAGCCGAGTGGATGGCACACACATCGTCCCGAGAAAACGCGAAAGCGTTCACTTCTCGGGCTCTTCAAACACGTCCGCGTAGGCATCCATGAAGTCAACAGCGACATCGACAGCACTGTCAGACTGCTGCGCCGGTTGAATGACCACCCACGGCCTGTTGTTCTTAAGGATCGTGACAGGCTTCCCCGTCCTATTCACCTCTGCTGTCACTCGCGAAAAGTTGTTCTTCGCCTCAGCGAGACCCATAGTCAGTGTCGACATACCACCCCTTTCAACGTTAGCCATAATTATGGCCAGAATCTGGCCTCAGATCAAGCAGCACCTCGAACTGCCGCTCAGGGCATAAAACATGTTGTAACCATCCCTAGAATCTGCCCAGTCCTTGACGAACCAGGGGGACATCCTTGGGCAGTCGACGCCTCTCACTCATGACACACCCGGATTCTACCCACACTGGGACCGCAATAGACCCAACCGGGGATATAATGAGAACGTATGAAAGGAGCGATAATGCCAACAATCACCCGCAACGCAGAGGTCAAGACCCGCACAACCGCGCAGATTAAGGCCGAGGCCTCGGCAGTCTATGCCCGATGGGGAATCAGCCTCTCCGACGCGATTAACATTTTCCTCACCAAGTCGATTGAGGTTGGCGGCCTCCCCTTCGATATGCGCCCCGAAGCACCTGCGTTCGATGGCCTCGAGCGCTACGCCTATCACCCCAACCTGGACACAAATGGAGTCGCACGGCTCCCTGGAGACTGGGATGACGGCGAGTGAGGGAGCGCCCGCACCGTGGGAGATCTGGCACGCGCGCTTTAACTTCGACGTCCACGGCTATAAGTTTCGCCCGGTCCTCGTTCTCGCCTGTTCACAGGACGGGCTCCTGGCCGCAATGATCACGAGCGCCACGAACAAGCTCTCTCTTCCGCTCGACACTCCCCTCGAGGACTGGTGTGCAGCGGGACTGACGAAACCGTCCCTCGTACGGGTAGACCGCATAGCCCTCTTGCCACCAACCTACCTTGGCACTGCGGGCAGGATCGGCAGGCTATCTCCGCGCGATGCGCACCGAGTCAGCCAGGCACTCACCACACTCACCCAATAAAGAACCACCGGCCTCGTCCCACGAATCAGGGACGAGGCCGGTGCTTAAGTTCGCGGCTACAGGGCGCGCAGCGTCACTCCCACTCGATGGTGGCCGGGGGCTTGGAGGTCACGTCGAGGACGACGCGGTTGACCTCGGGCACCGAGTTGGTGATGCGCGTGGAGATGCGGGCCAGGACGTCGTAGGGCAGGCGCGTCCAGTCGGCCGTCATCGCATCCTCGGAGGAGACGGGGCGCAGCACGATCGGGTGGCCGTAGGTGCGGCCGTCACCCTGGACGCCCACGGAACGAACGTCGGCGAGCAGGACGACCGGGCACTGCCAGATCTCCTGATCCAGGCCGGCGGCAGTGAGTTCCTCGCGGGCGATCAGGTCCGCGGCGCGCAGGATGTCCAGGCGCTCGCGCGTGACCTCGCCGATGATGCGAATGCCGAGGCCGGGGCCCGGGAAGGGCTGACGGTTCACCAGGTAGTCGGGCAGGCCCAGCTCGCGGCCGACCGCGCGCACCTCGTCCTTGAAGAGGGTGCGCAGGGGCTCGACCAGCTCGAAGGTCATGTCCTCGGGCAGGCCACCCACGTTGTGGTGGCTCTTGATGTTGGCCGCGCCCTCGCCGCCGCCAGACTCGACGACGTCGGGGTACAGGGTGCCCTGGACGAGGAACTTGACCTCGCCGCCGGCGGCACCGATCTCTTCGATGACCTGCTTCTGGGCAGCCTCGAAGGAGCGGATGAACTCGCGGCCGATGATCTTACGCTTCGCCTCGGGCTCGGTGACGCCGGCCAGGGCGGACAGGAAGCGCTCGGACTCGTCGCACGTGATGACGCGAATACCCATGCCGCGCGCGTAGTCGTTCTCCACCTGCTCACGCTCGCCCGCGCGCAGCAGGCCGTGATCGATGAAGAAGCAGGTGAGCTGGTCGCCGACGGCCTTGTGCACGAGGGCCGCGGCCACGGAGGAGTCCACGCCGCCGGACAGGGCACAGATGACCTGCGCGTCGCCGACCTGCTCGCGGATCTTGGCAACCTGCTCGTCCACGATGGAGCCCGCGGTCCACGTGGGCTTCAGGCCAGCGCCCTCGTAGAGGAAGTTCTTCAGGGCATCCTGGCCGAACTGGGAGTGACCCACCTCGGGATGCCACTGCAGGCCGTAAAGGCGACGCTCACGCGACTCGAAGGCCGCGACGGGGGTCTCGGCGGTGGAGGCCGTGACGGTGAAGCCCTCGGGCGCACCCTGGACGGCGTCGCCGTGGCTCATCCAAACGATCTGGTCGTCGGGGGTGCCGGCAAACAGGCAGGAGTCACCGGCCACGGTGGCCTCGGTGTGCCCGTACTCGCGAGTGCCGGTGCGACCCACGGTGCCGCCAAGGGCGTGGGCCATGGTCTGGAATCCGTAGCAGATGCCCAGGACGGGTACGCCGGCCTCGAAGATCGCGGGATCGACGGAGGGGGCACCCTCCTCGTACACGGAGGACGGACCGCCGGACAGGATGATGGCGGCGGGCTCCTTGGCGAGCATGTCCGCCACGCTCATGGTGTGGGGGACGATCTCGGAGTAGACGTTGGCCTCACGCACGCGGCGCGCGATCAGCTGGGCATACTGCGCGCCGAAGTCGACGACGAGGACGGGGTGCATGTCAGAAGCGTTCACCCTGCCAATGGTACCCGCGCGCGCCCTGCCCCGTCGCGCTCCATTACGCATGTCACCACTGCACACACCGGATACGGCGACGGCCCCGCCCCCGGGAAGGGACGAGGCCGACTCGCGTTGCGCTGAAGCGCGCGGCTCAGCGGAAGATGGAGCGCAGCACCGGGAACGCGCCGGTGGCCACGGCGGCCTTGACCAGGTCACCAATGATGAAGGGAACGAAGCCCTTCATCAGGCCCTGCTCGAAGGTCATGTGCGCGAAGGGGATCATCCACGCCAGGCCCGCGATGTACACGGAGAAGAGGGACACGACGGCGGTCGGAGCCATGGTCACGATGCGACGGTCGGCGCCGCGCTGGGCTGCCAGGCCGGCGATCGCGGCGACGAGGAGGTAGCCGAGGATGTAGCCGAAGGAGGCGAAGGCCCAGCCAACGTTCGTGCCGGCGAAGACCGGGGCGCCGGCGACGCCGAGAATCGCGTACGTCGCGACGGAGGCGACGCCTCGGCGGGCACCCAGGGTCGTGCCGACCGAGAGGGCACCAAGCGTACCGAGCGAGACGGGCACGGGCGTGAAGGGCAGCGGGATCGAGATACGGGCGAGGACGATCATGGCGATCGTGCCGGCTGCCACCAGGGCGATCTCGCGGGCGATCGTGCCACCGAGGCGGTCGGCGAGGACGCGGTTGTCGCGCGCGGCGACGGGGGAAGTGGTCAGCGTGGTCATAAGGCACCTTTCAAGAGGGCTAACAGCCTTTCATTCAACAATTGAACGATATGCTGCCCACCACTCACCTGTCAAGCACACGGGTGCAGATCTCAGGGGGCGAGCGCCACACCGGCGCTCGCCCCCTGGAGCCCATGAACGGGAATAATCAGTGCGCGAAGTGGCGCGTGCCCGTCAGGTACATCGTGATACCCGCAGCGTTCGCTGCGTCAATCGATTCCTGGTCGCGCACGGAGCCACCGGGCTGGACAACAGCCTTCACACCCGCGTCGATGAGCACCTGCAGGCCATCCGCGAAGGGGAAGAACGCATCCGACGCAGCGACCGCACCAATGGAACGCTGCTCGGGCGCCTCGGCCACGACCTCGGACGCGCGAGCACCGCCCGCACTGTCGACGTTGGACGCCGCCGCATCCCCCGTCGGGCGCGAGCCCAGCGTGTTCGCACGCTCGACCGCCAGCTTGCACGAGTCCACGCGGTTCACCTGGCCCATGCCCACGCCCACCGAGGCGCCGTCCTT
Source organism: uncultured Actinomyces sp. (assembly GCA_963540795.1). Taxonomy (GTDB): domain Bacteria; phylum Actinomycetota; class Actinomycetes; order Actinomycetales; family Actinomycetaceae; genus Pauljensenia. Next base: position 13,873 of record CAUTRF010000033.1, read on the forward strand.
GACCAGCAGGATCGCATTGGAACGAACCGCGCGCACCGTGCGCCACGCGAACTCCAGGTCCGCCAGCGTCGCCTCGTCGGCGGGAGCGCCCGCCGCGAGCGTCCAGTTCTCCGGCGAGTCGCCGGGCGCGTCGATGTCGTCGCGCTCCTGGACCAACAGGCCACCGCTGATCTGCTTGAACTCGTACGAGCCGCGGGCCGGGGGCTCGACCTGCAGGACGCGCAGGTTCTTCTTCGCGCTCAGCACCTCGAGCGCGCCCTCCTCGTAATCGGGAGCGAGGACCACCTCGGTGAAGATCGGGACGATCTGGCGAGCCAGCTCCACGCTCACCGGGCGATTCACCGCGATCACGCCGCCGAACGCCGACACGGGGTCACACGCGTGCGCGAGGCGGTGCGCCTCGGCCACGTCATCGGCCACCGCGATACCGCAGGGGTTCGCGTGCTTAATGATCGCGACGCAGGGACGCTCATGATCGTAGGCGGCGCGCAGGGCGGCATCGCCATCCGTGTAGTTGTTGTAGCTCATGGCCTTGCCGTGCAGCTGGAGCGCGTTCGCGATACCCGGAGCCAAGGACTCGCCCTCCGGGTCCTCGTCCTCGAAGGACTCATCGATCTCGCGATACACGGCCGCGCCCTGGTGCGGATTCTCGCCGTAGCGCAGCGACTCCACGCGCTCGAACGCATCGGCGACGAACACGGGCATACCCGAGGCCTGCCCCTCCTCCTCGGGCACCTCCACCACGTAGTCTTCCTCGGCCTGGTAGCCCAGCGACTCCAGGAACGCCGCGTCAGAGGCGTCCAGGTGGGACTCGGCGGCCTCGTCGAGGGTCTCGCGCACGTCCTCAAGATCCAGCTCGTCCGCCAGCCAGCCGGCGATCGCTAGGTCGTAGGTCGCCGTGTGAGCGAAGGCCTCGGCGGCCAGCACGCGGCGCTGCTCGAGGGTGAAGCCCTCCCCCGCCACCGCCTCGACCACGTCCGCGTAGCGCTCAGGCGAGGTCACGACGGCAACCGACGGATGATTCTTCGCGGCGGCGCGCACCATGGACGGGCCGCCGATGTCGATCTGCTCGACGCACTCATCGAAGGACGCGCCCGACGCGACCGTGTCCTGGAACGGATACAGGTTGCACACGACCAGGTCGAATGCCTGGATGCCCAGCTGCGCAATCTGCTCGCGGTGCGCGGCCTTACGCTGATCGGCCAGGATGCCCGAGTGAATGAAAGGGTGCAGTGTCTTCACGCGGCCCTCGAGCACCTCGGGGAAACCGGTCACGTCGTCGACCGGGGTGACGGCCACGCCAGCGGCCGCGATGCGGGCAGCCGTGGAGCCGGTGGAGACGATCTCCACGCCGGCCTCGCCAAGCGCGCGGGCGAGATCCTCCAGCCCCGTCTTGTCGTACACAGAGATCAGGGCCCGCTTAATGGGGCGCACGTCGATGGGTTCCAGGTTGTCCAGGGAGACGGACATAGTTCCTCCAGGTTGAGACCAAACCCAGGCGCCCAGGCGGGCGACGCCTCGCGGGAAGTGCGGCCGCTCCCCGGTGGTAATCCACCCTCGCCAGTCGCGGCAACCACCAGTCTAGTTCAGGCCCTCGCGCCGCGTCGTCTTCGTCTCGGGGTCTTCCGCGTCACCTTCGGCCTGGCCCGCTTCACTGCCCGCGGCCTCGTCGGCGGCGGTTTCGCCGGCCTCCTCGGGCGTCTCGCCCGCGGTTTGCTCGCCCGCTTCTCCCGCGTCGGCCGCCGCTTCGAGATCCTCAGCCCCGGCCTCGTCGGCGCCTGCGTCCGCGTCGCCCACCTCAGCGGGATCGGAAGCCTCAGCCCAGGCCTCGTCCGTCGTCGAGGCAGTGGCCCCCACGCGGGAGGCTCGCTCGGCGGCGCGACGACGCAGGGCCTCCCCCTCGTTGCGCACGCGCCCAGCCCCCTCATCGAGGAGGGCGCGCGTCGTCGGATGAGTCGCCAGGGCGATGATCAGCGCGGGCAGCGCGATCTCGAGCACGAGGGCGAGCGTCGCCCAGCCCACGCGCGGGCCCATCACCGCCAGGCGCACCGAGCCCAGGCTCATCGTCGCACTCCACATCCACAGGGCCGTCACCGACGCAGTGATCACCGAGGCCAGCACGCCCTGAGCGGTCTGGTGCAGCAGGTGCTCGCGACGGAACGAACGCGCCGCGACGACGCCGAGGCCGATACCCAGCGCGATCGGCGCGAGGATCACCCACATGCCGGGGGCCGTCTCCGGGACCGCACCCAGGAGCGGGATCGGCGGAATCGGACCGGGGCCCACGACCGTCGGCGAATGCAGCGAATCCGTCGCCGTCAGGAAGCCCGCGCCCGACCACCAGGAGGCCGCCCACGCCATGACCGTCGGCGCAAACAGCGTCTGCCCGCCGACGATGAACGACGTGTCCGCGACCGACGACGCACCCAGGAGCTCCTGAATACCAGCCATACGGCTCCACCCCGCAACGATCGCGATGACCGAGGCCACGAACGACGCTGCCACGAGCACCGCCACCGACAGGCCGCCCAGCTTCAGGCCACCCGAAATCCAGTGCTGCATCGACGGCGCCTCATGGTCACGCGAATAGCCCGAGGCAACGAACCAGACCGAGCCGATCAACGGGATCAACACGCCGCCGATCGTGCCCGTCCACCAATGCGAATGAATACCCGACGCCCCCGCCAGGAGCCACGAGGTCAGCAGGAAGCCAGGCACAGCAAACAGCGCAGCGCTGCGCGGATAACCCGCCGTCGTGCGCAGCAGAATCCGCACCAGCACGATCAGTAGAGCGCCCATCAGCGTCGGGATCGCGCGATAGTGCACGTCACCCACGACCGACGTGCCGCCAATGACGGCGGCCCACAGGTCGCCACCCAGGCCGAGCGCGTCGCGCGGCGTCGTGTCATTCATCCACGAGTTCGAGCGCAGCGTCAGGTAGGCGATCATCGTGAACACCGTGATCAGACCCCAGCCCGCAAAGGCCGCCTCTACTCCCGCGAGCACACCGCGCGCCCAGCCCTGCGGGACGGCCACACGGATCGTCGCTCGATCCGCCACGTACGTGGTCGTGGTTCGCCGGGGGCTGGGTACTTCTCTGATGCGCTCGCTCACAGGCCCATAGTGTCAGAATCGGCCCGGAGCCGCGACGCTGCGCGCCGACCCCGGGCCGATTTGTTCTGTGACGTTAGCGAGAGAGAATCTCGCGCGCGATCTGCGCCGTCTGCGAGGGAGTGCGACCCACGCGCACACCCACGGCCTCGAGCGCCTCCGCCTTCGCGGCAGCCGTGCCGGACGAGCCGGACACGATCGCACCCGCGTGGCCCATGGTCTTGCCCTCGGGGGCCGTGAAGCCCGCGATGTACGCGACGACGGGCTTCGTCATATTCTCCTGGATCCACGCGGCCGCGCGCTCCTCGGCGTCGCCGCCGATCTCGCCAATCATGATGACGAGGTCCGTGTCGGGGTCCGCCTCGAAAGCAGCCAGCGCATCGATGTGGGTGGTGCCCACGACCGGGTCGCCGCCGATGCCCAGGCACGTCGTGAAGCCGAAGTCGCGCAGCTCGTACATGAGCTGGTAGGTCAGCGTGCCCGACTTGGAGACGAGGCCGAGGCGGCCCGGTCCCGTGATGTCCGCCGGCGTGATGCCCAGGTTCGCCTGGCCGGGCGAGATGATGCCAGGGCAGTTCGGGCCGATCAGACGCACGCCTGCCGCGAGCGCGCGCTCGACGACGATCGTGGAGTCCTGGACGGGGATACCCTCGGTGATGAGGACGATCGTCTCGATGCCCGCCTCGATGGCCTCGAGGGCGGCACCCTTCGCGAAGGCCGGGGGCACGAAGATAACGGAGGCGTTCGCGCCGGTGACCTCGCGGGCCTCGGCAACCGTTCCGAAGACGGGGACCTCAACCTGGCCGTCGGTCACCTTGTCGGCACCCGGGCCGTAGCCCTGCACGTCGAAGGTCACGGTCGTGCCGGCCTTGCGCGGGTTCGTGCCGCCCACGATCGCAGTGCCGGCGCTCAGCATGCGCTGAGTGTGCTTGCGGCCCTCGGCGCCGGTCATGCCCTGGACGATGACCCGGGTGTCAGAGTTGACGAAGATAGTCATGGTGTTCTCCTGCGGTTCTCGGGTCGTTACTTCGACGATGCCTGGGCTGCGAGCTCGGCCGCACGCCGGGCCGCGCCGTCCATCGTTTCTTCCATGTGGACGAGCGGATGCGCGGCCTCCGCGAGGATCGCGCGGCCCTCCTCGACCTTGTTGCCGTCGAGGCGCACGACGAGCGGCTTGGAGGCCGCGTCGCCCAGCGTCTCGAGCGCGCCGATGATGCCTCGGGCAACCTGGTCGCAGGCGGTGATTCCGCCGAAGACGTTGACGAACACCGAGCGAACCTGCTCGTCGCCGAGGATGATGTCCAGGCCCTTGGCCATGACCTCGGCCGAGGCACCGCCGCCGATGTCGAGGAAGTTCGCGGGCTTCATGCCGCCAAACTCCTCGCCGGCCATGGCAACCACGTCGAGGGTCGACATGACCAAGCCCGCGCCGTTACCGATGATGCCGACCTGGCCTTCCAGGCGCACGTAGTTGAGTCCGGCCGCCTTCGCTGCGGCCTCGCGCGGATCCTGCGCGGCCACGTCCACCAGCTCGGCGTGTCCGGGGTGGCGGAAGCGCGCATTGTCGTCGAGGGTCACCTTGCCGTCAACCGCCCACACAGAGCCGTCGGGGCTAGAAACCAGCGGGTTCACCTCGACCAGGGTCGCATCCTCGTCGCGGTAGACGGTCCACAGGGTTTCGAGGACAGGGGCGATAGCCTCGGTCGTTTCCTCGTCAAAGCCAGCTTCCTTGGCAATGTGGCGGGCGACCTGTGAATCAATGCCAACGACCGGGTCGAGGGGGACGCGGGCCAGGGCCTCGGGGCGTTCCTTCGCGAGGGTCTCGATGTCCATGCCGCCTTCGCGCGAGCACATCGCCAGGTGGCGGCGGTTCGAACGGTCCAGCAGGATCGAGAAGTAGTATTCGGCGGCAATGTCCGCGCCCGACGCGATCATGACCTTCTTGACAATGTGGCCCTTGATGTCGAGGCCAAGGATCGCCTCAGCCTTCTCGTAGGCCTCATCGGCGGTGTGGGCGAGCCTGACGCCGCCGGCCTTGCCGCGGCCGCCAGTCTTGACCTGCGCCTTGACGACCAGCAGCGACGCCCCCTCTGCGAGGAGCTCGCGCGCACCCTCGCGCGCCTCTTCGTGGGTCGACGCCAGGCGGTAGTCGAGCACGGGCACGCCGTGCTCCTTGAACATCTGCCGGGCCTGGTACTCGTAGAGATCCACCTTATTCCCTCCGTTGAACGTGGTGTGGTCAGCGCAATAATTCTAACGTGCAACCGGCATAAACGCGCCATTTCCTCCCATTATCAAGGCTTGTCACGGCCTTGACCGGAAGGCACTTTCGCTTTGTCAACGCTTTGCGTTGCGGGGGCGGGTTGCCGGGGACAGTAGGAGCGGCCGCACTACGTGGGTGTAGCTGCGCATTAAAGGGTTAACGCTGCCATCGGGGCCCATCTGCCGGGACCGCGTTGCATCACAACACGACCGGTGGGATCCCACGACTGCTGGTCCGCAAACTCGCCCGGCACGCCCCCTCCAGCCGCGTTTCCGCAAACTCGCCCAGCACGGCCCCTCCAGCGGCGTTTCCGCGAAAAACCTCGCCCAGCACACCCCACTCCGCAGCGGTTCCGCGAAGAAGTTCGCCCAACGCGGCATAAAACACCCATTTTGGGCCATTTTTCGTGTGCTGGGCGAACTTTTTCGCGCTCGCACCCATACACCAGGCCGAGCCGGGCGAAAACATCGCACGCAGGACGCAGAAACATGGCAACGTTGAAACCAACGACACCTCTGCACATCCCCAACAAGGGACCGTTGAAACCGGCATCACCTCTGCGCCCGAAAAGTGCACCAAAAACGCCCATTTCTGACCCGCAAAGGCGATGGCGGTTTCAACCCCACGCACATACGAGCGAGCAAAGGCGACGATGGTTTCAGACCACCGGGCCACCTGGCCTCCAGAGCCAGGCTGCGGTGCCCGTGGGCGACGACACCACCACCAGCCAAATCTCGCATGCAATTCGATTGGAAGAAGTTTCAACAATGTCTGAAAACGTTGCAATTCCAGCGTTGTTAATTCATGATTCGAAAGAGTCTCGGGGGAATTGCATGCGAAATTGCTGATTGACAGCCAGAACTAGGCATCAGGGCAACGCGCCGAGCCGCCGATCAGCGCCCCCCACAGGTGTGGAGGGCACCGGAGGGACCGGAGGGCCAGGCTGCGGTGCCCGTGGGCGACGACACCACCACCAGCCAAATCTCGCATGCAATTCGATTGGAAGAAGTTTCAACAATGTCTGAAAACGTTGCAATTCCAGCGTTGTTAATTCATGATTCGAAAGAGTCTCGGGGGAATTGCATGCGAAATTGCTGATTGACAGCCAGAACTAGGCATCAGGGCAACGCGCCGAGCCGCCGATCAGCGACCCCCACAGGTGCGGAGGGCACCGGAGGGACCGGAGGGCCAGGCTGCGGTGCCCGTGGGCGGCGGGGCCTGGCCAGGCAACACACATACACCCCGACCGATTGGAGGCCGCCGCGAGGCCTGCGGGGCCTGGCCGGACAACGAGTCGACGCGCCGAGCGAAGCTCGCGGCGCGGACGGCTCGCGGGCGGGCAGGCCGCGCGGCGGCCGGAGATCTGTCGGGGCAACAAGCAGCAACTCGCGGCGCGGACGGCTCGCGGGCGGGCCGCCGCCCACGGGCACACAAAGCAGCCCGGCCCCACAGGGCACACAAAGCAGCCCGGCCCAGCAAGGCCCAGCCGGGAAACGCTATGAGATCTTCTCCATCGGAGCCATGCGCACGAGCAGGCGCTTCTCGCCCAGGCCGA
>CAUTRF010000034.1:0-20614 GCA_963540795.1 uncultured Actinomyces sp.
CAGAGCAGCTGACTCTTAATCAGCGGGTTGAGGGTTCAAGTCCCCCATGACGCACAAACAACCGGCGGCCTTCGGGTCGCCGGTTTTTCGCGTCTGCGGGCCCACTTCCCCTGCCCATTCCCGCTGTTTGCCACCTGCGCGTTCCCGTTTCGTACGTAGAGATCCGCCCGATTTCGTGCAGCATCAGCTGTCCCGCCCAATTCCGCGCAACACCAACCGTCCCGCCAGATCTCTAACCACCGCGAGGCGCGCCCGCCCGCTGTCCGCGCTGCGAGCTTCGCTCGGCGCGTCGGCTCGGGATTATAGGACACTATGTGTTGCTGATAGCGTGATTTTTCAGTGCCGACGGCGCGGCCATCGCACGCAACGAGAGGCGCGACCCTTCGGGGTCCCGCCTCCGTCGTCTCCCTGGGCATATTGAGAGCGTCGGGACGCCTGCGTGCCGTCAGGTCCCACTTCTGTTTCTATGAACGCATCCTGCGCACGTGGGCCCTTTAACTCGCACCCAGGCCCGATGACCTGCACCTGGGCCCTTCAGCCCGCACGTTAACCCGATGACATGCACGTGGGCAGCCCCGCCCGCATGCACATCTAGGGGTTAACGTGCGCATCAAGGGGTTAACGCGCATGTTCAGGGGTTTACGTGCGAGCAGCACGCCATGCCAGACACCGTTGCGCCCAAAACGCAGACCACCTCGCCCCTAACGGCCCGTTTTGACCGGTTTTTGCCGAGGTGGTCTGCACTTTGGGCACCATGCCGCCTCAAGTCATGGCTCCGCCGTCACCAAACGGGGGGAATTGCACGACATAAGGGTCCGACACGCCGACGACACGCCGCCAAAGGGCTTCATGTAGCGCAAACCCCCCGCCGTCGGCGGGAAGGGTGCCGCAGGGCCTTGATGCGGTAGCCGTGGCGGCGGGGCCTGGCAGGGCAACGCGCCGATCGAAGCTCACGGCGCGGACGGCACGCAAGCGGGCCGCCCACGGGCACACCTAGCAGAGCTGCCCCACGGCAGGGCCCGGCACCCAGAAAAGCCCGGGTCCCCAAGCAACAACCAGCTCCACACAGCAACATGCAGTGTCCTATATCCCCGATATTTCCGGTGTGATCGTAGAGATCCACCCGACTTCGTGCAACACCAACCGCCCCACGTGAACATGCCTGATACAACACTCAATCCAGAGCTGAGCCAGCAATAGACGATGCACTGTTTCACCAATGTGCATACTGAACAATCATGACTTAAAGCGTGTAATACGCACACCTACGACTGGGGAACATCATGAGGAAAAGCCGGAGAGTTCTGGCGACGGGTGTTGGTTTGGCGCTTGTCGCTGCGGGTACGGTCACAATGTTTGCGCCTCGCAGCGCGCAAGCCGATGCCCAGCCCTTCTCCCTCTCACAATACGTCTCATCAACAAGCACGACTGTGTGCAATGCCAGCCCCGTGATCACGACCTATCACGGTACCGTCGTGCTGGACATTCCGATCACTACGCTTCTGGCAGGCCACGAGTCCGAAATCCGCGCTGCGGCTGCACAGGGACTCTCCCCGCATGACTCCGGCAGCAACGACAATGCCGATATCGCACTGACCGTGAGTGTCCCCGAGGGGGTCACGTTGGGGATGTCCCGCGCGAAATCCACCTCGTCAATGCTCGCCTACACCTCGTTCTCCCCCAACGCTGAACGCACACAGGTCACTGCGAACATCCAGCTCAGGGATCTGAACTGGCGCCAGCTGCTCGATATCTACGATGCAGAGAAAGCCAACCCCGGTCAGCACACGGTCAAGGTCCAGGTCCCCTACGCTGTCGGCACAACTGACCCCGAGGAAGCGACTCAACTGGCCAGCGAACAGGTTACCGTGACAGGTCAGTTCAACTTCTTCGCATCATCGACCACCCCCGCTCAGGTCTTTCACTTCGATACGAAGACCCTGGCACTCGCGCAGTCGCCTACCGACTGCTTCGCGTCCGCACCGACCCGGACAACGCGCTGGGTTGATGAAGAAGACGGCCACGACTTACAGCCCCCGAAGACCGGGCCAAACTTCTTCCAAGCCGCAGGAATTCCCGACTACGAATTCTCCACTCAGGAGTTGTCTGCGGATGGCTTGACGGGTATTTACAAGTACAAGAAGGTATTTGGCTCCCTTCCGGTCAATGGCGATGACCCGACAATCGACGCCGACTTTAAGGTCGGCCTGGATGGGAACGCTCCGACTCAGGCAGAACAGATCTACGCCGCGAGCAAAGATTCTCTTCTGACCATCGAGAACGTCGTTCACTTGAACGACCTTCGAGGTGGACGCATTGCTGATCTCCTCCAGAAATACGACGAGACACCCAACGCTTTCGACGATATTGCACTGAAGAATGCTCACTTGGGCTTCACAACCCAGATCACTCTTCCTGCGCAGCTGAAGTTTTCTGACCCCTCGGCCATCTCGGTGACTGGGCTTCCCCAGGGCTACTCAGCGAAGACGGTGGCAGTTAACGGACAGACCGCAACGGTTACCGTTGACTTTGATAACGCCGATCAGATCACCACCATCGAAGCCCTCAAGGACGCGGTGGCTGCGCTTCAGGGCGAAGCGGTGATCACCATTCAGAAGATTGCCTTCACCGAGTCTGCAACTGCCGATGTGGATTACCAGATCGATCACCACACGCAGGGCGTTATCTCGGTTGATGTTGAGATACAACTCGGTGTCACGGTCAGACCCGGGTGGCCTTCACCCGCATGTCCTCCGACTATGGGCAACTACGACGCTGTCGAACCGGCCGAGCCTCGCCCTGTTCTTGGAACAGTATTTGATCCGCCATCGCCCGCATGTCCCCCTACAGACACCGCTTTTTCCGCCGGATGGAGGCGCCCCATGACCGGCCCTTCTGCCGGATGGGATGAAGCTCCGCTCATGAAGCACACCCTGACGTACACGACCAGCGAGACACATCCCAATGTGACGCGACTATCCATTAAGCCTGGTCCGACGCCTACGCCGACGACGGTTACGCCTTCGGTTCCTCCTACGCCTGCAACGCAGCTCGCCAAGACCGGTGCTCTCACCGGCGATGTGCTGGTGCTCGCTGCCGTGATGGGCACTTTTGGTGCCGCGGCTATGCGAAGGAAGCGCTCTTAATTCGCGTTTCATAGTCATAGACGGGGACCGGTGATTCATCGGTCCCCGCCTTATGTGGGTGAAAGGACAAGACGCCTTTGCTTTGTGGGGAGTTTTCGGATTGCTGGTGAACCAAAGCCGGTGTCGACGGTGGGCGTTTCATCGTGGCGGTATGGTCGCTCCCAAGCGCCCGGTGTACGAACGGTACAAAACTCTCCCAGCACCGGCAAAACACCCCACATTCGATAGTCTCCGACAACGAGGCCGGGGCACCCACGCGGGTAGCCCCGGCCTCGTGCGTGCAATACTGCCGAGATCAGTGTCCCGGCCAGCTGCGGATCGACGTGAGCGCGGAGACAGCGTAGCGATCCCACACGCGCCCGCCAATGCGCACGGCACCCTCAAGGACGATCACCGACCAGGCAAGGGCGACGACGTAAGCGATCCAGTCGGGCACAAAGCCGAATGACGCCAACACAAGCAGCACGTAGGACGGGATCTGCAGGACCGCGGTACCCGCGAAGCCAACGAGCTGCAGCAGCATCGTCATGAGGAAGGAACCGGTACCCTTCGTCGCAACTGGCGACGTACCCGGAGGCTGCACCGGGTACACCCACCGAGAGTTCACAACGAGGGTCGTGCCGGCCGCGCCCGCGAAGAGAACGACGCCCATCACCTGATGGAACACGAAATCCGAGGCGCTCGCGCCGGTGACGGCATCGTGAATGAGGTACCCAACGATCTGGGGAATGAACACCACGAGGGACCCGACGAGGCGCCCGCGGCGTTCCTCGCGACCGCTCATACCGGACGAGACCACGATCCAGGCGCCCGTCGAGTCGTATTGCATGAGCGAGCCGGTTGTTAGGCCCGTCGTGATGGGCACCAGGTAGAGGAAGATGCCCGCCGAGAACGCAAACGACTGCCCCTGCGACACCAAGCGCCCCATGAAGATCGCAACGATCGGGAACAGCAGCGCAAGCACCAGGTTCATGTTCAGGCGCGGGTCCACGATCCAGTAGCGCAGCGTGCGCGCCGCCAGGGATGCGCTGCGCGCGCCGAGGCCGAGGCGCGTGAACAGGTCAACGCTGCGCAGGCCGGCGGCTCGCGACTGCGCGGAGCGTCGATCTCGCGCTTCCTCCGCGAGAGATTCGTCGATGAGGTGACGCCCCTCGTCGATGGCCCGCTGCGCGTCGGCACTAATCTCACCGGCGTAGCCGCTCATGACGGGGCGCAGGACGGCGAGCCAGGCGCGCCAACCGACGACTCCGGTCACAACCGTGATGAGGACGCGGATCGCCGCGGCCACCCACGCCCCCTCCAGCAGGGAGCTGACAACGCCGAAAGGCGCTCCGAAGGGCGTCCACATCGCGACGTTCACACCCGCCTGGAAGGCCTCGACGGAAAAGTTCTGGGCCAGCAAAGACATCCAGTAGCCCATGGGCGTCAGCACCAGCAAGAACACGACGGCACCCAGAGCAGTGACAGCATCCTTCTTGCTCGAGCTGTCAAGACGCACAGCGAACCAGGTCCCGACCGCGCGCGCCCACAGCACGGCGAGAGGAAGCGTCACAACACCGGCAACAAACCAGCCGAGCGCCTCCAGCCACTGGGCGCGCCACAGCGCAAACCAGACGGGCAGGAAGAGGATCATGGCGGACAGCAGTCCGCCGGGCCCGACCAGCGTCGCTGCCGCCAGCCCCGCCCCGAGGCGCTTGCTGGGCCCCACGTAGGGCGACAGGCGCACGGGATCGAGAGAGTTATCCATTGATGCGAAGATGATCGGAAGGACCAGCCACAATAAGAAGATCAGGGGCCCGACGATCGGCATCACCGGCGTGGCCAGGTAGGCCTCGTCGGAGCGTGCGAGGAAGGCGGTGCCCACGAGCGCGGAGGCGTAGATGCCACCAAAGTACAGGACGCCGAGGAGCGCGAGAACGAGGACGACCGTCTGCTTGCGGACGGTGTTCCAGATGATGCGGAGCTTCAGGCGAATCAGTTGCCCAACCACGACAGGCCTTCCTCGGAGTGGACGCCACCGACCAGGGAGGTGAAGCGCTCCCCCAGGTCGCCGCCCTGGGCGACCTCGTCGGTCGTTCCGGCGACGAGCACGCGCCCCTTGTCGATGATGGCCACATGCGTGCACAGCTGCTGGACGGTTGCCATCACGTGCGAGGACAGGATGACGGTGCCGCCACGCTTCGTGTAGTCGGTGAGGATCTGGCGGATGTTGGTCGCGGACACGGGGTCGACGGCCTCGAAGGGCTCGTCGAGGACTAGGACTCGCGGAGAGTGAATGAGGGCGGCAGCCAGGGCGATCTTCTTCGTCATGCCCGCCGAATAGTCGCCGATCAGCTTCTTGCCGGCCTCGGCCAGGTCGAGGGCTGCGAGGAGCTCGTGGGCACGCTCGCGGGCGACGGATGCGTCCAGGCCGTGGAGCATGCCGACGTGGACGAGGAAGTCCGGTCCGGACAGGCGGTCGAGGAGGCGCATGCCGTCGGGCATGACACCGAGCAGGGCGCGTGCCTCCTGGGTTCGCGCCCACACGTCGACGCCGTGCACGTAGGCGGTGCCACGGTCGGGGGTCAGCAGGCCGGTGGCCATGGTCAGCGTCGTCGTCTTCCCGGCGCCGTTAGGACCGACGATCCCGTAAAAGGATCCGGTGGGAATGTCGAGGGACAGCTCCGCGACAGCGATGAGGTTGCCATAAATCTTGACGAGGCCCCGGATCGCCAGTGCGATATCTTCCCCGACGGGGGCGGCGGGTGCCGCGGGGGCGGCGGGCTGCGAATCGGACACGAGATACTCCTTCACGCATTGAAATACCCGCTCATTGTACAAGAGATACCAGGCAATGCCGGGAAGGTCTCAGATGATGCCGCTCCCCCGTGCCGATTGCGAAGTCAACGGGAGCTGATGACGACGGTCAATCCCTGATCCGGCTCGTACGTCCAGGTCGCCTTGTAGGTCCCCCACTCCTCCGACTGGGTGCCATCGATCGCACGGGTTGCGTACATCCGTTCGCGCACCGACGCGGGCGTGCCGAGCTTGCCGAGTACGCACTGGAAGATCGGCGTCGTCAGGCTATCCCCACTATCGGAGAAAGCTTCGAGGGTCAGCGAGGTCTCATCGCTGGCCAGGCGGGCATGGAGACCCCGCGCGTGACAGGAGTCGACGGCGTTCGCGAAGCCGGAAGCAGACGTGGACCGCGCAACGTACAGACCGCCAGCCACGGCTGCGACGACGATGAGCGCCGAGATGAAGCCGAGGAGGAACATAAGAAGGCCACGATAATGCTGGCCACGACGAGCGGGCCGCTCGCGGCGGTCCATGCGCGAGGCACCGACACCCGCACGCCGGGTCGCCCGCTGGGCACGCGACGCACCACCGACTCCAGAGGCCTCCTCGCTCTGCGTCGGCACAGGCAAAACCGGCGCGGACACGCCCCGCTTGTGAGCCACCTGCTCCCCCGCCGTCTCAACGATGCGCATCGTCGTGCGGTGCCAGTCGTGATGGACGGGAACGCCAGGGCGCTGATCCCCCTCGAAGGCCACCCCGGCCTCGTCCAGATGGGCGTATTCACGCGCGGGCGCAGGCGATGTAACGACGGGCGCGGCCTGCTCAGGGACGGCGTCACGCGCAACTACATTGCGCCGCGCCGCCGCGGCAACACCCTTCGAAGGGCGAGAATCATTCGACGAGCGCGACGCGCCGGATACCTGACGCCGAACCACCGCAACCTCGGCGGTAACGACCTGCTCGACGGGAGAGGATTCGGGCGCGCGCGACATCGTGGGCAGACTCGGCTGCTTGCCCAGACGCGCAGGCACGGCGTCGGCCGGATATTCCTGCGTCACCTGTCCCGCACCGATTCGATACGCGTCAGGCGTCCTGGCCCCCATAACTCCTCCATTAGCAACTAGCTGTTAGTTTCTTGACAATCATATGCACTAGTTACTCGAAAAGCAACGGGATTAGTCGATGCCGAGAGCCTTACGCAGACGAGCGACGTGACCCGTCGCCTTCACGTTGTACTGGGCCAGCGCCACCGTGCCATCGGGGTTTACAACCACGGTCGAGCGGATGATACCCACGTAGGTACGACCGTAGTTCTTCTTTTCACCCCATGCCCCGTAGGCCTCGAGAATCTCATGATCCGGGTCGGAGGCCAGCGGGAAGGTGAGAGACTGCTTCTCCGCGAAGCGCTCGAGGGCGGCCATCGAGTCGGCAGACACACCGATCACCGAGTAGCCGGCACCCTGAAGCGACGCCAGGGAATCGCGGAAGTCGCAAGCCTCCTTGGTACAGCCGGGCGTGGAGGCCTTCGGGTAAAAGTAGACGACGACGCCGCGCGACGAGGCGGCGAGGAGATCCGACAGGGAGCGGGTTCCCTGGGTGGTCTCGGCGGTGAAGTCGGGGGCCTTGCAGCCAATTTCCAAAGCGCTCATGACCTCAGTCTATCGACCGCCACCTCCCCGGGGCGACCGGGCACGGGCAACTGTGCGCGAGATGGGACTCGAACCCACACGTCAAAGACACTGGAACCTAAATCCAGCGCGTCTGCCAATTCCGCCACTCGCGCGCGCACCCCAGTCTAACCGATGTGCCCCGGAGCGTCTGCATGCCCTCGCCCACGTCTGTTGGCGGCATGCACGCCCGAGGCATTCAGCGCCCGGTTGCGTCGATTGTCCCCTCGCCGAGGACTCGGCTCCCCCGGTACACGACCATCGACTGGCCCCGCGCCACGCCGCGCGCGCTGTCCTCGAGCACGACGCTGATGGTTCCGGCCAACTCGTCGCGCGTCAGCGACGCGACGGGCACGGGGGTGCCGTGAGCGCGCAGCTGCACGAAGAGGTCTGTGGCGTCGGAGCCATCGTCGTCGGAGGCGAGCCAGACGGCGTCCGTCGCCGTGATGCGGGAGATGGACAGGAGCTCGGAGGCTCCCACGACGACCTGGTTGGTCTCCGGCCTCGTCTCGAGGACGTAGCGGGGTCGCCCGTCCGGTGCGGGCGCGCCGATGCCGAGGCCCTTGCGCTGGCCGACCGTGTAGTTCCAGTAGCCCTCGTGGCGGCCCAGCACCTCGCCATCGGGCGTGACGATCTCACCCTCGGCCGCCCCCAGGTGAGCGCGCAGGAATCCCTGCGTATCCCCGTCGGGGATGAAGCAGATGTCGTAGGAGTCGGGCTTGTTGGACACGCCCAGGCCGAGGCGCTCGGCCTCGGAGCGTACCCACGCCTTGTTGGGGGCATCCCCCAGCGGCAGCACGACGCGCGAGAGCTCCTCGGGCCCCATAACTGCCAGCACGTAGGACTGATCCTTGAGGTTGTCGGCGCCGCGGTGCAGCTCGGGCCCGGCCTCGCCATCGACGATGGCCGCGTAATGGCCGGTGCACACCGCGTCGAAGCCGAGCGCGCGTGCGCGGCTGGCCAGCTCGCGGAACTTCACGAACTCGTTGCAGCGCACGCAGGGGTTGGGGGTACGCCCGGCCTTGTACTGGGCGACGAAGTCCGTGATGACGGTCTGTTCGAATTCCTGGGCGAGGTCCCACACGTAGAAGGGGATGCCGATGATCTCGGCGGCGCGCGCAGCGTCCCCGGCGTCTTCAATCGAGCAGCAGCCGCGCGAGCCGATGCGGCATTCCTGGGGCTGCGAAGATAGGGCCATGTGGACGCCGACGACGTCGTGCCCGGCCTCCACGGCCTTCGCGGCGGCGACGGCGGAGTCCACGCCGCCCGATAGTGCTGCCAGAACTCGCATCTAGCGTTCCTCGTTTCGTTCGTTGCGCACGTGGGCGACGCCGTCCAGGGCGGCACCCGCGCGGATAGCCACGGGCAGAGCAGCCAGGAAAGCGTCGATATCGTCGCGGGTCGTCTCGTGACCGAGCGAGACGCGCAGTACACCGAGCGCCTGCTCCTCGCTGCGTCCCATCGCCATGACGATCTCGGAAGGGCGCGTCACCCCCGCGTGGCAGGCGGATCCCGCGGACACGGCGATCCCGGCCATGTCGAAGGCCATGAGGACGGCCTCGGGGCGGGCGGTGGGCAGGGACAGGTGGATGATCGCGCTCGACGAGGCCGACTCCCCCACCGTCGCACTAACGCCCTCCGGCAGGTGGGACAGCAAATGCGCGCGCAGGTCGGCCGCTCGGGCGGCGAAGGCGGCGCGCTTAGCGACGACCTCGGTGAGGGCTGCGGCGAGCGCGCAGGCACCCGCAACGTCGGGCGTGCCCGATCGAATCGATCGTTCGTGGCCGCCGCCGGGCCGGTCGGTCGTCATGGGGATGCCGCGCCGGGCGAGGAGGACGCCGATGCCGGCGGGGGCGCCGACCTTGTGTCCGCCGACGCTCATGAGGTCCAGGCCGAGGTCGGAAAAAGACACGTCCAGCGTGGGGATGGCTTGGGCAGCGTCGGAATGGACGAGGCCTCCGCTGGCATGCACGAGCGCAGCAAAGTCTGCGACCGGCTGGATGGTGCCGATCTCAGAAGAGACGAGGGTCATGGACCCAAGGGCGAGGCGAGCGTCCCACGAGGCGGGCACATCCTCGCCGGAATCACCGGGCAGGATGGACACGCCGCCCGCATCCATGGGCAGAACCTCCCAGGAAAAGCCCTCACGAGAGGCAACTTCGCGCTGATGGGCGACCGCGTCGTGCTCGAGGCCCGAGACGACGATCAGGTCGCGCGTGCCGTCGCGGCCGCGCACGCCTCGGGCCGCAGCCATCACGCCGAGGGCATCCGATTCGGTCGCGCCGGATGTGAAGATAACCTCGTGGATGTCCGCGCCGAGGGCGGCTGCGACCTGCTCGCGCGCGTCATCGAGCATGCGACGGGCCCGCCGCCCTCCGAAGTGGAGGGCGGCGGGATTGCCGGGGTTTGCGGACAGGTCACGCTGAGCGCGGATCCACGCCTCGAGGGCGCACCCGCGCAGCGGCGTGGTAGCCGCGTGGTCCAGGTAGACGCTCACGCCTGGGAGCGCGCCTCCTCGATGGCGGCCAGGGCCGCGGGCACGACCTCGGTCACGTCGCCGACGACGCCGAAGTCCGCGATCTCGAAGATCGGGGCGTCCGGGTCGTCACACACGGCGACGATGTGGGCGGAGGACTGCATACCCACCGTGTGGTGGATCGCGCCGGAGACGCCCAGGCCGATGTAGAGGTTCGGGGTGACGGTCAGGCCGGTCTGTCCGATCTGCTCGGATCGCGGGGCCCAGCCCTCGTCGCAGGCGACGCGGGTCGCGCCCACTGCGCCGCCAAGCGCGCCCGCAAGCGAGCGAACCAGCTCGAAGTCGCCGTCCACGCCGCGGCCACCACACACGACGGTGGAGGCGTCGCTCAGAGATACGCCTTCCTCCTCGTCGGGCACGGACGAGACGACCTGAATCGCGGACGCCTCGGGGCTCAGCTCGACGGCTAAGGCCTGCGGGGTGAGGGTGACGGGAGAGGCCACCGAGGCCTCGTCGATAACACCGGAGGCGATGCCAACAATAGGAGTCTGGCCCTCGAGCACGATGCGCATCGACCAGGAGCCGCCCAGGGCGGTCTTGCCGATCTGGAGGACACCGCCGTCGAAGCCGACGGAGGACGCACCGGAGACCACGCCGGCTTCAGTGAGGGCACCGACGCGGCCGGCGATCTCTCGACCGCGGTAGTCAGAGCACAGGAGAACCAGGCCAAAGCTGCCGGTCGCCAGCGCGGACACAATCGCGTCGGAGGCGACCACGGAGGAACGCGCCGCATCACCCAAGTCGGCGTGCAGCAGCTGGGTCGCGCCCAGCTCAGACAGCGCAACCACGTCGGGGGTGGCGGCCAGGGACAGGGCGACAACGTCGGCCGAGGTCAGGGACGCGGCCAGCGTCACAGCCTGTCGGGCCAGGGGCGTCAGGTGCTCGCCCGCCTGGTCGGCCAGAACGAGAATCGGGGAACTCATCTGCTGCGTCATGTCACTTCACCACCGAAAGGATGTAGTCGGCCAGAGCGCGCCCGCCCTCGCCGGCGTCCTGAATGATCGTGCCGGAGCCGTCGCGGGTCTTCTCCTCGCCGTGGGTGACGGCGGTGAGCGCGCGGCGCATAACAAGCGCCTCGCCACCGGGAACCTCGACGAGGTCGTCGATGCCCCACTGGTCCAGCGGCTTCTTGCGGGCTGCCTTCATGGCGGCGAAGGCGGGGTAACGCGGCTCGTTGATCTGGTCGGTCACGGAGACGACGGCGGGCAGCGCGGCGCGCACGGTCTCGGTGTAGCCGTCGACGGCGCGCTCGATGGTCACGGCACCCCCTTCGACGCTCAGGGAGCGGGCGAGGCCCAGCAGCGGCAAGTGGGCCTTGGCTGCCAGGGCGGCGGGCAGCATGGAGGTCATCGC
The DNA here is from genome assembly GCA_963540795.1 of uncultured Actinomyces sp. Lineage (GTDB taxonomy): Bacteria > Actinomycetota > Actinomycetes > Actinomycetales > Actinomycetaceae > Pauljensenia. The sequence goes on from CAUTRF010000034.1 coordinate 11,481, forward strand.
GTCCAGCGAGGCCATGCCGGTGAGCACCAGGTCGACGGGGCCGCATTCCTGCGCAATCTTCGTGATCGCGACGGACAAAACGGAGGCGGTCGTGATGACGTCGGAGCCCTCGAGGAACTCGTCGGAGACGATATAGGCGCGGTCTGCACCCATCTGCAGGGCGCGCATGAGGGAGTCCTCGGCGTCCTCGGGACCCATCGTCAGCGCGACGACCTCGGCCTCGCGACCCGCGTCCTCTTCGGATTCCTTGAGCTGAACAGCAGCCTCGATGGCGTTCTCGTCCAGTTCGTTGAGCACATCGTCCTCACCGCGCACCAGGCGGCCGCCCTCAAAACGGCGTTCGGACTGCATGTCGGGGACATGCTTCACACACACGACAATTCTCATGACTTCTAGCGTGCCACATTCCGAGCGTCACGCCCATATATATGAGGGTTGCCTCACCAGTGCGTGCCGCTGTTCATACCCGCAGCCCGCCCCCTAATCCGACCGCTTAATTGACGGTCACGTATGATGGATGATGGCTGCATCTATCAGGCTATGGTGCAGCTAATAAACGGTAAGAAAGAGGCACATTTTTATGTCCGAGCGTTCCGGCTCGTCCAGCGTCGCCACCGTGCGCGTCACCGAGCCTAATCCCGTTCCTACCCGTCTGGGGGTTTTCCCGTCGGGCGACGGGCTCGATGTCGCCGTGGTCGCCAGGGCCGCCTCCGGCGTAGACATGTGTATCTTCGACGAGGCCGGGGCTGAGACCCGCTTCGCACTAATCGGCCCGAAGACTGGCATCTGGCACGGTCACATTCCCGGATACGGTGCGGGCACCCACTACGGTTTCCGCGTGCACGGCACTTGGGATCCGGACGGCGGCCAGTTCTACAACTCGCATAAGCTCCTCCTCGACCCCTACGGCCGAGGCGTGGACGGTGTCGTGGACATGAAGCCTGGGGTCTACGCGCACTGTGTGGATGAGGACCTCTACCCCTCGGAGTACCCGCTGCGCCGCTCCCCCATCGACTCCGCGCCGTATATGCCGCGCTCGGTCGTCGTGGGGCCTTCCTTCCTGATGGCGCCACAGCCTCACATTCCGTGGGAGACCACCGTCATCTACGAGATCCACGTCAAGGGTTTCACGAAGAACATGCCCGGGGTGCCCCAAGAGCTGCGCGGCACCTACGCGGGCCTGGCTCACCCGGCCTCCGTGTCCTACCTGAAGGATCTGGGAGTCACTGCCGTCGAGCTGCTGCCCGTCCACGCCAAGTGCGACGAGCCCTTCCTCACCGAACGCGGCCTCACGAACTACTGGGGCTACTCGACCCTCTCCTTCTTCGCCCCCGAACCCTCCTACGCCACCGAGGCCTCGCGCGAACGCGGTGCCCAGGCGGTCGTCGACGAGTTCCGCGGCATGGTTTCGCTCCTGCATGAGGCGGGTATCGAGGTCATTCTCGACGTCGTCTACAACCATACGTGTGAGGGCGGCGACGCCGGTCCGTCCCTGTCCTGGCGCGGCCTCGACTCCGACCTGTACTACCGCCACACCTCCTCGCGCCCGGTCCAGACGATCGACGTGACCGGCACGGGCAACACGGTCAATATGGACCAGCCGAAGACCATTCAGATGGTGATGGATTCGCTGCGCTACTGGGTGCGCGAGATGGGCGTGGATGGCTTCCGCTTCGACCTGGCGGCCACACTCGGCCGTTTTTCGACGGGCTTCAGCCCCATGCACCCGCTCCTCATCGCGATGGCAACGGACGAGGTCCTGGCCCACTCGAAGCTCATCGCCGAGCCGTGGGACGTGGGTCCGGGAGGCTGGCAGACGGGTAACTTCCCCGTCCCCTTCTCCGAGTGGAACGACCACTACCGCGGCGCGCTGCGCAACTTCTGGCTGGCGGACGTGCGCGCCCAGGCCTCGGGCCATGTCGTCTCCGGTCCGAACGATCTGGCGACACGCCTGTCCGGCTCCCAGGACGTCTTCGAACACGGCCTGGGCCGTCTGCGTGGCCCCCGCGCCTCGATCAACTTCGTGACCGCCCACGACGGCTTCACGCTCGCGGACCTGACCGCCTACGATCGCAAGCACAACACGGCGAACCTGGAGAACAACCGCGACGGGTCGGACGACAACCGCTCGTGGAACCACGGCGTGGAGGGCACGCTTGCGTCGAACGGCACGCACCCGAACGCCGACACCCCCTACGCGATTCTCTCCGACATGACGATCGCCGACCTGCGGGCGCGCTCGCAGCGCAACATCCTGGCCACCATGTTCGTCTCTTCGGGGACGCCGATGCTGACGGGCGGCGACGAATTCGGCCGCACCCAGTACGGCAATAACAATGCATACTGCCAGGACGACCCGATCTCCTGGGTCGACTGGGACCTGGCCGAGAGTCAGCGCGCGCAGATTGACGCCGTCGCCTGGCTCATCGCCCTGCGCAAGGCCCACCCGGTTCTGCGTCCCGACCGCTTCGCGACGGGTACCCCTCACAACGGCGACACGATCGCCGACCTGTCCTGGTACACCGCCCAGGGCACGCCCATGCCGGACTACAGCTGGACGGACTGGCGCCACCGCACGTTCCAGATGCTGCGCTCGGGCGTGACGTGGGGCGACCGCGACGCGCTCATCATCATCAACGCCAACCTGGACAGCGCCGAGGTCACCCTGCCCGCAGGCCACGACCTGGACTGGCTCGTCGCCTACTCGACCGTGTGGGCCACGCCCTCCGAAGGCGGCGTCGGCTCCACGCTCAACCCTGCCGAGCTCTCCCTCGAAGCCGAGCACGTGACCCCGCGTTCGACGCTGACGATCGAACCCCTCTCCGTCACCATCCTGCTCTCCGACGTGGCGTTCCAGCCCGAGAGCTGACCCCTCTTCCATTCCACCCGTCACCCACACATTGGATAGGATTCACGCATGACTCGCAGTGAAGATGCCCTGGAAACCGCAACCTCCGATGCCTCGCTGGCCCGCTCGAAGGCCCGCAGCGCCGAGATCGACCTGGCGATCGACCAGGACCCCTCCCGTTTCCGCATCCTCACGGGTGACCGCCCGACCGGCCACCTGCACCTGGGCCACTACTTCGGCACTTTGCGTAACCGCGTGCTGCTGCAGGACCGCGGGGTTGACACCTGGGTTCTGGTCGCCGACTACCAGGTGATCACCGACCGCGATGGCGTGGGCCCGATCCGTGAGCGCGTCCTCGGCCTCGTCGCCGACTACCTGGCCGCGGGCATCGACCCTGAGCGTTCCACGATCTTTAACCACTCGGCGGTCCCGGCCCTCAACCAGCTGATGCTGCCGTTCCTCTCCCTGGTCACCGAGTCGGAGCTGCACCGCAACCCGACCGTGAAGGCCGAGCTGGAGGCCACCGAGGGCCGCGCGATGACGGGCCTCATGCTGACCTACCCGGTCCACCAGGCCGCCGACATCCTCTTCTGCAAGGCGAACATCGTGCCCGTGGGCCAGGACCAGCTCCCCCACCTCGAGCAGGCTCGCCTGATCGCCCAGCGCTTCGACAAGCGTTACGGCCGTGCCACGCCCGAGCGCCCCGTGTTCCCCCGCCCCGAGGCCCTCCTCTCCGAGGTCCCGCTGCTGCTGGGCACGGACGGCCAGAAGATGTCGAAGTCGCGCGGCAACACGATCGAGCTGCGCATGAGCGCCGACGAGACCGCGAAGATCCTCAAGAAGGCGAAGACGGACGCGCAGCGCCGTATCACCTTCGATCCCGAGGGCCGCCCCGAGGTCTCCAACCTCCTCATGCTAGCCTCCCTGGCCACCGGCGAGGCCCCCGAGGCGATCGCAGACCGCATCGGAGACGGCGGTGCCGGCATGCTCAAGTCCCTCGTCACCGAGTCCCTCAACGAGATGCTCGCTCCCCTGCGGTCTCGCCGCGCCGAGCTCATCGCGAACGAGGACTACCTGCTGTCCATCCTGCACGCCGGCAACGAGCGCGCGAACGAACAGGCCGATCAGACCCTGTCCGAGGTGCGCACTGCCATGCAGATGGTCTACTGATCACATCACACAGCTTTTAGGAGATTCTCATGGCATACAACCAGTTCCCCGAGCATCCCGACGACTCCGTCGGCTCGTGGATGCTCACTCTCTTCGTCGCCGGCATCCCGGTGGTCGGCTTCATCTATCTGCTGGTGCTTGCCCTCGGCTCGGGCGGCTCGCCTGCGAAGCGTAACTACGCGCGCGCCATGTTTATCTGGCAGATCATTGCCCTCATCGTGTTGATCCTTGTGTTCGTCCTCTTTGGCGGTGCGATCATGGCGGGGCTGCAGAACAGCGGCAGGTGAGCGTCTCGTTCATTGACGGAGGGTAGTTCCTGGACATCCAGGAGCTACCCTCCGCTGGTTTTGGCGCAATTCCAGCATTTCGGGCGACAGTTGAAATCTTGACAAATCATGTGGACATCGATTCCAACGCCGAGGCTTCGGCCTGACTTTCACGCGCGCGCCTCCATAGGCTAGTGTGGGTCTCGTGAGCGAGAAACTGTTGCCCCGTATCCCGATCATCGAAGTGTTCCCCGTCATCGAAGACGGCACACTTCCCGCCAAGGCGACCGAAGGCGAGCCTTTCCCCATTCGTGCGACCGTGTTCCGCGAAGGACACGACGCATTCGCCGCCGAGGCCGTCCTGTTGCGCCCGGACGGAGGTGAATACTCCCGCACGCGCATGGTGGACATCGCCCCCGGCCTCGACCGGTACGAGGCCTGGGTGGCCGCCGACTCCCCCGGCGCGTGGTCTTTCCGCGTGGATTCCTGGTCGGATCCCTACGCAACGTGGCGTCACGACGCGACCGTGAAGGTCGGCGCCGGCGTCGACGTCGAGCTCATGCTCGAGGAAGGCGCCCTCCTCATGGAGCGCGCGGCCGAAGGTACCGCCTACGGCAACCCCTCCCAGAAGCGCCCCCCGGCCTCGGACATTGACGTCCTGACCGACGCGGCGCGCCGCCTGCGCGACACCAGTCATTCCGCGCAGCAGCGCCTCTCCGCGGGCATCTCCTCGCGCGTGCGCCTCATCTTCCGCGACCACCCGCTGCGCGACCTGCTGGACTCCTCCCGCGTCTACCCCCTCGACGTGGCCCGCACGAAGGCCCTGGCGGGCGCGTGGTACGAGATCTTCCCGCGCTCGGCGGGTGCCTTCCAGCGCCCCGACGGCACGTGGGTCTCCGGTACGCTCGCGGGCGCCGCCGAGGACCTGCCGCGCATCGCGGGCATGGGCTTCGACGTCGTCTACCTGACCCCGATCCACCCGATCGGCACGACGAACCGCAAGGGCAAGAACAACTCCCTGGAGGCTGCTCCCGGCGACCCGGGTTCGCCCTACGGCATCGGCTCCGCCGAAGGCGGCCACGACGCCATCCATCCTGAGCTTGGCGACTTCGCCGACTTCGACCGCTTCGTCGAGCGCGCCCGAGGCCTCGGCCTGGAGGTCGCACTCGACCTGGCCCTCCAGTGCTCCCCCGACCACCCGTGGGTGAAGGAACATCCGCAGTGGTTCACGACGCGCGCCGACGGCACCATCGCGTATGCGGAGAACCCGCCGAAGAAGTACCAGGACATCTACCCCCTGAACTTCGACAACGACCCGGAGGGCATCTACCAGGCCGTGCGCGACGTCATCGAGCTGTGGATCAACCACGGCGTGACGATCTTCCGCGTCGACAACCCGCACACGAAGCCCATCCCCTTCTGGGAGCGCCTGCTCGCCGACATCAAGGCGCGGTACCCGGGCACGCTCTTCCTAGCCGAGGCCTTCACGCGCCCCGCCATGATGCGCACGCTCGGCGCGATCGGCTTCGACCAGTCCTACACGTACTTCGCATGGAGGACCGCCAAGCAGGAGATCGAAGAGTACCTGGTTGAGGTCTCCGAAGAAACGGCGCACCTCATGCGCCCTACCTTCTGGCCCACGACGCACGACATCCTCACTCCGCAGATGTGGGACGGCGGCACCGCGATCTTCGCGATCCGCGCGATGCTCGCCGCCCTGGGCGCGCCCACGTGGGGCATCTACTCCGGCTACGAATTCGTCGAGAACGAGCCGCGCGGCACCTACCAGGAGCCCAACGACAACGAGAAGTACGAGTTCCGCCCGCGCCGCTGGGAGGACGCCGAGCCGATCGGTATCTCGCGTCTCTTCACCCTGCTCAACGCAGCGCGAACCAAGCACCCCGCGCTGCGCCAGCTCCACCAGATCCGCATCCACCCGACGTCCTCGGATCGCCTCATCGCGTTCTCGCGTCAGGTGAGCGGCAAGTTCACGTCGGACGGCAAGCCCGACACCGTCATCTGCGTGATCTCCTTGGATCCGCATCAGGGCGTGGATGCCTCGGTCGAGCTCGATCTGGAGGCGATGGGTCTGGCTACCCCGGGTGGTCACATTACCGTCGTCGACGAGCTTGACGGTCGCTCCTACGTGTGGGGCTCGTCCAACTGGGTATCACTGTCCCCCGTGACGCGCCTGGGCCACGTCTTCAAGGTCGAGCCCGCCCACTCCTCGCCCTGGGCACAGGCCTAACGAGGCGCGTGCGCCCGGCGCTACCATGTCCCCGTGCCGGGCGCACGCACACCCTCCATAACCCCCACCAAAATGAGACCCGGCTCCCTTTTTTGCCGGTCAGACGTTAGACTTAACAACACCAGTGAACTAAGCGGTTCACCCTTCTGGAGTAAGGAAAATCCATGAGCTTCGAACTTACGCCGATCCCGGTCAATGACGACATTCTCGACGCCGTTGCCTCAGGCTCCTACTACTCGCCCCACTCTGTGCTGGGTGCCCACCTCGGTGACGAGGGCGTCACCATTCGCGTCGTCGCGCACCTGGCCGACTCGGTCGACATCATCACCCCCACCGGTGCCTACGCCGCCACGCACGAGCGCGGCGGTATCTGGGTCGCGGCCCTGCCCGGCAAGGAGATTACCGCCTACCGCGTGTCCGTCACCTACGGCGAAGACACGATCGTCCGCGACGATCCCTACCGTTACCTGCCCACCCTGGGTGAGATGGACACCTACCTGATCTCCGAGGGCCGCCACGAGGAACTGTGGAAGGTCCTGGGCGCGCACGTGAAGACCTACACCGACGAGCTGGGCGAGACCACCGGTACCGCCTTCGCCGTGTGGGCCCCGAACGCCCGAGCCGTGCGCGTCGTCGGCGAATTTAACTACTGGGACGGCACGCAGACCTCCATGCGCTCGCTGGGTTCGTCTGGCGTGTGGGAGATCTTCGTTCCCGAGGTCGGCGTGGGTGCCCGCTACAAGTTCGAGATCCAGGGACCCGGCGGCAACTGGTTCCAGAAGGCCGACCCGTTGGCCCGCGCCACCGAGATTCCCCCAGCCACGGCCTCGGTCGTCACAGACTACTTCCACGAGTGGACCGACCAGGAGTGGATGTCCACCCGCAAGGACCGCAACGTCCACACCGGCCCCATGTCCGTCTACGAGGTCCACGCGGGCTCCTGGCGTCAGGGTCTGGGCTACCGCGAGCTGGCCGACGAGCTGGTCCCCTACGTCAAGCAGATGGGCTTCACGCACGTGGAGTTCATGCCTCTGGCCGAGCACCCCTTCGGCGGCTCGTGGGGCTACCAGGTGACCTCCTACTACGCGCCCACCTCGCGCTACGGCACCCCGGACGACTTCCGCTACCTGGTGGACGCCTTCCACCGCGAGGGCATCGGCGTCATCCTGGACTGGGTCCCCGCCCACTTCCCCAAGGACGACTTCGCGCTGGCTCGCTTCGACGGCACCCCGCTGTACGAGGATCCGGACCCGCTGCGCGGAGAGCACCCCGACTGGGGCACCTACGTCTTCAACTTCGGTCGCCGCGAGGTGCGTAACTTCCTGGTCGCGAACGCCCTGTACTGGCTCGAGGACTTCCACGTCGACGGCCTGCGCGTCGACGCCGTGGCCTCGATGCTGTACCTGGATTACTCGCGCAAGGATGGCCAGTGGCGTCCCAACCAGTACGGTGGCCGCGAGAACCTGGAGGCGATCGAGTTCATCCAGGAAGCCAACGCGACCGCGTACCGTCGTCACCCCGGTATCGTCATGATCGCCGAGGAGTCCACGGCGTGGCCCGGCGTGACCGCCCCGACGTCCGGCGGCGGCCTCGGCTACGGCATGAAGTGGAACATGGGCTGGATGAACGACACCCTGCGCTACCTGAGCGAGGATCCGGTCAACCGACGCTGGCACCACGGCGAGCTCACCTTCTCGCTGGTCTACGCCTTCTCCGAGAACTACGTGCTGCCGCTGTCGCACGACGAGGTCGTGCACGGCAAGGGCTCGCTGATCTCAAAGATGCCCGGCGACAAGTGGCAGCGCCTCGCGGGCCTGCGTTCCCTGTACGCCTACCAGTGGAGCCACCCGGGCAAGCAGCTCCTCTTCATGGGCCAGGAGATCGGCCAGGAGCAGGAGTGGAACGAGTCCTACTCCCTCGACTGGTGGCTACTGGACCAGGAGGGGCACGCCGGCGTCGCAGCTCTCGTGGAGCGCCTCAACACAATCTACGCTTCCTCCCCCGCCATGTGGGACGACGACTACACGGGCTTCGAGTGGATCGACGCCTCGGACGGCGACCACAACCTGATCTCCTACCTGCGTAAGGGCTCGGATGGTGCGGGCAATCGCGAGGTCGTCGTGTGCATCTCGAACTTCGCCGGCAACCCGCACGAGGGCTACCGCGTGGGCCTGCCGTTCGGCGGCGAGTGGGTCGAGATCCTGAACACGGACTCCGAGGAGTTCGGCGGCTCGGGCGTCGTCAACGTCGGCACGATCATCGCCGAGGACACCCCGTGGAACGGCCGTCCGGTCTCCGTGTCACTGCGCGTGCCGCCGCTGGGTGCCGTGTGGCTGGTGCCGGCCTCGCAGGTGCGCTGACGCCCTAGGCTGATAAGGATGAGGCCGGAGCAGGGATTCCTGCTCCGGCCTCATCCGTTGCCTCATCGTCGTCAAGGTGCCGGGCTGCGACGCGCGGCAGGGTACACGGGCGGCGTTTAGAAGCCAGCCCTCCCCCGGTCGATCTGCCCCTGCAGCTTGATCAGTTCGCGCCTGGCCTCCGGGTCAGACTCTCGGTCGATCTTTTTTGTCAGTTCGTTGTGCGTGGAATGCCATCCGTACCA
>CAUTRF010000035.1:0-20325 GCA_963540795.1 uncultured Actinomyces sp.
TTCTACCAACGAGACCGGGGCCCGACGCACATCCGCAACATAATCGTGACAACTAACCCCTAGACGCGTGACCAGGGCCTCGCTGTACGATTGGTCAGTTCTGTCTAGACAGGCATTAGGCAGCTCCGCGAATATACATGTATAGTTCGCTCGTAACCTCATTATTTCTTGTCGCCGAGGATCACTGATGCCCCACACCGATGCGAAAGAGCGGCTCGCACGCGCCCTGCGCGAGGCCCTCACGACCGTCCCCCTGTCGAAGGTGACGGTTTCCGGAATCACGCGCACTGCCGGCGTGACACGCCAGGCCTTCTACTACCACTTCTCTGACATCCGCGATCTGACCGTGTGGGTCTTCAAGCGCGAGGTCGCCGACCAGATCATCGCCCACGCCACCTACGAGAACTGGTCCGATGGCCTGCTCGCCATGTTCGTGTGGATGCAAGAACACCCCGAAGAGACCCGCTGCGTCGTCTCCTCCCTCGGCATGGAGGATCTGCTGATCTTCCTCCACAAGCAGCTGCGCGCCGTCATGGAACCCATCGTCGATCAGCACAGTGCCGACCTGCCCGTCACCGAAGACGACCGCGTGTTCGTCACCGACCACTTCACCCTCGCCATCCTCGGCCACATCTCCCAATGGCTCGCAGCCGGCATGAGCACCGACCCCTACATCCTCACCGAGCGCATAGCCCGCGTGCTCAACGGCCAGGTGCGCCGATCCCTCGAGGCCCTCGCGGCGAGCCCGATCCCATCCGCGCAGCACGCCTGAAGACACAGGCGAACCCCGGCCTCGTTGCTCCATCAACGAGGCTGGGGTTCGCCTTATCTGTCTGCGAACGCTTAGCGCAGGGCTCGGTTCACCGCCGAGATGACGGCCTTGTAAGACGCGCGCGTGATCGAGGAGTCGATACCGACGCCCCACACGATCTGACCGTCGACCGCAGCCTCCACGTAGGCGGCGGCGCGGGCGTCGCGGCCCTGGCTCATCGCATGCTCGGAGTAGTCGAGGACGCGTACGTCGAGATCGAACTCGTGCAGCGCCGAGACGAAGGCGTCGATCGGACCCGTACCCGTGGCCTGCACCTTCACGGTCTCGCCGCCGTCCGTGAGCGTCGCGTTGAGCTCGACATGCTCGTCGTCGATCGAAGAAACCTGCGAGGAGCGCATCTCGAAGCGGCCCCACGGCTCAAGGCCGGGAGCGGCGCTCGTGGGCAGGTACTCGTCCGCGAAGATCTGCCACAGCGTGGCCGCGTTGATCTCGCCACCGTAGGTGTCGGTGTGGCGCTGGACGATGCGAGAGAACTCCACCTGCAGGCGGCGCGGCAGCTCCAGGGCGTGCGCCGTCGACATGAGGTAGGCGACGCCACCCTTGCCGGACTGCGAGTTCACGCGCACCACGGCCTCGTACGAGCGGCCCACGTCGTGCGGGTCGATCGGCAGGTAGGGCAGCTCCCACACGACCGCTTCCTCGTCGCCGCCGGCCGCGTCCACCTTGGCCTTGCGCGCGGCGAAGCCCTTCTTGATCGCGTCCTGGTGCGAACCGGAGAAGCTCGTGTACACGAGGTCGCCGACGTAGGGGGCGCGTGGCGAGGTCTCCATCTGCGTGCAGTGCTCGACCGTGCGGCGAATCGCGTCCACGTCCGAGAAGTCGATGCCCGGATCGATGCCCTGGCTGAACAGGTTCAGACCCAGCGTCACCAGGTCGACGTTGCCGGTGCGCTCACCCTGACCGAGCAGGCAGCCCTCGATGCGGTCCGCGCCGGCCAAGAGCGCCAGCTCGGCCGTCGCCACGCCCGTGCCACGGTCGTTGTGGGGGTGCACGGACAGCGCCACGTACTCGCGGCGGCTCAGGTTGCGACTCATCCACTCGATCTGATCCGCGAACACGTTCGGGGTCGAACGCTCCACCGTGGAGGGCAGGTTCAGGACGATCTCGCGCCCCTCGCCCGGCTCCCACACGTCCATGACGGACTCGCACACCTCGAGGGCGAAATCAAGCTCCGTATCGACGAAGATCTCGGGCGAGTACTCGAAGCCGAAGATCGTCTCATCGCCCAGGCGCTTCTCAGCCTGCGCAATAATCTCGCGCGCACCGGACTGCGCCAGCTCAATCGTCTGTGCCTTGTCTGCGTGGAACACGACCTCGCGGAACACGGGGGCCGTCGCGTTGTAGAGGTGCACCGTCGCGCGCGGGAAGCCCACCATGGCCTCGACCGTGCGCTCGATCAGCTCGGGGCGCGACTGAGTGAGAACCGAGATCGTCACGTCCTCGGGAACCGCGTCGTCCTCGATGAGGGAACGCACGAAGTCGTAGTCCGTCTGCGAGGCCGCGGGGAAACCGATCTCGATCTCCTTATAACCCAGCTTAATGAGCAGGTCGAACATGCGACGCTTGCGTGCCGGGTCCATCGGCTCGATGAGGGCCTGGTTACCATCGCGCAGGTCGGTGGACAGCCAGCGCGGCGCCTTCGTGATGCGCTTAGAGGGCCACTGGCGATCCGGCAGGTCCACGGGATTCGTGTCGAGGAACGGCCGATACTTACGAATCGGCATGCGCGAGCCGGAGGGGACGGGAACAGCGGATGTAGTCTTCACGCTTCGTAGTCTATCGACGAGGCTCCTCCCGCGAGCAGACGCTGCGCATACTGGACGTGAGATGCGGCGCGCTCCCCCTTCCAGCACTGACAAAGAAAAACGCTCAAAAATGCGTCCGCCCCTGCCTTCATATGTCATGATAATTGGGTCCAATGTCCCACACACTGACGCGCGGAGCAGCCATGACTACTCTCTTGTTAGCCCAATCCTTTACCCCGTCGACGACGGCAGTCGCGGGGAATGTCTTCCTGACAGCCATCGTCGGGCTTCTTCCGCTCGTCGCCTTCTTCGTCCTCATGGGCGTCTTCAAGGTCGCCACCCACTGGTGTTCGATCATTTCGCTCGTTACATCCCTCGTCATCGCAGTCTTCGCTTTCAAGATGCCCGTCGGCATGGCGCTCCTGTCCGGCGCGGAGGGAATAGCGATGGGCTTCATGCCGATCGTCTTCATCATCATCGCGGCCGTGTGGCTGTACAACCTCACTGAAAAGTCCGGTCGCTCTTCCGACCTGAAGGCCGTTTTTAATACGATCGGTCGTGGCGACCAGCGCGCCCAGGCCCTCATCGTCGCCTGGAGCTTCTGCGGCCTGCTCGAGGGCCTGGCTGGCTTCGGCGCGCCCGTGGCCATCACCTGCGCCATGCTCGTGACCCTGGGCGTCCCCAAGATCAAGGCCGCCGTCGTGGCCGTCGTCGGTAACGCCATCAACGTTGGCTTCGGCGCCATGGCCATCCCCACGACCACCGCCGGCAGGCTTGGTGGCGCTGAGCCCGTCGTCGTCGCCAGCGACATGGGACACCTGACCTGGATCTTCTGTCTGTTCATCCCCCTCCTCCTGCTGTTCATCCTCGACGGCGGACGAGGCGTACGCCAGCTATGGCCCCTCGCGCTCGTTGCGGGCGCTGCTGCCGGCGTCGGCCACTTCTTCACCCCCTCCATCTCGTACGAGCTGACCGCGGTCGTCGCCTCGCTGCTCGGATTCGCCGCCTGCTACGCCTTCCTGCTGGTCTGGGGTCCCACGACCCCCACGGAGTGCGCGACCAGCGCCGACGAGGCCGACAAGCCCACCGGCTCGCGCATCGGCCTGGCCCTGCTGCCCTACGTCCTCGTGGTTATCGTCATCGCAATCACGAAGCTCGTCACGCCGATTAAGGTGTTCCTCTCCTCGACGGATGTGAAGGTCCAGTGGCCCGGCGTCTACGGCAAGCTGCTGACCGCCGACGGTTCCCCCTCCGGGGCTGCGTTCTACACGCTGTCGACTCTCTCTAACCCCGGCACGTGGATTTTCCTGACCGGCATCATCGTCGCCATCGTGTACGGCACGAACTCCTCGAACGGCCGCTTCCAGACCTCCGTGGGTGAGATGTTCGCGGTCCTGCCACGCACGATCTACTCGCTGCGCATGGCCATCCTGACGATCGCCTCCGTCATGGCCCTCGCCTTCGTCATGAACTTCTCGGGCCAGACGACCTCGATCGGCACCGCCCTGGCGACGACGGGCGCGGCCTTCGCATTCCTCTCCCCCATCCTGGGCTGGATCGGTACGGCCGTCGCCGGTTCCGCGACCTCGGCGGGCGCTCTGTTCGCGAACCTGCAGTCGACCGCCGCAGCCGGTGCGGGCCTCGACCCGTCCATCCTGCTGGCCGCCAACACCATCGGCGGCGGCATCGGCAAGATCGTGTCCCCGCAGAACCTCGCTATCGCCGCCTCCTCCGTCGATTCGGAGGGCTCCGACGCGGAGATCCTCAGGAAGGCCGCCCCCTACTCGATCGGCCTGCTCCTGGTGCTGTGCGCCCTGGTGTTCATCGCATCCCAAGGCTGGCTCGGCGCCTACATGCCACACTGATCGGCGACTCATGGGCTCGGGAGGTCCCGGGAAGCGAGTTGCTTCCCGGGACCTCCCGCTTGTAGGCTCCCATCAGAAGTAGGGACAAAGGAGACGCTAGTGCCCCACAGGTCTTCCCTGCGAGCTATTCGGCCTCGGGCGGAAGCCGTGAGCCGGTGTTTTCTCTGCCTCGTCGCCATCGTGGTGCTCGCCGCTGCGTGCAACCCCTTCGCACACGATAGTTCCCAGTCCACAGGCACCCAAGACCCACGCTTCGCACCGTTCGCAGTCTCAGCAACAAGTCTCACCGCGGGTCTGGCAACGGGTGCCCTAACCGGCCAACACCAGGCGCAACGCCCGGGCAGCAATGCACTAGTTACGACAGCAATGCACTAGTTACGAGGGCATTGCACTGCCTACTATCTCGTGCAATGCTGCACCAAATAGTGCACTGCCCCCGAGCAACAAGCTCACGCGCGACTAGGTCCGGCACGACACCTCTACAGCAAGCCACCCATTCCCCGCCTCGATGTTGAGGCCACCTTCAAAAGGAAGATAGTTCAATCAGGAACGAGGCCGGGGCGAACGTACGCGCACACACAACCATCGCAAAACTGAAAAACGAAAACTCACCCTGAGCTAAGTCGCGCCCCGAAGGTCCTAAAACGTCCAATGAGAGGCCACTTTTCGTTGATTACTCGTGGAGATTTTCCGCAAGAAATAGCGGAAAAATCAACCTCACCCAAGTCGTCTTGACAAAAACGGTCGCTGGGACCTCCGGCCCAGCCATAACCTGAACTGGACAGCACCCACGAGGAAGGATCCCCCAGTGCGCATCGCTCTCTTTTCCACCTGCCTGGCAGACGTCATGTTCCCCCAGGCCGCCCAGGCCACAGTGACCCTGCTTGAACGCCTCGGCCACGAGGTCGTCTTCCCCGAAGACCAGGTCTGCTGCGGCCAGATGCACGCAAACACCGGCTACTTCGAAGACGCCGCGAAGATTACCCGCAACCACGTCAAGACCTTCGAGCCTGTGCTCGACGGCCAGTGGGATGCCGTCGTCGTCCCCTCCGGCTCCTGCACCGGTGCAGCGCGCCACGAGCAGAGGGTCGTCGCCGAGCACGTGGGCGACAAGGAGCTCGCGAAGCAGTCCCAGCGCATCGCTGAGCACACCTACGATCTCACCGAGCTCATCACCGACGTTCTGGGCCTCGAGGACGTGGGTGCCTACTTCCCCCACACCGTCACCTACCACCCGACCTGCCACTCGCTGCGTGTCGCCAAGGTCGGCGACCGCCCCTACCGCCTCCTGCGCGCCGTCGAGGGCCTGACCCTCGTCGACCTGCCCGATGCCGAGGTCTGCTGCGGTTTCGGTGGCACCTTCGCCATGAAGAACTCCGAGACCTCCACCTCGATGCTCGCGGACAAGGTCACCAACGTCATGTCTACGCGCGCCGAGGTCCTCGTCATGGGCGACTACTCCTGCCTCATGCACGTCGGCGGCGGCCTCTCCCGCCTCAACTCGGGCATCCGCCCCATGCACCTCGCCGAGATCCTGGCCTCCACCAAGGACCAGCCCTTCGAGGGCAACATCTCCTTCGCACCCGAAAGCGCACAGGTGATCTGACATGTCTGAAACCTTCATCGGTATGCCGGGCGTGGTCTCTGACGACGCAAACGCGCAGGCCCACACCGGCGGCTGGCGCACCACCGTCTCCATCCCCGAGGACACCCTCCGTTGGGGCACGACCTTCCCGGAAGGTGCCCACAAGACGCTGGCCAACACTCAGATGCGACGCAACCTGGGCCACGCCACCCGCACGATCCGCGCCAAGCGCGGACAGCGCGTCGCGGAAATGCCCGACTGGGAGGACCTGCGTAACGCAGCTGAGGCCGTCAAGTTCGAGGTCGAGTCCCGTATGCCCGAGCTCCTCGAAGAGTTCGAACGCAACGTGACCGCCCGCGGCGGCATCGTCCACTGGGCGCGTGACAAGCACGAGGCCAACCGCATCATCGCGGACATCATCAAGTCCAAAGGCGTCGATGAGATCGTCAAGGTCAAGTCCATGGCCACCCAGGAGACGAACCTCAACGAGTACCTGAAGGAACAGGGCATCCACGCTCGCGAGACCGACCTCGCCGAGATGATTGTCCAGCTGGCCGACGACATGCCCAGCCACATCGTGGTCCCCGCGATCCACCGCAACCGCTCCGAGGTCCGCGGTATTTTCCTGGATCGCATGGAGGACGCTCCTCGCGACCTCTCCGATGACCCGACCGAGCTGACGGCAGCGGCCCGCTCCCACCTGCGTAAGAAGTTCCTGCACGCCAAGGTCGCCGTTTCCGGCACCAACATGGGCGTTGCGGAAACCGGCACCGTCTCTATCTTCGAGTCCGAGGGCAACGGCCGTATGTGCCTGACCCTGCCCGACACGCTCATCACCCTCATGGGTATCGAGAAGCTGGTGCCCCGCTTCCAGGACGTCGAGATCTTCTCCCAGCTCCTGCCGCGTTCCGCCACGGGCGAGCGCATGAACCCCTACACCTCCATGTGGACGGGCGTCACCCCCGGCGATGGCCCCCAGGAATTCCACCTGATCCTCATGGACAACGGCCGCACCAAGGTCCTCGCCGACCCGATCGGCCGCCAGGCCCTCGCCTGCATCCGCTGCGGCTCGTGCATGAACATCTGCCCGGTGTACCAGCACACCTCCGGCCACGCCTACGGCTCCGTCTACCCGGGCCCCATCGGCGCGATCCTGACGCCGCAGCTCACCCAGGGCCTCGACGAGCACGACCCGGTGCACACCCTGCCCTTCGCGTCCTCCCTGTGTGGAGCGTGCGGCGAGGTCTGCCCCGTCAAGATCGACATTCCCACGATCCTTATTCACATGCGTGCGCGCACGGTCGACGTCAAGCGCAACCTCGTGCCCGACGTGTGGGACCTCGCAATGGACGTGACCACCCCGGTCATGTCGAACGCGAAGCTGTGGAAGGCCGTGAACGTGCCGACCAAGGCGACGCGTCTCTTCGCGAAGAAGGGAGCCATCGGCGCACTGCCCTTCCCGGCCTCGCTGTGGACGCGCGCACGCGACCTGCCGATCGCCCCCAAGGAGACCTTCCGTCAGTGGTGGAAGCGCACCCACAAGGATTCCGACGCCAACGCGCCTCGCACCGACGCCCCCGCAACGGGTGTTCCGCTTGCGTCCGAGCACGGCATGACCACCAACACGACCCCGAAGGAGGCGTGACATGAGCACCACCACCATGGACGCGAAGACCGCGATCCTGGCTCGCGCACGCGACGCCATCTCTCGTTCCCAGCAGGACCGTCCGGTGCGTCCGATCCCCCGCGACTACATTCGTTCCACCGAGCACGCGCCCGGTTCCGACGCGGTCGTCGAGGAAATGATCGAGACGCTCGAGGACTACTCCGCGCAGGTCGTCGTGGTCTCCAGCGATGACGAGGCCGCCGACGCAGTCTCGAAGTACCTGGCGGACAAGGAGGCTACCTCCGTCGTGGTCCCCACGGGCCTGGATGACGTCTTCAAGAAGGCCGCCGCCCGCGACGGCCGCACGGTGCGCGAGGACAGCCGCGAGCAGGCTATCCCGACGCTGGAGCTCGACCAGATCGACGCCGTCGTCACGCGCTGCCGCGTTGCAATCTCCCTGTCCGGCACCATCGTCCTCGATGGCGAGCCCGACCAGGGGCGCCGCGCGATCACGCTCGTACCCGACACACACGTCGTCGTCCTGCGCGCCTCCGACATTGTTCCCACGGTGCCGCAGGCCGTCGAGATCCTCGGCAAGAATCCGACACGTCCGATGACCTGGCTCGCCGGCGGTTCGGCGACCTCGGACATCGAGCTCGTCCGCGTCAACGGCGTGCACGGCCCCCGCTTCCTGCGAGTCGTCATCATCAAGTGATCTGATCACGACGTAAGTGTGCCCGGCTGCCTCACGGCAGCCGGGCACACGTGCGTCTACGGGAGTTACCCGCGCATGCGGAGGATGCCAGGCATGTCAGAAACCGAGGCGTCCCAGCATCTTCGGGTCGGACTGCCAGTCCTTCGCGGTGCGCACATGCAGGTCAAGGTAGACGCGTCGGCCCAGCAGCTCCTCGATGTGGGCGCGGGCCTGGGTGCCGATCTGCTTGAGGCGGCTTCCCTTGCGGCCGATGATGATGGCCTTCTGGGAGTCGCGCTCAACGTAGACGTTCACGTGGATGTCGAGCATGGGCGGGCGGTCATCGCCCTCGCGGCGGGGGCGCTCAATGATTTCCTCGACCTGGACTGCCAGGGAGTGAGGCAGCTCGTCGCGCACGCCCTCCAGGGCGGCCTCGCGGATGAACTCGGCGATCAGGGTGTCGCGGGACTCGTCGGTGACGTCACCCTCGGGGTAGAGCGGCGGGGAGAGCGGCACAGTCTGCGCGAGGACCTCGCGCAGGTGGCCGATGCCCTTGCCTTCCACGGAGGAGACGGGGACGATGGCCCCCCACTCCCCCAGCTTCTCGATGGAGAGCAGGTGCTTCATGACGCGCTCGCGCGGCACGGCGTCGCACTTGGTCGCGACGGCGATGATCGGTCGCTTGACGGAGCGCAGCTCGCGGGCGATGAACTGGTCGCCGGGGCCGATGCGCTGGTCGGCGGGCAGGCAAAAGAGCACGACGTCGACCTCGGAGAGGGCCTCGCGCACCATGTCGTTGAGTCGCTTACCCAGCAGCGTGCGCGGGCGGTGGTATCCGGGGGTGTCCACGAGCACCAGCTGGTAGCCCTCCCCGTGCACGATGCCGCGGATATTGTGGCGCGTCGTCTCGGGACGGCCCGAGGTGATCGCGATCTTGCGCCCGACCAGCGCGTTCGTCAGGGTTGACTTGCCGACGTTGGGACGCCCGACGATCGAAACGAATCCGGCGCGGAAGTCCTCCGGGAAGTCCGGCATCTCGATGGTCGCGGCCGCATCCTCGCGCAGGGACGTAAGCGACGTCAGCGCCTCGAAAGCGTCGAGGTCGGCGTCCTCCTCGTCCTCCAGGCCCTCAAGATCGTCGTCGAAGTCCGCCTCGGAGTCCTCAAAGTCCTCGTCGTCGCCGGACTCGGCCCCGGCCTCGGCCTCAGTGTCGTCGCCGAGGCCGGCGTCGATCTGCGCGCGGGCGTCGGCTTCCGGGTCGGCAGCGTCGGGGGCGACCTCGATGCGCGCGTCGCCGAAGGCGTTGGGGCCAGCCATGAGTTCGTCGTCGGAGGGGAATCGCATGTCAGTTGTCCTTGTCGTCGGCGGGGTTGAGGTCGGGGGTCAGGGGCTGCGCGTCGGGGTCGAGGCGGCAGAGAATCGTGGAGACTTGGCGGCGGCGCCCGCGCGCCTCTTCCGCCGTCATTGAAACGCCGGCGAGGGTGCCGGTCGCACCGGGCAGGGGAACCCGCCCAATCGCCTTGGCGAGCAGGCCGCCGACGGAGTCGACGTCCTCGTCTTCGATTTCCCGGTCGAGGAGCTCGCCCAGCTCGGAGATCGGGTAACGTGCGGGGACGCGCCACACGCCCGGCTCGACTTCCTCGGGTTCGATGGAGTGGCGGTCGTGCTCGTCGGTCAGCTCGCCGACGACCTCCTCGAGGATATCCTCGAGGGTCACGAGGCCCGCGACGCCGCCGTATTCGTCGATGACGATGGCCATGTGGAAGCGCTCGGCCTGCATCTGGCGCAGCATGTCGTCGGCGGGCTTCATTTCGACGGCGAACTCGGCGGGGCGCATCATCTGCTCGGCGCGCATGTCGAGCTGGCCGCCCGTGGCCTCCCAGCGCGACACGAGGTCCTTGAAATACAGGATGCCGCGAATATCGTCCACGTCATCGCCGACGACGGGCACTCGGGAGAAGCCGGAGCGCACGAACAGGCGCAGGGCGGAGGGTGCGGGCGTGTCGGCGTCGATGGTCACCATGTCGGTGCGCGGCACCATGACCTCGCGCACGAGCGTATGCCCGAGGTCGAGGACGGAGCGGACCATGTCGCGGTCCTCTTCCTCGAAGCTCTCGGGTTCGCCGACCTCATCGACGATCTCGCGCAGGTCGGAGATCAGTTCGGCGCGCACCTGGGCCTCGGTGGGCTCGGGGGTGGGACGCGAGGAGCGCACGCGGGTCAGGAGGGGGTCCACCATGTGGCTGATGCGCGCGAGGCGGTCCGCGAATCCGGTGCCCGCCAGCGCGATGCCCTCGGGGTTGCGCGCGCCCCATTGGGCGGGCAGGAAGGACACGAAGAGCAGCTGGAGGGCCGCGATGACGCTGACGGCAATGAGGGCAACCGCCCACCAGGGCAGTCGGGTATCGACCAGGATGATCGTGCCCATGACCGCGTAGACGACCTGCCAGAAGGTACGGAAGGCGCGCAGCGACAGCACAGTGCGCCGGCGGTGATCGACGAGGCCGTAGAGGACGCGCGCGTTGCGGCGCTCCTCCTCGATGAGGTCCTCGACGCCGGCCAGGGTCAGGCGTTGGATGGCCTGCTCGACGCTTTGGGCGACAGACGCGAAGGCCAGGGCGATGATCGCGAGAACCAGGAGCGCCACGGAGGGCACATCCAGAATCGGCGAGGCCGGGGATGCTTCCAGGGGAAGGATCATCGGGTGGCCAGGAAGGTCAGGAGGAGCTTGCGTTGCAGGGCGAACATGGCCTCGCGCTCGGCGTCGGTCGCATGGTCGTAGCCCAGGAGGTGCAGCATGCCGTGCGTGGCGAGGAGCAGCATCTCCTCGGCGGCGCTGTGACCGGACTCTGCGGCCTGGCGAGCGGCGACCTGCGGGCAGATGCAGATGTCGCCGAGCATGCCGGGGGGCGTGGGATGGTCCGCCGTGCCGGGGCGCAGCTCGTCCATGGGGAAGCTCATGACGTCGGTGGGGCCGGGCAGATCCAGCCAGCGCACGTGCAGGTCTTCCATCGGCTCGGGATCAATGAAGATGATGTTGACTTCCGCGTCGGAGCTGACGTGCATCTGGTCGAGCACGTAGTCGGCCAGCGCGGAAAACTCGGCTTCGTTGATCTCGTAGTCGGTCTCGTTGATGACCTCGGTCATGACGTGTACTCCCTGCGTGCGGTGTTGTGGCTGCGCGCGCGTGCGCGACGCGCAGCGTTCTTGTCGTCGAAGCGCTGGTAGGCATCAATGATTGCGCCGACCAGCTCGTGGCGCACGACGTCGGCGCTGGTCAGGTGACAAAACTCGATGTCGTCGATGTCGCCGAGGATATTTTCGACCACGGCCAGGCCGGAGGTCTGGCTGCCGGGCAGGTCGACCTGCGAGGCGTCGCCCGTGACGACGACCTTGGAGCCGAAGCCCAGTCGGGTGAGGAACATCTTCATCTGGCCGACCGTTGTGTTCTGGGCCTCGTCGAGAATGATGAAGGAGTCGTTGAGGGTGCGTCCTCGCATGTACGCCAGGGGCGCGACCTCGATGGTGCCGGCGGCCATGAGCTTGGGCAGGGCCTCGGGGTCGAGCATGTCGCCCAGGGCGTCGTAGAGGGGACGCAGGTAGGGGTCGATCTTGTCGGTGAGGGAGCCGGGCAGGAAGCCGAGGTTCTCCCCCGCCTCGACGGCCGGCCGGGTCAACACGATGCGGCGGACCTCGCCGGAGAGGAGACGGCGGACGGCCTGCGCCATCGCCAGGTAGGTCTTGCCGGTACCCGCGGGGCCGATGCCGAAGACGACGGTGGCGCGGTCGATGGCGTCCGTGTATGCCTTCTGGCCGGGGGTCTTGGGCCGGATGGAGCGCCCGCGCGCGGACAGGATTTCCTCCGTGGGGGCCTCGCCCGAGGTGAGGCGTCCGAGCAGGCCGATGGCCTGTTCGACGGCGGTGGCGTCCAGGGCGGTGCCGCGCCGGGCCATGCCGATGAGTTCTTCGAGGAGGCCCGCGGCCACGTCAATGTCGGCCTGGGTGCCCGCCAGCGAGATTTCGCGCCCCGTGATGAGGAAACGGACGTGCGGGAAGCCGCGTTCGAGGGCGCGCAGAACCTGGTCTGCGACGCCGAGGACCACGATCGGGTCCATGTCTGCGGGGATGGTGACGCGCCCCGTGGTGTGTGCGAGGGTGGCCGCCGCGAGCGCCGGCGCTGTGTTCTCCGTAGTCATACTGCTTTCAGTCTACTCTGCCGCCCTATCTTCCTCACGCGCTCGATTTTCGTATTACAATAATGTCATGAGTGCACGTACCATACACGGACAGGAGATCTCAGAGGAGCAGATCGACCTCTGGGTTGCAGAAGCTGAGGCCGGATATGACCCCGAGATGCTGCGCCGTCGCGGCCGCCCCGCTCGATCAGCCTCACCGTCCCGCGCAATCACTGTGCGCCTGACAGACGCCGAGCTTCAGGGCCTGGAGAAGTACGCCCACGATCATGCGCTCACCCGCTCAGAGGCCATTCGTTCAGCGATCCAGGAGCTGGTGTCATGAGGCTTCGGGCCTCTGCATTCAAGCACGGCCTGACTGAGGAAGCAATCATCGCGGCAGCAACGATTGGTCTCAGGTTCACCTCACCCTTAGACGATGAACACCCCCAGCGCGAACTGCGCGTAGGTTTCGACCATGCATCACGGCTACTCGAGCTCGTCGTACTCCGATGGGACAACGGCGACATCGAAGTGATTCACGCTATGAAAGCACGCCCACAGTATCTCTCCCTCCTGGATTATTGAGCCATGTCCACCCTCGAAGAACTCGTTTCACACCCGCCGCAGCTGCCGGTCACGCGCGCCCTGGGCGATATCGCGGCGGCGACGCGGCCGGGTGCCTGTGCGGTCGTCACGGCGCCTCCGGGTACGGGTAAGACGACGCTGCTGCCTCCGACTGTCGCGGTCGCACTGGCGGAAGCGGGCGCGAGCGGCCGGGTTCTCGTCACGCAGCCGCGCAGGGTGGCGGCGCGGGCTGCCGCTCGTCGGATCGCCCGTCTGCTCGGCGAGGAAGTCGGCGGGCAGGTCGGCTATTCGGTGCGCGGGGATTCGCGGGTCAGCGAGCGTACGCGCGTGGAAATGGTGACACCGGGCGTGGCGCTGCGTCGCCTGCAGCGCGACCCGGAGCTGCCCGGGGTGTCCGCTCTGATCGTGGATGAGTTCCACGAGCGCGACCTGGACACGGACCTGGCGCTGGCGTTTGCGCTGGACGCCCGTTCAGCTCTGCGCGACGACCTGTTTGTTGCGCTCACGTCGGCGACGCTCGAGGCCTCGCGCACGGTTGATTTCCTGCGTGCGTCGACGGGTGAGAAGCCCGCGCTCGTTGATATCCCGGGCGATATTTTCCCGTTGGAAGTGCGCTACGCGCCCCCACCGCGCGGCGTCGAGGCCGTGGGCACAATCGGAAACGATCGAGTGGGCGTGCGCCGCGAGTACCTGGCGCACGTGGCGCGCACGGTCGAGGAGACGGCCGCCTCCACCGATGGTTCGATCCTTGTGTTCCTGCCGGGCGTGGGTGAGATCGAAACCGTCCGAGGCAACCTGCGCCTGGGAGATATTCCGGTCCTGACGCTGCACGGAAAGCTGAGCGCCGCCGAGCAGGACCGCGCGCTCTCCCCCGCCGCCGGGCGCCGCGTCATCCTCTCCACCTCCATCGCGGAGTCCTCGCTCACCGTTCCGGGCGTGTCCGTCGTCGTGGATGCGGGGCTTGCGCGCGAGCCGCGCTTCGACGCGGCGCGCTCCCTCTCGTCCCTCGTGACCGTTCCGGCGGCGCTCGCCCGCCTCGAGCAGCGTGCGGGACGCGCCGCGCGCACCGGCCCAGGCATCGCCGTTCGCGTCATGGACTCGGTGGACGTGGCGCGTAGGCCCGCGCAGTCCGCGCCGGGCATCGCCACGCAGGACCTGACGGACGCGCGCCTCCAGGTCGCCTCGTGGGGCACTCCGGTGGAGGAACTCGCCCTGCTCGACGCTCCACCCGCAGGCACGTGGGAGGCCGCCGGGCAGCGTCTGTCCTCCCTGGGCGCCATCGACGAGGCCGGGGCCGCCACCGCCCTCGGCCGCACGCTGGCGCCGCTGCCGTTGGACCCGCCCTTGGGCAGGGCCCTCCTGGCCTCGAGCGCGGTCCTGGGGGCGTCGAAGGCGGCGCGCTTCGTGGCCCTCCTGTCGGAGGACGTGCGCGCACCGGGGGCTGACCTGGGTGCGCTGGAGCGTCGGCTGGGTCGCAGTGGCGCCAGCAATGCGGGAGTAGGGAAGGCGCAGGCGGCGCGGGTGAAGGAGACGCAGGCGCGCTTGGAGCGCCTGGCGCGGCGCCTGCCCGCTTCCGCGGCGGACGACGCCCTCGCGTCCGTGGCCGCGCGCCAGGAGAAAGCGCGCACGCGCGAGGACGAGTTGGCGCTGACGTGCGCGCTGGCGTACCCGGAGTGGATCGCGCGGCGCCGCCCGGGGTCCACCGCCTACATCCTGGCGGGCGGCGTGGGCGGCGAGCTGCCGCAGGGCTCG
The DNA here is from genome assembly GCA_963540795.1 of uncultured Actinomyces sp. Classification (GTDB taxonomy): domain Bacteria; phylum Actinomycetota; class Actinomycetes; order Actinomycetales; family Actinomycetaceae; genus Pauljensenia. The sequence continues at coordinate 14,840 of CAUTRF010000035.1, forward strand.
CCCTTGGAGGGCCAAGAGTGGCTGGCCGTGGCCTCTATCGACCGGGCGCCGGCCTCGCGCCACGCGCGCATTCTCGCGGCGGTGCCGCTGTCGGAGGAGGATGCCCTGGCTGCGGGCGCGGCGCTCCTACAGACCCGCACGCAGGCCTTGATCGACAAGGGAGCTTTGAAAGCCACCCGTACGCGCACCCTGGGAGCTATCCCCCTGGCAAGTGCCCCGGCCTCGTCCCTGAGCGAAGAGGAGGCGATCACTCTGGTGGCCGAGCACCTGGCCGCGCGCGGGCTGGGCGATCTGGGATGGGGGAAGGAGGCCTCGTCCCTGCGTGAACGCATGCGGGTGCTCCACGAGGTGCTCGGCGATCCGTGGCCCGACGTGTCGGATGAGGCCCTCGCGGGCAGCGCCCACGAGTGGCTTACCCCCTGGGCGAAGCGCCTCGCGAGCGGTGCGTCCTTGTCCACGGTGCCGATGCTCGACGCGCTGCGCTCGATGCTGCCGTGGCCGCAGGCGGCGCGCCTGGATGAGCTGGCACCGGAAAAGATGCCGATTCCTGCCGGAGGCACGCGACCCATCGACTGGAGCGGCGCGCATCCAGTGCTCACGCTGCGCGTCCAGCAGGCGTTCGGGTGGACGGACACGCCCCGGCTGGTGGACGGGCGCGTTCCCCTGGTGCTGCATCTGACGGATCCGGCGGGGCGCCCCGCGGCGGTCACCTCTGACCTGACGTCATTTTGGGCGGGGCCGTATCGGGACGTGCGCGCGCAGCTACGCGGGCGCTACCCGAAGCATCCGTGGCCCGAGGACCCGCTGCACGCGGAGCCCACGAACCGCGCCAAGCGCCGGGGATAGCTGCCCGCTACCCTGCGCCGGGCGTTCACTCGTCCAGCTTGCCGACGATTCCCCGCCCATCGGGCAGGTTCTTAGACGGCATCTGGTAGGCGTCGAGGTCCGCCATAGCGGGGCGCTCGAGGCCCAGTTCGCGCAGCTGCGCGTAGGTCGACATGCGCACGGGACCCAGCTCGGCGACGGGCTGGCCTTCCTCTGTGAGCGTGACGACTTCACCGGATGAGGCGCGCGCCAGAGCGGCCCCCACATCCTCTTTAAAATCACCAATTTCTAGAGCCCTCATACCCTTATCTAAGCACGCCGAAGGGGGTTTGAACGAACGACGCGATCACTATGTGACCCTTCGTTTCTTTACACCCGCCAAACGAGTGTCATATGGCCAAATGATCGTGACAATGGACACCTCTGCTGTGACCACCTGGTGGACATTTCCGCTGGATGGAATAGATCCGGGCGCACCGCGTTGAGAGAGGTAGCCCTGCTTCTACCCAAGGAGAAACATGTCCACGAACGCAATCGAGAACGTCGACCTGCTGGTTGTCGGCGGCGGCAAGGCCGGAAAGTCCCTCGCGATGGAGCGCGCGAAGGCGGGCTGGAAGGTCGCCATGGTGGAGCGCCGCTTCGTCGGCGGCACCTGCATTAACGTCGCCTGCATCCCCACGAAGTCGCTGGTCAACTCGGCTCGTCGCCTGAGCGATGCCCGCTCGGACGAGGCGTTCGGCATCGTCGGTACCGAGGATGCGCGCGTGGACCTGGCTCGCTTGCGCGCCCACAAGGAAAGCATCGTCGGCGCCATGGTCGGCGCGCACGAGAAGATGTTCGCGGCCCCCGGCCTGGACTTCATCCGCGGCGAGGCCCGCTTCACGGGCGAGCGCACGGTGACCATCGCGCTTGAGGACGGCGGCGAGCGCACGATCCGCGGCGAGCGTGTCCTCATCAACCTGGGCACGCGCCCCGCGCGCCCCGCGATCCCCGGCCTGTGGGAGTCCGGCGCGTGGACCAACGAGGAGATCCTGCGCCTCGAGGAGCTCCCCTCCTCCCTGGCGATCATCGGCGCCAGCTACATCGGCGTGGAGTTCGCGTCGATGATGGCGACGTTCGGCGTGGATGTCACGCTCATCTCCTCGGGTGATCACGTGCTGCCTCGCGAGGACGAGGACGCCGCCCGCGTCGTCGAAGCTGGCCTGGAAGCCGCGGGCGTGCGCATCGTGCCCGGCCGCGCCGAGTCGGCCTCGCGCGAGGGCAACACGACCACCCTGACGCTTTCCGACGGCTCGACGGTGTCCGCCGAGGCGGTCCTGGTGGCCGTGGGTCGCGTGCCCAACACGGACGGCATCGGCCTGGACGAGGCCGGGGTTGAGCTGACCGATCGCGGTTTCGTCGCGGTCGACGAGCACCTGCGCACCTCTGCGCAGGGCGTGTGGGCGGCCGGCGACTGCGCGGGCACCCCCATGTTCACGCACGCGTCCTGGTCTGACTTCCGCATCATCCGCGCCCAGCTGACCGGCGCGTCCCTGGACGATCCGACGACCACCACGAAGGGCCGCACGATCCCCTACGCCGTGTTCGCCACCCCCGAGCTGGCCCGCATCGGCCTGTCCGAGCGCGAGGCGCGCGAGGCCGGCCTCGACGTGCGTATCGCCAAGGTTCCCACGGCCGCGATTCCGCGCGCCAAGACGATGCGCTACGCGGGCGAGGGCTTCTGGAAGGCCGTCGTCGATGCGAACACGCACCAGATCCTGGGCGCGACGTTGATCGGTCCGAACGTCTCCGAGGTCATCACGGCCGTGCAGGTCGCCATGGCTGGCGGCCTGACATATGAGCAGCTGCGCTTCCTGCCGATCGCTCACCCGACCATGGGCGAGGGCTTGCAGGTCCTCTTCGACTCGCTGGGCTGAGAGCCCATCGCGCCCCTGGGCACCGTTGGGGGCGCGCCCGGATCCCTCCCGGGACGCGTGAGGGAATAACGGGGCGGGTCCGAACTTATCGTTCGGACCCGCCCCTGCTGTATTCAGTTGCGCTGAGTGCCGGATGCGCGTCAGGCGCGCTCGGTGCCAGGTGCACCCAGCGCGGGGGTCGAGGCCGGAGCATCCCAGCCCAGGCCTCGTCCCCTTCTGGCTCAGCCGAGCCAGGCGCCGGAGGACGCGAAGTGGTAGCGCGTGCCGTCAATGGTGACCCAGCCGGTCACCATGCGTCCGGAGGCGTTCAGGTAGTACCAGGTGCCGCCGTCGTTGACCCAGCCGATCGCCATCGCGCCGTTACCGGTGAGGTAGTACCAGGAGCCGTTGACGTTGACCCAGCCGGTGGCCATCGCGCCCGAGGCGTTCAGGTAGTACCAGGAGCCGTTGACGTTGACCCAGCCGGTAGCCATCGCGCCCGAGGCGTTCAGGTAGTACCAGGAACCGTCGACGTCAACCCAGCCGGTGGCCATCGCGCCGGTGGCGGGATCGAGGTAGTACCAGGTGTCGCCGACCTTGGTCCAGCCCGTCGCCATGCGGCCGGACGGGGCCATCCAGTGCCACGCGCCGTCGAAGGTGACCCAGCCGGTCGCCATCACGGCATCGCCGTTGAAGTAGTAGGTGGTGCCGTCAATCTCGACGTACTTGCTGCGGGCGCAGTAGCCGTCGGAGTAGCAGTACTTCCAGCCGGCATCACTGTTGGTCCAGGCACCGCCGTCGTGCAGGGACTCGTCCACGTGGAAGTGGATCGTGTCCTTGACATCGTCATCGGCGCGGGCATCGTTGTTGCGGCCCTCGGCGGAAACCGTGACCTCAACGTGGGGGGCGTCGCCGATCAGGTCGGTGGCGTTGTAGGGGCCGGCCACGAGCGTGACCTCGTTGCCCTCGAAGGCGCCCGTGCCGGTGCCGGTCACGGGTTCCTTGTTAGCGACCTGCAGGGAGGCCGAGGTCACGGGACCGGAGACCGTGGTGCGCACGTAGACCGTGCCGGACACGCGAGCGTCGGCGAGCGGACGCCAGTCGGTGGCGCCGTCGTGGGAGTACTCGAGGCTGCCGAGGACGGGCTGCGGCTGGTCCTTCAGGACGGCGGCCAGCGCGTTGACGAGGCCAGCGCCGCGGTATTCCTTACCATCCTCGGGCACGGCGAGGCGATCGTAAGTGTAGCCGGCCTGCTTCTTGAGCAGGGCGATGGTCTGATCGGGGGTGTAATCCGGGTGGATCTGCTTGATCAGCGCGGCGACGCCCGCAGCGTGCGGGGACGCCATCGAAGTGCCGGACAGGTAGCCGAAGGGCGGATCCTTCTTCCAGGTCGGCAGAGTCGACCAGATGCGCGAGCCGGGGGCGGCCACGTCCACGGAGTTCTTGCCGTAGTTGGAGAACTTGGAACGCTCGAGCGTCGCGGTGGCGGGGTCGGTGCCGGTGGGCAGGGCGACGGCGGACACGGAGACGACCGAGTCGCCCAGCATGGCAGGCACGTCCACGCCGCCGGCGACGTTGCGCTCGACCGCGGCACCCTCAACGTCGTTCGGGGAGGCCTTGTCGATCGTCGGGTTGTCGTGGTCGTCGTTGTCGTTACCCTCGGCGGCGATGTTGACGACGCCGTTGTTCTTCGCGTAGCGGATCGCGCGCGAGGCAGCCTCGAGGCCCGCGGCCTGAGAGGCCTCGGTGGGCATCCAGAAGGCGTAGGGGTCCATGTAGTAGCTGGAGTTCGACACGTCGATGTCATGCTCGGCGGCCCAGTCGAAGGCGCAGGCCACGTACTCGGGGTAGAAGGAGCCGGCCTCGTTCGAGGTCTTGATCGCGACGATCGTGGCGCTGGGGGCGACGCCGTCCACGCCGTAGGCGTTGTGCGCCGCGGCGATGGTGCCGGCGACGTGCGTGCCGTGGTAGTGGTCATCCTTCCATGCGCTGGGATCCTGGTTCGGTATACCGTTCACCTGGCAGCCCACGGAACGCGAGGCGTCGAGGTTGTCCTTGAGGTCCTTGTGGTCGGGGTCGATACCGGTGTCCATGACGCCGACGGTGACCTTCTCGCGGGTCACGTCGACCTGCTGGGCGTCGATCGCGCCGATGGCGGCCAGGCCCCAGGCGTTGGCGTCGCCCTCGTCGGGGGTGAAGTCGTTGAGCTGAGAGTCGGCGGACAGGCCGGTCGTGTGCGTGCCCGCGGCGTCGGCGACGGCGTTGGCCTCAGACGCGGTGGTCTGCGGCTGCTCGGTGCGTACCTCGTCGCCGGTGACCGTCTTGTAGCGGGTGGGGCCAATCGACTGGTAGGAGATGCCTGCGTCGACGAGGCTCTTGCCGAGCGTCGGCGCGAAGGATGCCTTCACCGACTGGACGAAGAAGGTGTTGAATTCGGGATACTGGGCCAGGACCACGCCGTTCTCGGAGGCCTCGGAGACGGCCGCGTTGAAGTCGTAGTGGGAGGCGTCGTCGGTCAGGTTGACCGCGTAGTTCATGACCTCGTCCTGGGCGCGAGCCTCGGAGGTGATCCCCGGGACGCCGGCCGCATGGGCGGGGGCGCCGAACGCGGTGAGTGTGGCGCCGACAGCGAGCGCCGCTCCTCCCGCGATGAGGGTCCTCCATGAGCGTTGATGCATCATTGTTCCTCGTTTCTGTACGGATGGGAACGTGCCTCCGGGGCTCTCCGGACGGCACGCCATTGCACCATCGTCTCAAGGTTTGTCA
>CAUTRF010000036.1:0-20207 GCA_963540795.1 uncultured Actinomyces sp.
GAAACACTAAGAATGCTGCGCAACCATCACGCAAATCCTCCCACCCGCATTCCCGAAATCGCACAAACGTGCACACTCAGCCCCCGCCTCGTCGCGAGCCATGGACGATGACGAACAGAAGCCGCCGCGACGGTCATCAAGAACATCGACCGGGCGCCTAGGACGTCGCCTACAGGAGCCGATCCAACGCCTCGCGAATCTGGCGTTCCTCCCCGGATCCGATCGTGGGTAGACGCAGGACAGGAACTCCGTAAGCGGACATGATCGAGTCTTTGAGGCCGTCGCGCCTCTGCTGTTCCTCGTTCAAACCATGGAATTTCCAACCGTCCACCTCGATGGCGAGGAGAAGGCGCTTCGTGACGCGCGAGTACACCCCGAAGTCGAGCGCACTATCCCTGAACACGAAAGATCGTTGTTCCTCATTCAAGCGGCGCGCATTGGGCAACGCATCCCGAAGGAACACTTGGGCCTGATAACCAAAGCGCGCATACCTGGCTTCCGCGAGCACGTCGCGCAGGCACTGTTCCGCAACATTCTCTGCAGGAGAGCGCCGACGATCAGCCCATTTGGCCCGAGAATACCGCTCAAGGGACTCACTGTAGGCGTTGTAGAGGACGTCGAAAATGGAGACTATGTCCGACTGGACGACGGCGCTCGGATCGTACATCTCGATGTAATCGAGCAAGGCTCTCACATTTCGACTGAGTCGGACACCACCATGGGTGGTCACCACAACGAAGCGGTCTTTGGCGCGGGACACAATCACATTCGTCAGGGCATCCGCGTCGTAGAAATCTTGCGCGGCCGAGCGGTCGTTAGCATTGAGGACTGTAGACAGAATGATCGTGCCCGCACCGCGCCCCTGGAATTTGTGCGCGGTCTCCGCCAACCATCGGGGATGCGCCCCATCTCCGAGGTCGCTACGAATCTGCTTGCTCAGGTTCGTGGCCTGTGCCCGAAACGGAGTTACGACGCCCAACACGAAATCGCCCGACTCGTCTGCCCCCTCGAGCTCGACACGGTCTCGGATGCTGCGCATCTCTTCCAGGTCGGTGACGATGTCGATTTCCCGCTGCGAGAAAATTCCACTCCCGCGCGACGGGTGCCGCGCGTGGTTTCCGGGCGCAGCGTAGATGATCGCGAGCGGATCGGGAGCATCGTCGGCAGGGACGCGCATCGGAATGAGCTGACCGCCGTAGTACATGCGGTTGCAGAACTCGATGATCGCGGGATGACACCGGTAATGTTCCTTGAGCAGAGTGCTCGGCACCTGTGCTGACTCCGGCATGATTTTGATGGAGTCGAGCAGCGAGAGCGAACGGACGTCGAAGCGCGGCGCGGGCGGCTCCTGTTTGTTCTCATCCCACCCCTGGAAGATCGGGCCGAGCTGCTTGTCGTCACCAACGATGACAGCGTTACGGGCCTTGCTCAGCGCCGCCATCCCCTGGGGGAGCAGCACCTGAGAGGACTCGTCGATGATGATCCAGTCGAGCAGCACTTCCTCGGCCAGGTTGTTCCGGATCGAAAAACACGTGGATGCCACAACGGGGTAGGTGCGCAGGAGGATATCCGTCTGCCGTTTCAGGCGCTCGGTTGGACTGAGTCGGCTCGGACGCTCGCGCGCGAATCGGTCCAGTAAGGCGGCATCGAGCACCTCGCGGGAGTGGCGGCGATACTGCGCGCTCACTTCGACGAGGCCGTGGCGGGCAGCGCGGGCCTCGGCCCCCTCGATGCGGTCGGATAGTTCTTGCTCGTGGGCCCGGTAGAAGGCGAGTTGGAGCGCCGACTGGACGTGCGGGTCTCCCAGGTCAACGCCCTTCAAGGAGCCGTACGCAAAGTAGCGACGCACCCGCTCAATGAAGCCCCGGGGACCGCGCCCCGCCCTCGGCGCGCAGCGAGCGAGGGCAAGCAGGTCACCGATGACCCCAGAGCGGCGCCGCGAGATAGCCAGGTGAGAAATGTCCGCAATCGGGCGGCGGCTCTCCTGTATCTTTTCCTCAAAAAGGCACCGCTCACGCTGGGCCGCCGTCAGCTGCGCGCGGATCTTCGGAATGTCTCGCGCATCTTCCCATAGAGTGACGAGGCGGTCTTCTTCGACCCGCAGCGCAGCCTCGTCGGTTCCGGCAGGCGCATCCAACGACGCAGCGGACGCCTTGCGAGCCCACGCTTCGCGCCTCTGTTCGAGAACACCCTCACGCTGGTGAAACTCCTTGACGCGCTTCGTTTTCCCGAGGTTCGCGACGAGGAATCCGTAGCCTTCCTCCGTCAGCTTGTCGACGACGTTATCGACCGCAGAGTTCGCCCCCGCGACGACGCCGACGGTCTTGCCTTGCGCGATCAGGGACGCGATGAGATTGAGGATCGTCTGCGTTTTACCGGTGCCGGGAGGCCCGTCGATGATGGACAGTTGGTGCGTGAGCGCGGCTCGAATCGCGTTGCGCTGATCGATATTGGAGGGGAAGGGCATGATCAGTCGATCACTCGCGCCCGTCTTCGTGGAGGACGTACCGGCAAGGAACGCTTCCAGGGCGGAACGGCGCGGCGACTGAGGGAGCCATTCCCACACGTTCGCGAGGATCGCCTCAGGCAGCATCTTCTCACCGCTCACCCAGCGGGGATATTGGGCTGTCGGGTCGAGCGTGGCCCCGGCTCGTCGAGCCTGCGCGCGCACTTCCTCGCGGACGTAGTTGAGGGTGGCGGCGTTGTGCCGATCTTCCGTGGTCGCGTACGTCACCCTCACTTCGTCGTGTCCGTAGCGATGAAGTTTGAGCGTGCCGTCAGCCGTGCGGTACGCGAGCGTGTAGCGGGGATCGCGCGGGTGGTCGGAGCGGCGGAGCGTCCAGATGATTTCGACGTTAGTTCGGCGCTTGCCGCCGACACGAACATCATCGAGTGCGTCGACTGTTCGACGCTCAACCTGGTCATAGAGCTGCACCCTATCCTCGCCGTATGGATACTCTTTGCCGTTGGTGTAGGTGACGACGATGCGGTTTCCGTCACGGCGGGCCTTCGCAACTTTCCAGGTCTCGTCCTGCCAGGTCAGCGTTTCTTTATCGCGAATCAGTACGTGCATCGTGCGCGGATCGACGGACTCCATGCCACTCCCCCTTGAGTTTTACACCCAGGATAGGCGAGTTATCAGACCAGCGGTAGGTTGTTGAACACCCACGCTGCCCTGGGGCAGACGCAGATGTGCATGGTGGTTCATAGACTGCGCGCATGGGTATCTCGCTTGTTTTTCTCCTCGTTGGTCTAGTGGTTGGCGCGCTCCTCGGGTACGCGGGCGCGGTGGCGCGCCGAGCGTCGACGCCTGATGAGGCAGGCACGCTGCGCGCGGAGGTCGCCCGCTGGCAGGCGCGCGCGGAGGAGCTGTCCCGGCGCGTCGATTCCGCCGAGGCCCGCTCGGCTGGCGATGCGTCCGTTCTGCAGGCACTCGCCCCGGTCCGAGCGCAGCTGGAGCAGATGACACAGCGGGTTGATCAGATGGAGCAGATTCGCGCCCGTCAGCACGGTGCCCTCGCCGAGCAGCTGCGCGAGTCCGCGAGACGCGAGACCGAGCTGGCCCGCACGACCGCCTCCCTGGAGGGAGCGCTGCGGTCGCGTAGCGCACGCGGCACGTGGGGTGAGGTCGAGCTTGCCCGCATCCTAGAGGCTTCCGGAATGCTGCCGCACGTGGACTTCGCGGAACAGCGTTCGATTGGCTCGCTCACTCAGGGACGAGGCCGGGGCGGGGTCACACCATCGGGCGACCTCGGCCGTCCCGACGTCACGATTCACCTGCCCGGGCAGGGGTTCCTCGCGCTCGACGCGAAGGCCCCCATGGACGCATACCTGCGGGCGTGCGCCATTGAAGAGAGCGGAGAAGACGCCGAATCTCAACGCCGCGCCGAGCTGTCGGCACACGCCAAGGCGCTGCGCTCTCACGTCGATGCGCTGGCTGGACGCGACTATGCGCGGTCACTGGGCGCATCACCCGAGCTGGTCATCTTATTTGTCCCATCCGAGGCCGCGCTGTCGGCAGCCCTGCACGCTGATGCATCGCTCCTGGACGACGCGATGGCCCGCGGCGTCGCCCTGTGCTCCCCCGTCACGCTACTGGCGGTGGCGCGCACGTGCGCCACTGCGTGGGCGCGGACGTCGATTAACGAACAGGCGGACCAAGTCATCGCACTCGGCCGCGAGCTATACGAGCGCCTCGGCGTCGTCGCCGGCCACATGGAAAACCTCGGCAAACACCTCGCCAAAACCGTGGACTTTTACAACAAGACCGTATCGTCTATGGAAAGCCGCCTCCTGACCAGCGCACGGTCCGTGAGTGCACTCGAGGAGGCATCGGAAAAGACCATGACGGTCACACCCATCGACCCGGACGCTGCCCAGATTCGTGCTTTCACGAAGCCGGAATTGACGGACCAATAAGCGTGTCGGCGATCCCATCCAGCTGCGCGCGAATCTCCTCGAAGGGACGGTCCAGGTCGAGCGTCGTCGCGCTGATGCGGTTGCCGCTCATGCGATACGCGAAATCAGGCTGCACGTCCTCGTCGGCGGCGGCGTAGAGGAGCATGCCCGAGACCTCGACGCTCTCCCCCGCGCGCTCGAAGGCCACCTGCTTGTTCTTCACGTACGCGAAGATCTGGTACAGGTTCCCAGAATGCACGGTCCTCTTGTCGAAGTTGCTCTGCATCGTGGAGGCGTAGTACTTCGCGTCGATGATGAGGACGCGGCCGCGAGCGCTCAGCGTGATGTCGCTACGCATGGCGGGCAGGCCGTCCGAAACCCCGTCATCCAGCGCCCAGTCGATGAAGGACGCGCTGGCACGCAGGTGCGGGTGTTCCTTACGGTAGTACTCGAGGATGAATTTCTCGTACAGGCGGCTCATGCGCTGCTCGTCGAAGAAATCCATCATGCGCACGCTGCCGTCGCGCTGGGTTTGAAGCAGCCCTTTGACGACGAGCCAACACACCGCCATCAGCATGCGGTACGTGCGATTGTTGCGCTCAAAGCGCATATTCCAGTCGACCGTGTGCAGGTCGATCTCGCGCACGTCCGCGAAGAAGACCATGAGCTTCCTCAGGCTCTTCTTGCGCGCCCGAGTAATGTCCGAACGCACGAGCAGCGCGACCGTCGCCTTGATGACCCGGTTCATCGTCGTGTCGACGCTGAACTCGTCGTAGGAGCACACCAGCTGGCGGCGCAGAAAAGCCTGCGACTTCACGGATTCGGTGACCTCAATTTTGCCGCGCAGGGAGGATCGGGCCTCGGTCCGGTTCACGTACTCCTGCCCGAGGCCTCGTTTGAGTTGCAGGGACACGCCTCGCTCGAGGATCGCGGCGCACAGCTCGGCCGCGTTGTCGAAGTCCTCCGTCGCCACGGCGCGGTAGCCCTGCTCGCGCAGCGCCGAGAAGGCGTAGGCGAGCATGTGGAAGACGTTGCGGACGCGAATCACCGTAGCGACCTGCGCAGCCTGTCGGTCCACTCGCGGACCTTACCGGGTTCGTCGAACCAGTATTCCTTGAGCATAGGGATGAGCTCGTAGTCCACGATCGAGGCCAGGGCCGCGTCCGTGCAAGTCTCAGGTTTCATGTTGCAGAAGTAGCTGTGCCCGATGCAGAAGCCCTCGCCGAGCGACTCGTCCTCGGCGATCTCCTTGTTCAGCGCCACCACCTCGCGCACCAGGGCCTCGAACCTTGGATTGTCGAGGCCGGAGCAGTAGTCGCGGAAGCCCTCGGAGTCGAAGGCGGGGCGAAGTTCCACGAAGGCGAAGCGACGCCTCAGCGCGTAGTCCAGCATCGCGAGGCTGCGATCCGCCGTGTTCATCATGCCGATGATGTACACATTGCTGGGAACGTAGAAGAGCTCGCGCGAATAGAGGAGCTGGAGCTTATTCTTCGGTCCGCGTTTATCGCTCTCGATGAGCATGAACAGCTCGCCGAAGATCTTGGAGAGGTTGCCGCGGTTGATCTCGTCGATGATGAAGAAATAGGCGTTCTCCTCGTCATCGGCGGCCTTCTTACAGAAGGAATAGAAGGCTCCCTTCACGAGCTCGAATCCCGCGCTGGAGGGGCGATATCCTTCGATGAAGTCCTCGTAAGAGTAGCTCTGGTGGAATTGGACCAGCATGACCCGTGAAGGGTCCTTGACCCCCATCATCGAGTAGGCGAGGCGTTTGGCGGCATAGGTCTTACCGACGCCGGGAGCGCCCTGCATGATGATGTTCTTCTTTGTTTTCAGCAGGCCCACGATCGCGTCGTAACGCTCCTCATCCATGTAGACCTCGTCGAGGAATTGCTGGGCAGGATACTCGGGGAAGGCTGCTAGCGACTCCTTGCTGTCGACGTCGTCGTCACTGTCTTCGAAGAACGTCTCAATGCGTGCAAGGAGTTCAGGGTAGTCGGTGATCTCGGTGAGGGTCTTCATCGGGAACTGCTGATCGCTTCGCCAGCTTCCCCGACGCTGCCACGACACCTCGCGCAGGTGCGGATACTCCCCGCCATCCGGATCATAGACATATTCACCCGTAACGATGCCGCGGCCAAGGAGCTCCTTGAGGCCTCTTTTGACGAAAATGACATCTCCCGGCTTAATCTCGTTCGCGAACTGCCAGACCGCCCGCGCCGAATTCGTCTGGGACGTATTATCCTCACGAGTTTCGAGCAGCCGTAGGCGCATGTCCTCCTTGGTGGCGTATTCACTCAGATCACCGAGTTGATGCCACCCCAGCCCCATAACACCGCGCTCGTAGAATTCTTCCCACATGCAGGCTCCCCGGCCAGGGGCATAGAGCCAGTAGCGCACGGTCTGCACACCATCGTCACCGAGGGCTGCTGCCTGAACGACTTCCTCTTTCTCCTTGTCGGCCTCCTTTGTCTCGCGGTTAACCTGCTCGGAGAACCTCAACGCGCACGCGGACAACTCCGGAAACGTCGTGTACTCGTAGGTGCCGGAGGACAAGGCGTCGAGAACACGGTCGCGCAGCGCCAGATAGGCGAAGGCCCCGGGAGGGGATGCGAGCTGGGAGACCTCGGCGTTCACGTCCGGGGGCATACGATCGGGAAGGCTGAGGAACCAACGGTCCCGCGAGCTCAGGTTAACGTAGGCATACGGACGCACCCAGAAAAGGGCCATCGTGACATTCCAGCTGGCATTGCGTTGTTTAAGAACGGCGTCGTACGCGTGACATAATGCCGCCCTTGTCTGTTCTGTCGGCCGGTCCGCGTAGGCCAGAGCAACCGCGAACAGGTCCCAGAGCCTCTCAATATCGCCGTCGCCCCGACGAGCCTGGGCATAGAGAGTCGCGTTGATATTGAGCAGCGTAGGGACGCCGACGAAATCATCGTGTAGTGGGGCGTGCACGCCGAGGGCCTCACCGATTCCCTGGGCAACCGTCCGGCGTTTGGCCGTAGCGAGGCCGCGATTGAAGAGGCCGAAGACCGTGAATGGGTCAATATCCGTCGGAACACCACCGGAGTCGAGCGTCGGCAGACTCATTCCGATTTCAGCGTAGACCTGCTGCAAAGTTGCAATGAGGCCCTGCCGGTCGTCCTTGAAGGCGAGCAGTTTGTCCGCGAGTTCCATGAAAAAGCGCGGCCATGAGTACTGGCTATCCGTCGTCATGGGCACACCCTACCACCCAGGTGATCAACGACACAATTCGCACTTGAGGTCACCTAACCGCGAGACCGGGCCACGCCCTCGCGCGACCCGGCCACGGCCTCGACAGACAGTGTTGACTCAGGCAACTTCCACCGTCATGAGGGGAACGATTCCACTCAACGTATCGCCCAGTGCGTCTTCGGCGCGATCAAGCTCGTAACGCATCTGCAGGTTCATCCAGAATCCCGGGGTCGTACCGAAGTAGCGGGAAAGACGCATGGCGGTGTCTGCCGTGATTCCCCGCTTCCCATGGACGATCTCATTGATGCGACGGGGCGGAACACCGATCGCGACGGCGAGCTTGTGCTGCGTAATTCCGAAGCCCTCGATGAAGTCTTCCATGAGAACTTCGCCCGGGTGAATCGGAGCGACTGGTGCAACAGACATCGGTCCCCTCCCGTTCCTACAGCAAGACTACACTCCCCCAAGCGCAGTTCTCTGGAATCCCGCCAGGCTCACACCCAAAAGCATCACACACGCCGACGTGGGGCAGGCACAGCATCTCGGTCACTTCCATCAAGAGCACACAGCTGCCGCCCGCTTTCAATGCGTACCAGAAGCTCGAGAGCGCGCCGAATCAGCGCTGCACGGTCATCCATTCCAGTGAGCGCAGCAGCGCGCGTAAGCAACTCGTCGTCAACGTCAATTGTCAATCGCATAGAACCCTCCAACACCAGGGTAAGGCCGATCTTCACAATCAGGCAATATGACGACCATAACTACTACACATGCATGACAGATAGATAAAAACACTCTCACAACCCCAACAACTAGCACACAAAAGCGACTCAAATTCAGGCAAATACCCTGAACATACCTATATGTATATGCGATTAAACGATTGGTGTGATGGGCACGGAATACTTCCACAGCTCAGAAATATACTGATCTTTCCAATTCCTCGAATTTCTATATCTACAAGGATCCATAGAAACACCTTCGTCATTCAACTCGTATTGACGAGGAAGCACCGTGGCCGAAGCAGGCACATTACGAAGCCATTTATTCACACCACTCAGATACGCAAACAAATGTTCAAGCTCATCAAAATTGATCACGCCTCGCACCATTGCATCCAAACGGGACTTTAAGTATCCCTTTAACTCAGCGGGAGTCTTCAGCGCCGCAACAGCCAGCACGAGAGAATGTAGCGGAAAGATAGAGAATTCCAGTTGAACCTTCTCGCCGGCCACCTCAATAGCAGCAGCATTCCACAGCAATCCTCCATAGCTTGAAAAAGTCACGACAAATCCGACCACATCACTAACACATTCTATTTCAACAGCGGATGGCCGCCACCCCTCTTCCCAGTGCGCAACTCTTGCACCCAACTGCGAAATAGCCTTATCCAAAACAACTGACTCAAAATTGCCAATTGCGCTCATATTATTTTGCGAGAGGCGATTAGCTTTACACTCACCAATAAAGACACAGTCGGCAGACATACCGAACACGTCAACATCATCACGCTTCTTACCACTCAGAGTACTTACCAAATCAACCGATGAAGACCAATCAATATCGAAAGGCCCCCATTTATTAAGCAAATCAACAGCAACATCCTCAAACACTTTGCCACGAACATCTTGATGACTCTGCCGCACACAAAGATGCAGCAATGCATCTTCACGCTCAAACAACCAACAAGACCGTTGCAGAACTCTATACACGCCATCAATCTTAACAATGGGATGAAATTTCATTTCATCACTATTGACAACATCCCGAACACTGTTTGGCGAGATCGAACGGCGTGACGCCGTTAGCCGTTTTATCAAGTCACAAGGAATCTCAGACAAAAGAGCAGCACTGAAAGAAATAGGAGTTGAGCTCAATTTATTTGCATACACATCATGAGACATTTTTAGAGCATATTTAACATTTCTATTAATCTGCTCAGCAACCTTAGTGTTAAGAATACCTGAAATCGCACAAATTTCTGAGTTTCCCTCCGCCCACATTCCGGTAGAAATTGTAATTTCAGAGGAAATCCACATCATCCGAGTTTCCGGTTCTGTGATCCTATTCAACTCAAGCCGAATCACAGCCCTAGGGGCAGATCCCTCACCACCATCAGCTAGAAGCAAGTCCATCTGGATTTTCATGAGATGTGCTGCAAGCCAACGCACGTACTTATTATACACCTTCAATGCGTGTAGTTGCGAGCTATTTTGCCCACTTCCAAATACCCCAATTAACCAAGCGCATCGCCCAAGAGAAAAGACATCACTTCCCTTTGGCGCCATGAACTCGTCCCATCGATCATTACATTCTCCATACAGCAATTCTAAAGCAGCTCTTGGTTCAATCTCTTCGAGCACAGCACAAAATTCCTCGAGTGCACGATTTACACATTCATCGATCTCATCTCTAAGCTTTTTAATTTCAGATGAGTTAGCATCAAATACAGCTTCAACATAGCGACTCCAGATCACTCTTGCTGAATGAGGCGCATATTGAAAATGCGTTTTGTAAGCATTTTCAAACACTTCGCGCATCTTTTGCTCACTAAAACTATTTATACGAGAATTCATGACAAGAACCTTTCTTTTTAAACGGTTTCTGAGCTGAACGCTTCTCAACGATATTCACACTTCTTACGGGCTCCAGTCACTCAGAGTCCCCCCGCACAACGCCCCAAAACGCAAAGCGGATTTTTTCTTCCCAGATTCATCAGCCCAGCCGGAAGGCAACTTCCCGATATCACGATGGAGACTTATGAGAAGAGCCCGCTCACGCAACAACTCCGCATGCCGATTGGCAGCGTCAACTACCTTTTCGATCCGAACACTCGATGGCTCCAATTCATACCTCCTTTGGCGTGATGATTAAACACAGCCTAAGCTGTCAAACTTACATTTGCATGCTTAAGAACAAGGAAAATTCTGGTTCATTGCGCCCATCGCCTTGATCCACTACAACAGCAAAGCCGGGCCACGCCCTCGCGCGACCCGGCCATTGCCTCGTTCAGGGATGATTAAACATTAAACCTGAACTCCACTTTGTACCTGTGGATCTATGAATGCAATCAAAATCGGGTTACTAGCGAGCATTTTCACAAGTCAATTGGTCAATCAAGCAGATGTTGAACCAAAACTCAGAGCATCGTCTAACCTGACGGACTTACTCAAAATCCAGCCCATCCAGCAGACTCCATATGCACAGTTTATACAGATGGAGGATGGGCACTAGTAGTACTGATAGGTACGTCGATCCGATCACGAGCTACGACGATGCCATCTTTGACTATGTAGCACTCCACGAGGTGGGCGCCTCGGAAAACCGAATGCTCGGACCGCACACCGGCTGCTGTGGAGTCAACAATCTGACCACGAATGTTGTTGCGACGCTCGGCCTCCGGACCGCGGTTAAGGACCTTCCACTTCACCGTGTACGGCTGTGGGACCGAGCATGCAACCACCATGAAGCGTAACTTCCTGTCGGCCTTCAGCAGCGTCCCCAAGCGCAACATCTCCCGCAGTTTCATCGGCCGCCACCCAGCCTGGGTCACCTCGCAGTCGATTGAGACAGTGTCCGATATCTCAACCGGGTAGTGGTCCTCGATGAACTCCTCCGTGCACTTGAACGAGCGGGCATCGCGCGAGCTCTTCGCTCGCGGGACGAATGTACCGAATAGTTCGCGCCAGATGGAATCGGCCATAGACGTGCCCTCGGCTTCCATGGCCTCGACACAGCGGTTGTAGGCCTTCTTCGCCTTGGGTTGGAACTTGGCCTTCACATAGACGCGCTGATGGCTGCCAAGGGCCAAGTAGTAGTCATTCTCCGGCTCGTTCTTGAGGAACTCGAAGAAGTCGCGTACCATCCGATCAAATGAGCCGCTACCCGTTGCGTCGAACTCATGCGTTTGCTCGAAGAAGCGGTAAACCAGCGTGTCGATGAGGAGGCCCCCCATGACCACCCCGTTGGCGTTCTTCCATGCGCGGGCCATACGCGCGAGGTGACGCATGTTGGCGGAGGTGCGCGCGACGCTCTCACGGGTAGCTTGAATCTCGTCGCGAGGCTTGGTGATCTTCCAGCTCTCGGACTTCGTATCAGGGTAGGAGAAACTGCGGTCCGCATTCTCGAACGCTGGTTGAACATCGAACTTGAAGGCATTGGCAGCGAACTGCACGCGAACTACGCACTGATCGACCCGGATGTCTGTGTTCGGGTACCGAGCCTTCAGATCGTCGCGGACTCGTTCGAGCATGCGACGAGGTCCACGGTCTCCTACGTAGTCTTCACGAATACCTTCCGGCAGGATGTAGATCATGTCGAGGTCAGAGACCCCTTTGATCGCCGTGTGCCGACCAAAGGATCCAACCATGAGATTGTAGTCGCTACAGCCATCTTTCTTGCGGAAATCTCTGTTGAGTGCCTTGGCGATCTCATCACGTCGGCTGGCGATCACAGAGGCTCTGTCGCCCACCTTAAGAGCGCTCAGCAACCCATCGAAAATCTCTGCCTTTTTCATGACTACCCCTCGTCCTCACCAAGACGGAGCGCTTCGGGGAGGAAAAGGTCAATTTCACGAGTCGTAAACGTCATTTCCTCATTGTTCTTCAGCCCGTCCTGCGCGCGTACGAAGGCTTTGCCTGAGGTGCGCGGGGCTGTGAAGTAGATGTCTCGCGCCAAGATCTGCAGTTCGTCGCGCCGCTTCCGCGCATCCGAGTCCGAGACCTCGCCCGACATCATGTCGGCGATCAGCGAGATGTAGGACTCTCGGATATCCCAGAGCTTGGATGCTATGTCGCGATGAGCTGCCGAAGTCTCGTCAAATTTGAAGGTCTTCGCACCAAGGCTCATCCAACTAACCAGGAGTGCACAGAAGGATGTGGCGAGGCTCGACCACGTTGAGTTGCCGAACAGTCCAAAGACGAGAGTCAGAAACGTGCCTGAGCTCAATGCAGTGAGTGCTATAAGGGTGGCCTGCTGCCACTTATACCTAGAGAAGCTGATGTCAGCTTGCTTCTCATGCGTCTTATGACTGTAGACCACCCGGCCAAACGACTCTCGGACTTGTGCAAGTAGCCTTTGATCACACAGCGGGCCATGTGAAGTGGTTTTCATCAAGTCACTCCTACTCATGCTCAGAGCTCACGCTCGGCCCAGCATCCGCAATCTCGTGAACTACTTCTTTCCCCCAGACGTAAGCCCCGTCCGGAACTCCACGACGTCACCGTCCGCCATCACGTAGTCCTTGCCTTCCATGCGGACCTTGCCGGCGGCCTTCGCGGCCGCCATGGAGCCGGCCTCGACCAGGTCGTCGTAGGAGACGACCTCGGCCTTGATGAAGCCCTTCTCAAAATCCGTGTGGATGACGCCGGCGGCCTTGGGGGCGGTGTCGCCCTTGTGAATTGTCCAGGCGCGCGCTTCCTTCTCGCCGGCGGTGAGGTAGGTCTGCAGGCCGAGGGTGTCGAAGCCGACGCGGGCCAGCTTGTCCAGGCCGGACTCGTCCTGGCCGGACTCGGCGAGCATCTCGCGGGCGTCCTCGTCGTCGAGCTCGACCAGCTCGGCCTCGAACTGGGCGTCCAGGAAGATGGCCTCGGCAGGGGCGACGAGGGCGCGCAGTTCGTCCTTCATCTCCTCGTTGTCCATCTCGGCGGCGTCCATGTTGAACACGAAAATGAAGGGCTTGGAGGTCATGAGCTGGAAGGAGCGCAGCGCGTCCTGGTCCAGCTTGGCGCCCTCGGGGCCGGACAAAAGCTCGCCGCGCTCCAGCAGATCGAGGGCCGCTCGGGCGGTCTCCAGCACGATCGGCTCGGTCTTCTTGCCGCGCACCTCCTTCTCGAGGCGCGGGATCTGCTTCTCGATCGTCTGCATGTCGGCGAGGATCAGCTCGGTCTTGATGGTCTCGATGTCCGAGGCCGGGTCCACCTTGCCGTCGACGTGCACGACGTCGGGGTCCGAGAAGGCGCGCGTGACCTGGCAGATCGCGTCGGCCTCGCGGATGTTGGCGAGGAACTGGTTACCCAGGCCCTCACCCTCGGAGGCGCCGCGCACGATGCCGGCGATGTCCACGAAGGACACGGTGGCGGGCAGGATGCGCTGGGAGCCGAAGATCTCCGCGAGCTTGTTCAGGCGCGGGTCGGGCAGGGGGACGACGCCGACGTTGGGCTCGATGGTCGCGAAGGGGTAGTTCGCGGCGAGCACGGTCGCGCGGGTCAGGGCGTTGAACAGGGTGGACTTGCCGACGTTGGGCAGTCCGGCGATACCGATAGTAAGAGACACGCCCCCATCCTATCGGAGCAGACCCGGTGGTGTTGCCCTACTTCGTGTGGTTTGGCCCGGCGACGCGGGGCGCGTGGGGACGCGCGGGCGCCATGCCGGCCTTCTTGAGGTCGGCGCGCAGGTCGCGGGGCAGCGCGAAGGTCGTCGATTCGGTTTCGGTGCGGGCCACCTCGACGGTGGGGAATCCGCGCTCCTGCAGCCATTCGATGACCTCGCGCACGAGGATCTCGGGCACGGACGCGCCGGAGGTGAGGCCCACGGTGCGGGCTCCCTCGAACCAGGATTCCTCGAGCTCGTCGGCCTTGTCGACGCGGTAGGCGGCGCCGGCCCCGGCCTCGAGCGCGACCTCGACGAGGCGCACGGAGTTCGAGGAGTTCGCCGAGCCGACGACGACCATGACGTCCACCTGGGGCGCGATGTGCTTGACGGCACCCTGGCGGTTCTGGGTGGCGTAACAGATGTCGTCCGACGGCGGGTCGATGAGCTGCGGGAAGCGCTGGCGCAGGCGGTCCACCGTCTCGCGGGTCTCGTCGACCGACAGCGTGGTCTGGGAGATCCACACGACGCGCGAGGGGTCGCGCACGACGACGCCCTCGACCTCGTCGGGGGTGCCGACGACCTGGATGTGGTCAGGGGCCTCGCCGAAGGTGCCCTCGACCTCCTCGTGGCCCTGATGGCCCACCAGGATGATGTCGTAGTCTTCCTTTGCGAAGCGCACGGCCTCGCGGTGCACTTTAGTCACGAGCGGGCAGGTCGCGTCGATCGTGGCGAGATGGCGGGTGGCGGCGGCCTCGTGGACGGCCGGGGAAACGCCGTGGGCGGAGAACACGACGCGGGCGCCCTCGGGCACCTCGTCAGTCTCCTGGACGAAGATCGCGCCGCGCTTGGTCAGCGACTCGACGACGAACTTGTTGTGGACGATCTCCTTGCGCACGTACACGGGCGCACCGTAGAGCTCGAGGGCTTTTTCGACGACGTCGACGGCGCGGTCCACGCCGGCGCAGTATCCGCGCGGGGCGGCCAAGAGGATGCGGCCGTTGCCCTCGCCGTGGGAGGAGGGCAGGGGGGACTCGGCGCTGGCGCGCAGGTCGACGTTTTCATTCATGCGTCCACCCTAGCGCCCACAGCCCGGGGCGTGCGCGCGCTCGTGGCAATCCCACACGCCCCTCATCGACGAGGCCGGGGCCGCCCACTGGCGCGGGGCGCGGCAGCGCGGCGGGGCCTCTCGTGTGGCATGCTGAGTGGCGTGACATTGCCTCTTCCCCCTGCTGCGCCGACTCCTGGTGGCTCGCCCCAGCCTCGCCCACCCGCCGCGAAGGCGGCTGACACGACGCGGGATAATCCGTGGCCGCTGCGCAGGCTGACGGAGAACATCAAGGTGTACGTGGACCGCATGAGCCCCCTGTGGGTGGAGGGCCAGGTCGTCGAATACAAGGTGCGCCCGGGCGCGAAGATGCACTTTTTGACGCTGCGCGACCTTCAGACGGACACGTCGATGACGGTGACCGCGTGGGCGGGCGTCATGGATTCCACTCCGCTGACCGAGGGGGCGCGCGTGGTGACGCGCGTGAAGCCGGTGTTCTGGGAGCGCTCTGGCCGACTCAACCTGCAGGCGGCGGAGATTCACCTGCAGGGCGTGGGCGACCTGCTGGCCCAGATTGAGGCACTGCGCGTCCGCCTGGCCGCCGAGGGCCTGTTCTCCGATGCCCGCAAGAAGCCGCTGCCGTTCCTGCCGCGCACGATCGGCTTGATCTGCGGCCGTAACGCGAAGGCGAAGGACGACGTGGTCGTCAACGCGTCGGATCGTTGGCCGAGCTCGCGCTTTGAGATCCGCGAGGTTGCCGTGCAGGGCGATCACTGCGTGCCCGAGGTTGGCCACGCCCTGGCCGAGCTGGACGCCATGGACGAGGTCGACGTCATCGTCATCGCGCGCGGCGGCGGCGCAGTCGAAGACCTCCTCCCCTTCTCCGACGAGCGCCTCGTGCGCGCCGTCGCGGACGCCCGCACGCCCATCGTGTCCGCGATCGGCCACGAGGGCGACTCTCCCCTGCTGGACCTGGTCGCCGACTACCGCGCCTCAACCCCGACCGACGCGGCTCGCCGCATCGTCCCGGACCGCGCCCGCGAGCGCGACGGCATCTCCCAGGCGCTGACCCGCATGCGCGGGGCGCTGGGGGCGCGCCTGGCGACGGAGCGCTCGAACCTGACGCTCATCGCGTCGCGCCCGGTGCTCCAGGGCCCGGAGGCGATCGTCGAGGGGCATCGCGCGGCTCTCACTCAGCGGGTCGCCGCACTGCGATCGGCGATCGAGCGCCGGCTCGCCTCGGAGCGCCAGCAGCTGACGCGTTCGCGCGCGACGCTGACCGCCCTGTCACCGCAGGCGACTCTGGACCGCGGCTACGCGCTGCTGAAGACCCCGTCGGGCGCGCTCATCACGTCCTCGGCGCAGATCAAGAAGGGCGACCTCATCGAAGGCATCCTCGCTTCCGGGCGCATGGTCGCCCAGGTCGTCGGCACCACGAACCCCACTCCTCCAGCGGACGCACCCGACGCGGGCGCCTGACCCGCGAGGCTCGCCCCGGCCTCGTCCCACGAACCCCAGACTCAAAGGAACACAAATGACCACGAACGACCAGCTCCCCGATCCCCAGTCCCTCGGCTACGAGGAGGCGCGCGACGAACTCGTGCGCATCGTCCAGGCCCTTGAGGGCGGTCAGGCCCCGCTCGAGGACACTCTCACGATGTGGGAACGCGGCGAAGCCCTGGCAGCCCGCTGTTCCCAGATCCTCGACGGAGCCCAGGAGCGTCTTTCTGGACGCACCTCCACACCCTCCTCCGAAGCGCGCTAATGTACATTCTGTAGATCCGCTCACACGCAGGTGAGGAGACGCCATGACGGTGCAATCTGGCCCCCACATTCTCGCGATCGGCGAGGCACTCATCGATGTCGTCATCACGTACGAGCAGCCCGACTTTCCCGTTGAGATCCCCGGCGGCTCTCCCGCGAACGTCGCCCTAACGCTGGGGCGTCTGGACCGGCCGGTGGCGCTGGCGACCTGGATCGGTCTGGACGAGCGCGGCCGCCTCATCGACTTCCACATGTACGATTCCGGCGTGCACGTCACCGGGGCCTCGCGCGGCGCCTCGCACACGTCGACGGCGCTGGCACGCCTCGACGAGTCGGGGGCCGCCTCCTACACCTTCGACCTGGAGTGGGCGCCGACTCCTCCAATCACGGTTCCGCCTACCGCGCAGATCATCGAGGCCGGCTCGATTTCAGCGATCATCGAGCCTGGCGCCTCCGCCGTCCTTGACGCGCTGACCCGCGGCCGCGAGCACGCACTCGTGTGCTTCGACCCGAACGCGCGCCCCTCGATCATGGGCGAGCCCGCGGCCGCGCTCGCTTCCCTCGAGCGTTTTATCGCCCTGGCTGACGTCGTCAAGGTCTCCGACGAAGACATCGAGTGGTTGACGGGCGGTACCCCCATCGACGAGGTCGTGGATCGTTGGCTCGGTATGGGCCCCTCCCTCGTGGTCGTCACGCGCGGCAAGCACGGCAGCGACGTCGTCACGGCCTCGGGCGTGCGCTTCACGAAGACCCCGGGCGACGTCAAGGTCGTCGACACGGTCGGCGCGGGGGACTCCTTCATGGGCGGCATGATCGACGCCATGTGGGGCATGGGCCTGCGCGGCGCCGACGCGCGCGAGACCCTGCGCGCCCTGCCCGAGGAGCAGGTCCGCGCCATTATCGACCGCGCCAGCGCCGTCTCCGACGTGACCGTCTCGCGCAAGGGCGCGAACCCGCCCTGGGCGCACGAACTGTCCTAAGCACGCCGCACACGTGACGAGGCCGGTCCCCACATCGGGGGCCGGCCTCGTTCATCGAACGCGCGGCGCGCGTTTACTTGCCCATGCGGCGCTCGCGCTGCGCGTAGGAGCGCAGGGCGCGCAGGAAATCAACGCGGCGGAAGTCTGGCCAGTAGACCTCGCAGAAGTAGTACTCGGAGTGCACGGACTGCCACAGCATGAAGCCCGACAGGCGCTGCTCGCCCGACGTTCGGATGACGAGGTCGGGGTCGGGCTGGTCCTTCGTGTACAGGTGCGCGGTGATGTCCGCGTCGGTGAAGGAGTCGGCGAGCTCGTCGAGGGTGCGCCCCTGGGCCGACGCCTCGCGCATCATGGCGCGCACGGCCTCGGTAATCTCGTGTCGGCCGCCGTAGCCGACTGCGATATTGACGGTCATTCCCTGCACGTCGGCGGTGCGCGCGACGGAGGCACGCAGGTCCTCGGCCACCTTCTCGGGTAGCAGGGACAGGTCGCCGACCACGGCCAGCTTCCAGCGCCCCTGATCCGCCAGGAGGGAGACGGCCTCGCAGATGATGCGCAGTAGCTCGCCCAGCTCGCCGGCATCGCGCGAGAGGTTGTCGGTTGAGAGGAGCCACAGCGTCACGATCGACACACCCGCGTCATCGGACCACTGGAGGAACTCGCTGATCTTGCCGGCGCCAGCGCGGTGTCCCTGCGAGGCGGTCGCGCCCAGCGACTTCGCCCAGCGGCGGTTACCGTCCAGGATGACACCGATGTGTGCGGGAACGGCGGCGTCAGACAGCTCAGCTTTGAGGCGACGCTCGTACATGTCGTAGAGCATGTTCCACTGGGCCATGATGTCCCTCCCTACTATCGCACCCTGCGGCGCGGCGTACTCTTATGCCATTAAGGGTATCGCGCCGTGGGTCACAGGGAAACACAAGCACTCTCGAAGTGCGAGAACGCGCCTGCCACAATAAGTTACGGCGTAGTAACCTACGGACTCGTAAGATATGTTGACAGGTTGACAGGGGGAACGGATGAAGATCGCATCGCTCACGCCCAAAGAGTGGTTCTCGGGCCAGCTCGTGCAGATCAAGCCCAAGCTGCGCGGTTGGCTGCACCTGGCCGCCGCCCCGCTGTCCCTGGCCGCGTCCATCGTCCTCGTCTGCCTGGCACCCACGACCCCGACGAAGATTGGATCCGCCGTTTACCTGGCGTG
Organism: uncultured Actinomyces sp.; assembly: GCA_963540795.1. GTDB lineage: Bacteria > Actinomycetota > Actinomycetes > Actinomycetales > Actinomycetaceae > Pauljensenia. The sequence continues at coordinate 18,914 of CAUTRF010000036.1, forward strand.
CTCCCTCGTCCTCTTCGGCGTCTCCGCGGCCTATCACCGCTTCTACTGGGCCCCGCGCTGGGAGATCATGTGGAAGCGCCTGGACCACTCCAACATCTTCCTGCTCATCGCGGGCACCTACACGCCGATCACGATCGCGCTCCTGGACCGATCCGACGCGACGGTCCTCCTGTCGGTCGTCTGGGGCGGAGCGCTCGTCGGCATCCTCCTCAACCTCTTCTGGCCCACTGCCCCGCGCTGGCTGACCACCCTCGTATACGTCGCGCTTGGCTGGGTCGCGGTCTGGTACCTGCCGCAGCTGTGGGCGGGCGGCGGCCCCATCGTCGTGTGGCTGATCGTCGCTGGAGGCATCCTGTACACGCTGGGAGCGGTCGTCTACGGCACGAAGAAGCCCGACCCCTCCCCCACATGGTTCGGCTTCCACGAAATCTTCCACGCCTTCACCGTCGCCGCATGGGCCTGCCACTGCGTCGCCGTCTACCTGGCAGTCCTGAATTCCTGACGCGCCATCCGGCCGGGCTGCGCCCGCGGCCAGGCGCAATGTTGCTACACTCGAGACCATGCGCGCCGGCACCCGTGTGCCGGCGCTCGATTACTGACACGTCATTGGAGGAACCATGGCTGACACACAGTGGCTCACGCAGGCCCAGTACGACCTGCTCGCAAGCGAGCTGAAGGAGCGCGTCGAGGTCAAGCGCGTCGAGATCGCGCGCCTCATCGACGCCGCCCGCCAGGAGGGCGACCTGCGCGAGAACGGCGGCTACCACGCCGCGCGCAACGAGCAGTCCATGAACGAGACCCGCATCCAGGCCCTCCAGGAAATGCTGGAGCACGCCGAGGTCGGAGAGACCCCCGCCGACGACGGCATCGTCGAGCCCGGCATGGTTGTCACGGCCCTGGTGGCCGGCCGCGAGCAGAAGTTCCTGCTCGGTTCGCGCGACGCCGGCGGCGACCTGGGCATCCAGGTCTTCTCCGCGCAGGCTCCCCTGGGTGCCGCGGTCATCGGCCACAAGGCCGGCGACAAGCTCTCCTTCGAGGCCCCCACGGGCCGCATGATCGACGTCGAGATTCTCGACGCCAAGCCCTTCGAAGGCTGAGTTCCCAGGCGAGCAGGCCCACCCGGCCTTTGCCCACCCCTCATCAGCGTGAAGCGGGTCCCACCTCTTGGTGGGACCCGCTTCACGCTAGGGTTATAGGACACGACGTGTTGCTGTGTGGCGCTGGTTGTTGCTGTGTGGCGCCGCGGGTTTCTGGGTGCCGGGCCCTGCTGTGGGGTGGGGCTGCTGTGTGTGCC
>CAUTRF010000037.1:0-20101 GCA_963540795.1 uncultured Actinomyces sp.
GGAGCATGCCGGGGGTGATCTTGTCGCAGTTGGAGATGCACACGAGGGCGTCGGCACGGTGCGCGTTGACCATAGTTTCGACGCAGTCGGCGATGAGGTCGCGGCTGGGCAGAGAGTAGAGCATGCCGTCGTGGCCCATGGCGATGCCGTCGTCAACGGCGATCGTGTTGAATTCCTTGGCGACGCCGCCGGCCGCTTCGATGGCTCCGGCGACGAGGTCGCCCATGTTCTTCAGGTGCACGTGGCCGGGGACGAACTGGGTGTAGGAGTTGGCGATGGCGATGATCGGCTTGCCGAAGTCGCCGTCCGTCATGCCGGTGGCGCGCCACAGGGCGCGTGCTCCGGCCATGTTGCGGCCTTGGGTGGATGTTGCCGAGCGCAGCGGGCGACTCATGATGTGCCTTTCTTTTGCCTTGTAATGACTCCACAGTAGGAGCGTGAGCGCTGCGTTTCCGTGCGGGTTTCGTCTCATGGACGAGGCCCGGGCTCAGGTCGGGCGGTTTTCGCGCGGTATTTCGGGGACTGTGGCGAGCGGGGCGGCGTGTCAGTGCGTGGACGCTTGCGCGCGTGATTGCAAGGAAAACGCAAGGGACGCGTGCGTGAATTAGCGTCGCGCTTCATGAGTGGTTGATCGCATTGGTCACGGTGTGGACATTCCACCTCGTTCTCGACGCGCGAAACGTAGGCTGAGGGCACAGTGAAGAGAAAGGACTGCGATGACCATTCGCACCACTCATGTTGGTTCCCTGCCCCGTACCCCCGAGCTGATTGAGGCGAATCGCGCGCGCCGCGAGGGTTCTCTCGGCGACGCTGATTTCACGTCGCTGCTGCAGGATCAGGTTGACGGCGTTGTGAAGCGTCAGGCTGAGATTGGCCTGGATATCGTCAACGACGGCGAGTACGGCCACGCGATGATCGACACGGTCGATTACGGCGCGTGGTGGACGTATTCCTTCTCGCGTTTCGGCGGGCTGTCCTTTGAGGACGTGCGGCGTTTCGATGTGCGTCCCCCCGCCGGCCGCGACGGTCGTCTGTCCTTCTCGTCGTTCGCTGAGCGCCGCGACTGGCAGCGCTTCGCGGACGCGTACGCGGATCCGGATTCGGGCATTCACATTGCGAACCGTAACCCGATCGCGTTCCCGACGATCACCGGTGAGCTGACCTACATCGGCGCCGAGGCCGTGGAGCGCGATATCGCGGGCACGAAGCACGCGCTCGAGGCGGCCGGTAAGCCCGTGTCGGACGGTTTCGTGGCGGCGATTTCGCCGGGTTCGGCGGCCCGCGTGGCTAACGCATTCTACGAGGACGACGAGGCCGTGGTGTGGGCGTGCGCGGACGTGCTGCGCGAGGAGTACAAGCGCATTACGGACGCGGGCCTGACGGTGCAGATTGACGCGCCGGATATCGCGGAGGGCTGGGATCAGATGAACCCTGAGCCGTCCGTTGAGGATTACCGCGCATTCTCGCGCGTGCGTATTGACGCGCTGAACCACGCGCTGGAGGGCATTGACCCTGATCTGGTTCGTTTCCACGTGTGCTGGGGTTCGTGGCACGGCCCGCATACGACGGATATTGCGTTCAAAGACATCGTGGATCTGGCGCTGCTCGTCAACGCGAACGGCCTGACGTTCGAGGCGGCGAATGCTCGCCACGCGCACGAGTGGACGATCTGGCGCGACACCCCGCTGCCCGAGGGCAAGTACCTGATCCCGGGCGTGGTGTCGCACTCGACGAACGTTGTGGAGCACCCGGAGCTGGTGGCTCAGCGTATCCGCCAGTTCGCGGACATCGTGGGCGACGAGCGCGTCGTGGCGTCGACTGACTGTGGCCTGGGCGGCCGCATCTACCCGTCGATTGCCTGGGCGAAGCTGGAGGCTCTAGCCGAGGGCGCTCGTCTCGCATCGAAGTGATCGCCTGATTACTGGCTTGGGGCGCGCGGGGTGGATGAGTATCCACCCCGCGCGCTTTTCCCAGGGTTTTCTCAGCCAAAGCTCCCTGTTCTTTGAGCTTGGTGTCACACAATGGATGGTGTGTTGCAGCCCCCGCTTCCGGGTCGGCCTGCCGCGGTGGGGATCGCACGCCGCGTCGGGTTCCGGGATTGGGGGCTTCGGCGCGTCTGAAGTATCTTGACACCCACGTTTTAACTCGGCTTTTCCGTAATGCGAGTTACGGAGCAAATACCTTTGTTATTCTGGAAGTAAGCATCCGCAGTCCGACACTGTTCGAAGGAGAACATCGTGGAAGCTCACAACAGACAGGGCACTCGCTCCATCCGTTCGCGCGGCGTTATGTTTGCAACTGCTCTGGCCCTTGCCGCTACAGTGTGCGGCTGCCAACAGACCACACCTGCGGCGGAGGGACCGTGGGCGGCCGACATTGAGCAGGCGCGCACTGAGTGGGCGTCCAACGAGTTCGTTCAATCTGTCCTCGCCGACTCTGCCATCAGCGAGGCCGAACTCCAGGACATGCGTCAGCGTGTGCTGAGCTGTCTGACGGACAAGGGCGTGACCGGCGCATCGTTCGGCCCGAGCGGCGAGTTGAGCGTCCCCGATCAGCCGGTTGGTTCCTCCATATCTGAGGAACAGCAACAAGAATTCATCCACGCCTGTTCCATCGATGCCGGTCAGCCGATCATCGAGGCGCTCGAGTTCGACATGCGGGTCAACCCGGACCACCGGGATATCAACGAGCTCTATACGCAGTGCTTGATCCGCAACAAGGCGGTTGAGCCGTCCTTCACGGCCCAAGAGCTCGCGCGCGCTCGCGAGAGCGGAACGCCTCTCGACAGCGCACTGCCTTTCATCGACCCATCCCAGGGTCCCGACATTTTGCAACGATGCCTCGACGACCCGAGCAAATGACCACAACCACCCTCAGGAGTTGAGATGCCAACTTCTCGCCGCTGGCTCGCCCTCACCGCGTTCGTCGCTCTCATCGCCGGTGCGGGTGGGGTCAGCGCGGGTATTCTCATCGCCTCGCCGCCCACCCCGGCCTCGTTGGCATCGTCATCTGCTCCGTCGACGGTCCCCGTCACCACGCGCGAGTTCACCGATACGCGATCCCTCACCCTCACGATTCCCCCGGCCTCGCCTCACGAACTCACCTCCCCCATCGCCGGGCGCATCACGGCCCTCCAGGCAGCACCGGGAACTCCCATCACCTCCGGTTCTGTTCCCTGCGAGATCGACGGACTGCCCCTTCTTGCCTTAGCCCTGTCCACCCCGCTCTATCAGGACGTGGTGGACGGAGCCACGGGACCCGATATCGGTGCCCTGAACGCTGAGCTTGCTCGGCTCGGGTATGCGGCTCCCGCGGAATCTCAGCGGGTCACAGCCGCCACGCGAGCGGCCCTGGCCTCGGCAATGGGCGTGAGCGACGGAGCTGGAGGTGTCCCCTCCCGCATCGAAGCCTCCCGCGTCCTGTGGATCCCCTCGCCGACCGTCACCCCCTCATCGGTCCCCGTTCACCTGGGTGACAGCGTCGATACGAGCACTGTTCTCCTCGCCCTGGAAGACTCTCGCGATGCTTTGCGCCTCTCCGTTCCACCGGACGCCTATCCCGCGGACCACGTCATCATCCTGGGGGACACGGACTACCCGGTCCCCTCTGACGGCGTCATCACCGACCCCACTCTGACGGCGACGATCCTGTCCTCGCGCGAATACACGGACTTCGTCCGCTCCGCCCGGAGCAGCGATGGACCCGTTCAGCTGCCCGTCTCCTGGAAGCTCGCCGCCCCCATCACTGTCACGGTCGTCCCACCGTCCTCGGTGATCGGAGACGCGACGGGCGCGTGTGTCTTTGAGGACGGCACGCCGATCCCCGTCTCTATCGTGTCTTCTCAGCTCGGCCGAACCTATGTCCTGCCAGCTTCCCCGCTCTCCACCGTCGACACCGCCGTCGAGGGACGCTCATGTCCGTCGAGCTAGACAACGTCGGGCACAAGTTCGCCGCAACCCCGTGGCTCTTTCGCCATCTGAGCGCCCGCTGCGAGGACGGTGCCCTCACCGCCATCATCGGCCCATCTGGTTCTGGCAAATCAACGCTGCTGTCGCTGATCGCGGGATGGGAGACTCCGACCGAGGGAACGATCAGCGTCCCCCGTCCGCCTGGTGAGCAGAACCCCCGCATTGCGTGGGTCTTCCAGAACCCGTTCGGTGTCCGCGCGCGCAGCGCGATTGACCACGTCGCGCTGCCCCTGTTGGCCCGTGGCATGAGCCGCGCGCAGGCCGATGTGGAGGCACAGCGGCTCCTTGACGCTTTTGATCTGACGCATCTCGCGGAGCGCTCTTTTCGGGATCTGTCGGGCGGCGAGGCTCAGCGTGTGCTCCTCGCCCGCGGGCTCGCTTGCTCCCCCACCCTGCTCCTCGTGGACGAACCGACCGCGCAGCTTGATCAATCCACGGCTCGCGATATCGCCTCCACGCTCGGCTCGCTGCGCGAGGACGGGGTCAGCGTCGTGATCGCGACGCACGATCCGTCGATTCGCGCGCAGTGCGACGCCGTCATTGACCTCGCCCGCTTCCAGGAGGAGGAGCAGCGATGAGCACACTCTCGTGGCGAGCACTCCTGTCCGAAGCGTGGAGAGACTGCCTGAGCGGGACGGCCCGCGTCGGGATGCTGACTATCCTGGCCACCGCCCTGGTCGGAGGCGCGATCTGCGCCGATGCGGTCTCGCTGCGTTCCCTCAGCGTTGAGGCCGCCTCGTTTCGTGCCCATCTGGGATCGGTGCGAGTCCTCCAAGCGCAAGGCAGCATCGACGGGGCCACTTGCGATGCGCTGTCGCGAATCCCCGGGGTGCGCGCAGGAGCCGTTCGCTCGGTCGAATCCGGCTTGTCCCCGCTCGCCCTTCCTGCCTCGTCACTGCCCCTGTACGAGGTCACGCCTGGAACCGTCTCTCTCCTGGGGACAACAACGGCCGATCCGACAGGTATTTTGCTCCCTGAGCAGGTAGCCGAGGACCTCGGCACCCCTCAAGGAGCGCTTCTTCCCCTCGCGCACGGGCAGGCCGAGGTCGCGGGCACCTACCCGTGGGACGAGAACGACGGGCGTCGTCCCGGCTACGCCTACGCGGCTCTCGCCCCCGTGCCCGCGACGGGGACCTTCGATGAGTGCTGGTACGAATCCTGGCCGCACAGCGACGACGTCGATGCCCTGGTGCGCTCAGCCCTGGTTGGAAGCGACGACCAGAACGCCCAGGTCCTGGCCATGAACCCTACACGCGGGACGACCTTCGACGCGGCGGGGCGACTGCGACAGAGGCCGACCTGGTGGGCATGGATCGCCGCGAGCGCCATCGGTGCCGCAGTAGGAGCCGCTGCCACATGGTGGCGTCGCCTCGAGATCGCCTCGGCTCTGCACGCTGGGCTCCGCACGTCGGATACGACGTTCCTTCAACTGTTCGAGGCCGTGGCGTGGGTGGGCTGCGCATTCATCCTCACCTCCGGTATATGCCTCACGATCCTGAGCGGAGCGGTGCCCGGGGATCGCTCCGACCTGATGCGCCTGGTCGCTACCGAGGGCATCTGTGCCGCGTCTTGGACTCTCATCGGTGTCGTCATCGCCTCCGCAACGATCCGCGAGCGCCAGCTCTTCGCTTTCTTCAAGAGCCGATAGGTACCGGCGCGTGATCGCGACTACAATTGATGTATGAACATCCTCGTGATTCAAAACGACCCGATCGTTCCGGTGGGTCAGCTGTCCGCCTTCCTCGGCGGTCACGAGGTCGTGCGTGCCTGGGAGGACCCGCAGCGCCTCCAGGACCTGGCGGCCGCTCCCCTGCCGGGTGCCCTCATCCTGCTGGGTGGCCGTGCCAGTGCCTACGACGACGAGGCCTGGCCGTGGCTGGCGGCCGAACGCGAGCTGCTGCGCCGCTGCGTCGCCGCACAGATTCGGGTGCTCGGCATTTGCCTGGGTGCCCAGCTGATCGCCGCGACCTTCGGCGGGCGCGTCAGTGTTGCAGACCCGGCGGGCCCCGAATACGGCGTCATCTCCCTGGCCTGGGGAACGAATGACCAGGCGGGCGGCGGCGGAGCCGTCCCCCTGCGCATGGCCCTGGCCTCGACCCACACGGTGTTCGCCGACCACGGCGACGCCATCGTGGAGCTCCCCCACGGCGCGCGCGAGTGGGCGCGCTCGGACAAGTACACGCAGATCTTCTCCTACGGCACCGCCCTGGGCGTGCAATTCCACCCCGAGGTGACGCGCGAAAGCGCCACGGTGTGGGCAGAGAATAACGAGGACGTCGACACCGAGGACATCGTGGCGGGATACGACGCCCACGAGGGCGAGCTGGCCTCCACCTGCAAGACCCTGGCCGACTGGGTCTGCGGCGTCTTCTAAAGCGCAAACAGAATCGCAGTGCGGGCACCCCCACGCGGTACCCACACTGCGATTGACAATCGGGCCTCGTCGCAGCGAGCGGAGATGAGGCCCGGCCCCCATTTTAGAGGAAAACGGCGCGTCTACAAGGCTTTTCCAGGAACCAAGACCACCACGTGGGACGACTTGACAACGCGGCCCGCCACGGCCTCGTCACGGCGCGCGACGCACCCCGATCAGGGGGCCGCGACCTGCACGAACGAGCCGGTGCCGTACGCCCACACGCAGCGCTCGGCGGCCGAGACAAACACGGCCTGGCCACGGCTCAACTCCACGCTATCCCCGCCCTGCTCCTCGCTCACGTGCAGGGTGACCGACCCGGAGGTTGCAATGATGATGCGCGGGCCTTCCCCGGGCACGGCGACCTCGTCCACGCGGGAGACGTGCTTGCCGGGCACCAGGGTCGTCACCGACAGCTCGAACTCCTGGGCGGGTGCCAGGAAGCGGTCCGTCGTCGCCGACGGGTGCTCGGGGGCCACGCGCACGGGCGGCAGCGCCGAGAACTCGGTGATTTCCACGAGCTGGGCGGAGTCCACGTACTTGCCGGTGAGGCCCGCGCGCACGACGTTATCGGAGGAGGCCATGACCTCAATCCCCAAGCCCGACTGGTAGGCGTGGATCTGGCGCGGCGGAATGTAGACGGCCTCGCCCGGGCGCAGGGACACCGGGTTCATGAGGAAGGCGACGATGATGCCCGGGTCACCCGGGTGCTTCTCGCCCAGGACGCTCACGAGTTCGTCGGTGCGCGGCGAGGGGGACGCGCCCGACGCGAGGCGGGAGCGGCACGCGGCCACGAATTCTTCGACGCGCTCGGGGGTCGCCGGTGAGTCCTCGTCGAAGAGCCAGGTGGCCAGGGAGCGCAGGCCCCCGCGCACGGTGGACAGCTTGAGGCGGTGACGCAGGCGGTCGGCGAGCTCGCCCTCCAGCCCGACGAGGAGCTGGCGGGCCTTGCGCGGCACGCGGAAGCCGACGAGCGCGCTGAACTCGGTGAGCGCGTAGATCATCTCCGGCTTGTGGTTCATGTCCCGGTAGACGCGGCGCGTGTCCGTGCGCTCGATTCCCAGGACCTCCTCGCGCAGGTAGCCCTCGCGCGCAATCTCCTTCGTCGGATGCACCTGCAGGCTCAGGGTCTGGGCGGGGGCGATAATCTTCGCCAGGTACGGCAGAGTCGGCCCGAACGCGTAGAGCAGGCCTCCGCCGAGCGCTCGCCTGGGGTCCTCGCCGATGTGCTCGGCGAGGGTCTGCCCGCCCGTCAGCAGCGTCGGTCCGTCCGGGTGGGCACCAAACCACACCTCGGACACCGGGTCGTCCCCGGCGGCGGCCCCCAGGAACTCGGGGATCGCATTCGTGGATCCCCACGCGTCAGCTTTCGTCCAGCCGATCAGTCTTTCCATAGGTCGAATCCTATCGGTATCGGGCGCGTAAAGACGCGCGGGACGAGGCCGTGGCCCCAGCCCTCGCGCGCTCGCGTGTGTCAGGCGCTAGGTTGATCGGTGGTTTCGCGCGCCTCCAGGGCGGCGAGGGCACCTCCGCGTTCGTGCAGCTCGGCGTAGGTTCCAACTTCCACGACGCGGCCCGCGTCCATGACGATGATCTGGTCGGCGTCGCGCACAACGCTGATGCGGTGGGCGATCTCGACGATGGTGCGCCCCTTCGCAACGCGGGCGATGCCCTCGCGCACGCGCGCCTCCGTGGCCGGGTCGACCTGGCTCGTGGCCTCGTCGAAGACGTAGATCGGGGCGTCGCGCAGGAGCGCGCGTGCCAGGGCCAGGCGCTGACGCTGGCCGCCCGAGAGGCGCTCGCCCATGTCGCCAACGACCGTGTCCAGGCCGTCCTTTTCCGTGGCCAGCCAGTCGGTGAGGTCCACGGCCTCCAGCGCGGACTCGAGGTCCTTGTCCGTGGCGTCGGGCGCGGCGAGCAGCAGGTTGGCGCGCAGCGTGTCGTTGAACAGGTAGGGGCGCTGGGGCGCGGAGGCGACCGTGGCGCGCAGGTCGCGCAGGGACGCCTCTGCAACGTTCGTTCCCCCGATGGTGACGGTGCCCGAGGCCGGGTCCCACGTGCGGGTCAGCAGCGAGGCCAGCGTCGACTTACCCGAGCCGGAGGCGCCCACGATGGCGGTGCGCTTTCCGGCAGGGATGTGGATGCTGACGCCGTTCAGGACCGTCGGGGCGGGCGCGGGGGCGTCCTCGTCCGTCGGGTAGGCGAAGGTGACGTCGGTGAACTCGATGTCGCCCGGTGTCAGCGGCTTGGGGTCGGCCGGGTCGGCAACGACGGGCGCGCGGTCGGTAATCGCGAAGACGCGGGCCGCCGACGCGAAAGCCTGATCTAGGTCGGCGGCGAACTCCTCGACCGCGAGGACCGGCCCGAAGGATCCCATGGCGATGCCGAGGGCGAGGCCCGCCTGGGGCAGCGTCAGCGTGTCGGCGAGCACGTTCGAGCCCGCAACCATGGCAACCGAGACGACGCCGAGGGCGACGGCGGCCTGGTTGAGGCCTCGGCGCAGCGCAATCCAGCGGCCCTGGGTGCCCAGACCTGCGGAGATGCGCTTTTCGATGGCGCTCATCTCGGCCTCGCGGCGCTCCTGCGCACCGAAGGCGAGGACCTCGCGCACGCCCTGCACCGAGTCGGTCACGTGGGCGGCGATCGCGCCGCGGGCCTCGCGCAGCTCGCGGGCCGCGCGGGCGGTGGAGCCGGAGCCCAGGAACGGAATGACCGCGCCGACGATCAGCAGGAAGGGAGCCAGCACGGCGGCGAGCGTCCAGGACACGGCGCTGCCCATCCACACGACCGACAGGATCGGGACGATGATGGCGGTGGTGACGGGGGCGAGCGTGTGGGCGAAGAAGACCTCGACGCGGTCGATATCCTTCGTCACGCGGTTCATGATGTCGCCCGAATCCAGGCGATCCGTGCCCGCGGGCGCCTGGGGCTCGAGCTGGTCGTAGAAGTAGTTGCGCAGCATCGCGAGGGAGTGGAATGCCACAAAGTGACCGGCGAACTGCTCGAGGTAGCGGGCCAGGCCCTTGAGCAGACTCAGGCCGATGGCACAAACAATGACGAGGGCGATGCTCCAGGCGCTCTCCCCCGACGCGAGGCCGGCGACGGCCCAGCCGCCCAGGGCGAACAGGGCGATGCCGATCATGAGGAAGACGATGCGGGCGGCAATAGAGGCCGCGAGCGGCGGCAGGACGCGCCGAGTGATCGACAGGAGCCGAAGAGACAGTTGCCTGCGGGTCATCGGATCGTTCCTTCCTGCAGGGTCGCGACGCGGTCGGCGCCCTTGATGGTGGCGTCTCGGTGAGAGATCGTCAGGGTCGTGCGCCCGGCACACACGGTCTCCAGCGACGCGAGGATCTCGCGCTCGGAGGCCAGATCCACGTGCGCGGTGGGCTCATCCAGGATCATGATCGACGCGTTCTTCAGGAAGGCGCGGGCGATCGCGATGCGCTGGGCCTCACCACCCGATACGGCCAGGCCTCGGGCACCCACGCGGGCGTCGAGGCCGCCGGGCAGGGAGTCGACGAACTCACCCAGGTGGGCGGCGCGCAGCGCCTCGATCAGCTGGTCGTCCGTGGCCGCGGGTGAGGCCAGGAGCAGGTTGTCGCGCAGCGTGCCGGAGAACAGGTAGGTGCTCTGCTCAACGACCGCGGTCTGGGCTCGCACCCACGACAGGGGCGCGCTGGCCAGGTCGACGCCGTTGAGGCTCACGCGGCCTCGCGTGGGGCGCAGGAAGCCCTGCAGCAGCGCCGAGATCGTTGACTTGCCGGCACCCGAGGGGCCAGCGAGCGCCACGTGCTCGCCCTGGGTGAGGGTCAGGTTCGCGCCCTTCAGGACCGGGGTGTCCTCGGTGTAGGAGAAGGACACGCCGCTCAGGCGGATCTCGCCGCGCTGGGGCGGGATGGCCGGGGCCTTCACGCCCTTCGCGTCCGTCACGGGCGGGGTCTGCTTGATGAACTTCTTGATCTCCTTGTTGGCCGCGATGCCGCCCATGCCGATGTAGAAGAACTGGCCGATGCGGTCCAGCGGGTCGAGCATGATCGAGGAGAGCAGCACGAGGGAGACGCCCTCGCCGACGCTGATCGCACCCTGCTGGTAGCGGATGAGGGCCAGCGCGATCGCGCCGGTGATCATGCCGAGGGAGAAGACGGAGTCGATGACGAGGAGGATCAGCTGGTTACCGGCCAGGTAGCTCATGACCTTCGAGCGGACCTCTTCGGCGGCCTCGGCCAGGCGTTTGCCCATGTCCTTGCCGGCGTTCATGAGGGCCAGGTCGCCCAGGCCCTGGATGGCGTCGAGCTCCTTGGCGGCGAGCTGGCGCGAGGCGTGGCGGTAGCGCGAGGACACCGGCTTGAAGGCCTTGCGGAAGCCCATGACGCAGATCGGGACCAGTGGGATCGCGATCGCGAGGAAGCCACCCGAGGCCGGGTCTATCGTCAGGGCGACGAGAATGACGACGAGGATCGGGGTCGTGAGCGAGGCGATCATGGGGGCGAGGAAAATGCCCTTGTAGGCGGCAACGCGCTCGACGCCGTCGGTGGCGGAGTTGACGACGCGGCCCGCGCGCTCATTCGTGCGCTGCGAGGGCCCCAGGGCGAAGACCTGGCGGATCATCGAGTGGCGCAGCGCGGGTTCCATCTGGTTCATCTGGGAGGCGCCCAGGGCGCTGACCGCCCACGCGAACACTCCCGATCCCAGGGCCCCCAGCACGCCGATCCACCACGTCGACCAGGCGCTGCGTCCCGCAATATCATCGATACCCCACCCGATCGCCAGGTAGGCGGCGGCCAGGCTAAGAGCCGCTGCCCACGAGCAGACGACCACGATCGCGCGTTTCATCGTTCTCCTATCAACATGACGCACACGAGTACGTAACCAAGGATAGCCTTAGTTAGGTTCTGACACCACTGTCACTATGGGCCAATTTCGCATCGCAACCGCACAAAGAAGCCACGACCTCGTGCAATCGACGAGGCCGTGGCTCCCTCACGCAATCATGCTCAGACCAGGCGGTACGTCCAACCGTAGGGATCCTCGGCGCGACCCCACTGGATGTCGGTGAGACGCTTGTGGATCTCGCGGGTCTTGTCCCCCACCTCGATCTCCACGTCAAAGTCGTCGCCAGCCAGGCGCGTGATCGGGGTGACCACGGCGGCCGTGCCGCAGGCGAAGACCTCGGCGACGGCGCCCGAGCGGATGCCGTCCACGACCTCGGACAGGGCGATCTTCTCCTCGCGCACATCCACGCCCTCGTCGCGCAGCATGCGCAGGATCGCGCTGCGCGTGCCGCCCTCGAGGATGACGCCGGTGAGCCCGGGGGTACGGATGGTTCCGTCGGCCATGACGACGAACATGTTCATGCCGCCCAGTTCCTCGAGGTACTTGCCCTCGTAGGTGTCCAGGAAGCAGACCTGGGAGAAGCCCTTGGCTTCGGCCTGGATCTGGGGCAGCAGGGAGGCAGCGTAGTTGCCGCCCGCCTTGGCACTGCCGGTGCCGCCGGGGCCGGCGCGGTGATACTCGCGCTCCACCCAGATGGCCACGCCCGACAGTCCGCCCTTGAAGTAGGGGCCCGACGGAGAGCCGATGACGTAGTAGTCGACGACGCCGGCGGGGTGGACGCCCACGAACTCCTCGGAGGCGAACATGAAGGGACGCAGGTACAGCGACGAGCCGTCAACGTCCGGAACCCACTTCACGTCGGCACGCACGTAGTCCACGAGGGAGGCCACGAAGTCCTCGCGGCTCAGCTCGGGCAGGGCCAGGCGACGGGCCGAGTGGTTCAGGCGCGCGGCGTTGTAGCCGGGCCGGAAGGTCCACACGGAGCCGTCCTCGCGCTTGTAGGCCTTGATGCCCTCGAAGACGGACTGGCAGTAGTGGAAGACGGAGGTGCCGGGGGTCAGCTCGAGGGGGCCGTAGGGGATGACGCCGCGGTCACCCCAGCCGCCCTCGCGGGTCCAGCGCATGTGGGCCATGTGGTCCGTGAACTTCTTGCCGAAGGCCAGGGTCGACATGATCTCGTTGTATTCCTCGGGCGAGGCCGGGAACTGGTTGAGGGTCAGGGGAAAACGACCGGCCAGCTCGTCGGCGCCGGGAAGTACCTGGTCGCCGGCAGCCTCAAGTTCCGTCGGGGTGTGCTGCGTCGATGCCATGAGGCCTCCTGTCGTGGTCTTTCACAAATATGAGGCCAGAATATGCCCACCGTCCGCATTGTGGCCGATTGATTTCGGCATGTGACCCACTCCCCCGCCCCTGTGGACGTTCTCACCCCACAGGACGACCCACTCGTAGTGGGTCCACATACGCAGGACGCGGACGACGCGTTCTTCTTCGAACACCTCGTAGACGAGCCTGTGCTGAATATTAATTCTGCGCGAGTACATCCCGGCGACGTCGCCCACGAGGCGCTCGTAGCGTGGAGGCGTCGCGAACGGATCCTCTGCCAGAACCTCGATGAGGCTCTGGGCTTTCACCTTGAGGCCGCTGGCGGAGAGCTTCTTTGCATCCTTCGCGGCCTGTTTGGAGAAAACGACCCGCCACATCGCTACCACTCCACGGTATCGAGCGCATCGTCGAGGTCTTCGCGAGCGGCGTCCTTCAGGCTGTCCGTCATTCCGGGAATTCCCTGCAGGTAGAGGGTTTCCTGAATGGCGGACCAGTCGGCCTCGCCGATGAGGACAGCGTTTCCGCGACGTCCGGTGATCGTGATCGGGGTCGACTCCTCATTCACGGTGTCGATGAGCCGATACAGGTCCGAGCGGGCGGCAGTAGCACTGACAGCAGTCATGATTACCCCTTTCCACCACCATTATAACGTACGAGTTCACGTACGCATAGGTCTGTGCGCACGATTTCTCCCGAAAGGATACGATCAACGCATGACGACTCTGCCTAACTCTCTGACCTCCGCCCTGCCCTCCCGCGAGCGCCGCTCCCCCGGCCTGGAGCTAGAGGACGGGCGCTGGATGGTGGCCGCGAAGTCGGGCCTGTACGTGTTCGGCGCCGAGGCCTCGTCCGGGGATGGGGATCCTACCCCCGAGGCGTTCCCCTGGTATGACGTGGCGCGGGCGCGCTGGGAGGCTGAGGGCTCGCTGTTCGCCCTGGAGTGGGTGGATCCTGCCCGCCCGGCCCTGGCGGGGCGCGGAGTCGGCGATCCGGAGGACTTCATGCGTCATACGAGCGAGTTCGTGAACCGCTCGATCGTCCTGCACTCCCAGGTGGAGGTGGACAACGGGACAACGGTGACGGCGTGGGTGCGCCGCGGCGAGGATGGCCTCTTCTCGGTGTTGACGGCCGACGGGCCGCTGGATGCCGACGGGCAGCGCGAGGCGGACGCCCTGGAGGCCCGCGTGCGCGACGCGGTCGGTCTCGACTGATCGACGAGGCCGGGGCTCCCCCTCGGGGCACGCTCCCCTCGCCCGCGCATCCTCAAACGACGACGGGACCCATCCACATCGGATGGGTCCCGCTTCTGTATTCAGGCGATCGCCCGGAATCAGTGGATCACGTCGACGCGCTCGAAGGCATCGAGGGAGAAGCCCTGCTCGAGGATCTCGCGGCTCCACTCGCGGGCGCTGAACAGCGAGTGGTCACGGTAGTTGCCGCACGAGTACGCGTCGGTACCGGGCACATCCTCCCAGGTGACCTCCTCGGCGATCGCGTGCAGGGAGGAGGCCAGCGCCTCGGTCACCTCGCGCACCGAGGGGGTGCCCCACATGATGAGGTGGAAGCCCGTGCGGCAGCCGAACGGCGAGCAGTCGATGACGCCATCGATGCGGTCGCGCAGCAGGGAGGCCAGCAGGTGCTCGATCGTGTGCAGTCCCGAGGTCGGGATCTCCCCGGCGTTGGGCTGGAGGAGGCGCACGTCAAAGTTCGAAATCTGGTCGCCCTTCGGGCCGGCCTCCACGTTGATGAGGCGCACGTAAGGTGCCTTCACTGCCGTGTGGTCCAGGGTAAAGCTCTCAACTTCGGCCATCGGTTAGTCCCTTTCGGTGTAGTTTTGCCGGCGTTGCTCCAGGCGCATGAGCTCCCGGAACGTGTCGGAGTAGGTGGGGTCGTCCTCGCTCAAGCGCGACAGGGCCGCGCGGGCCTCGCCGAGCTTGCGGGTCAGGTCCATGCGCACCATCGCTGCGACCACGCCGCGGCAGTACGAGCGCACGTCGGCCTCGCCCGCGACGGGCAGGGGCGCGACGGCCAGCTGGGTGACGGCGGGGCCGATGAACTCGCCGGCGGTCTCGAGGACCACCTGGACGAAGTGGCGCGAGGCGGCGAGGGTGGCGTTGTCGCCCGGTCCGAAGTGGGCCTCGGCCTGGCGCATCATCTGCGTGAAGGCGTCGAGCCCGCCGACCGCGCGGATCGCGTCGTGGACGGCGCGGTGCGTGGGCACGGTGAAGGACTGCCCGTCGAGCTCCTCGAAGCCTGAGCCCACGGCGTAGAGCGGGTGCTGGAGGACGGCCTCGAGAGCCTGACGCTCAATCCGGCTCACAGGGTCCTCGGGGCCTCGGCGCTCGGGCGCGGAGACGGGGCGGCCCGCGCCCGCCATCTCGATCTCGCCCGGGCGCGCCTCGTGCGAGATGACTTCGACGCGACCGGCCGCCCGGATAGCCTGCTCGACCGTGGGGATGTCCATGCCGAGCCAGCCGGCCAGCTGGCGCGTGTACTCGGCGCGCAGGGCGCGGTCCTTGATGTGCGCGACGATGCCGGCCGAGGCGCGCAGGCCCTGCACGCGCCCCTCGGCGCTGCGCAGGTCCATCTGCGACAGGACGGAGCGGATCGCGAACTCAAAGAGCGGGATGCGCGAGTTCACCAGGTCCACGATCGCCTGATCGCCCTGGGATAGGCGCAGGTCGCAGGGGTCCTGGCCGCCCGGCGCCACCGCCACGAAGGTCTGGGCCGCGAAGTTCTGGTCCTCACCGTAAGCGCGCAGCGCGGCCTTTTGCCCGGCGCTGTCGCCGTCGAAGGTGAAGATGACCTCCGAGCCGTGCGCACGCCCCGTCGACAGGAGAACGCCGGCGGCCGGATCCGCGTGGTCGCCCAGCAGGCGGCGGATGATCTTCACGTGTTCGGATCCGAAGGCGGTGCCACACGTGGCCACGGCGTTCGTGACGCCCGCGACGTGCGCGGCCATGACGTCCGTGTAGCCCTCGACGATGACGACCTTGTGCTCCGTGGCGATCGTCTTCTTCGCCAGGTCCAGGCCGTACAGGAGCTGCGACTTCTTGTAGATCGGCGTCTCGGGGGTGTTGAGGTACTTGGGCGACTCCTTGTCGCTGTCGTCCAGGCGACGCGCACCAAAACCCACCGTCGCGCCCGTGATGTCGCGGATCGGCCACACGAGGCGCCCTCGGAAACGGTCGTACACGCCGCGGCTGCCCTGCGAGCCCAGGCCCGAAATCTGGATCTCCTGGTCCGTGAAGCCCTTCGAGCGCAGGTGTCGTGTCAGGGAATCCCACGAGGCCGGGGCGTAGCCGACCCCGAAATGCGCGCACATCGCCTGGGTGAAGCCGCGCTCGGCGAGAAACGTGCGCCCCTTGTGAGCCTCGGGGGAGGCCAGCTGCTGCTGATAGAACTCTTCGGCGACGCGGTGGGCGTCCAAGAGGCGCTGGCGCTTGCCCGGCTCCTCGGTGCGCACGCGCGCCCCACCCTCCTCGTAGTGGAGGGTGATCCCGGCCTTCGCCGCCAGCATCTCCACCGCCTCGGTGAAGGGCAGGTGGTCGATCTTTTGCACGAAGGAGATGACGTCGCCGCTCTCACCGCATCCGAAGCAGTGGAACATGCCCAGGTGAGGGCGCACGTTGAAGGAGGGGGTGCGTTCGTCGTGGAAGGGGCACAGGCCCTTCAGGGAGCCGATGCCCGCGGGTCGAAGCGCTACGTGTTCGCCGATGATCTCATCGATCTTCACTGCGTTACGTACCGCTTCGATGTCGTCCTTACGAATCAGACCCGCCATGTCCCTCAGTCTACCGATGCCCGCCCACGTCTGCGTCCGATCATGCTCACAGCTGCGAAGACAGCATGCCGCACCAGCGGGCGTGCCACGCGGAGGCCGACACATCGGTGAGCGAGGCGACCTGGTCGATGACCGCGCGCAGGCGCACGCCATCGTCGGAGGCGGAGCGCCACTGCGCGGCGAACACGGGTTCCAGGGCATCGGCCCCGGCCTCGTAGAGGGCGTCGACGAGGTCGGCCAGGAGCGTGCGCTGCTGGTAGTAGACCGGCTCGGTCTCACGCGGACTCATGACGTAGTGGACGGCCATGCCCTTGAGGATCTGGATCTCGGCGCGAACCTCACGCGGCACGACGAGGTCCGCGCGGTAGCGGCCCAGCGGCTCGTGCCCGAAGGTCTGCCGCGTGGCGGCCACGGTCGCCGAGCAGAAGCGGCCGATCAGCTCGCTCGTCGCGTCCTTCAGGTGCGCGAGGGAGGCGTAGGAGCCGTCGAATGAACGCAGCCACACGGGCATGGAGACGATGCGTTCGAGGGCTTCCTCCAGGTCCGAGCGCGCCACCGAGGGCCCGTACCAGTCCAGGGTCGAGGCCACGACCGCCGAGCAGTGCGCGTCGTCGAAGAGGTCCGCGGGATCCAGCTTGCGGGTCGCGACCGCGTCCTCCACGTCGTGTACCGAGTAGGCGATGTCGTCCGAAAGGTCCATGATCTGTGCCTCCAGGCATCGCCTGCCGGCGGGCGCGCCCTGGCGCATCCACGCGAACACGGGGGCATCGTCGGGGTACACGGAGTACTTGCGCGTCGACTTGGCCAGGTCCGGGCCGCCGGCCTTGACCCACGGGTACTTGCAGATCGCGTCCAGGGTCGCCCGCGTCAGGTTCAGACCCGCCGGAACGCCGCCCGCGCCGATAACCTTGGGCTCCAGGCGCGTGACCACGCGCAGGGTCTGGGCGTTACCCTCGAACCCGCCGATCGAGGCGGCCGCCGCGTCCAGGGCGCGCTCGCCGTTATGCCCGAAGGGCGGATGCCCGAGGTCGTGGGACAGACACGCCGCGTCCACGACATCCGGGTCGGCCCCCAGCTCCTTGCCGAGCTCGCGGCCCACCTGGGCGACCTCGAGGGAATGGGTGAGACGGGTGCGCACGAAGTCGTCCGAAATCGGGCCCAGCACCTGCGTCTTTTCGCCGAGGCGACGCAGCGCGGAGGAGTGGAGGATGCGCGCGCGGTCGCGCTCAAACTCGGTGCGCTCGGAGGACTTATGGTCCTCGAGCACCCAGCGCTCGGAATCGGAAGGCGCGTACGGGAGGCGCGCGTCGCCACCATCGACACCGGGGATTGCCAAGGAAAACTCATTCACGGGGCCATTTTACTAGGGAAACGCCTGCGCAGAACGGGCCCAGGCCTCGTTACTGTCACGGCACCACAAATGAACGACACAATACTGTGAGATACCCCGTCGCATCTTTCGCCAATTGTTCAAACATGCTAATTGTCAAGAGTCGCATTCAGCGTCGAATCCCCATCCACGGAAGGAGTCCCCCGTGTCCAACACGGCACAGGAAATCCTCGATGCGGTCGGTGGCCCCGGCAACATCACCCACTTCACCCACTGCGCGACGCGTCTGCGCTTCGAACTCAACGACGCGTCGATCGTCGACAAAGACCGAGTCGAGGCCATTGACGGTGTCCTCGGTGCCGTTCCCCAGTCGGGGGACCGCTACCAGATCGTTATCGGCGGTGCCGTGCAGTCGGTCTTCAACGAGATCAACAACCTGCCGTCGATGAAGTCGGGCGCCGCAGCCTCGAACGACGACGTCAAGGCCGCCGCCCGCGCGAAGGCTCGCGGCAAGAACGCTCTCGTCGATGCCTTCTTCGAGTACCTGTCGGACTCGTTCCGCCCGCTGCTGCCCGTCCTCCTCGGTGCATCCCTGATCCTGGCGTTCCTGGCGGTCCTGGACTCCCTCGGAGTCGTCGACACGCGCGCCGACGTCATCCCCGCGTGGCTGGGCTACGTCAACTCCATGTGGCGCGCGGTGTTCTACTTCCTGCCCGCCATGGTCGCCTACAACGCCTCCAAGAAGCTGGACATCGACCCGTGGGTCGGCACCGCCGTCATCCTGTCGCTGCTCACCCCCAACTTCATCAGTCTGAGCAACACCTCCTCTTTCGCTGAGACGACCTGTACGACCACCGCGCTCGGCTCCGAGCAGTGCGTCACCCAGATCGGCGCCCTGCCCCTGCAGCTGGCCGACTACGGCGGCCAGGTCTTCGTGCCGCTGCTGATGGTGCCGATCCTGGCGCTGGTTTACAAGGGACTGAAGAAGATCATCCCTGCGAACGTCCAGATGGTGTTCGTCCCCTTCATCTCCTTCATCATCATCATGCCGCTCACCGCCTTCCTGATCGGCCCCCTGTCGATCTGGATCGGTAACGGACTGGGTGGCGGCCTGGCCTGGCTCAACGGCCACGCGCCCATCCTCTTCGCGATCATCATTCCGATCATCTACCCCTTCCTGGTGCCGCTGGGCCTGCACTGGCCGCTCAACGCCCTGCAGCTGGCCAACATCGCCGCAACGGGTTCGGACTTCATTCAGGGCCCCATGGGCGCGTGGAACTTCGCGTGCTTCGGCGCCACCGCCGGCGTTCTGTTCTTGTCGATCCGCGACCGCGACACCGACATGCGTCAGACCGCGTCCGGCGCGCTGGCGGCCGGCCTCTTCGGCGGTATCTCGGAGCCGTCCCTGTACGGTATCCACCTGCGTTTCAAGCGCATCTACCCGCTCATGCTCACCGGCTGTGTCGTCGGCGGCCTGGTCATCGGTATCGGTGGCGGCGCCACCACGAACACCTTCGTGTTCACGTCGCTGCTGACGATCCCCGTCTTCACCCCCATGGCCGTCTACGGCCTGGGCGTCGCCGCCGCGTTCTTCACCGCGTTCCTGATGGTCGTCTTCTTCGACTACCGTACGAAGGAGCAGAAGGCTGAGGCTCGCGAGAAGAAGGCCGCGCTCAAGGCTGGCGTCTCCGCCGCCCCCGCCGCCGCTGCCACCCCTGCCCCTGCCACCGCTCCGGTGGCCGAGGCCGCTCCCGAGTTCTCCGACGAGGCGAAGGCTGACCTGACGCTCACCTCCCCCATGGCAGGCACGACGGTTGCGCTGTCGGACGTTGCCGACGAGGCCTTTGCCGCCGGCGCGCTCGGCCCCGGCATTGCCGTCTCCCCGGCCGCTGGTGCCGTGGTTGTTGCCCCGTGTGACGGCAAGGTGTCGGTCGCTTTCCCGACGGGCCACGCCTACGGCATCAAGTCCGCGTCCGGCGTCCAGGTGCTCATCCACATCGGCATGGACACCGTGAAGCTGGAGGGCGAGGGCTTCACGCCGCGCGTCGCCAAGGGCGACGTCGTCAAGCGCGGCGACGTCCTGGCTGAGGTTGACTGGGATGTCATCCGCGAGGCCGGCTACGACACGATCACCCCGATGGTCGTGACAAACAAGAAGAAGTTCGGCGAGATCACCCCGGCCACCCCCGGCCCGGTGGGCATCACTGACACGGTCGTGACCGTGTCCCCCAAGGAGGCATGAGCTTTCCGAGCATCGCTAACATAGCTGTGGGTGCGGGCCAATCGGCCCGCGCCCACACGCGTTTCTACCCCGCACCACCGACGCGCGCGGTAACCGCACGCAATGTGCGTGAGGGGCGCTGGAGAACACTCCAGCGCCCCTGGCGCTCCGTCCTGTGGCTATTGCCTGTGGAAGCGTGGGCTGGTGCCCAAGTGGATGGGGTAGG
>CAUTRF010000038.1:0-19433 GCA_963540795.1 uncultured Actinomyces sp.
ACTCTCGGTCGATCTTTTTTGTCAGTTCGTTGTGCGTGGAATGCCATCCGTACCAGACGACGACTACAACGAAGACGATAGCAATAATTAACCACTTCACCTATTTTACCCCCTCGAACCATAGCCCAACCAAGCCAAGCATTGCGCAATCTGGTAATCCTCATGAGGACGATTCCAGATGTTATGGCATGTCCACTCATTGGGGTACCAGTCGACGCAGTGTCCACTCTCCGAGTAGTACGCACAGTTCTTCAGAGTGCCGAGAGACGAAGCAGCATACACCGAAGCGCTCGTCGGCGCGACAACGCCCATCATGCCCACGACAAGAAAAAGACTGACAAACGGACGCGTTTTGTTTTCATGTTAGATAACCCTTCTTCGGACCTCATTGTCACTTTTACTTTAACGGCACACCCTATAGAGTGTCAAGACGCTTTCATAACTCATCCTTGAGACTTGAGAATTTTCTCTACAGATCTCCTATTTTCTACACATACATAATCAAAACTCACTTAACAATCACCTGACTTTACTTCGCATTCACCCCAACCCTAGGATCAACGACCACGCACTGCAATAGCCTGTCAGTCCCAGTGCCAACAGAACGCATATACTCTCATTCACCTCCTATTACGAGGTTAGGTTTCAGCGGCGTGACGGTTTCCCCTCTCGTTACTGCTGCGCGTGCCGCCGCTAAGTGCCGTGTGGCTGGTAGCGGCCTCACAGGTACGCTGACGCCGTCGGCTGATACGGAGGAGGCCGGAGCAGGAATTCCTGCTCCGGCCTCCTCCGTTGTGTGCTCGGTACGCACCGATATCACATGAGGAGCATCGCCAGGCGCGTGCGAGCCTTGGAGACCTCGGGGGTCGATCCTGCGACTCGGAAGAGGTCCAGGAGACGCACGCGCAGCGCGTCGCGCTCCTCGTCGTCCTTCGTAGCGGCCAACAGGTCAAGCAGCACGTCGAATGCCCCGGCAGCGTCGCCCGCAGCGAAGAGAGCATCCGCGCGGGCGGCAGGATCGGTGGAGTCGGCCTGCGCGGCGCGGGCCGCCAGGCGTACACGGGACAGATGAGACTTCGCGTCCTCGTCACGAGGATTCAGCTCGATAACCCTCTCCCAGCCGGCGATGGCCTCGTCGAGGTTCCCGGCGGCCTCGGCGGCCAGGGGTGCCTCGTGCTCGGGCGGGGTCGGTGCAACGGTGTCCTCAGCGGCCACGGCGATACGCGCCGTGACACCCATCTGCGCGGCGGCCTCAAGCACCTGCGTGACGATCGGAAGCACCTGTTCTTTCGCGGCTGCGCCCTGGAAGAGTGGAACGGGGCGCCCACCAACGAGTGCGACGACCGTAGGCACGCCCTGGATCTGGAATGCCTGGGCGATCGCGGGCGCCTTGTCGATGTCAACCTCGACCAGCTGGAACTTACCCGCCTGCTCGCGCGCGACCTCCTCAAGCATGGCCAGTGCCGGCTTGGACTCGAGCGAGCGCGGCGACCACATGATCATGATGACCGGCACGGCCTGGGAGGTGGACATGACGTCCTGGAAATTCTCCTCGTCCGTGCTGGTGATCAGCGGAATGTGCAGCCCATCCCCCGCTGCGGGAGCGGCGGATTGGTCGGTGGCAGGCGCACTCACGCGTGCCGACAGGTCGACGGCTCCGTGCGAGTCTGCGGGCATTGGCGTCGCCTCGGATGCGGGACGAGGGTCAGGCGTGGTCATGGTGTCCTCTTCGTCAAGACAGTTGTTACTAGGAACGATGATATGCGTCGTCCCCACGACTCTAAGCCGCGGGGACGACGTGTGCGCTGTGGGTGAAAATCAGCCCGGACTCGACGAGGGATCGAGCGACACGGACACGATGGTGTACTCGCCGCCAACGATCTGGGGAATTCCCCCCGCAGTCTTCGACGGAATACGCATGAGGATCGTGGCCAGGTACTCCGCGGTGGCGGTCCCCTCGACAGTCGTGCCATCCGCACTCATCGTTGCCGTCTTACCACCCAGGTTCATGGTCGCGCCCGCGACCGTGCGCTGGTAGGTCAGCGTGAACTTGAAGTTGGCTGCAACGAGAGCCGAGCCGTCCTGGAGAACCAGGCCGGAGATCGGGTAGTCAGTCGCGGTCGCTGCGGCGGTCACGCTACCGGCCGCGCTCACCGAGGAGTTCAGATCACTCACGTTCGACAGGTAGGTCTTCGTGAAGTCGTCGGCCGCAAACTGCGAGGTGTCCTGGCTGCCGGAGTTCAGCATCGTGATGTACTGAGCGAGCGCCGCCTCAGGGCTTACCGTGAAGCCCTCGGAAGTACCGGTGACGTAGGACGAGCCGGTTCCGACGGGAGGCAGGGTCAGCTGGGTGCCGCCCAGGAGGCGCGCGTAGTTCGTCAGCTGGTAGTCCGAACGCGCGGAATCCTGCACGTAGACCTGCAGCACGGGCAGGGCCGTCGAGGAGGACTCGGAGATGTTGAAGATCGCGCGCGGCCACGAGTCAGAGTTCGTGATGGCCAGCGAGGCGGGTGTGAAGTCCAGGGCCTGCGGGGTCTGGCCCGAGGCCTTGGCGTACGCGTACTGAGCCGTGCGGTACGACAGGGCCCCCTGCGAGACGCGTCCCGACAGGTCCGAGGCGTCCAGCGACGCGTCCGCGGTGGTCATGGCCTTACCAGTGGCATCAAGCACGGAGGAGATGCGCTCAAGGTCAAGGTTGGCGGCGCGCTGCGCCTCCTCACCCGACTGGGCGACGATCTCGTTTGAGCATGCGCTCACCCCCAGAGCGGAGGTCATAAGCAGGGCGGCCGCAGCGGCGGCGAGGGTGCGTCGTTTCATCACTTACCTTCCTGGCGGTCCTTCAGCCAGCCGGACATGATCGAAGTCCAGCCGCCCGTCGAAGACGCGTCATCATCGGGCGCCGACGTCGGCG
The DNA here is from genome assembly GCA_963540795.1 of uncultured Actinomyces sp. Lineage (GTDB taxonomy): Bacteria > Actinomycetota > Actinomycetes > Actinomycetales > Actinomycetaceae > Pauljensenia. The sequence goes on from CAUTRF010000038.1 coordinate 2,912, forward strand.
CGGGAGCCTGCTCGGCACTGCGCGGACGCGTCACCGGGATCAGGCCCGTATTGAATTCCTGGCCGTCGACCACAACGACCTGCTCGCCGTTGTTGCGGGCCTCGCGCAGCGCGCGGCGCGACGGCAGCGTACGACCGCCGCGAATACCGGACAGGTCGATGACGCCAGTGTCGGTCGTGGCGCGCTCCGGTGGATCCTGGTCGATCGGGCCATTGTCGAGGCCGTGGCGACCACGTCGCTCGAACGTGTCGGTCAGCGGATCCGGGACGTATTCTTCGGAGGAGTCAACGGAGGACTGCGCCTGCGCGGCGTTGTCATCCAAGACCTCGGCGGGTTCCGCGGGTGCCTCGTCGCGGCGAGCGTCCTCGGTGCGTTCCTCAGCCACGGCCTCGTCGGTCTCTTCGACGGGAGCCTCGTCGCCCTCGGTCTCTTCCTGACCGGACGCGAAGGCGGCGGCACCCCACGTGGGAGCGTTGTCGGTCGGCTTCTCGTCGGCCTCAGCCTCACGCTGCTCCGTCTCGTCCGCGGACGGCTCGTCGGCCTTGGTCGGCTCGATCTCCCGGGCGGGCACCGGGCCAGCCTCGCGGGCGGCGGCAATGCGCTCGGCGACGGCGGCGGAGTTGATCGAGGAGGTCTCGAGGGAGTCTGCCTTGCGGCGCTCTTCGATGCGTGCCTCGCGAATCTTGCGCAGACGCAGGAGCTGCCAGCGCGTGAGGAACAGCGCGAGGGCAATCAGCGCGAAGACGCAGGCGGCAAGGAAAGCAATGATCGCGAGGGTGTTGGTCTGCTCAACCTTCCAGGTCAGCGTCAGCGTCAGGTCGCCGGGGCCACCTGCCGACGCGGCGAGAGCGGAACGACCCGACGGAACGTTTTCGAGGTCCAGGCTCACGGTGCCCTCACCGCTGGCCTGCTTGAACCACATGTCGGAGGAGGCGAGCTGGCGCACCAGATCAGCGGAGGAAGGCTCGGCGAGCGGCTGAGCGCCGGACTGGACGCCCGACTGAGCACCAGACTGCACGCCGGACTGAGCCGGGGTGGGCGACGAGACACGAGACTGGCCGATCGCGTCGTGCGACTCGGCCTTCAGCTTCGTGCGGTCCGACTCAACGCCGATGACCTCGGTGTAGGCGGCGTCGCCGATCCAGCCCTTGACGTCCTGCGTGGTGCCGATACTCAGCGTCACGGGCGCGCCCGACTTCGACGTCGCGGTGACCGTCACGTCGTCCTTCACGATCGACAGCACGTTGCCGCGCGTCATGATCAGATCGGTCGCAGACACGACCGACGAGACCTGATGCGTCGGCGGCCGCAGCACGGTCACACCGAGCAGCCCGACGAGCACGCATACGAGAGCCACAACGCCCATCGACGATGCCGCCACGTATCGCTTAAAGAGTTCCACGGTTGCTCCTCACGTCCAACACCCACACTGCGGGCATTCTTCAGGCTCCACTTTACGTGCTAACCCCGTTGACGGCCGAATTCGCACGCGGGGCAGTGATGCATCACATCCGCGCGTCACAGGGGGCGCAGTCCCCGCCGCCAGCACTCCGAGTGCCAGTGACGGCGACCCTCAACCCCCTGGGGCAGACCGAACGGCGCTTCTTCGGGCCATGCGACGACGTGCGCAGTCCCCACGGGTATCGGGCGCAAGCAGGCCGGACAGGTGTATTCCTTTGCCGAACCGGGCAGGCGGCGCACCTGATAATCGCCACCGTCGGGGCCGCGCTCCGTATGCGGCACGGAGGCGAGGCGGTCCATCTGCAACGGACGCGCCTCGCCCCACGGTCGTTTCTTGCTTCGTTTGCCTCTCACGCAACCACAGTGCCACGTCGCCAGACGCGGCGCACGGCGAGGTTGGAGTCAACCTCGACGATGTCGGCCTTCTTTCCGGCCGCGAGCGAACCAATCGTGTCGTCTCCCAGGATGGTGGCCCCCTGAACGGAGGCCATGTACACCGCATCGACGAGCGGGATTCCGCCCTTGGTGACCGCGACGCGCACGCAGTCCATGAGGTGCGCCGTGCCACCCGCGATGGAGTTGCCGTGAGCCAGGCGCGCAACGCCGTCCTTCACGATGACGTCCTGGGGGCCGAGCGTGTATTCACCATCGGCCATGCCGGCGGCTGCCATAGCGTCGGTGATGAGCACGACGTGCTCGCGACCCACCAGCTCGTACACGTCGCGCACAAGCGAGGGGTCGACGTGGACGGAGTCGCAGATCAGCTCGGCGACGGCACCGCCGCGCGCGGCGTCCGACAGGAACTCGGCGATCGGGCCGGTATCGCGGTGGTGCAACGGGCGCATGCCGTTGAACAGGTGAGTGATCGTCGCGCGCGGGCCGCGCTTGGTCTCCACCTGCGCGAAACGCTCACGCGAGTATGCCAGGGCCTCGCGAGCCTTCACCGAGTTGGAATCCGTGTGACCCCACGAGGGCAGCGCTCCCCCGTCGATGAGGGCCTCGGCGACCGAGCCGGGGCCGTAGGCATTCGGCTTCTCGGGCGCCAGCGTCATGGACAGCGCGTATCCCTCGCAGTCCTCGATGAGGGTGCGCGTCAGGTCCGCGTCGGGATCGATGATAAACGTCGGATCCTGGGCGCCGCAGCGCTCGTGGGAAACAAAGGGACCCTCGAAGTGGATGCCGGCAAGCTCGTCGGCCTTCGCCAGTTCAGCCAGGGTCTTCGCGCGCGCTCGCAGCACCTCGGCGGAGGCGGTCACGCAGGAAGCGACAAGGGAGGTCGTGCCGTGACGGCGATGTTCGAGGACCGCAACGAGAGCGGCCTCGGCGGTCTCGGCGTTGGGGAAGGACTCTCCGCCGCCGCCGTGGCAGTGCACATCGACGAGGCCGGGCAGATAGGTCGAATCGCTGGCCTCGGGCACCTCGCCCTCGTACTCGGAAACGGAACACACACGGGTAATAGTCGAGCCGTCGAACTCGATGATTCCGTCCTCAACGACGGTATCTTCCAGAACCAGACGGCCACGCAACACAGAAGTAGTCATGCATTAATTGTGGCACACATGACACTTCACTGCTGTGTCTCGGACAACCATTTCTCCCAGTCGTCAAAGGCACGCGCAGCGGGTCGCCTGCGCGACTCGTATCCCTTCACCATCACAATCTCGCGCCCCGGTGCTCTCACGGCCACCACTCGACCACCCTCGACGACGATCGCACGGAACATGCCGTTCTTCGCCGGACAGATCAACGCCTCCCCGGCCTCGTCCGTCAGGCAGGAGCGGTCCCTGTAGCCGACGTGTATCTCATCGAATGGTGGAAGCGCACGCATTATCTCCGCCTCGACGCGGAAGTCTTCCACGAGATCTGCGAGGTCTGCGCGAGCCAGACCACCTCCAAACTCTGCAAGAGGAAGGCCTACACTCTCCCCTGCCACGCGCGCTCCGGCCAACGCTCGACGCGCTTCGGTGAGCGTCAACCCGGTCCACCTAGCCAAGTCTGCCTCGTCAATGGGACCGTGCCCCCAGGCGTAACGCGCTGCAAGGACCGCGAGGGCTTCTTCATGCCCAGGCTCTCCCTTCGCGACCCCGGGGGCGGCCGGAAGCGAGCGCGCGTCGACGATCAGGTGTTCGCCCGCGCGCACAGGCCCCGCGGTGAGCACACCATCCAGATGGAGGCGCATGATGAGGTGGCGACGCCGTAGCCCAACCTGTGAGGAAGAAGCCGTCACTGTGTCGATCCCGCTTCTGCCCCACGCCTCGACGAGCTCGGCGCGGCTCACTCCCAGGGGCGAGGTCTCCAGCAGCTCACAGGCAACCTGCGCCGCACGCTCGACGAGAGCGTCACTCAGGCCCAGAGACAGCGCCTGGCGTTCCCACGACGCACGCCGGTGACGCAGCAGACGGCGCAGCCAATGGTGGTCGCGGGCGCTCGTGACGTGAACGGTACCGCGCATCGGCCAGGAACGAACCAGCTCACCTCGCGCGAACGACTCCTCGACGCGAGCACGCGACACTCCCGTGCAGCGCACGCCGATCGCCCACGGGATCGCGCTCGCCTGCTGACCTTGCAGTGCCGCCAGATTCTCAACGGCATCCAGGGGTGAGCACGACGCGGTCGCAGGTACGAGTCCTTGGGCGATGATTCTCCCCAGGCTCGCCCTCGTGGACGCCTCCATCAGAACAGTCGAGACTCGGGGTCATCCACCCCGCGCATCGCGTCGTAGTCCAAGACCACGCAGCGGATACCTCGATCTTCGGCGAGGGTGCGCGCCTGCTTCGTGATCTCCTGGGCCGCAAAGATGCCGGTCACATCGCCGAGGAGGGCGTCGCGCCCCAGCAGCGACAGGTAGCGCGTGAGCTGTTCGACGCCGTCAATGCCTCCACGGCGCTTAACCTCGATCGCCACGTGGTTGCCGTCGGCATCGCGCACCATGAGGTCCACCGGTCCCACCGGCGTGGGGAACTCGCGGCGCACCAGCTCCCAGCCCTCGCCGAGAATCTGGGGCACCTGCTGGGCAAGAAGCTCCTGCAGGTGTGCCTCGACGCCATCCTTGACGAGGCCGGGGTCGACACCCAGGTCCTCGGTAACATCCGAAATGATCTCGTGGATGCGGATGATCAGCTTGTCGTCGGTCTTGTCAGCCTGAACCGTCCAGACCTGCTCGACGCCGTCCTCGTCCTCGCTGGGTTCCCCCATGGAGACCGTGCAGGGTGCCGTCATCCAGTTGAGCGGCTTGTAGGAGCCGCCCTCAGAATGGATGAGGACCGAGCCGTCACCTTTGAGCATGATGACGCGCTTGGCGGGGTCCAGGTGGGCGCTCAGACGACCGGAATAATCAACGGTGCAGGAAGCAATAACAATACGCACCCCGTGAGCTTACCAATCCTGCTCACACGAGGCGCGGAGGACCGGACTCCACCCAGGAGACCAATCCGTTATATGTCAAGCGTTCGACGGCCACCTCGTAACGATGGTCACCGTACGCCAGGCGCACCTCGACGACGGAACCGTCGGCCGAGTGTGCAATCGGGGCAGAGACCTCCATACCCCGACGCGGGATCGAATACACGGGCTTGAAGGACAGCCCCACCAGCCGATACCAGGACAACTCCTCGACGCCGTACACGCCGATACCAGCCGTCCATCCCGAATGAACGTCCGGGCGCGACCAACAGCGGAACGCCCCCAAACGCGAAACGATCCTGCGGGCGCGCACATTCATATACGCCCACAGGATCGCCCCGCCGCACGCGAGGAGAACCGCACACCAGATCACAATCGTCATCAGGCTCATCAGGTCCTCCTCGCGTTGCGTCGAATTACTGTTCTGCCACTGTAGCGTGGTCGGCCACGACCGTGACGAAATCCGAGTCGACTGAGGCGAATCCCCCAGTGACCTGGAAGGACACGACCTCGTCCACGCGCGACACGGTCACGGTTCCCTCGCTCAGCTGAGCGAGGAGGGGCTGACGACCCGGCAGCACGCCGAGGCTTCCGTCGACTGTCGGAAACTGGACGGTCGTGGCTGCGCCGTGCCACAGGCGTCCCTCGTGAGAGACGACCTCGACCTGCAAGGACTTGCCCGATGCCATCAGGCTTCCTTGGCCAACTCGTGAGCGTTGCGCTCCAGATCGTCAATGCCACCGCAGTTGTAGAACGCCTGCTCCGGGACGTCGTCGTAGTGGCCCTCGGCGATGCGCTTGAACGCCTCGATGGTCTCCGACAGCGGCACGGTCGAGCCGGGCACGCCCGTGAACTTCTCGGCCATGTACATGTTCTGCGACAGGAACTGCTCGATGCGGCGTGCGCGCGCGACGGTGACCTTGTCGTCCTCGCTCAGCTCGTCGACGCCGAGGATGGCGATGATGTCCTGCAGTTCCTTGTTCTTCTGCAGGATGGCCTTGACCTGCGTGGCGACGTCGTAGTGCTCGCGGCCGACGAGGGCCGGGTCGAGGATACGCGAGGTCGAGGCCAGCGGATCCACGGCGGGGTAAATACCCTTGGCCGCGATCTCACGGGACAGCTCGGTCGTCGCGTCCAGGTGAGCGAAGGTCGTCGCCGGAGCTGGGTCGGTGTAGTCGTCGGCGGGAACGTAGATCGCCTGCAGCGAGGTGATCGAGTGACCACCGGCCGAGGTGATGCGCTCCTGGAGCTGACCCATCTCGTCAGCCAGGTTGGGCTGGTAGCCCACGGCCGAGGGCATGCGGCCCAGCAGCGTGGAGACCTCGGAGCCCGCCTGAGTGAAGCGGAAGATGTTGTCGATGAACAGGAGGACGTCCTGATGCTGGACATCGCGGAAGTACTCCGCCATGGTCAGGCCCGTCAGGGCGATGCGCAGACGCGTGCCCGGCGGCTCGTCCATCTGGCCGAAGACGAGGGCGGTCTTGTCGAAGACGCCCGCCTCTTCCATTTCGCCGATGAGATCGTTGCCCTCACGGGTACGCTCGCCGACGCCGGCGAACACGGAGACGCCGCCGTGGTCCTGGGCCACGCGCTGGATCATCTCCTGGATGAGGACGGTCTTGCCGACGCCCGCGCCACCGAAGAGGCCGATCTTGCCGCCCTGCACGTAGGGGGTCAGCAGGTCGATGACCTTGATACCGGTCTCGAACATCTTGGTGCGTGCCTCAAGCTGGTCGAAGGCCGGGGGCTGACGGTGGATCGGCCAGCGCTCGGTGACCTCAAGGGTCTCGCCCTCTTCGAGGTTGAGCACGTCGCCGGTCACGTTGAAGACGTGGCCCTTGGTGACGTCGCCGACGGGCACGGTGATCGGGGCACCGGTGTCGGTGACGGGGGCGCCACGCACGAGGCCGTCGGTCGGCTTCAGCGCGATGGTACGCACGAGGTTGTCACCGAGGTGCTGGGCGACCTCGAGGGTCATCGTGAAGGTTGACTCGCCCTCACCCTGGCCGGCGAGGTTCACCTCGACGGTCAGCGCGTTGTACAGCGGCGGGATGCGGTCCGGGGGAAACTCGACATCGACGACAGGGCCGACGACGCGGGCGACGCGTCCCTCGGCGATTGCATGTGTATCAGTCATGGTGTTACTCCGTGTCTCGAAGGGCTTAGCTCACGCCCAGAGCGTCGGCCCCGCCCACGATTTCGGTGATTTCCTGGGTGATTTCCGCCTGGCGGGCCGAGTTCGCCAGACGCGTGTACTTGGTGATGAGCTCGTTTGCGTTGTCCGTCGCGGTGTGCATGGCGCGCTGGCGCGATGCGAGCTCGGACGCTGCCGACTGAAGGAGCACGTTGTGGATACGGGCCTCCACGTACAGCGGAAGCAGCGTGTCCAGAACCGCCTCCTCAGACGGGATGAACTCGTACTCCGGCTGAGCCGCAGACGGATCGTCCGCGAAGCCGCGCTCAGTTGCACGTTCCTCGTCCGACTCTGGAGCATCCACGACTGTCAGCGGCAGCATCTGGCGCACCTCGGGAACCTGGCTCATGACGGTCTTGAAGCGCGTGTACACGAGGTGCACAGCGCCGACACCCGTATCGGGGTCCTTGTCCAAGAAACGCTCAAGCAGCACGGTCGCCATCTCGCGCGCGGTCTCGGAAGACGGAGAATCCGACTCGCCCTCCCACTCGCGCTCAATGGAAACACCGCGGAAGCGGAAGTACGCCGTGGCCCTGCGTCCGAAGGTGTAGACAATGGGCTCGTAGCCCTCCTCGCGCAGGTCCGCGATGAGCTTCTCCGACTCGCGCAGGATGGTCGCTGAGTAGGCTCCGGCCATACCGCGATCCGATGCCACGACCAGGACGGCCACGCGATTGGTATCCTCGCGCTCCTCGGTCAGCGGGTGGTCGAGGTCCGTGTGGACCGCGACCGCCGCGACCGCCTGCGTCAGGGCCTTTTCGTAAGGCCCAGCCTCGGTGGCAGCGCGCCGCGCCGCGCCAATGCGAGACGCAGCAATCATCTCCATGGCGCGGAAGACCTTCGCGAGCGTCGTCGTCGAGGCGATACGCTGCTTGTAGATCCTCTGCTGTCCACCCATCGCTTAGGCCTTCTCGCTCGTGCGACCGCGCGAGATCTCCTCGCGGGTGCGCTCAGCCACGACCTCGCCGTCATCGAGTCCGGCGGCACCACGTCCGGCGCTGATCCACTGGTGGTGGAACTCCTCGACGGCATTCTTGAGCGCCTCCTCCGTCTCGGAGGTCAGGTCGCCGGTCGCCGCGATCGTGTCGAGCACGGTCGAGTTGGCGTGGAGGTGGTCGAGCAGGCCGCGCTCGAAGCGCAGGACGTCCTCGACCTCGATGTCATCGAGGTAGCCCTTGGTGCCCATCCAGATCGAGGCCACCTGGTCTTCCATCGCGTAAGGCGTGGACTGGGGCTGCTTGAGCAGCTCCATGAGGCGCTCGCCACGGGTCAGCTGGCGGCGAGTCGCCGCGTCCAGGTCGGACGCGAACATCGCGAAGGCGGCCATCGAGCGGTACTGCGCGAGCGTCAGCTTGAGGGTACCGGCGACCTTCTTCATGGCCTTGGGCTGGGCCGCGCCACCGACACGGGACACGGAGATACCGACGTCGACGGCGGGACGCTGGTTCGAGTTGAACAGGTCGGACTGCAGGAAGATCTGGCCGTCGGTAATCGAAATGACATTGGTCGGAATGTAGGCCGACACATCGTTCGCCTTGGTCTCGATGATCGGCAGGCCGGTCATCGAACCGCCGCCGAGGGCGTCCGAAAGCTTGGCGCAACGCTCCAGCAGGCGGGAGTGCAAGTAGAAGACGTCGCCGGGGTAGGCTTCACGGCCCGGCGGGCGGCGCAGCAGCAGCGACACCGCACGGTAGGCCTCGGCCTGCTTGGACAGGTCGTCGAAGACGATGAGGACGTGCTTGCCCTGGTACATCCAGTGCTGGCCGATGGCGGAACCCGTGTAGGGGGCCATGTACTTGTAGCCGGCTGGGTCCGAGGCCGGGGAAGCTACGATGGTCGTGTACTCCATGGCGCCAGCATCCTCGAGGGTGGAGCGCACCGATGCGATGGTCGAACCCTTCTGGCCGATCGCCACATAGATGCAACGCACCTGCTTGTTCGGGTCGCCGCTCTTCCAGTTCTCACGCTGGTTCAGGATCGTGTCGAGGGCGATTGCGGTCTTACCGGTCTTGCGGTCGCCGATGATGAGCTGACGCTGGCCGCGGCCGACCGGGATCATCGAGTCGATAGCTTTCAGGCCGGTGGCGAGGGGCTCGTGGACGCTCTTACGCGCCATAACGCCGGGAGCCTGCAGTTCGAGCGCGCGACGCCCGTCCAGGTCCGTGATCTCGCCGAGGCCGTCAATCGGACGACCGAGCGGATCAACCGTGCGGCCCAGGTAGCCGTCACCGACGGGAACCGAGAGAACCTCGCCCGTGCGGTGCACGACCTGGCCCTCTTCGATGCCGCCGAAGTCACCGAGGACGACGGCACCGATCTCGCGCTGGTCGAGGTTCATGGCCAGGCCCAGCGTCCCGTCCTCGAAACGCAGCAGCTCGTTCGCCATGGTGCCGGGCAGGCCCTCGACGTGCGCGATACCATCGGCCGTTTCGATGACGTGACCCACCTCTTCGGTGGCCACGTCCGCCGGACGGTAGGACTCCATAAAGGAGTCCAGTGCTCCGCGGATTTCCTCCGGGGAGATGCTGAGGTCAGCCATGAGGATTCCTAACTAGGTAAAAGAAATGTATGTGTGTACGAGAAGTGCTAGCTGGCGATCGCGTCGCGCGCTGCGCTGATTCGGCTGGCCAGCGAGGCGTCGATCGCGGTCATGCCCGCGCGCAGGCGAAAACCGCCCACGACGTCGGGATCAATCGAGATCGCCAGGTCAACGTCCGTGCCGTAGCGCTTCGAGAGGATGGAGCGAAGACGCTCGACCTGAACCTCGCTCATCGGGGTCGCCGTAGCGACCGTGACGAACAGGCGGTCCTGCATGGTCGCTGCCCACTGGGCGTAACGGCGCAGGTTATGCAGCAGACGACCGTGGTTCGAGCGTCCGACCGCCCGACGCACGAGACGCATCGTCCAGGTGCTCACGCGCTCGGCGAAGAGCTTCGACGCGATATCGCCGCGCTCGTGCGCGTCTCCCTTAGATGTATCCGACAGACGCACGCGGACCTCGCGCTGGTGTGCCAGGAAGTAGCGGACCTGGAACAGCTCCTCACGGACCTGCTCGAGAGCTCCCTGGGCACCGGCGGCGTTGAGCACGCCGAGAATGCCGAGCACCTCGAGCGTGTCCGCCACATCCGCCGGATGGCGCCAGTGGTCGGCGACGACCGCGTTCACGACGGACAGCGTCGCAGCGCTCACGTGCGAACCGAACGCGCTGGAGGCGAGCCCCTGCTTATCTGCGACCGACCGCGCCGGGTCGGTCGCTGCACGCGCGAGACGAGTGTTCTCCTTGAACAGGTCGGCAAGGCCGAAAAAATCCTCGGCAACCCGCATTGCGTCGGTGCCGGGCGTTGCTAGGGCCGCCGCCAGCTCCTTCGCAAAGGGGACGGACTCGATCGTGCGCACCCGTGTCATCGCTTCTCCTCGACCCGGGCGTTGTCAGCCTCGAGCTCGTCAAGGAAGCGATCGACCACGCGAGAGGTCAGCGCCGTGTCGGTGAGCTGCTCACCGATGATCTTCTCCGCCAGCTCGGAGGCGAGCAGACCCACCTCGGAGCGCAGGGAGATCTGCGCAGCCTGCTTCTCGGCGAGGATCTGACGCTCGGAGGCCTCGAGAATACGGTTGGCCTCGCTGGTTGCCTCGTGACGGGCGGCGGCCACGATGGCCTTCGCTTCGTCGTTGGCGCGCTCACGGATGGTGTGCGCTTCAGCGTGAGCCTCGCGAATAATCTCCTCGCGCTTGAGTGCAGCGGCGGCCTGATCGGCCTTCGCTTGCTCGGCGGCGCCGAGGCCCTCCTCGATCTTCGCGGCGCGCTCGTCCATCGTCTTGTAGATGCGAGGCAGCGCGTAGCGTCCGACGAGGAGCAGGACGATAAGCAGAACGAGAGCCGACCAGAAAATCTCGTACAGCGGCGGCAGGATGACGGCGAGGCCGCCGACCTCCTGGTCCGACGCGGCGACAATCTGGTGCATGGCGATCACTTAACGATGAGCGGCAGAACGAAGGCGATGAGGCCGAGGGCCTCGACCATACCGGCGCCGATGATCATGTTAGTGAAGAGACGGCCGGCAACCTCGGGCTGACGGGCGGTCGCTTCCTGGGTCTTGCCGACCATGAGGCCGATGCCGAGGCCGGGGCCCAGGGTGGCGATGCCGTAGCCGATGTAGGCGAATGCTGCGGTTCCCATAGTGGTTTCCTTCTGTTAGTAACGCCGGGTGGCGTTGGGGGTCAGTGATGTTCGATGGAAAGCTTGATGTACACGGTCGACAGGATCGTGAAGATGTACGCCTGCAGGAAGGCCACGAAGACCTCGAAGCCCGTCATGACGAACATGGCGGCACCTGTGAGCGCGGACGCTGCAGACAGGGCGGAAAGCTCGTAGAGCAGAATCGCCGTACCAAAGTAGGTCATGCCCAGCAGGAGGTGACCCGAGATCATATTGCACAGGAGACGCAGGGTCAGCGTGACGGGACGAACAATAAAGTTCGACAGGAACTCGATGGGCGTGATGAGCAGGTACATGGGGGCGGGCAGTCCGGGCGGGAAAAGCTGCGAGGCAAAGAAGCCACCCACGCCCTGCTTTCCGATACCTGCACCGATGAAGGTCACGTACGTGATGAGCGCGAAGACCATCGGGACGGCGACGACCGACGAGGCCGCGATGTTGATGCCGGGGATGATACCGGCGATGTTCATGGCGAGGACACCGAAGAACAGGAAGCCAATGAAGCCCGAGAACTTGCGGCCGGTCTTCGGGCCGAGCATGTCGAGGGCTACGTTGTCGCGAATGTAACCGGCGATCGCCTCGACGGCCATCTGGCCTCGGGTCGGCACCAGCTTGGGCTTGCGCGCGACCGCAACGAGAATCAGCGAAACAAGCAGGCCCATGATGACGCGGGCGAGCGTCAGGCGGTTGAACTCGAAAAAGGTTCCCTCACCGAAAATGGCGCTCGGGAAAAAGTCCTCAAGAGCAGGCTGGTGGGGGTGCTGCGTGAACGCCGGGTAGGCGGTGAGCGCGATGACGATGAGGAGGATCGCGAGGCTCACCCAATACCAACGCGGCTTGGACGCGGTGCGGCGAGCAGGCGCGTGATCGGACACTGAATGTGCCTCCTTCATCTCAACTCCATTGGTTTGTGTCTGCTGCCGGGGCAACTCAACCATTCTATACAGAGAAGGGGCCGCCGAGCGCGCGCAAGGGTTACTGAGTGTCGCTCGGCGGGTCCACGTTCATCGTGCGCTTACGCATCATGACCATCATCTCGACGGTCGAGGACACAATAATCGCGATGATCGTGGCGATGGCGGCCACCCGGACGTCCATACCCAGGGCGCGCGGAACGTACAGCCCAATGGCGAGCAGAGCGATCTTTGCGACGTATCCGCCGGTGACCCACCCAATGAAAGAGGAGGGTGATCGCAGCGCGCGGGACGTGAAGAACCACTGCGCCGCGACAATGACGACGACCATGGCGAGGGCGAGCACGTAGGTCATGCGGAAACCTCCTCCGGAGCGGTCTCTTCCTTGGGGAATTCTCGGGTCGTGACGGCCACGCCGATAGCCGCCGCGATGACTGCGACGAGGGCGACGCTCCACCAATCGAACACGAGGAGCCCCACTGCGGGGACGCACACGATGGCAGTCCACATCCACAGGATCGCGACGACTCCACGGTGAGAGTGCCCAGCGACGAGTAGACGATCATGGAAGTGGGAGCGGTCGGCCACGAAGGGACTCTTGCCTCGGCTCATGCGGCGAATCGAGGTGACGACCAGGTCGAGGACGGGCATAAAGATGACCGAGAGCGGCAGGATGAGCGGCAGCGCGGACACAATCATCTGCTGGCGACCGAGCAGCGAGGGATCAATCTTGCCCGTGACGATGATGCCAGCGGCGGCAAGGACCAGTCCCATGGTCTCCGCTCCCCCGCCCATCATGATCGAGGAGGGGTGGAAGTTGAACCAGAGGAAGCCGGCGCACACCCCGAGCAGAGCGATCACGATGAGGCTGGCGGTCGTCGCGTAGGAGGCCGCGCCCATGAGCCGGGTGATGATGTAGGAGTAGACGAAGAAGGACCCGGCACCGATCGCGATCATGCCGGAGGCCAAACCGTCGAGGCCGTCGATGAAGTTGACGGCGTTCATGATGCCGACGATGAAGAATACGGAGACGAAGAGCCACAGTCGGGAGGATCCCAGCGTCAGGCCGAAAATCGGGAACGAGGCCAGCTGCACGCCGCCGAAGGCCATGCCGCCCGCGATGAGGACCTGCCCGCCGAGCTTGGCCATCCAGTCCAGCTCGATGATGTCATCGATGATGCCGAGGATACACATGGCACCGGCACCGGCCATGACGGCCCACGGGACCGTGGTCGTAAAGAGTGGTGCCATGTAGGGGATCCGGGAGGCGAGCAGCATCGTGACGATCAGTGCGATGGTCATCGCGACGCCGCCCAGGCGCGGGATGGGCTTCTTTTGCAGGTCCCGGCCGCGCAGGGGCGGCAAAATGTTGAACTGGAGGCACGCCCAGCGAACGGCCGGGGTCAGCAGGATCGTCAGCGCCATTGCGATGGCAGCCAGCAGCAGGTAGACCTTCACGAGGCGGCCCCTTCGACGGGGGCGATGGATACGCCGGCGGCGGCGCTGAGGTCTTCCAGGGAGATGGTCCCAAGGCGCAGCGCGCGGGGCGCGTCGTGCGCGAAGTCAACAATCGACGAGGCTGTGGATCCCCGGGTGGGACCACCGTCGAGGTAGGCGGACACCCGTGTTCCGAAGTACCCAACGGCCTGCTCGACCGACGTCGCGGGGGGCTGACCGGTCAGGTTCGCGGAGGTGACGGCCATCGGCCCGAAGTCATTGAGGAGGCGCAGGAGGGCAGTCTGGTTCGGCATGCGCACGCCGATGGTGCCGCCGGTTTCACCCAGGTCCCACCCGAGGTCGGGGCGGGCACGCAGGATGAGGGTGAGGCCACCGGGCCAGAATGCACGCGCAAGAGCGCGGGCCGCCCCGGGGACATCGACGCACAGCGAGTCGATCGCATCGACGGAGGCGACGAGCACGGGCGGCGGCATCTGCCGTCCGCGTCCCTTGGCAGCCAGGACCGCGGCGACGGCCTCGGGGTTGGCCGCGTCCGCGCCAATGCCGTAGACAGTGTCCGTGGGTACGACGAGAAGATGGCCGTCGCGCAGCTCTCGCTGGGCGCGCGCCAGGTCGTCCTCGGTCAGGGAAGGAACGGCGCTCAGGATCGTCTCGGTACTCATCGTGTTCATTGTGTCACGGATGCCGTGGGCTTCGCCGATTCGGGCGCGCGGGCGCTCAGGAAACGGTGCCTGCCAGCCAGGTCGGGAAGCGTCGAAATCTCCGTCATCCCGAGCTCGGCGGCGATCGCCGCCATGGCCTCTTCCTGCGTGGGCGAGTGTTCCATCAGTAGAACGCCACCGGGGCGCAGGAGGGCCAGCGCGCGGCGCGCGATGCGCGCGGGGATCTCGGTCCCATCACGGCTACCCCCGTACAGGGCGACGTGGGGGTCGGCGCTGGCCTCGGGCTGCGTGGGCATCTCGTCGGCAGGAACGTAGGGCGGGTTCGTGACGACGACGTCGACCATGCCCTCCAGGTGCGCGAGCGTCGCCGGATCCGTCGCATCTGCACGCACCAAGTGAAGGCAGGGAACGCCCACAGCGTCGCGGTTCTGACAGGCCAGGGCGAAGGGCTCGGCTTCCTTCTCGACTGCCCACACCTCCGTGCGAGTGGTCTCGGTGGCCACCGCCAGCCCAATCGCGCCGGAGCCGGCGCACAGGTCGACGACGCGAGCCTCGCCGCGTCGGGCAACGACCGACATGGCCTCGTCAATCGCGAGGCCCGCAAGAACCTCGGTCTCCGGGCGCACGACGAACACGCCGGGGCGGGCGGCCAGGGTCAAGCCGCGGAAGTACATGCGACTCGTGACGTGCTGAAGGGGAATGCGCAGGGCTCTGTCCCCCACCGCCGAGCGCAGTTTCTCTGACTGTTCCTCGTTCAATTCCGCCGGCAGCTCCCACTGGGACGGGGCGTCACACGCCCACTCGAGCAGCTCACGCACATCCGCATCGACCGAGTCAATGCCAGCGTTCGCCAAGCGCTCGCGAGCCCACGCGCGCGCCTGCACGACAGACCACGTCCCCATGTCTCCTCCAATCATGACTGCGCGGCGGCGGCCAGGCGCTCGGCCTCATCGGCTTCCTGCAGCGAAGCGATCACTGCGTCAAGGGCGCCCGACAGGACCGCGTCCAGGTTGTGAGCCTTGAAGCCCGTGCGGTGATCCGCGATGCGGTTCTCCGGGAAGTTGTAGGTGCGGATGCGCTCCGATCGGTCCACGGTGCGCACCTGGGACAGACGCTGGGCCGAGGCCTCGGCTTCCTTCTTCGCCCTCGCTTCGGCGGCCAGACGCGAGGCCAGCACGCGCAGCGCGGCCTCCTTGTTCTGCAGCTGCGACTTCTCGTTCTGCATCGACACCACGATGCCCGAGGGAATGTGCGTGATGCGCACGGCGGAGTCGGTTGTATTGACCGACTGGCCGCCGGGGCCACTGGACCGGTAGACGTCGATACGCAGATCGTTCGGGTCGATGACGATCTCCTCGTCGTCCTCGATCTCCGGCATGACGAAGACGCCGGCGGCGCTCGTGTGGATGCGCCCCTGCGACTCGGTGACGGGCACGCGCTGCACGCGGTGCACGCCTCCCTCGTACTTCAGGTGCGCCCACACGCCCTCGTCGGGAGCGGGCGTACCCTTCGCGCGAATCGCAAGCGTAATGTCCTTGAAGCCGCCGAGCTCCGTGTGGGTCGCGCTCATCTCCGTCACGCTCCAGCCGTGCGCCTCCGCGTAGCGGGCGTACATGCGGGCCAGATCGGAGGCGAACAGCGCGGATTCTTCGCCGCCCTCACCCGCCTTGATCTCGAGGATGACGTCCATCGCGTCCTCGGGGTCACGGGGGGCCAGAATCTTGACGAGCGCCTCGTGGGCGGCCGCTTCCTCTTCCTCAAGGGCGGGAATCTCGTCGGCGAAGGAGCGGTCTTCGGCGGCCAGCTCGCGCGCAGCCTCGAGGTCTCCCGAGGCGGAGGAAAGCCGATCAGCGGCGGCCTTCACGCGGCCAAGCTCGGCGTAGCGTCGACCGACTCGGCGCATCAGCTGCGGGTCCGCCAGCGTCTGGGGATCCGCCATCTGCGCCTCGACCTGCTCATATTCCTGCAGCAGGGGGCCCAGGGCGCCGAGTTCATCAGTCGCGGCCACGATTCACCACTTCCTTCGTTCCATAAGGTTGACAAAGCGGCGGCGCCGTCGGCCACAGGGCCAACGACACCGCCGTTGAGCTAGCTGCTCACCCTCACTTGGAGGGGCGCACGCGCTTGCCGTAGCGAGCCTCGAACTTGGCGACGCGGCCGCCGGTGTCGAGGATCTTCTGCTTGCCCGTGTAGAACGGGTGGCAGGCCGAGCACA
>CAUTRF010000039.1:0-19249 GCA_963540795.1 uncultured Actinomyces sp.
CGTGCCATTTGGTCGAAGTACTACCAAGACCCCACCATTCTTTGGCATACTGAGGGACGGAAATTATCCGCCACAACAGGAGCCGTACGTGCCTGAGCAAAACGTCCCCACTACAACTGAGCAGGCCCCGGCCTCGTCTGAGAGTGCCAGCAAACCGAGCCTGGGTCGCGTGATCGCCGCCTGGGCGGTGCACGCGTTCACGATCTCCGGACTTGCGTGGGCGACGCTCGCTCTGTTCGCGATACTCGACAATAACATCCCCATGATGTGGCTGTGGTTCGCCATCGCCCTCATCGTTGACGGTGTCGACGGCACGCTGGCGCGCAAGGTCGGAGTCCGTCAGGTCATTCCCTGGTTCGACGGCGGAGTCGTCGACAACCTCGTCGACTACCTGACGTGGACGTTCCTGCCCGCGCTCTTCATGGCGATGTACCTGCCGTTTGGACCCAAGCCGCTCCCCGTCATCATGATGGTCGTCATCATCGTCTCTTCCGTGTTCTGCTACGCGAACGACGGAGAGAAGTCGAACGATAACTACTTCGTAGGCTTCCCGGCGGCGTGGAACTGTGTCGCGATTGTCATGTACGTCCTTCAGACTCCGGCGTGGGTCAATATCGCTGCGACGATTTTCCTTGCGATCATGACGATTGTTCCGCTGCACTACACGCACCCGGCGCGCGTGAAGCGTTTCCAGATCCCGAACATCATCGGTGCGGGCGCGTGGATCGTCGCGTGCGCGTACCTGGTGGTTGTCTACCCGGTCCAGCCCCTGTGGACCCTGATTCTGTTCTGGGTTGGCGGCGGCTGGTTCATGATCTCCGGCTTCATCCGCACGGCGACCGGCGAGGATAAGTAGCCGTCGCGCCGCGAACGAATACGAACGTCCCCCGGGCCTCGCGCTCGGGGGACGTCGTTATGCGTCACGTGAGGGGCGGCCCTCAAAGGGACGAGGCCGGGGCAAGTCACGTTGTGAAAGCACAGTATGTGGAGGCCGCACGCCGCCGGTGTGGAGGGTGCCGGAGGGACCGGAGGGCACGGGCGGGCTTCGAGACGCGGTGCCGAACGAAGTGAGGTCGCCAAGTCTCGCGGGCGGCCGGGCCCTCCGGCGCCCGGAACACCAGCGGCGTGTGGCAGAGCCTGGCGGTTGGGACGGCCGGGCGGTGTGGCAGAGCCTGGCGGTTGGGACGGCCGGGCGGTGTGGCAGAGCCTGGCGGTTGGGACGGCCGGGCGGTGCGGCAGAGCCTGGCGGTTGGGACGGCCTGGCGGTTGGGGCGACCGGGCCCTCCGGCACCCGGAACACCAGCGGCGTGCGGCAGAGCCGGGTGGCAAAGCTGCCGCAGCGACCCGGCGTGCCTACAGCCGCTCGGCCAGGCCCTTCTTGACGGCGCGGTCGCGGCAGTACCGGAAGACTTCGAGGAAGATGCCGCCGAAGAAGATCAGCGCGATGGCGGTCCATACGCCCGGGGGAGCGTGGCGCCCGTACATGAGGAAATACACGTAGGGGGCGAGGAACGTGACTGAGGTGGTGATCGCACCGACGACGCGGTGCCAGAGCTTCTGCCCAGCGACCATTTCGATGAGGCCCCACGTGTAGGGGATGGCGGTGATCATGTCGATGGCCCACAGGACGCGCCAGTCGCCCCGGAAGTGGGGGACGTACATGACGGGCACGGCCCGCGCCATCGAGTACACGAGGACGACGACGTAGGCGATGAACTTGGTGTTGCGGCATAGCCGCAGGAACGCGGAGCGTTCGATGATGGCGGCACCGACAGCCCGGGATGCGTGGGTGGCGTGTGACGAGGTCGTGAGCGTGTCGAGTCCGGCCATGGCGACGCGCATGAATTCGCGTTGCTCGTCGGTGCCGGCCGCCCAGCGCTCGAGGAGCTCGAGGGGGGACAGAGCGATGGGGGTGTAGCCGTCGCGCGGCTGGCCGGCCTCGTGGATGACGCCGTCGCCCATAGCCTCGTGCAGACGAGGGAGTTGCTCGGTGGGGATTTCGGCGATCCACAGGCGTACGCGGCGTTGGATGGCGTCGTGGAGTTCGTGGGAGAGTGCGTGTCCTGCAGCGGAGTGGGGGGAGAAGCCTTCGGCGGCGATGTCAGCGAGGGCACCGGGATGTTCGACGATGCGGGTCGTGAGGTCGCCAGCGCGGTCGACGCCGGAGACTTTGATGATGGTGGCCGCGTCCCACTGGTAGCTGCGTGCGATCTCGATGTCGAGGATCGAACGCAGCGTAATCAGCGAAGCTGTGTCGGTCACGGGTGGCCTCTCGTCGGAAGTTGGATGTCTCCATTGTGCCTGACAAGGCGGTCGGAATGCACGCTCGGGGGTGTGGCATCAGCGCCGCGTAGAATCGGAGCATGGCGAAACGACGGATTGACCCCGGTGAGGGGATGGTGGCGCTGCGTTCGTGGCGCGGCGCCGTGGAGCGTGGCGAGGAGCCTGCGCGCGCGGTGGTGTTGACGGCGGTGCGCTTTACCCTCGAGGAGCTCGGCATCTCGCATCCCGGCCGCGCGGTCGAGGTGCGCGTGCCGCCCGCCGGTGCCGTGCAGATCCTGCCGGGGACGACGCATCGGCGCGGTACGCCGCCCGCCGTCGTGGAGACCGATGCGCGCACGTGGCTGTCGCTCGCGTGCGGCCTTCTCACGTGGGACGAGGCCGTGGCCACCTCTCGCGTCAGCGCGTCGGGGGAGCGTACGGACCTGGGGCCCTTCCTGCCGCTCGTGTGAGCGCCAAGGGAGGGCGTCGACCTGCGGTTCTCAGGCCTCGAGCTGGGGCACGCCGAAGCGGGCCTCGAGCTTAGGGGCAAGCCACTTCTGGGAGCCCTTGTACGCGTAGCGCTGGGCGACGGCCGCGATGGCGGCGGAGGTGGCTGCGAAGAGGACCAGTGATGCGATGGTGACGTCGTCGGAGTCTTCGGCGGGGATGGGGCGTCCGGTGGCGACCTTCCAGCCGGCTTCGAAGACCTTGGAGGCCGCGAAGGCCGCTCCGGCGATGACAACGGTCGTGGCGACCTTCTCGATGGTGGCTGAGTCCATGGTTGCCTCCTGGCGTGGGGGTGTGGTTGTCCCTGTGCGCGTGCGCACGCTTCCATGATGCCCCACGCGGCGCTCTTGCGCGAGGCCCACAGGTGCCCTGTCTTATGCTTGAACGGTAGTGTTCCCGTCCGAAGGATTCCTTATGGCTCGCGCCCGCTCTGTTTTTGCGTTGTCGGCCCTCATTGTTGCGGCGACGACGGTGGCGGCTTGTACGCCGTCCGTGTCTTCGAGCGCGCCTCGGGATCCGTTTGCGTCGCCGATCGTTCCGGGTCAGAGCGCGCGCGCTTCTTCGGGTGCGGCCGGGCATGGCACGATCGATGCCCCCACTCCGCGCAGCGGTTCGGGCACGGTGACCGTCGCCCTGGTGGGTGGCGCGCAGCTGCCGACGGAGACCGCGCAGGAGTTCACGAAGGCGACGGGCTTCACGGTTGCGGTGGTGCCGGTGGATGGCGTGGACGCGCTGTCGAAGGCGGGCGCGGACGTGGTGCTTGGCCTGGATGGCGCGGACGCCCTGCAGGCGACCGCGGCGGGCACGATCGCGGCTTCGGCACCTCAGGATACGGCGACGATTGCCGGCACGGTCGTGGATGGTGCCGCTGCGGCGATCGCCTACGGGCGCGACGACGTGTGCGTGATCGCCGATAAGTCGTGGATGAGTGCGAACGGCCGCCCGCTGCCGACCTCGTTCGGCGATCTGACTTCTCCGCGTATCCGCGCGCTGCTGACGGTCCCGGACCCGGCCTCGTCGTCGGTGGGGCGCGCTTTCGTGCAGGAGGCCGCCGCGCAGACGGGCGAGGGGCTGGGTTCCTTCGTGCAGTCCCTCAACCCGCGCGTGGATTCCTCCCTGGGAGGAGCTGTCGCCGCGTGGACGGCCGGCGCGCACGTGTCCGAGGGGTACCTGTCCGAGGTCGTGGGAGCCTCCGCGGGTTCTTCCGGCGCGTATCCGCTGATCGTGGCCCCGCGTTCGCTGGCGGCCGCGGCGGCGACGAACACGGGTGCCGATTCCTACGGTACTGCGATTTCTTCGACGTGCATCGCCCGCATCATGTACGCGGCCCCCACGTCCTCGCCCGCCTCGGACGGCGCGGAGTCCCTCATCGCCTGGCTGCAGGGTGAGACCGCGCAGCGCTCCCTGGCGACGACGGGCGCCGTCTACCCGATTGATGGTGTGCTCGCCGCCGACACGAAGGCCGGCTGGCTGATGGGTATCAGCGGCGATCCGATCGTCGCTGACGAGACTGTCGGCTCCCTCGACGCGATGAGCGCGTGGCTGGCCACGTGGTCTTCAGCGATGGCCTCCCCGGCCCCGACCACGCCGAGTACGTCCGACCCCGCGACGGATTCGGGTACGCAGGACGCAGAACCCGAGCCGGCCTCCGCGGATAACCCTGCGACCGACACGGGATACGCGGATTCGAGCGACGACGAGGAGTAAACCCCGCCGGACGCTTCCCTGCAGAGTCAGCCTCGCAGCATTGCGGGGCTGACTCTGCATTCCTCCCCGATGCGCATGGGAGCGATGAGTCCCGCTTCGCGCAGCTCGAGGAGGCGCGGCACGGTGCGCTCGACGACCTTCCACGGGTCGATCGTGTTGAGGTAGATGCGCGTGCCGCCCTCGAAACCTGCGAGCGTCGAGATGCGCCACTTGAGCAGGATGCGCCAGCGCATGGGCGTGGACACGGTGGGCGGGCGGTGGTACCACTCCTCGTTCGCGGGCACCTCCACGCCCGTCGCGGCGTGCGCGGCGTGCAGGATGTCGGAGATGCCGCGCATGGCCTCGGGGCTGACCTCCCACGGGTTCTTCGGCTCGCCCAGGGGCCAGATCGCGATGCCGGGGAAACGGTGCCCGAACCCGGCCAGGGCGACGGCGTGCTCGTTCTGTGCGATGAGTAGCTTGCGTGTGGCCGCGACGGTGAAGATCTGGTCGTAGATGTCGGGCTGTGCGCGCAGGCGTTCCAGCTCGGCCTCGGTCTGCACGGACATCTCGTCGATCGCGACGAGCTGCTTGTGCAGGTGGTCGAAGGACGCGCCCGCGGGGCGCAGCCAGTTTTGGAATGTCGCCACGTAGCGCACGGCGGGATCCAGGTCGTACAGGTCGCGCATCGAGCGGGCCGTGTACGCGCTGTACTGCTCGTGCTCCTCGGGGGTGAGGGTGCCGGAACCGGCCAGCTGGTGGGCCTCGGTGGCGCCGTCGACGAAGTGGCGCCTGCCGATAATCAGGTCGTGGCCGCCGGAGAAGAAGCCGTTGGCGTACTGCAGGCGCGCGGTCTCGCTGGTGGCCGCGAACTCCCCCTCGCTCATGCCCGAGGCCAACATGCGCGCGCGCACGACGTTCATGACGTGCTCGTAGCCCGCGTCCGAGGCCAGGTACTGGGCCATGCGGCGACGGTCGTCCTCGGAGGGGACGTGCCCGTGGTTGAGATGCCAGTAGTTGTAGGAGACGATCTCGAAGAGGTTGGGGATGCGTCGGAACTGCGCGACCGTGTTACCGAGCTGATCGGCGCCGAGGGCGTTCAGCTGCTCCCAGGATCCGTCCTCGTGGCGCACGAGGCGCGACTTCTCGGGCGGGGTCTCGAGGTAGCGGCCGCTGCAGAACGCGCAGTGGTGCCCGTCGGCCTCGTGGTCGATGGGGTTGTGGTCCGCGTGAGGGGCGGTCAGGGGCCGGTTGCCGCGGCCCGGAACGGTCCACACCTCTGTGCCCGTGAGCA
This sequence comes from uncultured Actinomyces sp., assembly GCA_963540795.1. GTDB lineage: Bacteria > Actinomycetota > Actinomycetes > Actinomycetales > Actinomycetaceae > Pauljensenia. The sequence goes on from CAUTRF010000039.1 coordinate 5,750, forward strand.
GGTTCTGCTGTTTGACGGTGCCGTCGGCCAGTCGAACGATGGCGCGGTCGGCGCGCGTGAGCTTGGAAGCCATACCTGTATCGTACCCGTCCTCAGAGCCTGTCCATCGTCGCCGGATGTGACCCCATGCGCCCGGCCTCGCCCGCGTCGAGCGCGTCGATGCGCGCTGTCTGTTCGGGATCCAGCGAGAAGGAGAACACGTCGAAATTGGCGGCCATGCGCGCCGGGCTCAGGGTCTTGGGGAAGACGACGTGGCCGCGATCCAGCGCCCACCGCAGCGCGACCTGCGTCGGGCCCACGCCGAGGCGCGCGCCGATCTCGACGAGCGTCGCCTCGGTGACGGCGCGTCCGCGTGCGAGGGGGGACCAGGCCTCGAACACCATGCCGAGGCCCTGGGCGTAGGCGCGCAGGTCGGCGTTGGGGAAGAAGGGGTGGGACTCGACCTGGAGGACGTGCGGGTCGACCGTCGCAACTGCCCGGACGGCCTCGACGTGCTCGCGCTCGTAGTTCGACAGGCCGATCGCGCGTGCGCCGCCGGCGTTGAACGTGTCCTCGAGGGCGGGCCAGGGCAGGGCGACGTCGCCCCCGTAGAGCGTGGGCAGCGGCCAGTGCACGAGGAGGAGGTCCACGTAGTTCGTGCGCAGGTCCTCGAGGGAGCGCTGGATGGATGCGGCGGCCCGCTCGGGTTCGTGGTTGGAGTTGTCGACCTTCGTCGTGACGAACAGGTCCTCGCGAGCGATTCCCGAGGCCTCGAGCGCCGCCCCGACCTCGGCCTCGTTGCCGTACATCTGAGCGGTGTCGATATGGCGGTAGCCGACCTCGAGGGCGCGGCTCACCGCGTCGTACGTGTCCTCGGGCGCGACCTTGTAGGTGCCGAAACCGAGGACGGGGATGGGTGATCCCGTCGGGAGCGTCATGGTCGGAATCGGGGACGAGGCCGGGGCGCTGCCGGCGGGAAGCGGGGTGTTCATCGGTGAATCCTCCTAGTCGCTCCCAGTGTAGCCTCCCGCACGCGCCGCGGTCGCCATCGTCCGCGCGCACGGTTGGCGCGTCTGTCGTAGCGTTGTCCTCGTTTGAAAGCCGCGTGCGGTGCCGGCGAGAGCGCAGGAGGAATTATGATCAACCCCTACGAGACGGAGGACGGCGTCGTCTTCGATATGAGCAACCTGGAGTGCGAGGCGCTGCGCTCATATGCTGACGGACTTCTCGGCGACCCCGAGAACCCGTTCGTCGAGCTGCTGCGTAGCCAGGGCCTCGTCGTTGGCGATACTCCCGTCCCGAACCTCGCTGCGCTTATGGAAGCGTTCTCGCAGGCGACGAAGGTGCTCACCGCCTGGGTCGTTGCCCCGGCGGGATGTCGGCGCGTCACATTCTTCGTTGGCCCGCGCTCTGCCGCGGTGTCGCGATGCGACGACGGGGGACTGTACGCCGCCGAGGATGACATGGTCTCGGTGTGGGCCATCGACTCCGCGCAGTTGCGTGACACGTTTGTCGAGCTCAGCGCCATCGATGAGCCCACCGGCGACGGAGTGTTGCCGACGGCGGTGCCCGAGGTGCTCTTTAGTGCCCTCGAACAGGGCGACGGCACGAAGATTCTCGTGGAGGTGCCGCGAATCGCCCGCGAGATCGCGGAGGTCATCGATACCGAGATTGACGAGGCGACGGGGGCCTTCTGGGCGGACGTCGCGGATGACGCGTGGGTGGGCCTTGCGGTGCGGGTCATCGATGCGGTGGAGTATCCGAGCCTGGCGGGCGACAGCTGGCGATTGCTCGCCACCAGTGAAGCGGTCTGCGAGGTGCTGGCCGGCGTGGAATTCACTGACCTGTACCCCGACGAGGTGCCCCTGCTGGCGGGCGCAGATGGTGAGTTCTGGGCGGTTGCAGCGCCGTCATCGCCGGGGGTGCTCTGGGAAGATATTGAGGATGTCCTGTCCGAGTAGTCCAACTCCTGAACTGCAGATCTCACAGTCTGAGAATGTCGGGTGACAAATTATTTCTGTCCTGGTGGTCAGTCGGCCTGGTTGCAGCGTTTTTCCCGGTTTTGGACACTCATGGTCTTCTCTTTTGAGGGGTCTTGTTGCCCGAGTAGGGAAGCGCTGAAATATCGCTGAAAAACCCGTGAATGGTGTCTGTAATGCGGTTGGCACTTAAATCGGTATAGCGGTCAATATCCGTGATATAGCGCGAAAATTCGGGGACTCCTGTCTAACCAAGTGGTAGGCTTTTTGTTAGGTAACCCACCGTTGATTCCCCGCTCTAAGAGCAAAATTCGCGTACGATAGATACTGTTCAACCACGATCGTCTACACGTCCAGACAACGAACGGAGAGTTATGTCGGTTCGCAATGCCCTGCTGGCGCTTGTTGCGCAGCAGCCCGCCGGTGTCTACCGCCTGAAGCAGATGTTCGAGGAGCAGACGTGCGGAGCATGGCCGCTGAATATCGGCCAGGTCTACCAGACGATGCAGCGCCTCGAGCGCGATGGCCAGGTTGTGTCTCACGCCGAGACCAACGCCGGCCGTGATTCCGAGGTCTTCGAGCTGACCGATGCCGGTCGCGACGTCCTCAACGCCTGGTGGTCCACCCCCGTTCCCCGCGAACACCCCGAACGCGATGAGCTCGTCATGAAGCTCGCAGTGGCCGCCGCCGACCCCACGGTCGACGTCGAGGCCATGATCCAGACTCAGCGTCGCTCGACCCTGGGTTCCCTGCGTGATGTCACCCGCCTGAAGGCTTCGGCCGACGAGGGTGAGCTCGCGTGGAAGCTCATCCTGGAGCGTCACATCTTCGACCTCGAGGCCGAGCTCAACTGGCTCGATCACATCGAGTCCGGTGCTGTTTCCGAGGCCGCTCGTCGCGCTGCCTTCGCCGCTGCGAAGGGCCGCTCGATGAACTGGGCTCAGGCAGAAGCCGGTATTTCGGAGCGTGCCGGGGTGCGATGAGCCAGCCTGCGCCGCTACCGATCAGGATGGCGGGTGTCGGACACGAGTTCGGCGCCGCCGGCGTCCGAGTGAGAGCGCTCGACGGGATCGACCTTGAGGTCGCCCCCGGCGAGCTTCTCGCTGTTATGGGCCCCTCCGGATCCGGCAAGTCGACCCTGCTGTCGATCGCTGGCGGACTGGAGCGTCCGACGCACGGAAGTGTCTTCATTAACGGCGTCGATATGGCCACGATGGATGCGGCTCGCCGTGCTGAGGTGCGTCGCCGTTCCATCGGTTACGTCTTTCAGGACTACAATCTGATCCCGTCCCTGTCGGCCCTCGAAAACGTTGAGATGCCGCTGCAGCTGGACGGGGTCAGCCCGTCGAAGGTGCGCGAGGCCGCCATGGCTGCCCTCGAAGAGGTCGGCGTCGCCGAGCTCGCTGATCGCTTCCCTGAGCGTCTCTCGGGTGGTCAGCGTCAGCGCATCGCGATCGCCCGCGGCCTCGTGGGTAACCGCTCGGTCATTCTTGCGGATGAGCCGACGGGCGCGCTCGACTCGCACACGAGCGACCAGATCATGTTGGTGTTGCGTGACCACATTGATGCGGGCGCAGCCGGTATCCTCGTTACTCATGAGGCCCGAATGGCCGCATGGGCGGACCGCACAGTCTTCCTCCGCGACGGTCGTATCGTCGACCGCTCGCGCGGAGACTCGCTGAGGGATCTGCTGGCTGACACTGCACCAAGGATCTGATGAGTCGACTCAACACACGAATGAGGCGATGGGGAGTAGTACTCCGCATCGCCTCTCGTGATGCGCGCCAAAGCCTGGGGCGCACGCTGACGGCGGTTTTTCTCATCTCGCTGCCGATCATCATCGCGATCGGCGCGATCACGTTCTGGGACGTCACGACCTCCCAGCGCTACCAGGCCGCCTCGTGGCTCGGCCACCGCAGCGACGTCCAGGCGGTCACCCTGCACCGCTCGTCGACGGCCATCGAGCAAGACATTACCGCCGACGTCCTGTCGAAGACGGCCTCTGACGAGGAAGTCACGGTTACCCAGAGCACCCTCACCGACTGGGTGCCTGCGGGGAACCAGTTGATCGCCGTCGATACTCTCTATCAGCTGCACCTCACGACGCAGGACGGAACGGGCTACACGGTTGACTCAGGAACCCAGACGGCCACGCTGGATGCGCCACGCGTGAACGCCGGTGGCAAGACCGGCCCCCTCGCCGCCAATCACGCCGTCATCTCCGACGATGTTGCTCGGGCACTCAAGGCCGAGGTGGGTGACACGCTCACCCTGTCGCTGACTGTTGCCAAGGATCGCACCACTCAGGCGCTGACGGGAAGCGTTGTCATTGACGAGATCATTTCCGGCACGAATCGGGCAATCATCGGTGATGGCACGCTCGAGATTGATCGTCTCGCGGTGGCGGGACGCACTCAGACTGCCTGGTACGTCACCGGCCCGGCTCCGGTGACCTGGGACCACATCCGTCAGATCAATCAGTCGGGATTCTCCGTCGTCTCGCGACAGGTCCTCGCTGACCCACCGGATGCCTCGGAGCTCCCCTCCCAGATCGCTCAGTACGAGGAGCCCCAAAACACTCGGAGCACCAACCCCTGGCAGTACCTCCTGCTGGTCGCGGGTATCCTCCTCATCCTCACCGAGATGATTCTGCTCATCTCGCCGCTGTACACCGTCGCCCAGCGATCGGTCATGCGCACCGCGGCCATGATCGTCGCCAATGGCGGCGACCAGTCCGACGGTCGTCGCCTGACGATCGCTCACGGCCTCATTATCGGCCTGTACTCGGGGCTTGTCTCCGCCGCGCTGTCCGCGTGCGTCATGGTGGGCATCGGCATCTGGTCGGGCCTCGGCATCGGTATCGTGCCGTGGTGGCCGCTGGCCCTGTCGGTGCTCCTGCCGATCCTGCTGTCCCTCATGGCATCGGTGTCGCCGGCGCACACCTCGTCGCACATCAACACGTCCGCGGTCATCGGCGGGCGCGTGTGGGAGCCCTCCCGCCTCGTGCGTCGTCGCATGATCTACCCCCTGGCGCTGCTGGCCGGACTCCCGCTGTTAGGTATCGCCGCCTGGCGCGGATGGGTACTCGCCCTCGTTGTTGGTGTTGGCCTGCTCGAGGCCGGCCTCATCGGGTCGATCCCCTACATCTTCACCCGCTGGCGTGCTCCCAATCGTCGCGCGTCGATGAGCATGCGCCTGGCGCTGCGCGACGCCGTGCGCAACGGCCACCGCACGTTCCCCGCCATGGCCTCGATCCTGACGACCGTGTTCGTCGCCTGCGGCCTGCTCATCACCCTGTCCTCGTCGAACGAGGCGGGCTGGAACTCGCGCCCGCACGCGGGACAGCGCGGGCAGGTCTTCCTCTCGACGGTCGACAAGACCGACTCGGTGACGCGCACTCGCAACCTCCTCCAGTCGGCCCAGCAGGTCGTCGACGCGGAGCGCACGGTCACCTCCAGCGCCACCATGAACGGCATGGCCTGGAACAGTGGCCCGGGTGGCCCTGAGACAATGGTCGAGGCCGTCAACCCCACCGACAAGTCGACGCTCACGATGCGCGACGACATGGGCACGATGGCGGAGATCGACGTCGCCTACATCGTGGATGACGGCACGTACCTGCGCGAGGCCGGATACCTCAACGAGGACGACATGGTCCGCGCGATCGCCACCCTGAATGCCGGTGGTGTCCTCGTGCCCGATCCGGAGCTCATTAACGGTGCCGGCCAGGCTGACCTGCGCAGCCTCGACATGTCCGCGATTGCTGCCGCCAAGGCCGCCGGTGCGTCCGACGACGACCTGCCGAACGCCCTCGTGCACAGGACAATGACCTTCCCGGCTTCGCCCCTCACGCGTATCAACGTCATGGTGTTGTCGCCGCAGGCCTCCGAAGCACTCGGCTTACGCGCCGTGCCGCTCGGCGAGCTCCTCACCGTCGAGAAGCCGGTGAACCCAGTGGACGCCCCCTCCTTCCAGACGACGATTGCACGCCAGGTCCCCGGTGCCTCCGCCCAGGTGATCGCCCCGACGATGCGGTCGCTGGTCCTGCCCTACGTTGCCGCTCTGATTGCCGTCGTTGCGGCCGCGGCGACGGTTGCCCTCGTGGTGGCGCTGTCCTCCTCGGATATGCGCCCGGACCTCGACACCCTCGATGCGATCGGTGCCGCTCCCGCAATGCGCCGCCACGTCACGACCTGGCAGGGCGTGGTGCTCGCACTCAACGCTATTCCGACGGCCGTGCTCTCCGGCCTCGTCGTGGGCGTGCTCGCAGTCATCACCTTCGCGAATTCGGGTATTTTCCCGACCTTGACCAACACGCTGCGCCCCATCGTTCCCTGGGGAGCGCTGCTCGGCATGCTGATCGGCATGCCGATCCTGTGCGCCCTCGTCGCGATCATCCTGACGCCCCGCCACCAGAAGCGCATCCGCCGCATCAACTAGGCGCTCGCGATGAGTGAGACCCCCGAAGAAGTCGTCATCCCCGCGGGTGCCCTCGCCTCTGCGGCCGTTCGCGTCGATACGTGGCTGTGGGCGACCCGCCAGCTCAAGTCGCGGTCGCAGGCGACGGCCGCCGTGCGCGCCGGGCACGTGCGTGTCAACGGCGAGCCCGTCAAGGCTGCCTACAAGGTGCGCGTCGGCGACGAGGTGCGCCTGCGCATCGAGGGCTTCGATCGAATCCTCGGGGTCACCTTACTGCTCAACAAGCGTGTGTCCTACCCGCAGGCGCGCACGGCCTACGACGATCGCACCCCCGAGCGCCCGCGCGTGCACATCCCCGTCGCCATGCGCGAGAAGGGGAGCGGGCGCCCCACGAAGAAGGAACGTCGAGAGCTGGACCGGCTGCGCGGATACGACTCTCACGAGCACTACTGAGCCCCTGAGCGGGGTGCTGGCAGGCATGTACGTCGCACGCCTGCCGGGCGTGAATACACGTGGTCCCGCCGCCCGGAATGGGCGACGGGACCAGCGCGTCAAATCAGAGTGCCCGGTTCACGCGTTCGGGAAGTACGACGTGACCTTGACCTTGTAGTAAGGGCCCCAGCTCTCGTCGAAGGGAGTCGTGAATTCGATGGTTGTCTTCTCGCCGTTCGTCATCGTCGCAGTTGCGACGTCGTCGGTGACGTGACCGGGGTTGCCGAGAACAAACTGCGACTGGTTAAACAAGATCTGCAGCGTCAGGTCGGTCGTCGAGAAGGCTGCGAGCTTGGACTTCAGCGTGTCACTGGCGGCGGAAATGTCCACGGAGCAGTGCAGAGTCGTCTGGGCGTCGTCCAGTTCGCAGGTAGAATCAACCGTGAACGTGTTTTCCGCGTCGTTGAACTTCAGCAACTGGACGGCGTCGACCCGATCCTTGCACTCCTTCTCCACCGCTTCCTGAGCGGCCGAGGACATCCCGTCGTACTTGGAATAGAGCTCGTCGACCTTGTCGACGTTGTCCGGGGTCACCTGCGCGCACCACGCCGGGGCAGCGAGGGCAGCCGTCTGGTCCTTGACCGTCTGGATCTCATCCTGCATGTCCCTCTGTGCCTTCGTCTTCTGGACGGCGAGGGTGAACAGGGTGGTCGTCGCGACGACGAGGACGAGGAGGAGGACGAGCGCGACGCGGTTGTAGATCGACAGCCCCTTGCTCTTCGGAGCCTTGGTCGCGACCGTCACGGGAGCCGGGGTGGCCTCAGGCGTGGGGATGTTGTTGTCACTCACTTGGCGGCCTCCTGCGCTTCCTGAAGCTCGTGCTGGACAGTGCTGAGCTCTTCCTGGGTCTCGGAAAGATCCTTGCTCTTCATGGAGTAGATGCCGGCAGCCATGAGGGTCGTGACGGCGAAGAGGAGGACGAGGATCGACGTAATAACGGCGATCGCGATCTGGCCGCCCGTCGCGCGCGGGCGCGGGGCAGCAAGCGGGGTGAAGGTCGGCGTGGCCGCCGCGGGCGCGGGGCTCGGCGTGGCCGGCACCTCACCGGCAGGGGAGACGGGGGCGGCAGCCGCTTCTTCGGGCAGGCCGGGGGTGGGGGTGCTCACGGGGAGACTCCTTTCACTGTGTCTCCCCAATTTTATGCGAGTTGTAAAAATTGGGATTGGTGCGGTGATGGGATTCACCGCAGATCATAGGTTGGTGGGCCACCAGCTGGTCATCGTCGCGCCGCACTCGGTCTTGTCGGTCATCGCGGGATCGTAGGGAATCGATAGCGTGAACGTGGCGGGCGAGCCGGGAGTCAGGGTGATGGTCGTCGTGCCCTGGTACGGCGAGCTGGGGCTGGGGTTCGTTCCCTTGTCTGCGGTAAACCCGTTGATCTCCACGTCGAGGGGTCCCAGCGAGGCGATCTGGGACGAATCCTTGAGGGTGAGCGTGCCGTTCACCGTGGTCGTCACCTGATCGGTCGTGCATTCGCCCACCGCGATGGAAAAGTCCGCGTCTTTGTTGGTGCGGTAGACCTGTGCGAGGGTCTCCTTCGTCGCGCACTGTTCGTGGATCGCGTCCTTGGTGGCCTGCGTCGCCGAATCGTAGGTCTTGAGGGCGTCTCGGATCGACGCAGCGGATTCTCGCGTGATTGAGTCACACCAGTTCTCGGCGTCCTTGCGCACGGTGGCGGCATCCAGGGCAGCCTTCGCGTCCGTGATCTGCTGATCGACCGTGGCCTTCTCGGACTGGGCCTGCTCGGCCTGCGCCTCGTACGTGGATGCGGAATGAGCGCGCCACGCGTTGATGCCCCCGACGATTGCAGAGAGGATGATGAATGCCGTGGCGAGGATCGCGCCCGCGACGGTGGCGGCACGCAGGGGTGCGGGAGCGCTCACTTGGTGGCCTCCTGGAGCTGCTGGTTGATGGACTCGAGCGTCGAGCGGGCCGTGTCGAGCTCGTTCTGCGCGGTCTCGGCGCGGCTTTTCGCGTCCTCCTGAATGCGGCCGCTGGCCCCCAGGTGCGACCAGGCAATGACGAGAACGGTAATGAACACCGCGACGAGCACCCACGATGCTGCGCACGCGAGAACCCACTTGAGCGTTCCTCTCCTCTCAGGTGCGTCCGCCGCATCGCTGCTCTCTTCCTCAACGGGGGAGCCGGGCATTGGAATCGGCGCGATCTCAGTCGCCGCAACCGACGAGGCGGGGGTGACCATATGAGGGAGGGAGTCCTCGGGCATGGGGACGGGTGTATCGGCGGAAATGGCGGTCTGCTCCTCGGTGGTCGAAGCCGGGAAGGACTCGACCACCGCCGGAACTGCGACCTCAGCGTCCTGAGGAGTGAGCACCGGTGCCTCGTACGGCTCGACGTAGTCCGTCCATGCGTGGCCGTCCCACCAGCGCAGCTGGTTTGCGCCGCTGGGGTCGGCGTACCAGCCTTCCGCGGGTTCACTCATCGCGATTCCTTCTCTCGTGTCAGGAGACAGCTGTGAATACGGCGCTCACAGGCCGGTGGGCCAGATGCTTGTGACGCGCACGGCGCAGTTGAAATCCGTGCTTGTTGCGAACGGAACGGTCGTCGAGAAGTTGCCGGTTCCGCCCGGGGGTACGCTCGCAACGGCCGTTCCGAGTGGGGTATCGGAATCGGTAATGTCGTGATTGGCTGCGAACACCTCGTAGGTGATATCGATGCTACCGATCTTGGCCAGGGAGGGTGCGTCGAGTGAGACGGTGCCGGAAATGGTCGCGGTGCTTCCATCGCTAGTGCACGTGGGAGTGCCGGTGTTGACCATGCCGTTCTTGAGGTCCTTAGTGAGTGCCTCTGCGAATGCCTTCTTGCCGCTGCAGATCTCTCCGACTGCGTTGCGTTGCGGCTCCGACATCGTCTTGAGGGAGGACATCATCTTGTCGAGGTCGGTCAGCTTCATCGAGTTTTTTTCGAAGTCGGTGCACCACTGCTGAGCGTCCTTCTTCGCCTGGGCAGCGGAGATCTGCTCCTTCGTGGACGTGATTTCGCTGTCGATCTCCACGGTCTTGGCGTCCGCTGACTGGATCTCGGCCCGCGCGTCCTCAATCTCCTGCGCCTTCGAGCGAGCGCTGACGAACATGGTGGCGCTGACAAGGAGGAAGATGACGGCGAGAGTCGAGCAAATGATCGTCAGGATCTTCGGAAGGCGGGAGGGCTTCTTCGCCTGGGGCTGGATTCCGTAGCTCACTTCTGTGCCTCCTCAAGTTCTTTCTTCACCTTGTCGAGCTCATCCTGCTTCTGGTCGAGGCTATTCTTTGCGGAGGTCCGCTGTTCCTGCACGTCTTGCCACTCGAGGTTCTGGGCGCGCAGCTGCATGCCCGAGTACACCATCGTGCCGATGAAAGCGACCATGAGAAGCGCGGAGACGATAGCGCCGATGACCCATCCGCGACCGCTCTTCGGTGCGGCGTCTGCGGCCTGCGGGCCTGCCTGCTGCCCTGCTCCGGCGACGCCCAGCTGCGGGGCAACGCTCGACGGATTGTAGGGGTCCGCGGACACGGTCGGGGCCTGCGACTGGGCGGGCATGTACTGCCCCGCCGCCTGGTCTGTGGGCATCTGCTGCGCGACAGGTGCTCCCTGCTGCGGCATGTTGTGGAATTGTTCGGTCCACTCGCCGCCGTTCCACCAGCGAAGGCGCTGGCTTCCTGCGGGGTCGGGGTACCATCCGGGTGCTGGTTGAGACATGACCGTCCTTTCAGTTTCTGGCACCAGTGTAACCAATCCGTGAGGTTCATAACGCATGCAATATGACAGTCGTGGAGAAGGCCGGACGCATGACAGGTACTCTGAAAGCTATGGCCTCACTTTTCGCGTCTTCGCCCCTGCTCGCGCTGTTTGTCGTTGTTGCGTTGGGTGCGGCGATCGGGGCCATTCGGATCGGCCCGCTGCGCTTTGGAGCGGCGGGTGCTCTCTTCGTCGGCCTCATCGTTTCGGCGCTACATCCCGAGGTTGTCAGCACCCACATGTCGATCGTCCAGCCGATGGGTCTGGCCTTCTTCGTGTATTGCGTCGGCATTTCCGCGGGTGCCACTTTCTTCCAGGATTTGCGTAAGCAGACGAATCTCCTCGCCCTCACGACGATCGTGTGCATCGTGGGCGCGGTCATCGCGCTTGCGGGAGGCCGCCTCCTTGGACTGTCCTCCGGGCTCACGTCGGGTCTCTTCACGGGTGCTCTGACGGCCGCTCCCGCGCTCGATACGGCCACCCGCCTGACGGGAGATCCCAACGCGGCGGTCGGCTATGCGTTTGGCTATCCGGTGGGCGTCATTGGTGGCATCCTCATTGTCACGATCACCGTGACGAGGAAGTGGGTCGGTCCCAAGGACACGCCTTCCCTCGCGGGGTCGTCCCTGGAAGCCGTGAGTATTCACGTCTCTAAGCACATCAACACGCGCGATATCGACGCGTGGCGCGACCAGCGCGTGCGCCTGTCCTACCTGCGTCGTGACGGACGCACCCGCGTCACCGCTCCCGGCGAGGACCTGCTGCCCGGCGACCACGTCGTCATGGTCGGCGACCCCGCGTCTATCAAGGAGACGGCCCCGCTCGTTGGTGAGATCCTCGACCACAACCTCGAGGATGACCGCTCCGACCTCGCCTTCGAGCGCATCGTCGTGTCCAACCCCGACGTCGCCGGCCGTAGCGTCTCCGAACTCAACGTCACCAAGCGCTTCGGTGCCGTCATCACGCGCGTGCGCCGAGGCGACCTGGACCTCCTGGCCCGCGACGACCTCGACCTGCAGCTCGGCGATCACGTCGCCGTCGTCGTTCCAACGGACGAGCTCGACGACATCGCCGAGTGGCTCGGCGACTCCGAGCGTCGCGTCGCCGAGGTTGACGGTATGGCCTTCGGCATTGGCCTCGTCCTCGGTCTGCTCCTGGGCATCGTGTCCTTCCCGCTGCCCGGCGGCCAGGGCTTCCAGCTGGGCGCCGCCGCCGGTCCCCTGATCGTGGGCATGCTGCTCGGTGCCCTGCGCCGCACCGGACCGCTTGTGTGGACGCTGCCCGCCGCCGCGAACCTGACGATCCGGCAGATCGGCCTCATGCTCTTTCTTGCTGCCCTGGGCCTCAACGCCGGCCCGCAGTTCGCGAGCCTCCTCGGCAGTCCCGACGGCTGGCGCGCCGCCCTCCTCGCCGCCGTCATGGTCGTCGTCTGCTGCGTTATCCAGGCCCTCGGCGCGAAGTTCATCGGACTGTCCTCCGCGCGCGCCGCGGGCGGCATCGCGGGCTTCCTCGGACAGCCGGCCGTCCTGCAGGCCGCCGTCGCCCGCGTCGCCGACGAGCGCATCGAGGCGGCCTACGCGACCCTCTTCGCCTTCGCGATTATCGTCAAGATCCTGCTCCTGCCGGTCATCACCTCCTTCCTGTGAGCGCCGTAGACTAGGGCCATGGCTACCCCCGACTTCGTCCTCGAACTGCGCCGCCACGTCGGCCACGCGCCCCTGTGGATGCCCGGCACGACCGTCGTCATCGCCCGCCCCGCCCCGGGCTGCGCGCCGATCGACTGGGAGCATCCCATCGCGCCCGAGGCCGTCGAGATCCTGTGCGTGCGCCGCTCGGATAACGGTGCCTGGACACCCGTGACCGGCATCGTCGACCCTGGCGAGGAGCCAGCGATCGCCGCCGCCCGCGAGGCCCTCGAGGAGACCGACGTGCGCATCGAGGTGCGTCGCCTCCTCTCCGTCGAGGTCGTGGGTCCCGTCACCTACGACAACGGTGACGTCACTACCTACCTGGACGTCGCCTTCGCTGCTGAGTGGGTGAGCGGCGAGCCGAGCCCCGCCGACGGCGAAAACAGCGAGACCGCGTTCTTCCGCGGCGATCAGCTCCCGCCCATGAACGACCGCTTCCGCCGCGCCGTCGCCAAGGCGCTGAGCGGCCGCCCCGACGCGGACTTCTTCACCGCCTGACGGCGCGTGACCTGCGGGGGTGTCCGGGCCTCGTCCCCCTGAGCACGAAAAAGCTTGTGTTTGTGTCAAACCCCTTGCGGGACTGAAGTCCTAGTGGTGAAATGGGGCTATGGATACACCTAGCAAGATTGCATACAGCGTCACCGCCGAATCCACCGGCGGTCGCGCCGGCACCTCCTCCGTCCCCGCGCTCGGCATCAGCCACGTCATGCGCGCCCCCAAGGAGCTGGGCGGCCCCGGCGACGGCCCCAACCCCGAAGCCCTCTTCGCCATGGGCTACGGCGCCTGCTTCCAGGGTGCCATGGGCCTGGCCGCCAAGGAACTGGGCATCGACACCAAGGACTCTGTCGTGCGCACCACGATCGCACTGGGCCCCGAGGGCGACTCCTTCGCCCTCACCGCCGACATTGAGGTCTTCATCCCCGGCGCCCCGCTCGACCGCGCCCAGGCCCTCGTCGACCGCGCCCACCAGCTGTGCCCCTACTCCAAGGCTACGCGCGGCAACGTGCCCGTCACCGTCACCGCGGTCGCCGCTCTCTGAGCGCGCCCTGACAGACGCACGAACCCCGGCCTCGTTCATCGTGAACTGCGTGACGAGGCCGGGGTTGCTCTCTGTGTGCGGGTTCAGGCACCCTGCTGCGGGTGCCGCGCGCACGGCTTCGCCCGCGGGGCTCACCGCGCGCGGGCGTCAGGTGCCCTGCTGCGGG
>CAUTRF010000040.1:0-19129 GCA_963540795.1 uncultured Actinomyces sp.
GCCGACGCCCTCGTGTGCATCTCCAACTGCGACAAGATCACCCCCGGCATGCTCCTGGCCGCCATGCGCCTGAACATCCCCACCATCTTCGTCTCCGGCGGCCCCATGGAATCCGGCACCGCCGTCGAGGGCGTCGTCGAGCACCGCCTCGACCTCATCGACGCCATGGTCATGGCCGTCGACGACTCCGTCAGCGACAACCAGCTGGCCAGCATCGAAGCCAACGCGTGCCCCACCTGCGGCTCCTGCGCCGGCATGTTCACCGCGAACTCCATGAACTGCCTCAACGAGGCGATCGGCCTGGCCCTGCCCGGCAACGGCACCACCCTGGCCACCCAGATCGAACGCAAGAAGCTCTTCACCGAGGCCGGCACGCGCATCGTCGACATGTGCCGCGCCTACTACGACAACGAGGACGACTCGGTCCTGCCGCGCTCCATCGCCACCAAGGCCGCCTTCGAGAACGCCATGAGCCTGGACGTGGCCATGGGCGGCTCCACCAACACCGTCCTGCACATCCTCGCCATCGCCCACGAGGCCGGCGTCGACTTCACGCTCGACGACATCGACGCGATCTCGCGCCGCGTGCCCTGCCTGTGCAAGGTGGCCCCCAACTCCACGACCTACCACATCGAGCACGTCCACCGCGCCGGCGGCATCCCCGCCCTGCTCGGCGAGCTCGACCGCGCCGGCCTGCTCAACCGCGACGTCCACTCCGTCCACTCCGACAGCCTCGCCGACTGGCTGGGCGCCTGGGACGTGCGCAGCGGGAGCGCCACCGACGAGGCCAAGCACCGCTTCCTCGCCGCCCCCGGCGGCGTGCGCACCACCCAGGCATTCTCGACCGCCAACCTGTTCGAGTCCCTCGACACCGACTCCGTCTCCGGCTGCATCCGCTCCGTCGAGCACGCCTACACGAAGGACGGCGGCCTGGCCGTCCTCTACGGCAACATCGCGGCCAACGGCGCGATCATCAAGTCCGCCGGCATCGACGAGTCCCTCTTCCACTTCGTCGGCAAGGCCTTCGTCGTCGAATCCCAGGAGGAAGCCGTCGAGGCCATCCTGTCCAAGCAGGTCACCGAAGGCGACGTCGTCGTCATCTTGTACGAGGGCCCCAAGGGCGGCCCCGGCATGCAGGAAATGCTCTACCCGACCTCCTACCTCAAGGGCCTGGGCCTGGGCAAGAAGTGCGCGCTCATCACCGACGGCCGCTTCTCCGGCGGCACGTCGGGCATCTCCATCGGTCACATCTCGCCCGAGGCCGCGGCCGGCGGCGCGATCGGCCTCGTGCGCACCGGCGACGAGATCGAAATCGACGTCAACAACCGCGTCCTGCGCGTGGGCGTGAGCGACGAGGAACTCGAGCGCCGCCGCGCCGAAAAGGGAGCCGCGCCCTGGAAGCCCTCCAAGCCGCGCCCCCGCCAGGTCTCCGACGCCCTGCGCGTCTACGGCATGCTCGCCGCCTCCGCCGACAAGGGCGGCGTGCGCGTCCTGCCCGACTGGGCGTGAGGGAAACGCCTACAATCGTGGGCATGCATGGAGAGTACAAAGTCCCCGGAGGAAAGCTCGTCGTCGTCGACACCGACGTGGAGGAGGATCGCCTCGCGCGCGTGAGCGTGTCCGGTGACTTCTTCCTCGACCCCGACGACGCGCTCACCCGGATCACCGCCTCCCTCGAAGGGGCCCCGGCCTCGTCGAGCGCCAAGGACCTGGCCGCGCGCGTGGCGGCCGCCCTCCACGAGGGCGACACCCTCATGGGGGTCACCCCCGAGGCCGTCGGCATCGCCGTACGCCGCGCGCTGGGAGCCGCCCTGTCGTGGGACGACATCGACTTCGACGTCATCCACGGCCCCGTCGTCGACCCGATGATCAACGTCGCCATGGACGAAACCCTGGTCGAAGACGTCGCCGCGGGACGGCGCAAGCCCTTCATGCGCCTGTGGGAGTGGAACGGCCCCCAGGTCGTCATCGGCTCCTTCCAGTCCTACCAAAACGAAATCCAACAGGACGGCGTGGATCGCTACGGCATCACCGTGTCGCGGCGCGTCACCGGCGGCGGCGCCATGTTCATGGAACCTGGCAACTGCATCACCTACTCGCTCGTCATCCCCACCGCCCTCGTGGAGGGAATGAGCTTCGAGCAGGCCTACCCCTACCTCGATCAGTGGGTCATGGAGGTCCTCGAAAAGCTGGGCATCAAGGCCAAGTACGTGCCGCTCAACGACATCGCCTCGGAGTTCGGCAAGATCGGCGGTGCCGCGCAGAAGCGCTGGGCGAACGGCTACATGGTCCACCACGTGACCATGGCCTACGACATCGACGCCATCAAGATGAACGAAGTCCTGCGCATCGGCATGGAGAAGATCCGCGACAAGGGTACCCGCAGCGCCGTCAAACGCGTGGACCCCATGCGCTCACAGACCGGCCTTCCCCGCGAGGAGATCCTGCAGGTGTTCTTCGACCACTTCAAGGAGAAGTACAACGCGAGCGTCGGCACCATCACCGAGGCGGACCTCGAGGTCGCGCGCAAGCGCTGCGAGACGAAGTTCGCGCGCGAGGAGTGGGTGCACCGCATCCCCTGAGTGCGCCCGTATTCGTGGCCCGCTTCGGCGTCGTTTTGACGAGGCCGGGGCGGGCTTTCGCGTTTTTGTGGTTCCTCAGAAAAGTCGCACGTAATTCCCACGTCAACCTTTTATGTTTTTCAGTATCCACCCTTGAAATAGCAACGATACAAGACGATTCACGGAATGGGTCGGAGGGGAATTACGTGCGACATTGGGGCGTGGCACGCAACGAGGCCGGGGCGGGCTTTCGCGTTTAACAGCGGGCGGGCGCTTAGAAGAGCTGAAGTGCGCGCACCCCGTGGATGATGAGTTCGACGCCGATGACGAGGATAAGGAAGCCCATAATTCGTACGATCGCGCCGACGCCGGTAGCTCCCAGCTTGTCGATCCAGGGCGTGCCGTAGCGCAGCAGCAGAGCGATGACGGCGGCTGTCACTGCAATTCCTAGGACGATTCCGACGTGGAATCCGATGGCCGTATTGCGGGCGGCCAACGCGATGACGACACCGATCGAGCCGGGGCCTGCGATGAGAGGGAGCGCCATGGGGGAGAAAGACACATCCGCCTTACGCGTTGCGTGCTGGTCCTCCTCGTTGGTGGAGCGGCGCTTGTTTTCCAGCATCGAGAAACCCGAGTGCGCGACAACGAGTCCGCCCGCGATCTGCAGGGAGGGCAGGTCGAAACCAAAGAAGCGCATGATGAGCGAACCGCAGACCGCGAAGGCCGTCAGGATCGCGAACACGTAGATGCCGGTCTTCCACGCCTGGGAGCGCACTGCCGCCGGATCGTCGGACGCGGTCAGGCCAGCGAAAGCGGCGAGAGCGCCGATCGGGTTGGTGATCGGTGCGAGCGCCAGGATCGACGCCGATATTCCAGCCAAAACGCTCATCATGGCGTCAATCCTAACGGGTGTGACGCGGGTGTGGATAAGCGGTCTCGTCAGAGGCGGCGGGCCCCGAAAATGGCCGTGCCGAGACGCACGATAGTCGCCCCCTCGGCGATCGCCCACTCCAGGTCGCGGCTCATGCCCATCGACAGCGCCAGGTCTGACTCTTCGACGCCCAGGCGCGCCGCAGCCTCGTCCCTGATGCCACGCAGGCGCGCGTAGGCGGCGCGCACGTCGGCCTCGACGGGGGAGTTCAGGCCAACCGTCATGAAGCCCGCGAGCTGCAGGTGGGCCGAAGCCTCGACCGCGTCGATCAGTGCGGCGACGTCGGAGGGCGCGCAGCCGTGCTTCGTGGCCTCGCCCGAGACGTTCACCTCGACGAAAACGGGGAGACATCCCGTCGCGCGCGTGTCGATTTTCGAGGCCAGTGCGGGGGAGTCCAGCGACTCGATCGCGTCCACGCAGGCCAGCGCGTGGTTGATCTTGTTGGACTGCAGGGGACCGATCAAGTGGATGCGAGCGCCGGGCACTTCTCGGATTGCGTCCACCGTCGCGCGCGCCTCCTGGACGCGGTTGTGGCCCAGCAGGATCGGCAGGCCCGCCTCGCGTAGAGCAGAGGCTGCCTCGCGGCACTCCTCGGGCGTTCGGGTCTTGACCGCCAGCTCCAGGTGGACCGAATCGCTGCGCCCACACGCGGACGTCGCGCGGTCGATGCGGTCGCGGGCGGCGGCGATGGCCTCGGGAATGCTCATGGGTTCATGGTACGCGCGGAGATAGTTTCAGGGGTCAATCAGGGGTCACTCAGGGGGATCTGAACGAGGAGTCGTGGCAGACTAGAATGTTCACAGATCAAGGAAAGGACACGCAATGCGTACCCTGCTCAACATCATCTGGTTCTTCTTCGGGGGCCTCCCGCTCTTCCTCGGCTATCTCCTCGCGGGTGTCGTCGCCTGCATCTTCATCGTGACGATCCCCGCGGGCGTGGCCTGCTTCCGCATCGCCGGTTACGTGCTGTGGCCCTTCGGCAAGCGTGTCATCGACCAGCCGGGCGCGGGCGCGGGCTCTGCCCTCATGAACATCGTGTGGTTCCTGGTTGCGGGCCTGTGGCTCGCTATCGGTCACGTGACCACCGCCGCCGCGCAGGCCGTCACGATCGTCGGCATCCCGCTGGCCATCGCCAACCTCAAGATGATCCCGATCACCTGCTTCCCCTTCGGCAAGGCCGTCATCGACGACCCGACCGCGTCCATCCTCTGACGCGTTCTACACTGGGGGCATGGCTCGTAAACACAGCAAGGATCACGGCGGTGGCCCCACGCGCGCCATCGAGGCGCTGACGGCGGCCGGCGTTGCTTTTACCGTTCACGAGTACGAGCATGACCCGGCCGCCCGCGCGTTCGGTGAGGAGACCGTCGAGAAGCTGGGGATCGACCCCACCCAGGCGTTCAAGACGCTCATGGTGCGCCTGGAGCCCAGCGGCGAGTTTGTCGTCGGTTGCGTGCCCGCGCTGGCTCACCTGTCCATGAAGCTGATCGCAAAGGCCGCCGGCGCCAAGAGCGCCGCCATGGCCGAACCGGCCGTCGCCCAGCGCCGCACCGGCTACGTCGTGGGCGGCATCAGCCCGCTCGGACAGACCACTGCGCACCGGCTGTTCATCGACTCGGCGTGCCTGGACCACGAGACCATGATCGTCTCGGGCGGGCGCCGAGGCCTTAGCGTCGAGCTGAGCCCCCTCGACCTCGTCGAGCTGACGGACGCCGAGGTCACGGACCTCGCGCAGGTGTGACCGGCCTCGACCCAGGCATGCCTGTGCTGGTGTGGATGGCGCCGCTCTGTGTTCTTGCCCGCCCCGGCCCCGTGCCTAGCGGTCCCCGGCCTCGTCCTGTTTCAGTCGTTGTCCCAGGCACCTGCCTGGTCTTCGTTCCAGCCACCGATACTCCCGCACCCCCAAAAATTTCGCACGTAATTCCCCGGCCGTTCCTTCAGTCTTTGAAGGAGAGGTGTTGAAATCATGCGGTTTCTGATCTCTCAGCGCCGATCCGAATAACGAATTACGTGCGGGAATGAGGGGGAGTGTGTGCAGAGCCACCGGGCGGGCGAGGAGTGCGGGGGTGTATGACCGGGTCGTGGGATACCTGCGCCCTTACCGTGACTGCGTTTTCCCGCTGTGCCATCATCAAACACGATGACTATGACTGAACTAAGCCGCCGCGGGCGCGCCGCCTATTGGGTGGTGGCCGCCCTCGCCTGGGCGGGAGTGGCCGCCACCCTCATCATTACGGCCTTCGATGGCTACGCTGCGCCGACCTACGTCGAGGAGGGTCTCTTCGCGGGTGCCCCCCACGGCTGGGCGGGCGCCCCCGAGCGTCTCATCAATTGCCTGTCCTACTTCACCGAGCTGTCCAACATCATGGTCGCGATCATCTCGACCCTCCTCGCGCGCCGAGGCCGCGTCGGGGCGTGGGGGAGGGCCACGCACCTGTGCGCGCTCATGATGATCACCGTGACCGCCATCGTTTATGCGACCCTCATCGGCCCCTACGAGGTCCTTTCGGGCTACGCGCTCGTCACCAACCCGCTGCAGCACATCGTCGTCCCCGCCGCCTTTGTGGGGACGGCCGCCTTCGCGGGCCCGCGCGGCGGCATTACGTGGGCGACGCTTGGACGTGCCCTGCTGATCCCGGTCGTGTGGGTGGCGTACACGCTCGTGCGAGGCGCCTTCACGCACCAGTACCCCTACGGCTTCGTGAACGTGTGGCGCATCGGCTACGCGCAGGTCGCCATCAACATCGTCGCGATCCTGATCGGTGCTCTGCTCTTCATGGCGCTCTTCGCGGGCGCGGACTGGCTGATTCGCAAGGCGTCCCGGCGCTGAGAAACCCGCCCGCTCGGCAGGGCTGCAAGCCGTTGTAGAGCAGGCGGGTTCAATGTTGAGATTGGCGACTCTTAGTGGGAGTTCAGAACGCAGTTTGCGATGAGTGTGTCGATGCGGCGCACGTCGATGTGTCGGCCCAGGCTGATCTTGATATGGCCTGCGCGTGTCCACAGCTCAACCTCGGCGGTCATATCGATCGTGCCGGCATTCTCTGTCGACCACATGTTGATGTTTTTGTAGGGCAGTGAGTAGATCTCGACCTTGCGGCCGGTGAGCCCCTGTGCGTCGCGCACGATGAGACGCTGCGACGTAAAGATTGCGGAGTCTCGCGTTGTTGCGAAAGCGGCGTAGGGCTGCTCGCCGGGAATCAGGATGTTGGAGACGTCCTGGGGAATCGGGACCTCGTTGAAAAATGCCCACTGGGCGACTGTTGCGGCTTCCATGCCATGTCCTTTCTCGATGGTGACATGGTAACCATGAGGTAGTTGTCATGCAACTGTCCTAGCTTACTGTTGGGAAGGGTGGTTCCCTGGCTAGTGCTGTCGAGTTGGGGAGTTCTGTCGACTTTCTTTGGGTGTGACTATCGATCCATTGAGGTCTCTTGTCTTGCGGGCGACGGACATTCTCGGTACCGTTGTAATCAATTGATTACAACAAAGGAGGAGTCGTGAAGATTCTTGTCATTCAGGGCAGCCCTGACGCGGGAAGCTACTCGCATGAACTCGCAACGGCCTACGCTGATGAGGCGCGCAGCGCCGGGCATGACGTGCGTACGATCGATCTGGCGACGGAGGATTTTGATCCCGTTCTCCGCTACGGATACCGCCAGCATATGGAGGACGAAAATGCTCCCAAGCGGTACCAGGAGGACGTGGCCTGGGCCGAACACCTCGTGTTCAGCTTCCCGATTTGGTGGTCTGCTGAACCGGCGATTCTAAAAGGTTTCCTTGATCGCACTCTTACCCCGAGGTTTGCCTATCGCTACGTCAACGGAAAGGCGCAAGGGCTGCTGGCGGGTAAGACTGCGGCACTGATTGTCACGTCGCGCGCCCCCTCGTTTGTCTACCGAATCTTTGGTGGACCTATCACGCGATGGAAGCGAATGGTTCTGAGCTTCGTTGGGATCCGACTGACAAAGACACTGATGCTCGGACGCGTTGAACACAAGCAGGACACGCCCGCCTACCGAGCCGCATTCCTTGAAAAGGTTCGAGCTTATGCTCGCGGCTAGACTAAACGCGCAAGAGTACTGAGGAGGAGTGGAGATGGCTGCGACGCGAATGCCCGCGAACGAGCGTAAGGTGCTCATGCTGGAGGCTGCCATCCGTGTGTTTGCGCGGGTTGGCTACGCCGCGGCCACGACAGACTCGATCGCGCGCGAGGCAGGCGTCAGTCAGGCGTATGTCGTGCGTTTCTTCGGGTCGAAGGAAACACTTTTCGAGGAGGCTGTTACGTATGTTGTTGAGCAGTTGTGTCGACGTTTTGCTGAGGCACCTGTAGCGGCGGATTCTAACGATGTTGAACGTCGGAAATTGCTGGGGGACATGTACGCGGAGATCGTGAAAGACCACGACACGTTCATGATGATCGTGCGCCTATTCATGATGGGATCCGACCCGCGTTTCGGGCAGCTCTCCCGCGATAGCTTTGCACGTGTGTACCACGTCCTGCGAGAAGACATCGGGATGGATGCTGAACAGGCTAGGCTCTTCCTCTCACACGGTTTGTTGGTGAACCTCGTGCTGTCGCTGCGTCTGTGGGAAGGCGAGAGAGACTTGTCGGATGAGATCCTCGGATTTCTCGGGAAAGGACGTGCGGACGCTATGTATTCACTGCATCACGCACCTGGTTCCTCGAATGATGAAGGATCTACCGCGGCCCGACGGTGATCGTCGCCAGGGCAACCCTTCCGGCCTCGTCCGAGGCGGGCACGTCCACGAGGGCGACGATGCGCCAGTCCATGTCCTCCTCCGGGTCGAACAGGGTCTGCGTGGCCAGCCAGAACGTGCCGGCCGCAGCCTGATCGACCGCGTCCGCGATCGCCTCGATGCGCGCCACCTGGGCATGGTCGAAATCGGAGGAAGCAACAGCGGGGGCCAGCTCCAGCACGTCCTCGCGGGTCGGGGCCTCGTTCAAGGAGCACAGCGACAGGGCGCGCGCACGCTGGTCGATGCCGATCCACTCGTGCTCCGCCCAGTAGCGCTCGAGCACCGCGTCCCACTCGTCCTCGCCCCACGGGGCCACCACGGGGGTACGCGATGCCTCGTCCAGGCGCGCCAAGGCCTCGACGTTGTCGCGGCTCATCGCCTCCACGCGCTCAAACAGTGCGCCACGGATCGCCGTGCGGAACGCGTGACGGTTCGCGCTGAAGGGAACGGTCCCGTCCTCCCGCGCGCCAAAAGCGAGCTCCGCGCCCTCCGTGCCGTCGCCATCGGACGCGGGGAGGGCCTGACCAGTGGACATGGCCTCCCACTCGTCCAGCAGCGAGGAGTCGACCGCGCGGATCAGCGCCGACAGCCAGGCAATGATCGAACGCAGCTCGTCCGTCATCAGCTCGTCCGGCACGATCTGGCGCAGCGCGCGATACGCGTCCGTCAGGTAGCGCAGCACGATGCCCTCGGAGCGGCCCACGTCGTAGCGGCCCACGATCCCGGTGAAGGTCAGCGCGTTTTCGATCATCTCGCGCACGACCGACTTCGGGGAAATCTCCTGATCCTCGATCCACGGGTTCGCGTGCAGGTACACCGCGAACGCGTCCCCAAGCAGATCGGCCAGCGGACGCGGCCACGTGACCTCCTCGAGGGCGGCCATGCGCTCGTCGTACTCCATGCCCTGCGCCTTCATCGCGGCCACGGCCTCGGCGCGCGCGGCCTTCTCCTGCGCGAATAGGAGGGGGCGCGGATCCTCCAGGACCGACTCGATGACCGAGACGACGTCCAGAGCGAAGGTCGGGGACTCGGGATCCAGTAGCTCAAGCGCCGCCAGCGCGAAGGGGGAGAGCGGCTGGTTGAGCGCGAAGTCGTCCGGCAGGTCGGTGGCCGCACGCAGGCGAGGCTCACCCGAGGCCGAGGCCTGCGCAGAAGACACGTGCTCGACGACGCCCGCCTGCTTCATCGACGTGTAGATCTCGCCCAGGCGGCGCAGGTGCGGGTTGCGATCCGTGGGCGGATCGTCGTTATTGCACGCCAGCCACACGAGGTGCTCGCCCGGGTCACGCCCGGCCGCGGGTGCCCCTGCCAGAACGTTGAGGACCATCGCGTGCGTCATCTCGAAACGGCTCGTGAGCTGCTCGGGAGCCGCGTCCACGAGGCGTTCGAACGTCGAGCGCGTCCACGAGATCTCGCCCTCGCCCGGGCCCTTGCGCTTCTTCGCGGACTTCTTCGCGGCGCGCTTGGCCTCGCGCGCATCGCGGGCCGCCTCTTGCGCGGCGCTCAGGCGTGCGCGCTCACGGGCGGCGTCGACCTCGTGCTCGGGGGCCAGGACGCGCACGAAACCGACCGTGTCGAAGCCGGCGCGGCCCGCGCGCCCCGCGATCTGGTGGAACTCGCGCGCGCTCACGTGTCGCATACGGCGCCCGTCGTACTTCACGAGCGACGTCATTAGCACCGTACGAATCGGCACGTTGATGCCCACGCCCAGCGTGTCCGTGCCGCACACAATCGGCAGCAGGCCCGCCTGGGTGAGGCGCTCGACGAGGCGGCGGTAGCGCGGCAGCATGCCCGCGTGGTGCACGCCGATGCCCTGCGCGAGCAGCGACTTAAGGGTCTGCCCGAAGCCCTTCGCAAACGACACCCCCGCCAGCTGCGCGGCGATCGCCTTCTTCTGCTCGGGCGAAATGAGCGACGAGCGGTCGAAAGACTGCGCGGTCGCGACCGCGTCGCGCTGTGAGAAGTGCACGATGTAGACGGGCCAGCGGCCCTCACCCAGCAGCCGCTCGACCGTGTCGGGTAGGCGGTCCACGACGTACTCAAACTCGAGGGGCACGGGGCGCTGAGCGTCGTCGATGAGGGACACGTCGCGCCCGGTGCGTTCCTTCCACGAGCGCTCGAAACGCGTCGTGTCGCCCAGCGTCGCGCTCATCGCCACCACCTGCGGAGTCCTCAACTCCAGGAGCGGCACCTGCCACGCCCACCCGCGCTGACGATCCCCGTAAAAGTGGAACTCGTCCATGACGATCATGTCCGCATCCAGCGTCGGCCCCTCGCGCAGCGACTGATTTGCGAGGATCTCAGCCGTGCAGCAAATGATGGGCGCGTCGGCATTGAGGGACACGTCGCCGGTCACCATGCCGACGTTGTCCGCGCCGAACAAAGACACCAGGTCAAAGAACTTCTCCGAGACCAGGGCCTTGAGCGGCGCCGTGTAGTAGGAGCGGCCCCCGCGGGCCATCGACGTAAAGTGCGCGGCGAGCGCGATCATCGACTTACCCGATCCCGTGGGGGTCGCCGCGATGACGTGGTTGCCCGCCAGGATCTCCACCAGGGCCTCCTCCTGGTGGGGGTAGAGCGGACGCCCAGTTCCCTCGGCCCAGGACACGAAGGCCTCGTACAGGGCGTCGTCGTCGCCCAGGCGGCCCTCGTCCTCCAGGTCGTCCAGGATCTCGTTCAAAGTCGCGCTCATACTCCCATTGTCCCAGAGTGCGCCCACGTCTGCGTCCCCGCACCGCCGGGCCCTCCCCGCAGCTCATCGACGAGGCCGGGGCCGGTCAGGCGGAGACGCGCGGCCGTGCGTGTGGCGAGACGTTGCCTGCCGCGCGCGGAGCCCTGTGGCAAGATGAACGGGTCCCATTACAATGCGCGGGTGCGTCCCGCGCAGCGCGCGAGGCCCCGCGACCTATCCCCGGCCTCGTCCTATTCCACCCCGGGAGGCTCCTGTGGAACACATTGCCCAGATCGAGCAGCAGATCGCTGACTGGATCACGATGCACCTGACGATCGTCATCCTGATTGGCGTGGGCCTGGTCCTCACGGTCGTCTCCCGCGGCGTGCAGCTGCGCCTCTTCCCGGAGATGGTGCGCACGGTCCTCGGCTCGCGCAAGGGTGCCGACGGCGGCATCTCTTCCTTCCAGGCCTTCGCGATCTCGCTGGCCGCGCGCGTGGGCATCGGCAACGTGTTCGGCGTGGCCGCGGCGCTCATGTTCGGCGGCCCCGGAGCGATCTTCTGGATGTGGGTCGTGGCCCTGGTCGGCATGGCGACCGCGTTCTTCGAGGCGACGCTGGCCCAGATCTTCAAGGTCAAGCACTCCGACGGTTCCTTCCGCGGCGGCCCGGCCTACTACATCAAGCGCGGCATGAAGAACCGTGTCCTGGCCAACGTCTTCGCCGTCATCACCGTTGTTACCTGCGGCATCGTCATCACCTCCGTGCAGTCCAACGCCATCGCGGGCACGCTCACGAGCGCCTTCGGTGAGGCCGCCAAGCAGCCCCTGCCCGGCGCGGGCGGCTTCTCGGCCGCGCAGCTCACCGTCGCGGGCCTGATCTTTGTTTTCTCCGCGATGGTCATCTTCGGCGGCATCCGCACCGTCGCCCGCGTCACTGAGTGGATGGCCCCGATCATGGCGACCATCTACGTCATCATGGTCGCCATCGTCTGCCTCATGAACATCACGCAGTTCGGCACCGTGCTGGGCCAGATCTTCACCTCCGCCTTCTCCGCGGACGCCACCGTCGGCGGCCTGGGTGGCGGTATCATCGCCGCGATGATCAACGGCACGAAGCGCGGCCTCTTCTCTAACGAGGCCGGCCAGGGCACAGCTCCCAACGCCGCCGCGACCGCGACCGTGTCCCACCCAGTGCGCCAGGGCCTCATCCAGTCCCTGGGTGTCTTCATCGACACGATCGTCGTGTGTACGGCGACCGCCTTCGTCATCCTCATTGCGGGCGAGAAGGTGTGGGGCGGCGCGGACGTGAACCCCTCGAACCTGACGACCCTGGCCGTGGCCCACGAGCTGGGCGCCTGGACGATCGTGCCCATGGCGATCCTCATTTTCGTCCTGGCCTACTCCTCGATCATCGCCGCCTACGTCTACTCCGACACGAACATGTCCTTCGTCTTCGGTGACGCCCGCTGGGCGAGCTGGACCGTGCGCGTCGTGTGCGTGCTCTCTGCGACGATCGGTGCCCTGCTGACCCTGGACGTCGTGTGGAACGCCGTCGACATTGCGATGGCGGTCATGACGATCACGAACCTGGTCGCCCTGGTCTTCCTGGCCCGCTGGGTGCTGGGTGCGCTGCGCGACTACGAGGCCCAGCGCCGAGGCGGCGTCGCCGAGCCCGTCTTCGTGGGCGAGAAGAACCCGCTGCTGCCCGGCGACGTTCCCGGCAGCGTGTGGAAGCGCCCCAAGCAGAAGAAGATCAAGCAGCAGAAGCAGTAATACCTACCGATCACATCGCCGGGTGCTCCGGGCACATTACGTGCCTCGCGCACCCGGCGTCGTGTCTGTCGGCGCTGCTGGGCGCGGCGTGGGCGCGGCTGCGTTAGGCTACCAGCATGAGAATCGCACGTTTTTCCGATGGTACGAACCCGGTGTACGGCGCCCTCGAGGAGGGCTCGACGAGGATCGTGGGGCTCAAGGGCGACCCACTGTTCTCGCCCGTGGAACCCTCCGGCCAGATCTACGAGCTGGACGAGGTCCGCCTGCTCTCCCCGGTGATCCCGCGTTCGAAGGTCGTGGGCATCGGCGACAACTACTCGGACACCCCGATTCCGGCCGACGAACGCCCCGAGCCGCCGATTTTCTTGAAGGCCAACACCTCGGTCGTCGGCCCCGACGACCCGATCGCGATCCCGGCCTGGTCGAACGCGGTGGCCTTCGAGGGTGAGCTCGCGATCGTCATCAAGTCCCTCGCGAAGGACGTGAGCGTCGAGGACGCGCCGCAGATGATCCTCGGCTACACGATCGCCAACGATGCCACCGCCCGCGACGCGATGGTGGGCGGCCCCTGGTCGCGCGGCAAGTCTTTCGACTCGGCGTGCCCGCTGGGACCGTGGATCACGGTCGATCCCGCCCTTGACGTCACTCACCTGGCGATTCGCTCCTACCTGAACGGTGAGATCGCTCAGGACTCCTCGACCGCGCACATGATCTGGAACCCCTTCGAGCTGGTGTCCTACGTGTCTCACCAGATGACGCTGCTGCCCGGCGACGTGATCGCCACGGGCGCGCCCGCCGGCGCGCAGGTCGTTCACGCTGGTGACCGCGTGGAGATCGAGATCGAGGGGATCGGTCGCCTGACGAACCCCGTCGTCAACGCCTAAAAGTGTGACCTATGCGGTAAAATGAGGCCGTTTATCGACCCCATCTGTCGCATAGGAGCACACCGTGAGCGAACCCCAGTCTTCGGGCGCGCTGGCCGTCGAAATGGCCGGTCTGGACGTCATTCCCGAATCCGATCGCAAGGGAAAACCCTCCGACCTGTTCATGCCGTGGTTCGCGGCGAATATTTCGGTCCTGGGTATCTCGTGGGGCTCGTGGGTCCTCGGCTTCGGCCTCTCCGTCGGCCAGGCGGTCGTCGTGTCCGTCGTCGGTGTGGCTTTGTCCTTCCTGGTCTGCGGCCTCATTGCCATCGCCGGTAAGCGCGGCTCCGCCCCGACGCTGGTCCTGTCGCGCGCGGCCTTCGGTTTCAACGGCAACCGTATTTCGGCGGCGATCTCGTGGATCCTGACGGTGGGCTGGGAGACCTTCCTGGCGATCATGGCCGTTCAGGCCACGGCCACGGTGATGGGGGCGCTCGGCTTCACGAACCACGTCGTCGCCCAGATCATCTCGCTGATCCTCGTCGTCGTGCTGGCGGCGGGTTCGGGCATCCTTGGTTTCGAGGCGATCATGAAGGTTCAGACGTGGATCACCTGGGCCACCGCGGTCCTGACGATCGTCTACCTGGTGCTGGTCGCCCCGACGATCGACTTCGCGGTTCTCTCCTCGCGTCCCTCGGCGCCCCTGACCGCGGTGCTCGGCGCGGGCTGCATGCTTCTCGTGGGCTTCGGCTTCGGCTGGATTAACGCGGCCGCCGACTACTCGCGCTACCTGCCGCGCGCGGCCTCGACGAAGGGCGTGGTCGGCTGGACGACGCTGGGCGCGGCGCTGCCCACGGTCATCCTCGTCTTCTTCGGCATCCTCCTGGTCGGCTCTGCCGACGAGTCCCTCTCCGAGGCGATCGGTAATGATCCGATCGGCGCGCTCACCACGCTGCTGCCCACCTGGTTCCTCATCCCCTTCGCGCTGGTCGCGATCCTGGGCCTCATCGGCGGCATCGTCATGGACATCTACTCCTCGGGCCTGTCGCTGCTGGCCACGGGCGTGCCCGTCTCGCGCCCGGTCGCCACGGCCGTCGACGGCACGATCATGACGGTCGGCACGATTGTCGTCGTGTTCTTCGCGGACTCCTTCCTGATCCCCTTCACGGCGTTCCTGACGACCCTCGGTGTCGTCATCGCCGCGTGGGGTGGCGTCATGCTGGCGGACATCGCGCTGCGCCGTAAGGACTACGACGAGCCGTCGCTCTTCACCCCCTCGGGTCGCTATGGCTCGGTGAACTGGGGTGCGGTCGCCTCCCTGGTCGTCGGCTCGCTGGTGGGCTGGGGCCTGGTCGTCAACGCGAGCGCCTCCTGGCTGTCCTGGCAGGGCTACCTCCTCGGCCCCCTGGGCGGTCGCGAGGGTGACTGGGCGGGTGCCAACATCGGCATCCTCCTGGCGATGGTCGTCGGCTTCGTCGGCTACTGGGCGACCAGTGCGGGCCGCGTGCGCGCGCAGGAGAAGCTGCCCTCGCGCACCTACGCCGAGGGTGCGGAAGAGGGCGAGCAGTGAGCGTCGATCCGCGTTTCACGGCCGCTCTGCTCGACGACGAGGCCGTGGCTGGCGCCCGGGTCCTTAGCTCTCTCGCGGGGCGCCCGGATTCGCTCGTCGTGCTCGGCTCCGGCTTGGCCGAGGCTCTCGACGAGGCCTGGGGAGCCCCCGCGGCCACCGTGCCGCTGGGTGACATCCCCGGCGTGCTGGTGCCGGTCGCGGATGGGCACGGCGGCGAGCTGCGCGCGTATGAGACGCATCGGGGAGTGGTCCTCGTGGCCACGGGCCGAACCCACCTCTACGAGGGGTTGGGTGCCCGCCCCGTCACGGCCCTCGCCCGAGCTGCCGTCGCGGCGGGGATCGGCCGCGCGGTCCTTACGAACGCGAACGGCTGCCTGAAGCCCTGGAACCTGGGCGACGTCATGGCGATCACCGACCACGTGAACCTCAGCGGTGCCTCACCCTTCGACGGGCCGCTGTTCCTGGACGTGTCGGCCGTGTGGGATGCCCAGATGACGCAGGCGCTGCGCGGCGTGTGCCAGCGCGAGGGAACTTACGCGATCCTGCGCGGCCCCGAGTACCAGACGATGGCCGAGAGTCGCATCCTTGCGGGCCTGGGCGTGGATTGCGTGGGCATGTCGACCGTCATGGAGGCCATCACCCTGCACGCTCTGGGCGTGCGTGTTGCCGGCATGTCGGTCGTCTCCGACCTGTCCTTTGCCGACGCCCCGACGGACCCGAGCGCCGTCGTCGAGGCGGCCTCGGCGGCGCGCCAGACCGTGGTCGCCGGCATCGAGGCCGCCCTGGGAGCCTGAGCGCAGAACCTGACGCACGCGAGGCCGTGGCCGGGAGGTGGATGTCCACCGTTGTCGGCCACGGCCTCGTCTCGCGTCAGAAACGATCAGAGCAGGGCGAGCACCCGTTCTACGATCCGAGAGGCCACGTCGGGGGCGCACGCGAGGTTGATGCGCGCCCACGAGGTGTAGTCGGCGCCCAGGGTGCGGCCCTCGTTCGCGGCGATGTGGGCGCGCTCGCGCAGCGTCGCGGCGGGGGAGAGGGGGCCCAGGTCGACGCCGTCGAAACCCCACCAGGTCAGGTACGTGCCCTCGGGGCGCACGAAGTCGATCGGGGTGTCGGCCAGGGCGCGCTCCACCAAGTCTACGTTCGAGCGGATCAGGTCCTTGACCTCACGCTGCCAGGCGTCGCCCCGCTCGTAGGCGGCGATCGCGCCGAGGGTGCCGATGACGTTGGCGTCGTGGCGCACGTCCGCGGCGAACACGTCCCAGCGCTCGCGCAGCGCCTCGTCGGGCAGGATCACCTGCGCGGAGGGAAGCCCTGCGATGTTCCAGCCCTTGGACGCGGCGGTCGCCGTCACCGTGTGGGATGCGAATGAGGGGCCGAGCGACGCGTAAGAAACGAAAGGAATGGACTCATCCAACACGAGGGAGGAGTGGATCTCATCGGAGAACACCAGGGCGTCGTAGTCGCGGACAACGTCGTGCAGGGCGCGCAGCTCGTCCTCGCGCAGGACGCGACCGACCGGGTTCCACGGGTTGCACAGGATGACGAGGCCGGCCCCGGCCTCGAGCCCGGCGCGGATCCCCTCCAGGTCGAGGGCCCAGCCGTGCCCGAGCGCTCGCGTGCCGCGCAGTGAGGGTACCTCGATGACGGGGTGATCGAATTTGCCCGGGATCGTCAGGAAAGGCATGTAGGCGGGGGTCGGCACGATGATGGGTGCGCCCGGGCGTACCAGGTGAGCGATCGTCGCCTCGAGCGCGGGCAGGACCGAGGCCACGAGGCGCACGTGGGAGGCGTCCACGTCCCAGCCAAAACGCCGCTTTTGGAACTCGGCGGTCGCGCCCGCGATGCGCGGCTCCAGCCAGGTCGGCTGGTAGCCGAGGAGGCCGTCGTCGATCGCCCCCTTCATCGTGTCGGCTACCTCGGGGGCCGTGGCGAAGTCCATTTCCGCCACCCACGCGCCGATCGTCGGCTCTCCGCTCGCGGTCGTGATGCCGGTCCACTTCAGAGAGCCGGTGCGGTACAGATGGGAGTCGGAAAAGAGACGTACGGACACGGTGTCCTCCTGGATGAGTCGATGGATGCGGCGCGGGCCGATCCCGGTGATGCAACCAGCCTATCCGTGCCCCTGGCGCGCGTCGCAGCGCGCCCATCCATCAAGCAAATGCAACAGCCACCGCTGGAGTAGGATGGAGGAATCATGAGTGAAACAACTGCCACCGGTGCCGACGTTCGCGTCCGCTTCTGCCCCTCGCCCACAGGAACCCCTCACGTCGGCATGGTCCGTACGTGCCTGTTCAACTGGGCCTACGCCCGCCACACGGGAGGAACCTTCGTCTTCCGCATCGAAGACACGGATGCCGCCCGCGACTCCCAGGAGTCCTTCGATCAGATTATCGAGTCCCTGCAGTGGCTGGGCCTCGACTGGGATGAGGGCATCGGTAAGGGCGGTCCGCACGGCCCCTACCGCCAGAGTGAGCGCATGGACATCTACCGCGACGTGGCGGCGCGCCTGCTCGAGGCCGGCTATGCCTACGAGTCCTACTCGACGCCCGAGGAGATCGAGGAGCGCCACCGCGCCAAGGGCGAGGACCCCAAGCTCGGCTACGACGGCTTCGACCGCAACCTGACCCAGGAGCAGATCGACGCCTATCGCGCCGAGGGACGCCAGCCCGTCCTGCGCCTGCGCATGCCCGACGAGGACATCACCTTCACGGACCTGATCCGCGGCGAGATCACCTTCAAGGCCGGCTCCGTCCCGGATTACGTCATCGTGCGCGCCAACGGCCACCCGCTCTACACGCTGGTGAACCCGATCGACGACGCGCTCATGGAGATCACCCACGTGCTGCGCGGCGAGGATCTGCTCTCCTCGACGCCTCGCCAGATCGTCCTGTACCGCGCGCTTGAGGCGATCGGCGTCGCCAAGTTCATGCCGCGCTTCGGTCACCTGCCCTACGTCATGGGCGAAGGCAACAAGAAGCTCTCGAAGCGCGACCCCGAGTCGAACCTTTTGCTGCATAAGGCAGCCGGCATGATCCCCGAGGGCCTCAACAACTACCTGGCCCTCCTGGGCTGGTCGATCGCGCCGGACCGCGACATCTTCTCCATGGAGGAGATGGCGCGTGCTTTCGACATCTCGGACGTGAACCCGAACCCGGCGCGTTTCGACCAGAAGAAGGCCGTTGCCATTAACGCCGAGCACATTCGCCTGCTGGACGGCGAGGACTTCCGCGGCCGCCTGGTGCCCTTCCTGCACCGCGATAAGCTGGTGTCGGCCGACTCCTTCGAGGCGCTGACCGATCGCGAGCGCGAGATTCTCACCGAGGCCGCCCCGCTCGTCCAGACACGCATCCAGGTTCTCGGCGAGGCCACGGGCATGCTCGGCTTCCTCTTCGTTGCCGACGACGCCCTGGAGCTGGACGAGAAGGCCGTCTCCAAGCTCAAGGACAACGCCGCAGACGTCCTGGACGCCGCCATCGAGACCGTCGAGGGCCTGGCCGAGTTCACGACCGCCGCCCTCGAGGAGGCGCTGCGCGCACGCATCGTCGACGAGATGGGCGTGAAGCCCCGCCTGGCCTTCGGCCCGCTGCGCGTCGCCGTGACCGGCCGTCAGGTCTCCCCGCCGCTGTTCGAGTCCATGGAGATCCTGGGTCGCGATTCCTCGCTGGCCCGCCTGCGCGCCCTGCGCGCCTACCTGGCCTGATCGCCGCGCCCAGCCCCAGCCTCGTCCCCGTCATGTCGGACGAGGCCGGGGCTTCATCGTGCCCGCAGGCGTCCCGATTGCGGGGGAGAGGCGGTGGGTGATCGGGACCACTGGGCTTCGATTTGGCATGAGGGCGTCGGTCCGCTACAGTTATCTCCTGTCGCCAGCGACGTGAAAGCGAAGCGGGTGATACCCAATGGGGTATGGTGTAATTGGCAACACAGCTGATTCTGGTTCAGCCATTCTAGGTTCGAGTCCTGGTACCCCAGCGATCTGAAGCGTAAGTTTCAGTCAA
>CAUTRF010000041.1:0-19023 GCA_963540795.1 uncultured Actinomyces sp.
GTCGTCAAATGGGAGAGCGTGCGGGGTGAACCGCGTGGTCACGCAACGACGCCGGCCACGACGTCCACGTTCACCCGTTGTCGGGCCCCGAGCGCTGCCGGACTGTCAGCGAGCGCAGCGGGCAACCACGGCCTCGACAATCGGCAGGTCAGCAACAATCCACGGAAGCGCGGCCAGATCCGCGAGAGGCACCCACCTGGCCTCGAGGTGCGACGCGCCCGCGCGCGGTGCGGGCGAGCCGGCCGCCACCTCGGCGAGCCACACCCCCATAACGCGCCCACCCAGGATCGGCCACCACTGCCCGCCCTCGGGGCACACGCGCTCGCCGATGATCAGGCGGGCACCGAGCTCCTCGGCGATCTCGCGCGTGAGGGCCTCGACCGGATCTTCATTGTCCTCGACCTTGCCGCCGGGCAGCTCGAACTGTCCGCGCAGCTCCTGCGGGTAGGCGCGCGAGCACGCGAGCAGCATCGTGGGCTCACTCAGGGAATCAACGATCGCGGCCGCCACCACGGGACGAGGCATGGGTACTCCTATCAGTCAGGCGACCTCAGTGTATCGGGCGCGCGGGAGCGTGCCGGTGGCACGGAGGCTGAGTGCCGGGCGACGCGGCATCTCAGCGCCGGGCGACGCCGGTCGCGCGGCTATCCATGCATTCCCCGCGCCTCCACCATCATCCGCCGCCACCCCCTACGCCCAGCACTCCCACACCATGCCCGAACAACGCCGGTTGCGCGGCCATCCGGCGTGACGATATGATCGACGGGTCGATTCCTTCGGGACGATGAATTGCGGGCGTAGTTCATCGGTAGAATGGAAGCTTCCCAAGCTTCAGAGGCGGGTTCGATTCCCGTCGCCCGCTCCACCCCCGCCCGGCCGCGCGCCGGGCGGTTTTGTTATGCCTAGTGCTTGCGACATACCAAGCGTGCCAGGGCGGTGGGAACAGAATTCGCCCGACACGAGCCGCATCTGACCTCCCGCGCGAAAAACCTCTCCCAGCACCACCCCTCCAGCAGCCCTTCCGCGAAAAAGTTCGCCCAGCAAGCCCGAAAACGCCAAAATTGGGGTGTTGTGGGCGCGCTGGGCGAACTATTTCGCGCTCGCACCCACCATCAGGCCGAGGAGGGTGAACTTTTTCGCGCGCAGAACACGGCCACGTGGCGACGTTGAAACCAATGACGCCTCTGCAGCCGCTTATGCACGCCAGCATGAAACCGCCATCACCACTGCGCACCCCCCAACAGCACCCGTTGAAACCGGCAACACCTCTGCAACCAAAAAACGAACGGAAAACACCCATTTCTCACCCGCAAAGGCGATGACGGTTTCAGTTGAGGCGCGGCCTGTGCGAGCAAAGGTGTCACCGGTTTCAAGCCAGCGCTCACACAAGGTCGCAAAGGCGTCACCAGTTTCACCACAGCGCAGCGATGCACTAGATACAGAACCAATGCACTAGATGGGGCAGCAGTGCACTGGCAACTAAGCAGTGCATCGCCCGCCTATGTCGTGCACCTGAGCAACAAGCTCAACCACGGAAAAGGGCTCTCCCCCAATTCCGCATGCAATTCCGCAACAGAAGTGGCACGTGACTACGAACCGACATGAACCAGCAGAATGCCAGAAGGGAATTGCATGCGAAATTGCTTGGCCGTTGGGACCAGGCCCCCAGAAAGTTCGCACGTAATTCGATTGGATGAACGTTCAACAAAGTCTGAAAACGTTGCAATTCCAACGAACACAATTCAAATCCTGAAACAGCCGCGAGGGAATTACGTGCGAAATTGATGAGGCAGCGGCAAGGCCTGGCCGGGCTTCGAGACAACGCGCCCGGCCGCACGTCAGCACAGCAGGCCCCACTGGTGTGAAGGGTGCCGGAGGGACCTGCCGCGGTGCTGGTGGGCGGTAGCGGGGCCTGGCCGGACAACGAGTCGACGCGCCGAGCGAAGCTCGCAGCGCGGACGGCTCGCGGGCGGGCCGCCGCCCACCGGCACACACAGCGGCCCGGCCCGGCGCCCGGAACACCCACGGTGCCACAAGCAACGCCGCACGTCAGGCGGCACAACAGGCAACGCAAACGCGCGGCAGCCCACCGGGCCGCCGCGCGTTCACACAGTCAGTGCAACACTCAGCGCAGTCGCGCAGCCACCACCTCGGCGACCTGGACCGCGTTCAGGGCAGCGCCCTTGCGCAGGTTGTCGCCGGAGACGACGAGCACAAGCCCGCGGTTACCCTCGACGGCCTGGTCGTGACGGATGCGGCCGACGAGAACCTCGTCGCGGCCGGCGGCCTCGAGCGGGGTCGGGACGTCGACGAGGCGCACGCCGGGGGCCTCGGCCAGCAGGGCGCGGGCCTGGTCGGGCGTGATGTCGCCGGCGAACTCGGCGTGGATGGTCAGGGTGTGGCCGGTGTAGACGGGGACGCGCACGCAGGTGCCGGACACGGCGAGGTCGGGGGTATGCAGGATGCGGCGCGACTCGTTGCGCAGCTTCTGCTCCTCGTCGGTTTCCTCGCTTCCGTCGTCGACGATGGAGCCGGCGAGCGGCACGACGTCGAAGGCGATGGGTGCGACGTACACGCCCGGTTCGGGCAGGGTGACGGCGCGGCCGTCGAGGGCCAGGGCCGGGAGGTCCTGCTTGACACCGGCCTCGATCTGGCTGGTCAGCTCGGCGACGCCGGCGCGGCCCGACCCGGAGACGGCCTGGTAGGAGGAGACGAAGAGACGCGTCAGACCACCCGCAGCGTCCACGAGGGGCTTGAGGACGGGCATGGCGGCCATGGTGGTGCAGTTGGGGTTCGCGATGATGCCCTTGGGGCGGTTGTCGACGTCGTCGGGGTTGACCTCGGAGACGACGAGCGGGACCTCGGGGTCCTTGCGCCACGCGGAGGAGTTGTCGACGACGACCGCGCCGGCGGCCGCGAACTTGGGGGCGTACTCGCGCGAGGCGGTGGCGCCCGCGGAGAACACGGCAATGTCAATGCCGGAGTAGTCGGCCGTCGCAACGTCCTCGACGACGATGTCCTGTCCCTTCCACGGCAGGGTCGTGCCCGCGGAGCGCGCGGACGAGAAGAAGCGAATCGTCTCGACCGGGAAGTCACGCTCCTCCAGCAGGGTGCGCATGACTCGGCCGACCTGGCCGGTGGCGCCGACGACGGCGACATTGAATCCACTCATGGTGTTCTCCTTGTGTTGGTGCGCGCGCCCATACGACGGGGCGAACGCTGGGTGAAATCTATGGGGACGAGGCCGGCCACGCTCACCGGGAGCGCCAAACCTCAGCGGACCAGCGGAACCGGCCCGGGCCTCGTCGATGAACGGTCAGCGGCCGGTGCCGCCGTAGACGACGGCCTCGGTCTCGGAGGCGTCGAGGCCGAAGGCGGTGTGGACGGCCTGCACGGCGCGGTCGAGGTCGTCGAGGCGGGTGACGACGGAGATGCGGATCTCGGAGGTGGAGATCAGGTCGATGTTGATGCCCGCGTCGGACAGGGCGGAAAAGAGGCGCGCGGAGACGCCGGGGTTGGTGCGCATGCCGACACCGACGAGGCTGAGCTTGCCGATGTTGGGGTTGTAGCGCAGCTCGTTGAAGCCGATCTCGTCGCGGTGGGCTTCGAGGGCGTCGAGGGCCTTTTGCGCGTCGCCTTCGGGCAGGGTGAAGGTGATGTTGGCCTTGGTGGGGTCGGAGATCGGCAGGTTCTGGACGATCATGTCGATGTTGGCGCCGACCTCGGCGACGACGGCGAAGACGCGGGCGGCGACGCCGGGGCTGTTCGGCACGTCGGTGACGGTGATCTTGTCCTGGGAGCGGTCGTGTGCGATACCGGAGATGACGGGCTTTTCCATGGCGTTTTCCTCGGGAGACTTCAGGGCTGCGTCGGGCACGAGGCCCTTGAGTTCGGGGTTTGCGGGGGAGTCGGAGATCCAGGTGCCGTTCTTTTCGGAGAACGAGGAGCGCACGTGCAGGGGGACCCCGTAGCGGCGCGCGAATTCGACGGCGCGCAGGTGGAGGATCTTGGCGCCGTGCGCGGCCATTTCCAGGGTTTCTTCCTGGGTGAGGGTGCGCAGGCGGTGGGCCTTGGGGACGATGCGCGGGTCGGCGGAGAAGAGGCCGTCGACGTCCGTGTAGATTTCGCACACGTCGGCGTGGAGGGCGGCGGCGAGGGCGACGGCGGTCGTGTCGGAGCCTCCTCGGCCCAGCGTGGTGACGTCGTCGTCCTTGGAGATGCCCTGGAAGCCGGCGACGATGGCGACCTGCCCGTCCTTGACGGCGCGGGCGACGCGCTCGGGGACCATGCCGATGATTTGGGCGGCGCCGAAGTGGCTGTCTGTCTTGATGCCGGCCTGCGCGCCGGTGTAGGCGCGGGCTTCGACGCCGAGTTCGTTGACGGCCATCGCGAGGAGGGCCATCGAGATGCGTTCGCCTGCCGACAGGAGGATGTCCATTTCGCGCTCGGGCGGGTTGTCAGTGAGCGCTGCGGCCGAGTCGAGGAGGTCGTCGGTCGTGTCGCCCATCGCTGATACGACGACGACGACGCGGTGTCCGGCGTTGCGCGTGTCCACGATGCGCTGGGCGACGCGCTTCATGGCCTCGGTGTCGGCGACGGAAGAACCGCCGTACTTTTGCACGATCAGTGCCACTGGACCCTCATTTCTATCGGTACGCGCCAATTCGCGCGCCTTCGGGTGGCGCACGCCACCACAACAATCCTACGGCCCACCAGGCATCGCGCCGGGAACGACCGGCATGTGGGCGCTGGTGACATGGAACGCGCCGGGGCGACCCAGGACACACGAGCCCGTAACGCCCGGAATTGCAACGCTCCTGATCAGCGCGCGAAAGCGTCGTCCGCGCAGGTGCGCTCAGGCGGCGGGCAATGTCACGTCGATGACGGTCCCCTGCTCGGAGTCGACCAGCCGCACGGACCCACCCATCGCGCGGGCGAGCGACTCGACGATCGACATTCCCAGGCCCGAGGAACCGTGGCCGTCGCGCGTGCGCGAGGAGTCCCCACGCACAAAGCGATCGAACACCCGGTCGCGGATCTCGGCCGGGATGCCGGGACCGTCGTCCGCGACGCGCAGCGTCACCATGGACGAGGCCGGGGCCCCCTTGTCGGATTCCGCCCCCTGGGGGGCGCGGGTCAGGGAGACGGTCACGCGGGTACCCGCGGGCGTGTGCACGCGGGCGTTCGCGAGGAGGTTCGTGAGGATCTGGCGCAGAGCGGCTTCGTCGCCGAGGACGGGCACGTCCGCGGCCTCGCCGAGCTCCCACGCATGGTCGGGGGCGACCACGTGGGCGTCTGACAGGGCGTCCAGTATCAGCGGGATAACGTCGACATTGTCGCGTTTCAGGGCGCGGTCACCGTCCAGGCGCGCCAGGGTCAGCATCTCCTCCACGAGGGACGCCATCCGCGCCCCCTCCGAGGAGATCCTCTCGAGCGCCTGGGTCCGGGAGGCCTCGTCGATGTCGCGGCGCGCGAGCTGGGCGTAGCCCTGCACGGAGGCCAATGGTGTACGCAGCTCGTGCGAGGCGTCGGCGACGAACTGGCGCAGCTTCGCTTCGCTGCGGGCGCGGCGCTCCATGCCGTCCTCGACCGCGTCGATCATCGAGTTGAGGGCCCCCGCGACGTCCGCGACCTCGACCGGGCCGGAGGTTGCTTCCTCACCGACGCGGGTCAGCTCCTCAGCGTCGTCGGCCAGGTCGCGGCTCGCAATGTCAGCAGCCGCCGCGCGCACCACCGCGAGGGGCCGCAGCTCGCGGCGCACCCATGCGCGTCCAGCAAAGCCCGCCGCCACGGCGACGAGGAGGGAGAGGCCCACCTCGACCGCAACGAGCATAGAGACGACATCGTCAACGCTATCCGTCTGCAGTCCCACGAGAACTGTCTTACCCTCGATGACCCGGGCGGTCGTACGGAAAGTGCCCGAGCCCTTGAGGCGAACGGTGTGCGGCTCACCATCCGTGGGCACATGCGCCAGGACCTCCAACGCGCGCTCATCCAGATATTTCACGGTGAAATTCGAGATGACCGCACCGGCCGATTCGCCGTCCTCGCTCACGTACTGAAGGGTGCCCTCGGAAATGCCGGACCCGCCAAATCCAGGCCCGGTGGGGCCACCGGGAATGACCGGCTCACCGGGGCGCGGCATACGACCACCGGACTGCGGGGCAGCCGACGCCCCCTCGTCCGCATCATCAACGGAGCCCAATTCGGTATCGGGCGCATCCTCGACGTCCAGGTTCTCCCCCGCGCGCTGGGAGAGGCGGTGCAGCTCGGAGTCCACGTTGCCGAGCATCCAGGAACGCATGACGAGCGTGGAAGCGGCGACCATAACGATGAGCGCGAGGGCGACGCACGCGGCCAGCGCGCGCGACAGGCGCCCGGCCAGGGAGGGACGACGCCGCGTCACTGGGGTTCCCGCATGATGTATCCGGCGCCGCGCACCGTACGAATGAGGGCCGGCCGATCCGCGTCAATCTTCTTGCGCAGGTAGGAGATGTACAGCTCGACGACGTTCACCTGGCCGCCGAAGTCGTAGCTCCACACGGCATCGAGAATCTTCTGCTTCGACAGCACGATTCCAACGTTTTCCATGAGATACCGGAGCAATTCGAACTCAGTGTTCGTTAACGTGATTTCTTCCCCACCACGGCGCACATCATGAGACTCGACATCGAGGGTCAGATCCGCGACCTGCAGCACCGTCGAGACCGCCTGCTGGGTGCGCCCCGCACGACGCAGCAGGGCCTCGACGCGGGCCGCCACCTCGTCCAGGTCGAAGGGCTTCGTCACGTAGTCGTCCGCGCCCGCACGCAGGCCCTGGACGCGATCCGCGACCGCGTCGCGGGCGGTAAGGAAGAGAACCGGCAGCTCCGGGTCGCGCGCACGCAGCCGCTCCAGCGTCTCCAGGCCATCCATGCGCGGCATCTGCACGTCGAGGATCACGACGTCCGGCTGGAAGCTCGTCGCCTTCGCCAGCGCATCCAGCCCGTCCTTCGCCGTGGCCGTCTCCCAGCCCTCGTGGCGCAGGGCCTGCGACAGCAGGTCCGCCAGCATCTCCTCGTCGTCAACAACCAGCACTCGGGGCGCGCCTGAGCTCGCCTGGGTCGCCATCATGGCCTCCTCATGTGTCGGAGCGTTACCCCCCGATTGTGTCACACGTGCGTCACCGACAGGGGGACGCGTGGCCCAGACCTCGTCAATGAAGGCTCAGAGGCGGCGACGCCCCTCGAGCGCGCGGCCCAGCGTCACTGAGTCCGCGTACTCCAGGTCACCGCCCATGGGCAGGCCCATCGCCAGGCGCGAGGTTTCGACGCCCATCGTGGAGAGCATGCGCGCGAGGTAGGCTGCCGTCGCCTCGCCTTCGACGTTCGGGTTGGTCGCCAGGATGATCTCGGTCACAGTGCCGTCCGCGAGGCGACTCATGAGCGAGGCGATGTTCAGCTGGTCGGGCCCCACCCCGTGGATCGGGTCGATGACGCCGCCGAGGACGTGGTAACGGCCGCGGAAGACGCGCGCACCCTCGATCGCCTGGATGTCCTTAGGCTCCTGGACGACGCAGATCGTGCTGGGGTCGCGGCGCGCGTCGCGGCAGATGGAGCACTCGTCCTCTTCCGTGAGGTTGCCGCAGATGTCGCAGTGGCGCACGCGCCCGCGCACGGCGTTGATCGCGTCGACGAGGCGCGCGACGTCCTCGGGCTCCGCGTCCAGGACGTGCATGGCC
This sequence comes from uncultured Actinomyces sp., assembly GCA_963540795.1. GTDB lineage: Bacteria > Actinomycetota > Actinomycetes > Actinomycetales > Actinomycetaceae > Pauljensenia. The sequence continues at coordinate 7,721 of CAUTRF010000041.1, forward strand.
ATGCGCTGCGCGGACTTCGGGCCGATGCCCGGGAGCTGCCCGAACTGGTCGATGAGGTCGGCCAGAGCACCGTCGTACATGTCAGTATCCTCCCTCGGTCATCTTTTCTTCGATGACGCGTCCGCCGAGGATCTCCAGGACCGCTGCCAGGCCGATCGTCTGCGAGTTTTCAATGTTTTCGTCGTCGATGCTGGCGCTGTCGTCGTCAGCCGCGTGCGTGCGGGTCGAGGCGACGGCTGCCTGGCGCTGGGCCTTCTCGCGCAGGGCGGCCTCGGCGGCAGCGCGTCCGGTCAGCGGACCATCGGACGCGTCTGCGCCGTCGCGCTGGCTGTCCGGGGCACCGAATCCGGGCGCGGGAGCCGACGCGGGCTCGGGGGCCGCAGCCAGCCAGGCCGGGGCCTGCGTGGAGCCGCTCGGAGCCGCGCTGATTGGGGTCACGTCGGCAGGCGCGGCGGACTCGGGCGGGGTCCACGAGTCGGTACGGTCGTCGAAGTTCACTGACGCTCCCCCGGAGATGACGACCGGGTCTCCCCACCCCGTCGGGGTCGACGGGGTGTGCACGGCGGGCTCGATAGGCGCGTCGTCGAAGACGGGGGACGAGGCCGGGGCGGACTCGGGCCGTGCGGGCGCACCCGCCGGCTCGTCGGTAGGCTCCGGGTCGCCCGGGTAGCGGAAGACCGTGAAGGAACGCTTGCGCGGGGCCGCGTCGCCTCTCCGGGACGAGGCCTGCTCGGGAACGTCGGGGGCGGCGGCGAGGGCGCGGGCGGCTCGCTCGGGCAGCGCGGGGCGCTCGGCGGGCTGCGGGTCTGGGGCCTGGGCAAGCGGTGCCGGCGCGACGGGTTCATCGCGTCGGACGGGCGTCACCGTCGCAGGCTCGGGCCAGCCAGCGTCCTCGGGTTCGGGCGCGGGCTGCGGCTCGGGTTCGGGCGCGCGGGCGGGTTCCGGCCAACCTGTGTTGGCCGGCTCGGGGTCGCGCTGGGGTGCCGCCTGCGCGGCGGCCTCATCAAAAGGGGGCGGCTCCGAGACCCAGCCTCCGGGCTGGGACGGCTGCGCGGCATGGCCGGTGTGCGACGCTTGCGCCGACGGGCCGGTCGTCGCCGGGCCGCCCGAGGCCTGCCCGACCCGCGCGGAGACGCTCACGGTCAGACCGGTGACCTCGCTGATGGCCTTTTCGACGTCGGCCGCGCGGGGGCCGCGCGAGAAGGCGTTGACCATTGCCTCAACGGGGAAGAGGAGCACCACCTGGGAGCCGTCGACGGCGCCCAGCTGGGCGTTGCCGCCGACCATCGACCACGTGACGCGGCTGATGGAGGACAGGCGCTCGACGACCTCGTTCCAGCGACCGCGCAGCATGTCGGCGTCGCGGCCGGAAGCCGGGGCCTCCGCACGGGCGGGTGCGTCCGTGCGCTGCGGCGCAGCGGATTCGTGGCTCTGCTGCTGTACAGGAGCATCAGTGCGCGGCTCGACCTGCGCGGGCGGGCGGCTCTGCGACGATTCCGAGCGTTGCTGCGCGCCCTCGCGACGCGGCTCGGCCTGCGCGGGCGCGGAGCTCGACGATGGGGCCGCGGGCTTGCGAGCGGACCAGTCGGGGCCGCTCCCCCACGCGGGCATGCCCTGGGGGGCGGGCACGGAAGGCGATGCGGGTGCCTGAAGAGCGGGGGCCGAGGCCTCGGCGCGCTCCTGCTTCTTGCGGGCCAGGGCCTCGCGGGCCTCGCGGGCGCCGAAACGACCCGAGGAGGCCTCGGACGACACGGAGGCCACCTCGCGCGGCGCTCCCCCTCCGGTCATGCCGACCGTGCCCTGCACGGGGGCCTGGGCGGGGCCGGGGGCGGGCACGAGGATGCGCCCGACGAGGAGCTCGAGCTGCAGGCGGGGCGAGGTTGCGCCCGTCATGGCTCGCAGGGCCTCGTCGGTCAGGTCGGCGGCGCGGGACAGGCCGTGCGGGCCCCAATTCTGCGCCTGGCGCTGCATCCTCTCGAACTGGTCGTGCGGGGTGTCCGCCAGGACGTCGCGCGCGCCGTCACCGGCGACCGCGATGATGAGGAGGTCGCGCAGACGCTGCAGCAGATCCTCGACGAAGCGGCGTGGGTCGTGGCCGGACTCGACCATGCGCTCGACGACGCGGAAGGCCGCTGCGCCGTCGCCACCCGCGAGAGCATCGACGGATTCATCCAGCAGGGCGGAGTCCGTGTAGCCGAGCAGCGCGACGGCCGTCTGGTAGGTGACCTGCCCGTCGATCGCGCCGGCCATCAGCTGGTCGAGCACCGACAGGGTGTCTCGAACCGAGCCGCCGCCCGCGCGCATGACGAGGGTCAGGACGCCCTCGCCCACGCCGATGTGCTCCTCGGCGCACAGGCCCGTCAGGTAGGGGCCCAGCACGTCCGGCGGCACCAGGCGGAACGGGTAGTGGTGGGTGCGCGAGCGAATCGTGCCGATGACGCGCTCGGGTTCCGTCGTCGCGAAGACGAACTTGACGTGCTCGGGCGGCTCCTCGACGAGCTTGAGCAGCGCATTGAAGCCCTGGTTCGTGACCATGTGGGCCTCGTCGATGATGAAGATCTTGTAGCGGTCGCGCACCGGCGCGAAGGTGGCGCGCTCGCGCAGGTCGCGGGCGTCGTCGACGCCGCCGTGCGAGGCCGCGTCGATCTCGACGACGTCGAGCGAGCCGGGGCCGCCGGTGGCCAGCTCGCGGCAGGACTCGCACTGTCCGCACGGGGTGTCCGTGGGGCCCTGCGCGCAGTTCAGGCAGCGCGCCAGAATGCGCGCCGAGGTGGTCTTGCCGCATCCGCGCGGCCCGGAGAACAGGTACGCGTGCGTCACGCGATTCGCGCGCAGCGCCGCCTTGAGCGGCTCCGTCACGTGTTCCTGGCCGATCACCTGATCAAAGGTGTCGGGGCGATACCGGCGATACAGAGCTGTGGTCACCCTCCAAGCCTAGTTGGTCCCACCCTCATCTGCGCCCCGCGCCGCGCGTTCCACACGCTGCGGGGCTCCTCGTTCATTGACGAGGCTGGGGCAAGGTGGTGGGGTCGGGGTGGTGGATGTGCGGGAGGGGGCGCGAGACCAGTGTGGTCTCACGCCCCCTCGTCACCTTGGTGGGCTCACCCCCGCGTGGGGCGTGCACCCGCCTGCGGGTTAGGCGTCCTCGCGGTTCCGGCGGCGCTTACCCGCCAGCGCTGCGATGCCAGCGATGGCTGCCATGGCCGCCATACCACCCAGAACAGACGCATCCGAGCCGGTACGAGCCAGCACCTTCGCAACCGTGGTCGCCGGGGTGTCCGGAGTCGGAGCCGGAGGCACCGTCAGCGGGAAGTCCACATCCAGGTTCTCCTCACCTTCACCAACCGTGACGGTCATCGAGGTCGTCGCAGCGTTATAGCCGGCGGGAACCTCGATGTCGACCGTGTAGGTACCGGGGATCAGGCCAGTGAAACGGTAGTTGCCGTTGGCGTCGGTGGTGGTACGAGCCACCTCCACGCCGTTAGCGTCCTTGAGGATCACGGTCACGTTCGGCGCACCGGGCTCGCCGTTATCAACGCCGTTACCGTCCTCGTCATTCCACACGCGGTCACCAATCGTGGCGGGGGCAACCAGACCAAAGTCCACGCCCTGCACCGACGCATCAGAGATGGTGACAGCGGCTTCGGTCGCTCCCTTGCCGGTGTAGGCCTGGGTCGGAATCAGACCGGCCAGATCACCGGCCTGCGGATCCACGATCGCCACGCGGTACGAGCCCGGAGCCAGACCCACGAACTGGTAGGCGCCATTCTCATCCGTGGTCGCGGTCATGGGGTTGCCCTCAGAGTCGAGCACCGGGGTGCCGTCCTCGTTCAGGAGGGCGACGGTCACGTCCTTGAAGCGCTGCTCGTCATCGCCCTTGGAGTAGGACGCATCGGAATCGCGGTAGATCGTGCCACCCAGGTTGAAACCACCCTTGAACGAGGCCGACGACTCATTGTTCGTCGGGTCGTCCCCGGCCTGGTCCTGGTGCGTAATCTTGGCGACGTTGGTCACCAGCTTGCCCGCACCCTCACCGGTGATCGTCACCGTGATCGCAATCTTCTTCACCTCACCCTTGGCCAGGGGCAGGCCAGACAGATCCCACACACCAGTGGCCGCATCGTAGGTGCCGTCACCCTCAGCCCCATCGAAGGCAACACCCTCGGGGAGCTGATCGGAGACGGTCACGCCCGTCGCGGTGCCCGGACCGTTATTGGTCAGCGTCAGCGTGTAGGTCACCGTAGCGCCCGGAGTGAACTCGAAGGTTTCCTGAGCCTCCTCATCCGGATCGGTGATCGCCTTCTTGATGGCGGTGTCAGCCGAGATACCGAAGCCCCAGTCCTGATCCAGGTTCTGGTTCTTCTCGCCCGTCAGCGTCACCGACACGTTCAGGTTGAAGGCCGCTGCCAGCTTGTCCTTGTCAGCCTTCGCCTCCGCGGACACGACCTTCTTGGCCGCCACGTCACCGGACGGGGCGTGGGTCAGCACATCGAGCAGGGGCTCGGCAGCCAGCAGCGACTCAGGGTCGACACTCACCTTGTACTCGCCGGGCAGCAGGTTCTCGAACTTGTACTTACCCTCGGCGTCCGTGACGGTCTCATAGGTGCGGGTAATGCCACCCGGACCAGTCCACACCAACGTCACCTTCACACCGGGCAGCACCTTGTCGCCAGCGTCGGGGACATTGCCTCCATTCTGGTTCACGTCGAGGAACAGCTGATCGCCGATGACACCGGTACCAACGGCACCGAAGTCGATCGTGTCATCCGTCTGATCCTGAGCCAGGGTGACCGAGGCCGTAGCTCCGTTGGAGTCGAGAGCGCGGTCGGTTCCGGCATCCGAGGTTGTTGCCTCGTAGCCTGCAGGTGCCTGGAAGGACACCTTGTAGCCGCCGGGCAGCAGGTTCTCGAAGGAGTACTTGCCATTCGCGTCGCTCGTCTTCGCTGTAACGACGTTGCCCGAGGCATCGGTCACGGCGGAGCCGTCCTCGTAGGTCAGGGTAACCGTCACGCCGGGCAGAGCCGGTTCGTCGGCATCCTGAATGCCATCGCGGTTGACGTCCATCCAGGTGTAGTCACCCAGCGAAGCGGGCTTGACGAAGCCGAAGTTCACGTCGATGACCGAACCGGTCGCCTCAGCGATGGTCACGTCTGCGGTGGTCTTGTAGCGGCCGGTGTAGGCCTCGGTGGGCTTGGTGCCCGCCAGCGGGCCGGAGGTCGGGTCAACGACGCTGACCGTGTACTCGCCCAGCGGCAGACCGCTGAAGGAGTACTTGCCCTCGGCGTCGGTCACGGCCGTGACCGGGTTGCCATCCTTGTCGAGGACGGGGGTGCCGTCCTTCTTCAGGAGCGCAACCGTGACTCCCGCGTACGGGGCCTCGGAGTCGCTGGAGTTGAACGACGCGTCGGCATCGTTGTAGAGCTTGCCAGCGATCGTGTAGCCGGCGGTCAGCGGCACGGACGAGGTGTTGTCCGGCTTCTTGTCGCCGATCTGATCCTGCTTCTCGATCGTGGCCGTGTTGGTCACAACCGAACCGGCGGCGGAAGCGTCGATGGTGACGGTGATGCGCAGGGTGCGCGTCGCGTCCTTCTCGATCACCTCTGAGCTCAGGTCCCACTTGCCGGAGGCGGCATCGTAGGTACCGTCGCCCTCGGCGGACACAAAGGTCACGCCAGAGGGGAGCTTATCCTGCGCGATGACGCCGGTTGCGGGGCTCGGGCCCTCGTTCGTGACGGTCAGCGTGTAGGTGACGGACGTACCGGGGGTGAAGCCACCCGCCGGAACCTCGGCCGGCTCCGCAATCGCCTTGACAATCGCCGTGTTGGCGACGCCGGTGAACGCCCAGTCCTGGTCGTTGTTCGTCATCGCGCCGGGGCTCAGCGTCACCTTGGAGGTCAGCGACAGCTCCTGGTCCTCCGAGGCCGTCAGGTTGCCCGACGGGGCGTGGGTCTGAGCGGTGCACTCGGGGCACACGGTGGCAAGGGAGGCCTTGTCAACGGTGACGACGTAATCGCCGGGAGCCAGGTCCTTGAACGAGTACTTGCCGTTCTCGTCCGTGACGGTGGTCAGCGTCTTCTCCACGCCCGCGGGGGTCGTGTAGGTCAGCGTCACTGTCACGCCGGCCAGCGGTTTGTCCGCGCCCGAGGGCTCGGAACCACCGTTGTTGTCGACGTCCCAGAACAGGGTGTCACCAATCGTGCCGTCGGCAACGAGGCCGAAGTCGACGCTCTCATCGTTCTGGCCCTGGGCGAGCGTCACGGAGCTGTCGGCGCCGTTGGAGTCCTTATCGGAATCCGCACCCACGTAGCTCGTGGTCGCGGAGTAGCCGGCGGGAGGAGTGAAGATAACCTTGTAGCTCTCCTCGCCCGCGTTCGCAACGATCCGATCGACGTTCGGCATCAGGTTCGTGAACTCGTACTTACCGTTGGCATCCGTGGTCACAGGCTTGACGGGGTTGCCGTCCAGGTCGATAACCGGGTTGCCGGCACCGTCCGTCAGTGTGACGGTGACACCGGCGACGCCGACCTCGTCCGCGTCCTGGATGCCATCCTTGTTCGCGTCGAACCACACGAAGTTACCCACCGAGGCGGGCTTCACGAACGCAAAGTCGACCTTCGTGGCGTTGGGCGCGGCGCTCGTCAGGGCGATCGGGGTCGGCGTAACGAGCGTTCCCTTGCCGGCCTCGCTGCGATTGGTCGACGAGCCGTACCCGTAGGTCTGCTTGTAATCGGCCAGGTTTACGTCGGTTCCGTCAACCTTCGCCTCACCCGGGACGACCTCGACCTTGTACGAGCCGAGCGGCAGACGGGTGAAGGTGTACTTACCGTCAGCGTCGGTCTTCGTGGTGATGTCGGCACCGGACGAATCCTTCACCGGGTTGCCGTCGGCGTCGAGCAGACGAACCATCACACCTTCGAAGGGACTATCGAAGGTGGGCGAGTCGTTAAACCAGGTCGCGTCCTTGTCGTTGTAGATGGTTCCCGAGATGGTGCCACCCACGGTGAAGGTCGCGCTGTCCTTGTTGTTGTCCTTGTTAGAGTCGATCTGATCGAACTCACCCAGGGTCGCAGTGTTCGTGATGGTCCTGCCCTCGGTGCCGTTCTGAACCTGCACCAGCACGTACAGCGTCTCGGTACCACCGACGTTCAGGTTGGTGTTGAGAACGCCAGACTCCATGGCTCGCCAGTCCGTGTCGAGGACCTCAAAGCCGGAATCTGCCTTCACGGTGCCGGTGCACGGGTTCGTTGCACCGTCCTGACAGATGCGCGTCTCGGAGGAGACGAATTCCACGCCTGCCGGGAGCACTTCCTTGACGGTCATGCCCGAAGCAACAGCCGGACCCTTGTTGTTCAGGGTGATGCGGTAGAGCATGTAGTCGCCGGGCATGACCGGTTCCGTCGACTCGAGCGTCTCGGGAATGCCGTTGGCGTCGCGAACCGGCTGGTCGCCGTTCATCTTGACGCGAGACACGGTCTTCGCGACCGCAACGTCGGTGGAGACGTTGATGCCGACCTTGGGGGCCTCGTTCGGCAGGAGGTAGGACACCTTGCCGTTCTGCATAGAACCACCCGACATGGCCACGGAGTTCCACGCGATGAGGTTGGCGTCGACCGGGGAGGTCATGGTCGCGATGAAGCGGATCTTCTCGCCCGGCTCGATGTCGCGGTTCATGACAATACGGAAGCCGGTGATCTTGGTCAGGTCGGCGGGAGCGTCGCCCCACGCGTCGGGGGTACAACCGGCGGGGGCGTCGTTCATGGCGCCACCCGCAGAGAGGACCTCACCGCGGCAGGGGTTGGGAACCGTCGAGTACTGGACCGTGATGTCCGAGGCCGGAACAGCCGTGACCTCGGGATCGCGACCCGGCTTCTCCTTGACCGACTCGAACGCCCACGTCGTGGAGTTCAGGTTCGGCTTCCAGTGGGAGCCACGGGCCTGCGAGGAGGCGGGGCCAACGCCCACGTCGTTCAGGTGCGGCAGGATGTCGTAGGCGACGACATTGGTCAGCGGGGTGTTACCCGAGTTGGAGATCGTGAAACGGTAGGCGCCGTCGGCACCCGGGTCGATCTCTGCGATCTCGCCGGCCGGAACGAAGTCGGCATTCTTGTTGCCCTTGACTTCCTTCTCGATGTTCATCGACGGGGTCGTCGCAACGTTGAAGTTCGTCGTGGCGTTACAGATGTAGTCGGTGGTCGAGCCATTCTTGTTCACGTCGAAGGTGTCGACCGCGCGGCTACCGATGCAGTAGTTCGTGTTGCGCAGGCTCTTATCCTCGGTGGTCGACTTCGCGCCGTCGCCCGGCATGAACGCCATGGCGTCGTTCGTGTTCTGACCGGCCGGAGCGGTGGCGAGCACGTTCACGTCGAAGGTCGAGTACAGACTGCCCTCGACCGGATCCGGAACGTTCCAGCGGATGAGGGTGCGGCCAGTGTTATTGAAGTTCTTCTCGATCTCCACCGTGACCTTGTTCAGGTCGTAGGCGGTGCCGTCGGGGTTCTTCAGCGTGGAACGCTTCTCGGGGACGATCGCCGAAGCGTCATCGACGTCGAAGCCCTCGGGGAGGAGGTCCACGATCGTGAACGGAGTGGGCGTGCCGCCCTCAGACTTCGCCTTAGCGGTGCCGTTGATAAAGAACGTGGCGGGCTTACCCACGACCACGGGGTTGGTGCGAACGACCTTGTAGGCCTGGACGCTCGGGAACTCGTCGCGCACGCGCATCCAGGAGCAGAGCTCGTCGCTTGAGGTGACGACGGTGCCGGTGTCCTTGTCGGTCACCGTACCGGTGGCACAGTTCTGGAAGCGCACGTAGTCCGGGGAGGCCACGTAACTGTAGTACTTCTCCGGAGGCAGCACGGGGTTGTAGTGCGAGGCGAAGTCCGCGGGCTCCGTGGTCGGAAGGTCCGCGGGAGCCGTGCCGTGCAGCCACGCCTGGGGGCTGGATCCGGGAACGGCGTCGGTGTCGATAGTGAAGCGGGTGATCCACTCGCCGTCGGGCAGGGTCAGGCCGGTCGTCTTCGTGTAGTTAACGACCTCGTGATTGCCCTTGTTAGTCCAGTACTCGAGGGTCCAGCCACCGTTGTCTTCGTACCCGGACTTGCTGAAAATGGTGAAGCGGTAGGGGCTCACCATGGTGGGCTTGTCGCAAGAATCGCCGGCGGCCTTGGCATCCTGAGAAGACCAGGTGCAGGGCAGGGTGTCTTCCCAGCGGAAGTGAAGGGTGGTGTTACCCGAGTTGATGCCGGCGAAACGCCATGGGTAGAGACCACCGCGAACCTGGTACTGGTAGTCGTTGCCGGACTTCATGATGCGGCCACCGACCTTGCGCTCGGCGAAGCCGTGCGTGATCTCGGAGCTCTTGGAGACGACGGTCGTCGGGTCATTCATGACCTCGGCGGAGATGGTCGCCTTGTTGGTGACCGTGTCGTCGAGCGTGACCGTACCCTCGGGGTACTTCACGGTGACGGTCGACTCGATCGGGTTCTGCCAGAACCACTTATCGTAGGACCAGGTGACGGTGTGGGTCGCTGCATCGTAGACGCCGCCGTCGGAGGCCGTGACGAAGACAGCCTTGGCGGGCAGAGGATCCACGACCTTGATGTTCTGGACGCCCACGAAGCCGAGGCCGTTCAGACCGCCCTTCATCGCGGAGCCGTTCCAGCGGATACCGACCTTGTTGGGGTTGGTCTGGTCGATCTGCTGGTAGCCGTAGCGGAGCTTGTAGGTCGTCTCGCCGCCAACTGCGGGATAGTTGGAGGGATTCGTGGGGCCGCTCTTCTCGATGGCGACGTCGGTATCGGCGGTCCACGTGGTGGTCAGCTCGTTCTCGAGCTTCTCAGCGTTCAGCGCGCTGAAGCGCACCTTCTGGGTGGTCGTCGAGTTGTTCGGCGCATCGTTGCCGTCGTAGTGCCAGGTGACCTGGATACGGTCGGACGTACCGGCGGGCAGCGGATCCTTCAGCTTGAAGATGTAGCGCTGCACGCGCGTGCCGTCCGGGTTCTTCTCGGCCGAGGTCATCGTCTTGGTCACGCTGTTACCGGTGACGGGGACGACGGTGTAGCCGCGCTCGGCGAGCTTGAGGCCGGCCGGCGTGATGGGGCCGGGCAGCGTCAGCTCGATTTCCGCCTGCTTACAGGGGGTGGTCACCGAGGAGCAGGAGAAGTTGATCGTCGTGACCTGATCATCGCGGATGCGCAGGGTTTCCGAGTCATTGACGACGTTCAGAGCCAGGGTCGCCTGGTCGTCCGCAACCGCGCGGGTACGGCGCGTGCGGGGCTGGTCCTCGGGGGCAACCTCGGCGTCGGGAGCCTCAGCGCCAGCTTCCGCATCGGGAGCCTCGGCACCAGCCTCAGCGGCGGGGGCTTCAACCCCGGCCTCGGCGGCAGGCGCGTCGACGGCCTCAGAGTTGGACGAGGCCGTGGCAGCTTCCTGAGAGGAAACTACATCGGGCGATTGCGTGCTTTCGTCGGCGGCGCTGGCTCGCATGGCGAGGGGTGTCAGCGACGTGACGAGAAGCGAGAGAGCGGCCAGACTGGCAGCACCCGCAACGCCCACGCGGGCGCGGAACGGACGCAGTCGAGACATCGACTTCTCCTTCTATCGGCAGAATGTGGACAGGACTTGCGTCCCAGCCTAGTGAAAGAGCGGAGTAGGCGACCATGCTTAACAACTATCGCCTGAGCCACAACTACAACGGTGTATTTCGTTGATATTTCGGGCATAACGGCAATGTAACAACTTCTCTGAACCCTTGGTCAGCGCACACTTTCGTGCGACGACAATAGCTTTTTCAATAATCATCAGGATTGCATTCTCAGCGTCGTCAAATTATGACCACCGCAATAGGGATTCGACGATGGCCAGCCTTAGAATTTAGTGATACATCACACAAACATGCTGCCAACCCTATAATTCTCAGTATTCTCAAGGCGCGCGCACGACCCACTCGCCTCATGTGCTCCAGACCAACTAGCACATAAGCTGCGCAAACACCGGGTTATAGGACACTACGCGTTGCCGTGTGGCGCTGGTTGTTGCTTGTGGACCCGCGGATTATCTGGGTGCCAGGCCCGGCCGCGGGGCCGGGCTGCGCCGTGGGCGGCCCGCGAGCCGTCCGCGCCGCGAGCTTCGATCGGCGCGTTGGCTCGTTGTCCGGCCCCGCCGCCCACGGGTGCCGCAGCCAGACCCTCCGGCTCCTCCGGCGCCCATCATGTCGGCGGCGGTGGGGGTTTTGCAGCATGAGAGGCTAGCTGTCGGCGTGTCGAATCTCTAATGGCGCAATTTCCCCCGTTTAGTGGCAGTGAGAT
>CAUTRF010000042.1:0-17729 GCA_963540795.1 uncultured Actinomyces sp.
CTACTTCATGGGCAAGGACAACATCGTCTTCCACTCCCAGATCTGGCCCGCCGAGATGCTCGCCTACAACGGTCAGGGCGCGAAGGGCGGCACCCCCGGCGACCTCGGCGTCCTCAACCTGCCCACCGAGGTCGTCTCCTCCGAGTTCCTCACGATGGAAGGCAAGAAGTTCTCCTCCTCGCACGGCATCGTCATCTACGTGCGCGACTTCCTCTCGCGCTACCAGGCCGACGCCCTGCGCTACTTCATCAGCGCAGCCGGACCCGAGACCTCGGACTCCGACTTTACGTGGGCCGAGTTCGTGCGCCGCACCAACGGCGAGCTCGTCGCCGGCTGGGGCAACCTGGTCAACCGCACCGCCTCCATGATCGCCAAGAAGTTCGGCGAAATCCCCACCCCCGGTGAGCTTGAGGATATCGACCGCGCCCTCCTGGACGCCGTCGAGGCCGGTTTTGCCACCGTCGGAAACCTGATTCGCCACCACCGTCAGAAGGCGGCGCTCTCCGAGGCCATGCGCCTGGTCGGCGAGGCCAACAAGTACGTGACCGACACCGAGCCCTTTAAGCTCAAGGCCCCCGAGCAGCGTGAGCGCCTCGCGACCGTCCTGTGGACCCTGGCCCAGGCGGTCACGGACCTCAACCTCATGCTCTCCCCGTTCCTGCCCCACGCCGCCAACGACATCGACCGCGTTATGGGCGGCGAGGGCACGATCGCGCCGATGCCCCACATCGAGGAGGTGGCCGAGCTCGACCCGCAGGTCCTGCCCGCCGACTTCGAGGGACGAGGTGGCTACCCGGTCATCACGGGCGACTACACGAAGGTTCCGACCTGGGAGCGCCACCCGATCACGCCCGGCACCCCGATCGCCAAGCCGACGCCGGTGTTCGTCAAGCTGGACGAATCCATCGTCGAGGAGGAGCTTGCCCGCTACGCGGACGCTCACCCCGACGACGTGACCGGCGCCTGATCTGAGTTTTTCGTTAATCTGTCGCGTTTTGTGGCAGGTGTGACGCACGTTTGACAGCGCGCGGGTGGGACGGAAGCGTCCCGCTCGCGCGCTCGTTCGTTCCGGGGTGTTACCGTGGGGTCATGGCCGAAGATTTTCTCGCGTCCGCCCTCGCAGCCGAGGCCTCGTCGCGCGCCCCGCAAGATCCCGACTACCCCCTCTTTCACGTTGCTCCACCCGTCGGGCGACTGAACGACCCGAACGGCCTCATCGAGGTCGGCGGGACGTACCACGCGTTCTTCCAGTACACGCCCGAGCATCCGCGCCGCCTCGTCTACTGGGGGCACGCCACCTCCACCGACCTGACCCGCTGGGACTACCACGCCCCTGCGATCCTGCCCGACACCCACCAGGACGCCAATGGCGCATACTCGGGCACGGCCATCGAGGTCGGCGACCACGTCGAGCTGTGGTACACCGGCAACTACAAGGACCCTGAGACGGGGGAGCGCGAGGCCACTCAGTGCGTCGTCACCACGACCGACATGGTCCACTTCGACAAGCAGGTTCCCCCGATCATCGGCCGCCAGCCCGAGGGGTACACGGCCCACTTCCGCGACCCGCAGGTGTGGCGCGACGCTGACGGCTCGTACCGGATGCTGCTGGGAGTCCAGCGCGAGAACCTCACCGGCGCGGCGCTGCTGTACCGCTCGACCGATCTGCGCGCCTGGGAGTGCGAGGGTGAGATGACCTTCCCCGACGCGGGCGGTGCCTTCGATGCGTTCGGTTACATGTGGGAGTGCCCCAACCTCGTGCGCCTTGTCGATGAGGAGACGGGCGAAGCCCACGACGTGTTGATTTTCTGCCCCCAGGGCATCTCGCCCGAGCGCGAGGGCTTCGAGAACGTGTTCCCGTGCGTCGCCATCGTCGGCGAGCTGGTCGGGAACGAGTTCCGCGGAGCCGACGGCTCCTTCGAGGAGCTCGACCGCGGCACCGAGTTCTACGCGCCCCAGATCATGGCTCGCTCCTCGTCGTCGGAACCCGGCGCGCCGACCCTCCTGTTCGGGTGGGCCGGAAACGCTGGCGAGGACGACCAGCCCTCGATCGACACCGGCGGCTGGGTGCACTGCTTCACCGCCCCGCGCGCCCTCACCCTGCGCGGCGGCCGTGTCATCGCCCGCCCGTATCTGCCGGGCCTGCCCCTTGCGCCGGCCACGCTTGAGGGCGCTCCCGGGGACGAGGCCGGGGCGCGCGTTTCGGAGCTCGCGGGCTCGCGCTCGTGGCGCCTGGCCTTCGACGCCTCTTACGACGGGCCCCTGTCCGTGCGCATCGGCTCCGAGTCGGGCCTGTCGATCACCCTTGAAGACGGACGCCTCACCGTCGACCTGACGGGAACGCGCTACCCCCACGGTGGCCGACGCGTCGTCACCCTGGATGCGGGGGAGGCCTCGCGCGTCGAGATCCTCCACGACCGTTCGATCACCGAGATCTACCTGGGTGACGGCTCGCGTGTCTTCACGACCCGCAGCTTCTTGAATGGTGAGGGTTCAGGCGTGACGCTCGTGGGTGCCTGCGTGACGAACGTGAGCGCGGCGCGCGCCGACTAAGCGACCCGCGTGCGAGGCCGTGGCTGCCCGGGTGGCCACGCCCTCGTCGTATGTGTGCGGTCTCTCATTTTCTGACCTGAGACGATGCGCGACGTGCCTTGCGTTGAGGCCTCTGTCACCCGTAGTATGTCAATCGATTGCTACACACCGCCCAACGCGCTCCAAACAATGACGTGCCGCGTGGGTTCTTGAGAAAGGAATGTGGTCGGCAATGGATCACGCCAAGGTGGCAGGAGAGGTCGTCGAAGCAGTCGGCGGCGCATCCAACATCAGCGCAGCAGCACACTGCGCAACCCGTCTCCGCCTGGTGATCGCGGACGAGTCCAAGATCAACCAGCAGGCCCTCGACGACAACGACGATCTGAAGGGCACATTCGCCGCCGGCGGCATGTTCCAGATCATCGTCGGTCCCGGCGACGTCGACCAGGTCTACGCCAACATGGTTGCGAACCATGGCGTGCGCGAGGTCTCCAAGGAGGAGGCCAAGGAAGAAGCCGAAAAGGGCGGCAACATCTTCTCGCGCTTCATCAAGATGATCGCCGACATCTTCGTTCCGATCCTCCCGGCGCTGGTCGCCGGCGGTCTGATGATGGCCATCAACAACGTCATGACCGCTGAGGGCCTGTTCGGCGAGCAGTCCCTCACCACCATGTACCCGGCGATCGCGGATTACGCCGCCCTGATTAACCTGGTCTCCTCCGCGGCCTTCGCCTCGCTGCCGGTCCTCATTGGCTTCTCCGCGGCCAAGCGTTTCGGCGGCAACGTCTACCTCGGTGCCGCGATCGGCGCGGCCATGGTCTCCCCCTCGCTCCTGTCCGCCTACTCCATGACGGACGCCGAGGCCGCCGCGAAGTTCTGGGCATACTCCGAACAGTCCTCCGTGTGGAACCTCTTCGGCCTCGAAGTCACCAAGGTCGGCTACCAGGCCCAGGTTATCCCCACCCTGGTCGTCACCTGGATCATGTGCCTTATCGAGAAGAGGCTCCACAAGATCCTCAAGGGTACCGCAGACTTCCTGCTCACCCCTCTCATCACCCTGCTGGTCACCGGCTTCCTGGCTTTCGTCGTCGTCGGCCCCATCACCCGTGAGCTCTCCAACTACCTGACCTACGGCATCAACTGGGCGTACACGACCCTCGGCGTTTTCGGTGGACTCATCTTCGGTTTCTTCTACAGCGCCATCGTCGTCACCGGTCTGCACCAGTCGTTCCCCGCCATTGAAATCCCGCTGCTGCCCTCCAATGGTGGCGCCGGCGACTTCATCTTCCCGATTGCCTCCATGGCGAACGTCGCGCAGGGCGCGGCTGCCCTGGCCATCTTCTTCAGGAGCCGCGACGCCAAGCTCAAGGGCCTGGCCGGCGCCGGTGGCTTGTCCGCAGTCTTTGGCATCACCGAGCCTGCCATCTTCGGTGTCAACCTGCGTCTGCGCTGGCCCTTCTACTGCGCGATGGTGGCATCAGCTATCGGCTCCGCGGGCGTCGCGCTGTTGGATGTGCGCGGCCAGGCCCTGGGCGCCGCCGGCTTCGTCGGCTTCGTGTCGATCATCCCCACGTCGATCCCCGCCTACCTGGCCCTCGAGGTCATCGTCTTCGCCCTGTCCTTCGGCCTCACCTACGCCTACTCCATGACGCGCGGCAAGGCAGACATGCAGGGTCGCGCGCCCGCCGCCAAGGCTGCCGCTCCCGTGGCCGCCGCCGTGGCGACCCCCGCGGCTGCTCCGGCGGCTGCCCCGGCCGCCGCCCCCGCCCCGGCCCCGTCCTTCTCTGACGAGGCCAAGGCTGACCTTTCCGTCGCCTCGCCCCTCGCGGGCACCGTGGTTCCGCTCGAGCAGGTCGAGGACGAGTCTTTCGCCAAGGGGATGCTTGGCCCCGGCATCGGCATCGAGCCCGCCGATGGCCTCGTCGTCGCGCCCTTCGATGGCACCGTGACCGTCGCCTTCCCGACCGGCCACGCCTACGGCCTCAAGTCCGCCTCCGGCGTCCAGGTCCTCATCCACGTCGGCATGGACACCGTCAAGCTGGACGGCAAGGGCTTCACGCCCCGCGTCGCCAAGGGCGACGTCGTGCGCCGCGGCGACGTGCTCGCCGAGGTCGACCTCGACGTGATCCGCGAGGCCGGCTACTCGACCATCACGCCCGTCGTCGTGACGAACAAGAAGAAGCTCGGCGCGGTCACCCCGGTCGCCAGCGGCCAGATCCAGCGCGGCGACGCGCTGCTCGACGTGGCCCCCAAGGAAGCCTGAGCTTCCAGGGAGTCTGACTCGACATAGCGGGTGGGCGGTATCAGCGCAGTGCTGGTGCCGCCCACCCTTCTTTCTGGACGGTTGCATCGGGGCGGTGGCTGTCGGCGCGGCGATACGGTCGGGGATTGCGATGAGGCCCGTTTGTGGTGCCCTGAAAGATCAGTGGGGGCCGTGTGTGAACGAAGGGGGCACCTGGGCCCTTGAGGTGGAGGTGTTAGCCCCTTCATGCGTACCTGGGCCCTACTAGTGGAGCGTGGGCAGGGGTGCCCATGCTCCACCTCTGGGGTTAACGTGCGCATTGAAGGGCTCAGACAACCACCTATCGGGTTAACATGCGCAGCGCCGACGAAATATGTTTGTTGACGCACGCTTGTGGGTAGCTGACATGCTCGCACATAAGGGCCGAACATGCGGATAGGTTATGGCGATGCGGATAGCTTATTTGCCTATCCGTATGCCAAACCTATTCATATGTCGATAACCTATCCGCGTGCGCACCTGGGCCCTCGCGGGGCACGACAATCACCTGGGACAGAGGTGAGCGGGGAGCGCCTCGCAGCACGTGAGGCGCTCAGGCGTTGAGCGAACGCCCCGGAACCAGCGTGCCAGAGAACTCAACCGTTTGAGCGGGGGACGCCCCGGCCTCGTCGGACGAGGAACGCGAAGCCTTGCCATCGATCTGGTCGAGGAGGATCGATACCGCAGCCCGGGCGATGTCCTCGATCGGCTGGCGGATCGTCGCCAAGTGGGGGAGAGCACGGCGCATCGTCTCCGTGCCGTCGAAACCGATGATGGACAGGTCAGAGGGGACCAACAGGTTGCGCGTGCGCGCCCACTCGAGGACCTCGGCGGCCGCCAGGTCATCGGTCGCGAACACCCCGTCGACGGGGGCAGCGGCGCGGGCCTCATCCAGGGCATCGCGCACCATCGCGAAACGCTGCGGCGTCGGCGTATCGAAGGGCACGGTGACCACGCGCGGGGTCAGGCCCGCGCGCTCGACCTCGGTGCGGTAACCGGCCTCACGCAGATTGCGCGGGCCCGAACGTGAGGTGAGTAGCAGGGGATGCCGGCACCCGCCCTCGATGAGCGCGCGCGTCGCCATGGCGCCCGCCTCCTCGTTCGCGCAGCGCACGTTCGGGATAGACGGGCTCAGCTCGCGGTCGATCGTCACCAGGGGCATGCGGATCGTGTCGTACTCACTCAGGCCCTCGTTGTGGGCGCCCGAAATGATGCCATCCACGCGGTTTCCGACGAGCAGCGACAGGTACTCGCGCTCGCGGTCCGCGCGGCCCATGGAATTACAAATGAGGATGCGGTAACCGGCGTCGGCGAGGGCGTTCTCCACCTCGACGGCCAGCTCGCCGAAGAAGGGGAGGGAGACCGCGGGAACGATGAGGCCGACCGTCTGCGTGCGCATGCCGTGAAGGGCGCGAGCCAGCGAATTCGGGCGGTAGCCGAGAGTCTCGATCGCGTCGGCGACGTTCTTCTTCGTCTTGTCCGAGAGGTAACCGCGGTTGTTGAGAACGCGCGACACGGTCGTCAGGCTCACTCCGGCCAGCTCGGCGACGTCGGCCAGCGTGGGTTCGCGGGAACTCATGCGCGCTTCCTTTCCTTCCCTCGGTACTTCTCTAGTGTAGTTGGTGAGGTGGAGGGGAGTCTCGCGTCACGTCGGCGAGACCGGAGCTGGCACTGCGTAGTGGCATCGTCTCGGTTGGCGGGGGAGTCCGTTGTTGTATGGTTTTTCGGCATTTATGATGGTGATGTATCCCATGTCACTGTCCGTGATATCGGGTTTTGCGCGGGTATCTAAGCCCGATACCATGGGCCGTACGGGCTCCTGTGTCTCACGATGGACATACCCACATTTGAAAGGAACGACCATGATTTCCCGCACCGTTGCAATTGGTTCCTCCGTTGGCCTCCACGCACGCCCCGCTTCCGTCCTCGCCGAGGCCGTTGACGACTCCGGCGTCGAGGTCACTATCGCTTTCGATGGCGAGGAGGCCGACGCCGCGTCGCTCCTCGAAATCATGACCCTGGGCGCCAAGCACGGCGACGTCGTCACCCTGTCCACCGAGGATGATTCCGCGGGTGAGGTGCTCGACTCGCTCGTCGAGCTGCTCTCGCGCGACCTCGACCAGGAGTGAGCTGATGGCAACGCACGACGTCCTGCACGGCATCGGAGTCTCCGCCGGTACCGCTGCAGCCCCCGCGGCGATCGTCCAGCCCGCCCCCGGCGTCGACACGACGGAGCCGGGCAGCGTCGACGCTGCCGCCGATGGCGCGCGTGTCCGCGAGGCGCTCGCAGCCGTTTCCGCTCGTCTGAGCGAACGCGCCGCAAGCGCTCCGGAGGAGACGAAGGCGATCCTCAAGGCCACCGCCCAGCTCGCGGGTGACCGCGGCCTGGCCAAGGCCGTTGACAAGAAGCTGAAGAAGGGCCTCGGTGTCACCCAGGCCGTCCACGACGCTGTCGAGGACTACGCGCAGATGCTGCGCGGCCTGGGCGGCTACATGGCCGAGCGCGCGACCGACCTCTACGACGTGCGCGATCGCGTGATCTGCGAGCTGCGTGGTCTGCCCGAGCCCGGCGTCCCGGCCTTCGATGGCCCCGTTGTCCTCGTGGCACACGATCTGGCGCCCGCCGAGACCGCGACGCTGAACCCGGAGACCGTCCTCGGCATCATCACCGAGGTCGGTGGCCCCACCTCGCACACGGCAATCCTGGCCGCCCAGCTGGGCATTCCCGCGATCGTCAAGGTTGAGGGCATCATGAAGGTCGACGAAGGTACGATGCTGGCCCTTGACGGTGGCGTCGGCGAGGTGATCGTCGCCCCCACCGATGAGGAGGTGGGCCTGCTCAAGGAGCGCTCGCGCCGCCGTGCACTCGCCCTGGCCGGCTCGACCGGCGAAGGCGCAACCTACGACGGCCACCGCGTCAAGCTCCTGGCCAACATCGGCACGGTCGACGACGCGATGAAGGCATCGAAGTTCGACCTCGAGGGTTCGGGCCTGTTCCGCACGGAGTTCCTGTTCCTGGAGCGTTCGGAGGCCCCGACGCTGGAGGAGCAGACCGACACCTACACGAAGGTCCTGCAGGCCTTCGGGTCGCGTCGCGTGGTCGTTCGTACCCTCGACGCGGGCGCCGACAAGCCGCTGAGCTTCGCGGACCTGGGTGCCGAGGAGAACCCCGCCCTGGGAGCGCGCGGCCTGCGCCTGTGCCAGGTGCGCGAGGACCTCATCGACACGCAGCTGCAGGCCTTGGCTGCCGCCCACAAGGCGACGGATGCGGAGCTGTGGGTCATGGCCCCCATGGTCTCGACCGCCGATGAGGCGAAGTGGTTCGCCGACAAGGCGCGCGGCTATGGCCTGCCCAAGGTTGGCATCATGATCGAGGTCCCTGCGGCCGCCCTGCGCGCCGAGCAGCTCCTGTCGATCATTGACTTCGCCTCCATCGGCACGAACGACCTGACGCAGTACACGATGGCTGCTGACCGTCTGGACGGCAACCTTGCGCACCTCCTGGATCCGTGGCAGCCTGCGGTACTCGAGATGATCCGCCACGCCTGCAATGGTGGTCGCGCGACGGGCAAGCCGATCGGCGTGTGTGGTGAGGCCGGTGGCGATCCTCTGCTGGCCCTGGTCCTCACGGGTCTGGGTGTCGCCTCCCTGTCGATGGCGCCGTCGAAGGTCAACGTCGTGCGCGCCGCCCTGCGCATGCACGACATGGCGACCTGCCAGCAGATGGCTGCCTACGCGGTGGACGCTCCCAACGCGAAGGAAGGCCGTGAGAACGTCCTGAAGCTGGTGGCTCCGGCGATGCAGGATCTGCTCTGATCAGGCGCTTCTGGCAAGTAACGGGTGGGCCCGGGAACCAATTGGTTCCCGGGCCCACCCGTTTGTGCGCGTGTCGCGCGATGTGTCGTCAGTCTCTGCGGATCGCGTCGGCCGGGTCCGGGACGGCTGACGCGCTGGTGGCCTGCTTCGGAGTCTTCTTGGAACGACCCGAGAAGAGAGCAGTGAGGATCAGGATGACGCCCAGGACCGCGATCGCGCTGATCCCGAGAAGCGGCAGGTTGCGGTTCGTGATGTAGGCCTCGGCGATGAGGAACGCGCCCACCATACACACCAGGAGAGCCCACACGAAAGAACCGACGCGCACGCCCCTGCGGGGGGCCTCAGGCAGCGGGTACGTGGCAGCGAGTCCGCTCTGAGCGCTCCACGTCTGGGCACCCGGGGCGGTGCCCGACGTCGTCTGGGCGCCGGAGGCTGCCCCGGCCTCGTGCCCCGCAGGAGTCGTCTCGCCCGTGGAGGCCGGGTCGAAGGCTGTGCGTCTGCCCGCCCCTACAGAGCCAGCGGGAGCGCCAGCCTGCGCCTGTGAGCCCTGAGCGCCCGATGTGCCCGCCTGGCCCTCAGCGCCAGCGTCTGCCCGAAAGGGATCGGAGGGCATCTGCGTCGTCGGGGCGTCGCGGAAGACCGCGAGCGGGTCCGAGGAGAGGTCCGGTGACGAGATCGGCATCTCGGTCGTCGCGTCCGAACCGGCGCCGACGGAGGGCGCGGGAGTCGTCGGCAGAGGCGTCGTCTCGTCGAATTCGGGCAGCTGGATGGTCTGGTCGTCGTTCGAGGTGGTCATAGTGGTGGTCCTTCCTCAGTTACCCGACTGGGAGTCGGTGGGGGTAGGGGAGGGGGTGGGCGTTGCGCTCGGGGTCGCCGAGGGCGTGGCGGAGGGCGTTGCCGGCGTCGAACCCCAGGTGCCCGAGGTGTCGGGGGACTGCACGATCGTCAGCGTGTCGAGGTCCGCGTCGTCGGTGATGAGGATCGTGATGCCGCCGAGCGAGGGTTTCCCCCAGGCGGGGGAGGATGCGGTCACGCCGGAGCAGTTGTCCAAGGGTTTGGCCCAGCCGTTGCCATCCATGTTGGTGGACAGGTTGCCGATGCTGGACTGGCAGATGATCTGCACGGGCTGGCCCTCGGCCATCTGGACGGTGAGCCTGCTCCAGGCCCGCCAGTCGACTGTGATCGTCTTGGTCGTGCCGACGGGCGCGCCGGTCAGGTCGAGCGTGGTCGAGCTGGTCGGATTGCCTCCGCTGACTGTGTCGGCCGTCCAGTCGAGCGTCGTCTGGGAGCCGATGCTGCCCACGTTCGTGTTGATGTAGAAATCGGTCGGGTGAGAGGCCTGGGTGCCAACGAGGGCTGTGGGGAGCGCTATCACCATGCCGATAATGGACAGGGCGGTGAGCCAGCCGGCGCTACGGTCGCGCAGGGCTGCGATCGCGAGGGAGAGACCGACGATGATCAGGCACACGCCGCCGCCAATCGTGATGACACGAGCAACCGTCTGGCCTGGCGTCTCCCCCGTGATAAAGGGGATGGTGAGCCCCTTGTCAGCCCAGTACAGTCCGGCGAAAACGGCTGCTGCCACCAGGATCAGCAAGCCCGTGATCGCCAGGTTCACGCGACTGGAGATGGTGCGCGGGCGGTGAGTTGGCATAGGACGCGGGGTCCACTGACGAGGCCTGGGCGCGCTAGGCGGAGGCGTCCAGCCGGGGTGGGGCTGGGTGGGGCGAGCGGCGGCCGGACGTGGCCCGGCATGCGTGCCCTGAGCGTTCTGCTGCTGCGGCATGGTGGCGCCCGTGTCCTTAGCGCCCGGGGCGCTGTGCCCAAAAGGGGCGAAGGCTCCCGCCGCCGACGCCTGCTGCTCGGGTGTGCCGTACTGCGGGGTCCCGTACTGGGGCGCACCGTACTGCGGATTGCCGTACTGCGGATTGCCGTACTGAGGGGTGGTGCGGTTGGGGCCGGTCTGGGGGCCACCCGAAGTTGAACGGGTGATGCTGACGAGTACCACGACGACAGCTGTGATGCCTGCGGCGAGTGCCAGGAGCTGAAGCCACCCGAGTCCAAAGCCTCCGCCGAAGCCCACGGCGGACAGCGATGAGGACAGACCCGCAAGGATCATGAAGACGCCGCCGATCACCGCAATATCGAAGTGCCCCTCCATGGTCTCTTCCGCGTGGATGCGGCCGTCGGCGGCCTCGGGCAGGAGGAGCCACGCGAGTCCGTAACCGACCGCCACAACGGGCATACAGAACGTCGCAACGACCATGACGATACGGACGAGCGACAGGTCCCAGCCCTGGCGGGCAGCGATGCCTGAGCACACGCCTCCGATTGCGCGCTCCTGAGCGCGGTACCAGCCCGAGCCTCGGATCGCGTCAAAGAAGTTACTGCGGGGCGGGCGCTGCTCATAGCCAGCGTTGGGGCCCGGCGTGCCAGTGGACCAACTCATCATGCACTTCCTCTCGATGGGATCCACGCGGCGTGGATCGATACCACTACTCAACCAAAGAAGCGGGGGCGCCCGATAGTAGGGGACCCCCTGAACGGTCCCTGATTGTGGTGGGGGTACCCCGGGGTTGGCCCCGTGGCATGCCACAATGGGAGCGTGAGCAGACCCGTGAATTCCCCCGACCCGGGGTGGACTCCACCCATTCCGGCGCCGCCGGCCAGGCCTCCGCTCGTGCGCGCGACCGCCGCGAGCCCGGACATGCCGGTGCCCTGGATGGCAGGTGTGTGCGCCGGATTGGCCGTGCACCTGGGAGTGTCGGTCGCGCTCGTGCGCATCATCATGATCTGCATGACCTTTGTGGGTCTCGGCTTCGGCGTCTACCTGTGGCTGTGGGTGACGGTCCCCGAGGATTCCCCGGAGCGAAGCGGTGCGGACACACTCAGCCCCGGCCTCGTCCGACTGCGCGAGGAACGCGCCGCCCAGGTGTCGCGCAACCGCCTGCTCGTCGCCGGCGTGGCCCTGATCGTCGCTGCGATCGTCGGCACGATCCTGAACGCGACGGGCACCCTGGACTGGCGAGACATGGGGGCGATCATCGCGATCGTTTCCGGTATCACCCTCGTGTGGAGCCAGAGCCGCAACGTGAGTTCCTGGCGGTCCGTGCGCTTCATCGGGGCCGTCTTCGGCGGTATCGTGCTGCTCAGCCTCGGCGTCGTCATGGTGGCCTCGCGCGATAACCCGCCCATCATCCTGCTGCGCGGCGGCCTCATCGGGGCCGCACTGGTCGCGGGCGTGCTCTTCGCCCTCGTCCCCATGTGGCTGCGCACGACGAAGGACCTGTCGCAGGCGCAGGCGCAGCGCGTGCGCGAATCCGAGCGCGCCGACATCGCCGCCCACCTGCACGACTCCGTGCTCCAGGCCCTCACTCTCATCCGAGCCTCCGCCGAGGACCCCGCCCGCGTGCGCGCCATCGCCCTCACCGAGGAACGCGAGCTGCGTGCCTGGCTCTACACGGGACATGCGCAGGCCGCCGACTCCCTCGACGCCGCCGTCACCGAGGCTGTCGTGGGCGTCGAGAGCCGCTACGGCGTGCCCATCAGCGTGGTTGTCGTCGGCGACATACGCCCGGGCCCCGGTGAACTCGCGCTCGTCGCTGCCCTCGCCGAGGCCTGCCAAAACGCCGTTCGCCACGGCGCCCCGCCCGTCTCCGTCTACGTCGAGGTGCGCCCCCAGGCCGTGGAGGCCTTCATCAAGGACAGCGGCACCGGCTTTGACCCCGCCACCATCGCGGCCGACCGACACGGCGTGCGCGACTCCATCGTTGGGCGCATGCGCAGGGCCGGGGGAAATGCCACGATCAGGCGTCTCGCCCGCGGAACCGAAGTTGCTCTGAGCGTGCCGCGCTCCGATATCCTGGAAGAAACAGCGCCCAACGGGAGGACACAGTGACCATCCGCATCCTCGTCATCGACGACCACCCCATGGTTCGCGCGGGTGTGCGCGCCGAGCTCGAAAACTCAGGGGCCGACCTCGAGGTCGTCGGCGACGCCTCCGACGTCGAGGGCGCCATCGCCGCCTGCCGCGCGCTCACCCCTGACGTGGCCCTCCTCGACGTGCACCTGCCCGGCGGAAACGGCGGAGGCGGGGCCGAAGTGGCCAGCACCTGCCGCGACATCGAAGGCCTGCACTTCCTGGCGCTGTCCGTCTCGGACGCCGCCGAGGACGTCGTCCAGGTCATCCGCGCGGGTGCCCGCGGATACGTCACCAAGTCGATCTCCACCCCCGACCTCGTCGAGGCCATCGGCCGCGTCGCTGCCGGGGATGCCGCCTTCAGTCCGCGCCTTGCTGGCTTCGTACTTGACGCCTTCGGGACCGGCGAGGTGTCCACGACCGACAGCGAGCTGGACCTGCTGTCCGCGCGCGAGCAGGAGGTCATGCGCCTCATCGCCCGCGGTTACACGTACAAGGAAGTCGCCCACGACCTGTTCATCTCGATCAAGACCGTCGAAACCCACGTGAGTTCGGTCCTGCGCAAGCTCCAGCTCTCCAACCGCAACGAGCTGACGCGCTGGGCGATGCAGCGACACATCGTGTGAGGTCGGCCCCCTTTCGCGCGCCCCATCCGTAGTGTGGCGCACCGCCGCCCTTACAATGGAACCCCGAGGGTGCGACAGCGCCTGACCGCCCCGCACGGACGGCCCCTTTATTTCCGCGACCTCGGAGGACGCATGCATCGCATCGGTTTTGATAGTGGTCAGTACATCGAGATGCAGTCTCGACACATCGCCCAGCGACGAAGCGAATTCGGCGGCAAGCTCTATCTGGAGTTTGGTGGCAAGCTGATCGACGACATGCACGCGTCGCGTGTTCTGCCCGGTTTTACGCCCGACAACAAGGTGCGTATGCTGCGCGAACTGGCCGACGAAGTCGAGATCATCGTCGCTGTCAACGCCAAGGACTTCGCGCGCCGAAAGGTCCGCGCCGACATGGGAACCACCTACGACGACGAGGTTCTGCGCCAGATCGACGAGTTCCGTGAGCGTGGCCTGTACGTCGGTTCCGTCGTCATCACGCAGTGGACGGACGACAACAAGGCAGCCGCCGAGGTGAAGGAGCGCTTCGAGAAGCTCGGCATCCGCGTCTACCGCCACTTCCCGATCCCCGGCTACCCCTCGGACGTCGAGCGCATCGTCTCGGACGAGGGCTACGGCGCCAACGAGTACGTGGAGACCAGCCGCGACCTCGTCGTTGTGACGGCTCCCGGCCCGGGCTCCGGCAAGATGGCGACCTGCCTGTCGCAGCTGTACCACGACCACAAGCGCGGGATCGAGTCGGGGTACGCGAAGTGGGAGACCTTCCCGATCTGGAACATTGCCCTGGATCACCCGGTCAACATCGCCTACGAGGCGGCCACCGCCGACCTCGACGACGTCAACATGATTGATCCCTTCCACCTGGAGGCGTACGGGATCAAGACGGTCAACTACAACCGCGACGTCGAAATCTTCCCGGTCCTGAACCGCCTCTTTGAGAAGATCCTCGGATCTTCCCCGTACAAGAGCCCCACGGACATGGGCGTCAACATGGCGGGCCATTGCATCGTCGACGACGAGGCCTGCAGGGAAGCCTCGCGCCAGGAGATCATCCGCCGCTACTACAAGGCCCTCGTGACCGAGAAGAAGGAGATGAGCGAGCCCGTTCAGTCGGCGCGCATCTCCCTGCTGATGAGCCGCGTGGGCGTGGGCCGCATGGACCGCCCGGTCGTGCGTCCGGCCCTGGAGTTGGCCGAGGCCACGGGCGAGCCGGCCGCCGCGATCGAGCTGCCCGACGGCCGCATCGTCACGGGCAAGACGTCGGTGCTGCTGGGCTGCTCCTCGGCGATGCTGCTTAACGCCCTCAAGAAGCTCGCCGGCCTGCCTGACGAGGTCCAGCTCCTGTCCCCTCAGTCCATCGAGCCGATCCAGCGCCTCAAGACCCGCGACCTGGGCTCGCGCAACCCGCGCCTGCACACCGACGAGGTCCTCATCGCGCTCGCGGTCAGCGCCAACGGCGACGACAACGCGCGCCGCGCCCTCGACAAGCTGAGCTCGCTGCGCGACTGCGACGTGCACGAGTCGGTCATCCTTGGCCCCGTGGACGAGGGTATCTTCCGCTCGCTCGGCATCCAGGTGACGACGGAGCCGGTGTACGCGACGAAGTCGCTGTACCGCAAGAAGTAAACGCTTCGACGAGGCCGGGGTTTCTGCCGCGTATCAGCGCGGGGAGGCCCCGGCCTCGTCGCGAACCGCCTTTCGTGGTTGGTGCCACCCGGGGCGGGGGTCGCAGGTGAGGGTGGGGCGGTTTACCCTTGGAGGCGATGAGTGACTCGACTTCTTTGCCTGACCTTGGTTTCCTGATCGGCCCCGACGGGGGTTTTCAGGACGACTACGTGCCGCCGGAGGTGCCCGCCTTTGACGTGGAGGATGCCTTGGGCTCCGACGCGTGGCCGGAGATCGCCGTGCCGGGTGGGGCATCGGGGGTGCCGTCGGCGTGGGAGCCTCCCGCGTCCTCGGGCGGTTTTTCGTCCGGCTGGGAGCGCTCCTCGCGCCCGGGCGTGGACCCCGAGTCGCTGACGCGCGGCCTCAACGATCGCCAGCGCGAGGCCGTGACGCACGCGGGCTCGCCCCTGCTGATCCTGGCGGGCGCGGGCTCCGGCAAGACGCGCGTCCTCACGCACCGCATCGCCTACCTGCTGGCCACGGGACGCGCGCGGGCTGGGGAGATCCTGGCGATCACCTTCACGAACAAGGCTGCCGCCGAGATGCGCGAGCGCGCGGGCGGCCTCGTGGGAGACGATGCGCGCCGCATGTGGGTGTCGACCTTCCACTCGGCGTGCGTGCGCCTGCTGCGCTACGAGCACGAGGCGGCCGGTCTCTCCTCGTCGTTTACGATCTACGACGCGCAGGATTCCCAGCGCCTCATCCAGATGGTCCTGAAGGCTCAAGACGTGGACATCAAGCGCTTCACCCCAAAGATGGTGGCGGCGCGCATTTCGGACGCGAAGAACGAGCTGATCGGCCCGGCGCGTTACGCCCAGACGGCGGGCAAGGACCCTGTCTCGCGCATCGTCGCGGACGCCTATGTCGAGTACGACAAGCGCATGCGCGCCTCGAACGCGCTGGACTTCGACGACCTCATCATGCGAACGGTCGACCTGCTGCGCGAGAACCCGCTGATCGCCGAGCACTATCACCGCCGCTTCCGCCACATCCTCGTCGACGAGTACCAGGACACGAACCACGCGCAGTACGTCCTCGTGCGTGCCCTCGTGGGCGATGGATCTGATGGGGTGACGCCCGCCGAGCTGACGGTCGTGGGCGACTCCGACCAGTCGATTTACGCCTTCCGGGGTGCCACGATCCGCAACATCGAGGAGTTCGAACGCGACTTTACGGGTGCGCGCACGATCTTGCTCGAGCAGAACTACCGCTCGACGCAGAACATCCTGTCGGCCGCGAACGCTGTCATCGCCCGCAACACGGGGCGCCGCGCGAAGAACCTGTGGACGGCCTCGGGCGACGGCGCGCTCATCACCCTGGACGCCGCCGATTCCGAGCACGACGAGGCCCGCTTTGTCGTCGGCGAGATCGACCGCCTCGCGGACTCCGGCGTCGAATGGGGCGACATCGCGGTCTTCTACCGCACGAACGCGCAGTCCCGCGCGCTGGAGGAACTCCTCGTGCGCCAGGGCATCCCGTACCGCGTCGTCGGCGGCACCCGCTTCTACGAGCGCCGCGAAATCAAGGACGCCCTGGCGTACCTGCAGGTCATCTCCAACCCCGACGACACGGTCGCGGCCCGCCGCGTCCTCAACGTCCCCAAGCGTGGCATCGGCGCGAAGGCTGAAGAGGCCATCGCCTCGCACGCCGCCCACTACGGAATCTCCTTCGGTGCGGCCCTGCGCCACCTGTGGCTGCGCGCGGGCTGCCCCGCGGGTGAGGGCGAGGGGATCGACGTCGACGCGCTCGCACGCTCTTCTTTCCCGGACGAGGCCTCGGCTGACCCTTCGGTTTCCGCTTCCTCGGGCGATGCGGCGGGGGAGAACCCGGGTGCTCGTGACAGTGTGGATGAGAGCGCGGCCCCGGCCTCGTCCCCTGCTGAGACGGCTCCCGAGGTCCTCGGGATCACCCCGCGCGCCGCCAAGTCGGCGGCAGCATTCTGGGGACTCATCGAAACCCTGCGCGCCGCGGAGGCCCGAGGCGCGTCGCAGGCCGACATCCTCGAAGAGGTTCTGGACCGCACCGGCTACCTGGCGGAGCTGCGCCGCAGCGAGGACCCACAGGACGCCTCGCGCGTGGAAAACCTGGCGGAACTGCACTCGGTCGCGGGAGCCTTCGCGGCCGATGCTCCGGGTGGAACTCTCGCGGACTTCCTCGAGCGCGTCGCCCTCGTGGCCGACTCGGACCAGGTGCCCGCAGAGGGCGAGCGCGGCGGGCAGGTCACCCTCATGACCGTGCACACCGCGAAGGGCCTCGAATTCCCGGTCGTGTTCGTCACCGGCCTGGAGGACGGCACCTTCCCGCACCAGCGCAGCCTCGGCGACGAGAGCGAGCTGGAGGAGGAACGTCGCCTGGCGTACGTGGCGATCACGCGTGCGCGCGAACGCCTCTACCTGACGCGCGCGGCCGTGCGCAGTGCCTGGGGAACGCCCCAGGAGATGCCACCCTCGCGGTTCCTCGACGACATCCCCGCCGAGCTCCTCGACGTGCGCCGTGCGGCCACGTCGGGGGAGCGCATGCGCGCGTCCTACGGCGGGTCCTACGGGTCAGGATCGTACGGCTCGGGTTCCTACGGCCGTTCCCGTCGCTCCGAGGGGCGCGACCCGTGGGGTGACACCGACACGGGTGCCTTCGGCTCCGGACGTGGTGGTGCCTCCGCGCAGCCTGCAGGGGTGCGCAAGGTGACGCGCATGGGCGTGGCTCCCGCCGCCAAGCCCGACGAGGATAAGCCCGTGCTCTCCCTCAAGGTCGGCGACCGCATCAAGCACGCCACCCTGGGTGCCGGCACCGTCACCGGCATCGAAGGCGAGGGGCCGCGCACCGTGGCCCGCATCCGCTTCGGCCTGGGCGAGAAGCGCCTGCTCGTGCGCATGGCTCCGATGGAGAAGATCTC